>NZ_JBSHJJ010000006.1:0-397130 GCF_053619415.1 Nocardiopsis sp. NPDC055551 | reverse complement strand
AGCACCCGACATTGCCTTGACGCGTGCGGTGCGGGCGGCAACAATCACGCGGCGGGGAAGGAGGGAGAACCCACCCCCACCCCGCCCAACAACCCGCAGGATCTCTAGCCCAGGCGCCCCACACTGAACCGGTGGATCTGAACCATCTGAACCGGTAGATCCTGCTCACAGCGTCCATCGCAGCCCTCATCTCGGCGCCCATCGCAGCGCCCATCTCGGCGCCGACCCCGGCGCTGCGGGTAAGAGCGGGCAAGAAGCGTCATCGTTGTTCAATGGGCCGCCTCCTGCTGGGCCGCGTCGAGTCCGGCGCTGATGACACGGTCCATGATGGCGGCGAGACGGTCCGCGCCGAGGCGGGGCGCGTGCTCGGCCATGCGCTCGACCAGGAGGCGCTCGCGCTCGGCGTCCCGTCCGGCGAAGTAGCCGACCGGCTTGAGCCGCTGCACCTGGGCGGCGACCAGGGCACGGCGTTCGAGGAGATCGGCGAGTTCGGCGTCCAACACGTCGATCCGACCGCGTAGCCGGGCGATGTGGTCGTCGTTCTGCGGCGGGATGCGGTGGTCGTGCACGGTGGGTCCCTTCCTCGGTGTGTACGGGTGCGCGGTGCGGCCGTATGTCCCCGAGGACGGGGGAATCGGGGCGTCGGCCGCCCGGAAAAGCGAAAGAGCACCGGGCGTTGCCCGAGTGCTCTCTTGCCGACGTTCCCCTGGTTCCGCCTACGTGGAAGCGGCCGACGGGTCCGTCGGCTTGCTAAACACGAAATAGCGGTGGGTCATGGGGGCGATCATACCCGCTCCGAGGTGCAGCGTGTCTCTTCGAGGCCTCGACTCTATTCGGGGACCTCGACGCGGATCATGAGCGCGCTGCCCTCCGCGGTGACCTGGCCGTTGGCGCGGATCTGTCCGGCGACGTACACCTTGCGGCCCTCGACCCGGTCCACCCACGAGGTGATCTCCAGCGGGGTGAACAGCGGGGTGGGCTTGCGGTAGTCGATCTCCAGGTGCGCGGTCAGGCCGGGGCTGGTCTCGACGGCGGAGACGCTGCCGACGGCTTGGTCGAGCATGGCGGCGATCCAGCCGCCGTGCACCAGGCCGGGAGGGCCCTGGTAGATCGTGTTGAGGGTGATCTCGGCGCGCAGACCCTCTTCGGTGCGCATGAGGGCGAGCTGCGGCGCGGCCGGGTTGGTGTCACCGGCGACGATGTTGGTGATGGTGCCCACCTCGGTGGTCCCATCACCGAGCTCGCGGGTGACCATGGTGCCGATCTCGCGACGGGCGACGTTGAGTCGTTCGGTGAGACCTTCGACGGTGGCGGCGGTCTCGGCGAGGGTGTCGGTGTCGACCTCGGTGTTGGCGACGGCGTCGATGAGGTCGTGCACACGAGAGACCAGGGAGCGCAGTTCGGCGGGGATCTCGGTCCCCTGGACCAGGGGAAGTCCGAAGGACCGAGGGTCGGACGTCTCGGTGGCCGGCTGCGTGTTGACCGTCATGTGTTCCTCGTCGATGTTCGGTTCGTGGGCGTCGGCCCGGGGGCGGGGCCTGCTCAACGTCAAAACCGAATCCTACTCGGTAGTATTCCGAAACAGCCTGGTACGGCGGTGCGCTCCCCATCACACGCAGCGGAGACGGGGACCACCGCCGGCGGGTTCAGGACAACTCGTGCTCCATGTGCCGGTGGGGGATCCCCGCGTCGAGGAATTCCGGGCCGTGGGCGACGTATCCCAGTCGTTCGTAGAAGCCGAGCGCGTGGGTCTGCGCGTGCAACTCGACCCTCTTCAGTCCCATCTCCACCGCCAGGTCCCCGACCGCGCGCACCAGGGCCGCACCGATCCCCTTCCCGCGCCCCTCCGGCAGGACCGCCATGCGCCCCAGCAGTCCCACGCCCTCACCCTGGTCCACCAACCTGACGGTGCCCACCGGTACGTCGCCCTCCTTGGCCAGGAGGAACTCGGCGGTGGTGTCGCGCTCGTCCCATTCCTCGGCGATGGGCACCCGCTGTTCGGCGACGAACACCGCGCCCCGGATGACGAAGACGGCCGCGCGATCCCGTTCCCCGCGCACTCGGAGAATCCGTGGTTTTTCCATGAGCGCAGACTAACGGAGCCCTCCCCGCCGGTGTCCGGTGCCCACGCCCTAATAACCTGGGGGTATGGGCATGCCGAGCGAGGTCCATCCCACCGTCGAGGATCCGCGCGTGGAACGAGCACGGTACTGGCGCTTTTCGGGCCTGCCCGGAACCGAACTCCTGACCGCCCGGTTCGTCACCACGTCCTTCACCCGGCACACCCATCCCACCTACACGATCGGGATGATCACCGGCGGGATCGAGGAGTACACCCACCCGCGCGGTCGCGCCCGGGTCGGCCCGGGCGGGTTGGCCGTGGTCGCCCCCGGCGAGGTGCACACCGGACACGCCGGCGTCCCCGAGGGGTGGGGATATCGGGTGTTCTACCCCGCCCCCGAGGTGGTCGAGGAGATCGGCCGTGAGCTGGGAATGCGGGGCACACCCGGCTTCCGCGAATCGGGGATCGACGCCCCGGAGGTGTCCCACGTCCTGGTCGCCGCCCACATGGCCGCCGAACGCGGGGATCGGCTGACCTCCTCCGCCCTGACCAGGCGGGGGCTGGCGATGCTGCTGCGTTCGCACGGCCGTGAACGGGTCCCGGACGCCGCGGAACGGACCGCGCGCCCCGAGGTGACCCTGGCCCGCGACGTTCTGGCGCGGGACCTGACCACCCCTCCGACCCTGGAGGAATTGGCCGCCCACGTGGGGCTGGGCCCCTTCGCCCTCAACCGGGCCTTCCGCACCCGCTACGGGCTGCCGCCGCACGCGTACCTGAACCAACTGCGGGTGGACCGGGCCCGAGCCCTGCTCCTTGAGGGAAGGCGGGTCGGGGAGGTCGCCACGGAGGTGGGCTTCGCCGACCAGCCCCACCTGACCCGACACTTCCGCCGCCATCTGGGGGTGCCGCCCGGCGCCTACCGGCGCGACCTGGGTGACCGGCCACCGCGGGGCGAGTGATGGACCTCATCACGAGACGCAAGAACGTTCAAGACCGGTGACACGAAGCCGCCTAACGTGGGCGAGTGTGAGTATCCTGTCGCAACTGCGCTCCCCGGCCCTCCGGGACGGCCTGGGCATCGGTGTCGCCGTGGGCGCCGCCGGCCTGGCCTTCGGTACGGCCGCGGTGGCCGCGGGGTTGTCCCCCGCCCAGTCCGTGTTCCTCAGCCTGTTCATGTTCACCGGCGCCTCCCAGTTCGCCCTGGTGGGGGTGATCTCCGGCGGTGGGAGCCTGGTCGCGGGCGCGCTCGGCGCGCTGCTTCTGGGCGCCCGTAACACCCTGTACGGGTTGCGGTTGACCGAAGTACTGGGGTGGCGGGGCGCCAAGCGGGCGCTGGCCGCCCACGGGGTGATCGACGAGACCACCGCGATGGCCCTCGCCCAACCGGACCGGGAGTCGGCCCGGCTCGCCTTCGTGACGACCTACGCGGTGCTGGGGTCGTTCTGGGTCGCCTTCACCCTGTTGGGCGCGCTGGCCACCGAGCGGGTGAGCGACATCGACGCGTTCGGTCTGGACGCGGTGGGTCCGGCGATCTTCCTGGGGCTGTTGTGGCCCCGTTTGCGTGACGAGGGTGGACGCACCCGACTGATCGCCCTGTTGGGCGCGGGCGTGGCGCTGGCCACCACCCCGATCCTGCCGCCCGGGGTACCGGTGCTGCTGGCCGCCTCTGCCGGGCTGATCGCACTGTTCGGTCCGGAGCCGCGGGTTCCCGGTCCGGCCGACGCGAACAGCCCCGTGTCGGGCCGGAACGAGGAGGTGGGGTCATGACCCTGTGGATCGCGTTGATCGCCACTGCCGCGGGCTGCTACCTGCTCAAGTACGCGGGCATGGCCGCGCCCCGACGACTCCTGGACAACCCCTGGCTGCGACGGTTCGCGATCGCCGTTCCGGTGGCGCTGTTGGCCGCGCTCATCGCGGTGGAGGCGTTGCGCGGGGAGGGCCAGGCCCTGGCCTGGGACACCGCCCGCATGGCGGGGGTGGGAGCGGCGGTGCTGGCTCTGGTCCTCCGAGCGCCCTTCCTGGTCGTGGTGATCGCCGCGGCCGCCACCACGGCCGCCCTGCGGGCCCTGGGGTTGTGAGCGTCGGGCCGGTCAACGGATTCGAGGGGGCTTGTGGGGAGTTGTCCACAGGCCGCGAAGCCCACCCTTGACCGGCCCTGGGTCGCCTGCGAGAGTCGGCCGCATGCTCTCGGGACACACCCTGGTTCCGAGCGCGCCTTGAGAGGACCTTGCGACGATGGAAGGACCCGCCTCCATGGCCCCTGCCGCACAACGGCCCCTACCCCCCGACGACACCGCCGCGCACGCGGCCGTGCAGGTCCTGGCCGCAGCCGGGATCAGACGCTGCTACACCGTCCCGGGTGAGAGCTTCCTCGAACTCGCCGACGCCATCGACCACCACCCCGAGATGACGCTGGTCTCCACCCGGCACGAGGGCGGAGCCGCCTTCATGGCCGAGGCCGACGCCAAGCTCACCGGGGTCCCGGCGGTCGCCGCCGCCACCCGCGGCCCGGGCGCGGCCAACCTGGCGGTGGGTGTGCACACCGCGATGCAGGACTCCACCCCGATGATCGTGTTCCTGGGGCAGGCCGAGACCGAACGGCTGGGTCGGGAGGCCTTCCAGGAGGTGGACCTGACCGCCTTCTACGCGCCGATCACCAAGTGGTCCACCACCGTGCACCGGGCCGACCGGTTGCCGGAGGTCACCGCGCGGGCGATCCGGATCGCCACCACCGGTCGGCCGGGCCCGGTCGCGATCGCGGTGCCGGGCGACCTGTTCGGACAACGGTTGGGAGAGCGCCCGGTACCGGAACCGTTCACCGCGCCCCGACCGGCGCTGGACACGGCCGACCGGGACCGATTGGCGTCCTGGCTGACCCGGGCGGTGCGGCCGGTGATCATCGCCGGTGGTGGCGCGCGCGACGCACGCGAGGACCTGGTGCGGGTGGCCGAGCGCTACAGCGCCGGGGTGTACGCGTCCTGGCGGCGTCAGGACGTGTTCCCCAACGACCATCCCCTGTACCTGGGCCACCTGGGATTGGGGGCGCCCAGCGCGATCCTGGGCGCGCTCGCCGACGCCGACGCGGTACTGGTGGTGGGCTGTCGGATGAGCGAGACCACCACGCAGGGATACCTGCTACCGGAGTCGGACGGGCGGACCCGGGTGGCGCAGATCGACGTCGAACCCGAACAGGTGGGCGCGACCTGTCCCGTGTGGCTGGGTGCGGTGGCCGACGCGGGCAAGGCGCTGTCCGACCTGGCCCGAGCACCGGGACAGACACCCTACCGGGACTGGAGCGCCGCCCGACGGTTGTGGGTGGAGAGCTCGACCCCGCCCAGGGAGGTCGCCGAGCACCAGGATGAGCGCATGCACCCGTGGTCGGTGGTGGCCGGGATGCGCCAGACCCTGCCCGAGGACACCCTCCTCACCAACGACGCGGGCAACTTCGCGTCCTTCCTGCACCGCGGCTGGTGGTTCCGTCACCCACGGACCCAACTCGCCCCCACCAGTGGTGCCATGGGGTACGCCGTCCCCGCGGCGGTGGCGGCCAAAATCGCCGATCCCGAACGCACGGTGGTGGCCGTGGCCGGTGACGGTGGGGCGCTGATGACCGGTCAGGAACTGGAGACCGCGGTGCGCATGCGCGCCGCCGTGACCGTGGTGGTGTTCCAGAACGGGCTGTACGGCACGATCGCGATGCACCAGGCGCGTGAGCTGGGCCGATTGGCCGGGACGGAGATCAGCGGCCCGCTGGACCTGGCCGGTTACGCCCGCGCCCTGGGAGCGCGGGGCGCCACCGTGCACACCCGGGAGGAGCTGGAGAAGGCCCTGACCGAGGCGGTCACCGCCGACCTGCCGACCCTGGTGGACGTGCGTACCGACCCCGAAGTGATCAGCCCGACCACCACCATGTCGGACCTGCTCGGGCCGGAGTGATCGGACGTGCGCTGATGGCACCGGCGGGTGCGACCCGCGGACCCCTTTCTCGGTGACACTCGTTTCCCGGTGACACTCGTTCTTGTGGCGGCGGTCCGTTCGCCCCGGTCCGCCGCCCGATCGACCTCCCTCACCCCTGCGCCGAACCCATCGACCCCGAGACCGGGGTGGGACGTTGTTCGGTGAGGTGGGCGGCGGCTTCGCGCAGGGCTCGGACGACGGCGCGGATGGCCGGGCGCCGGGAGGCGTCGGTGCGCCAGAAGACGTAGACCTGGCGCACCAGGGCCGGCTGTACGGGTACGACCCGCACCCCTTCGGGCAGGGGCCCTCGACCGAGACGGGGCATGACCGCGGCCCCGATCCCGGCGGCGATGAGGGCCAGTTTGGTCTGGTGTTCCTCGACTTTGTGCACGACGTTCGGTACGCCGTCGCGTCGGCGGATGATCCCGTGCAGCCAGTCGTCACAGATGGAACCACGACCCCAGCTGATCCAGGGCAGGTCGAGGATCTCGTCGAGTTCGAGCAGTTCACGGTGGGCAAGGGGGTGGTCGGCGGGCAGGGCGATGTCGCCGACGTCCTCCATCAACGGGGCGCGGGTCATCCCCTCGGGCAGTGGCAGGGGGCGGCCGACCCAGTCCACGACCATGGCCAGGTCCGCCTCGCCGCGGACCATGGTGGGCACGCTCTCGTGGGGTTCCTCCTCGTACAGCTCCACGCGCAACCCGGGGTGGGCGTCGCGCAGGGCCGGGAGTGCCCTGGGCAGCAGTCCACGGACCGCGGTGGGCGTGGCGGACAGGCGCAGATGTCCGGTGACGTCGTCGCGGTGGGCTTCCAGGTCGGCCTCGGCCCGTTGGACCAGGGACAGGATGCGCGAGGTGTGGTCGACGAGGAGTTCGGCGGCGTCGGTCAGTCGTACGCCACGGCCGTTGCGTTCCACCAGGGACTGCCCCACCTCGCGTTCCAGCTTGGTGAGTTGTTGTGAGACCGCGGAGTTGGTGACGTGGAGGGCCTTGGAGGCGGCACTGAGGGATCCGTGCACGGCGATGGCGTGGAGGACGCGGAGCCGGTCGACGCTGAGCATGTAAGGAACACTAACTCATCGATTTAGAAGAATGAAGTAGACCTAACGCAGCTGTCGGGATAGAACCGTTCCATGAACACCTCCCCGGCTCCCTCCGCCACGGTCTCCTCCGTACCGCGACCCCTGTCCGGGTGGCGTGCGAAGTTCGTGCTGCTCACCCTGGTCTGGGGGATGAGCTTCGTCCTGATCAGGATCGGCGCGGAGGTCCTCACCCCCGTACAGTTGTCCCTGGGGCGCATGCTCATGGGGGCGTTGCCGCTGGTGGCGGTCCTTCTCCTGCGCGGGGGGGCGCCTTCCCACCTCCCCTCGTCTGTGGGGCCACCTGTTCGTGGCGGCCCTACTGCTCAACACGGTCCCCTTCACCCTGTTCGGGTTCGCCGCGCAGCTCATCCCATCCGCGCTCATGGGGATCGTCAACGCCTCCACCCCATTGTTCGGGGTGGTGTTCTCGATGCTGTTGCTGTCCGACGAACGACCCGATCGCCAACGCTTGTGGGGGCTCGCCATCGGGTTCCTCGGCGTGCTCATCGTCTTCGGTGTGTGGAACTCCCTGACCACGGTGAACGTGGACGATCGCGACGGGATGCTCGGCATGCTCCTGGTCGTGGGCGCCACCGCCTGTTACGGGATCGGCACCCCCTACCTGCGCCGCTTCGTCGCCGGGACCTCGCACGGCGCCTTGGAGCTGAGCGCCCTGCAACTCCTGTTGGGTTCGCTTCCCCTGCTGTTGCTCCTACCGTGGGCCGGCGGCGTTCCCACCGACCTGACCTGGCAGGCGGCGCTGGCCGTGGCCACTTTGGGCGCACTCGGTACCGGCTTCGCCTACGTACTCCAGTACGGGATCGTCCGCGGTGCCGGAGCGACCGTGGCCACCACCGTCACCTACGCGGTGCCGGTGGTGGCGGTGACCGCCGGGGTGGTGCTCTTGGGCGAGACCCTGACCTGGAACCAGCCGTTGGGCGCGCTGGTGATCATCGTGGGCGCCGCGCTGTGCCAAGGGGTGGTGCGGGTGCGACGCCCTCGCGGGGGCGTCGGGCGTGCCCCGGCCAAGACCACCGTCGGCACCGAAGGTTCCTGACCTCCAGGCACCCGAACACACCGAAGCGCCGGCAGAGACTCCAAAACACCGCCTAGTCCTCGCGGAGCCTTTCGACCGCGGCGGACAGGTCGTCCGGGTAGGGGCTGGAGAACTCCACCGGGCGGTGCTCGGTGGGGTGGTCGAACCCCAGTCGGACCGCGTGCAGCCACTGGCGGCGCACTCCCAGCCTCTCGGCCAGGGTCGGGTCGGCGCCGTAGAGCATGTCACCGACACAGGGATGACGCAGCGCGGACATGTGCACCCGGATCTGATGGGTGCGCCCGGTCTCCAGCTTGATCTCCAACAGGCTGGCGGCCCGGAAGGCCTCCTGGGTGTCGTAGTGGGTCACCGAGGGACGTCCGCCCGCGACCACGGCCCAGCGACCGTCCCCGGCGGGGTGCCGGTCGATCGGGGCGTCGACGGTGCCGCGCAGCGGGTCCGGGTGTCCCTGGACCAGCGTGTGGTAGCGCTTGTCGACGGTGCGTTCCTTGAACGCCCGCTTGAGCACGCTGTAGGCGGTCTCGCTCTTGGCGACCACCATCAGCCCGGTCGTGTTGGCGTCCAGCCGGTGCACGATGCCCTGGCGTTCGGCCGCGCCGCTGGTGGCCAACCGCACGCCGGAGGCCAGCAGACCCTCCAGGACGCTGGGTCCGGTCCAGCCGACCGTGGGGTGGGCGACCACGCCGACCGGCTTGTCCACCACGATGATGTCGGTGTCCTCGTGCACGATGTTCATGCCGGGGACGGGGTCGGCGCGCGGTACCGGGGCGGTGGGCGGTGGCGGAAGGGTGACCTCCAGCCAGGCCCCGGCCTGGACGCGATCGGACTTGCCGGCCTCGGCGCCGTCCAGCAGGACACCACCGTCACCGATCAACTCGGCCGCCCGGGTACGGGACAGACCGAACATCCGCGCGATGGCGGAGTCGAGTCGGTCACCCTCCAGGCCGTCGGGGACCGGCAGACTCCTGATGTCGCTCATTCGCCCTTCTTCTCCTCACCGTCGGCGTCCGGGTTCTCCGTCTTCGCCTCGGCCTTGTCTTCGTCGGCGACCATCGTCCCGTCCAGGTTCAGGCCCTTGAAGGTCAGCGCGACCACCAGGCAGGCCCCGACCACCACACAGGAGTCGGCGATGTTGAACACCGGCCAGTTCGGCAGCCGGATGAAGTCGATGACGGCCCCGTGCAGGGGCGCCGGGTCACGGAAGAACCGGTCGACGAGGTTGCCCGCGGCGCCGCCCATCATCAGGCCGAGCGTGACACCCCACCACAGGCTGCGCACACGCCATCCGATGTAGCCGATGCCGAGGACGACGACACTGGCGATGATGGTGAACACCCAGGTGTATCCGGTGCCCAGGGAGAAGGCGGCACCGGTGTTGAACACCAGGGTGAATTGCAGGAAGCTGCCGATCACGTCGACGTTCTCGCCGGGCCGGAAGGTCGCGAGCGCCCATTCCTTGGTGGCGAGGTCGACGGCGATCGCTACGAGCGCGACCAGTAGCAGGAGTGGATACCTGCGTGGACGGGCCTTCGTGTTGTCGTCGGTCGTGGTCATGTTGCTGTCCCCAGGGGGCTCTACCTCAGTCAGCGACGCTCCTCGCGCTGTTTGCAGGTGACGCACAGGGTCGCCCTGGGGAAGACCTGAAGGCGTGCCTTCCCGATGGCCTGACCGCATGACTCACAGACCCCGTAGGTTCCCGCGTCCATCCGTTCGATCGCCCGTTCGCCCTCGGCGAGCAGGTCACGAGTATTGTAGGCCAATGCCAGGTCGTGTTCGCGTTGGAAGGCCTTCGCACCGGTGTCGGCGGGATCGTCCCCGGCCCCCTCGACGGGGTCCTGGAGCCGCTCGGCCACTTCTTCCTCGGTCTCCTGGACCTTCTCACGTTGGGACTCGACCTCGGTCTCCAACCGCTCCCTGACCTCGGCGAGCTCCCGCGGGGTCCAGGGGTCCTCACCCGGGCGGACCGGCGGTCTCGCCGCTTCGGTGGTGTTCATCGCACTCCCCCTTCGCGCGACCCACGACCTGCCCCGCGCCCCCGTCGGAACTGCGAAGTCGTCCCTTGCGCGGTGCCGTGAGTGGTGCGCCGAAGCCTAGGAGCTCAACGGACACATGACAACGAACCGGGCCGTGAAACGCATACCGCTCGCCTACCCCGGCAGGCGTCCGATCGAACGCCGGTAGAGCGAGACCGGACACATGATCGTGCCGCCCGGCAACCCCTCCTCGGGCACGGAGACCCCCGCGCGCGGCAAGGCGGTTCACTCGACGGTGGCGAACCCGCCATAGTCCTCGGCGAGCAGCGCCAAGTGCGGTTCGTCGAAGACCGCAGGTCCCCCGTGCGGTCCCACGAGCACCTCGATCACCCAGTCCACGTCCTCGGCGTCGTCCTCGCCCGCGAGCATGTCCCGGTGCACCCGGCAGGGCTCGTATCCCTGCTCCAGAAGCTGCTCGGCCAGCTCCTCCGCGTCCTCGCGATCCGACAGGGTCACCAGCACCGCGCCCCGTGTGCGCTCGGCCATGGCCGCGCCCTCCCACATAATCAGCGGTACGCCTTGCCGTACTGCGTTATCCTGAGTTCCGTGTCGATGGGGACGAGTAGCGTTGGCCCCGACCGGACAGGCACAGCCTAGAGGCGGTGTGCCGGTCCGAGCGACCCGGGGACGGTGCGAGCCCGGGGGTACGACCAGCGCGAAGATCACCCCGGAGCGGCCGGAAGAACGGGCGACCCATCCCTTGGACGAGCGGTGGAGCACGCCCCAGTAGAACCGGCGCGAACCCAATGAAGTGGGACCCGTCACCGAACCGCCACGCGGTCACGGTCACGGTTCCAAGGAGGGTGGTACCGCGGGGCGCGACAAGCCTCGTCCCTCCGTCAGGAACATCCCTGATGGAGAAAGGTACGACGGTGACCGACGACCCCCGGCCCGAATCCCGCGCGCTGCCACAGCTGCCCGCTCAGATCGACCTGCCCACGACGGAGCGCGAGATCCTCGGCCGCTGGTCGAAGGAGAACGTCTTCCAGCGCTCCCTGGACCAGACCCGCGGCAAGGAGAACTGGGTCTTCTACGAAGGCCCTCCCACCGCCAACGGCCAGCCCGGCGTCCACCACGTCGAGGCGCGCGCCTTCAAGGACGTCTTCCCGCGCTTTCGCACCATGCGCGGCTACCACGTCGACCGCAAGGCCGGCTGGGACTGCCACGGCCTGCCCGTCGAGGTCGCCGTGGAGAAGGAACTGGGCCTGAGCGGCAAGAAGGACATCGAAGAGTTCGGCATCGCCGAGTTCAACGACCGCTGCCGCGAGTCCGTCCTGCGCAACGTCGACGCGTTCACCGCCATGACCGAGCGCATGGGCTACTGGGTGAACATGGACGACGCCTACCGCACCATGGACCCGCAGTACGTGGAGTCCGTGTGGTGGGCGCTCAAGCAGATCTGGGACAAGGGCCTGCTGGTCCGCGACTACCGGATCAGCCCCTACTGCCCGCGCTGCGGTACGACGCTGTCCGACCACGAGCTCGCCCAGGGATACGAGACCGTCACCGACCCGTCGGTGTTCGTGCGCTTCCCGGTCACCTCCGGCCCGCTCGCCTCACCCGAACACCCCACCTCGATGCTGGTGTGGACGACCACCCCTTGGACCCTGGTGTCCAACACCGCGGTGGCCGTGCACCCCGAGGTGAAGTACGTGGTGGCCACCAACGGCGACGAGCGGCTCGTGGTCGCCGAACCGCTGTTCGAGAAGGTCCTCGGCGAGGGCTGGGAACTCACCGGTGAGAGCTTCGAGGGCGACGAGATGGAGCGCTGGACCTACCAGCGTCCCTTCGAACTCGTTCCGTTCGAGGAGCCCGCGCACTTCGTGGTGCTCGCCGACTACGTCACCGTCGAGGACGGTACCGGTCTGGTCCACCAGTCGCCCGCCTTCGGTGCCGACGACATGGTGGTGTGCCGCGCCTACGACCTGCCCGTGGTCAACCCGGTGCGCCCCGACGGCACCTTCGAGGCGGAACTTCCACTGGTGGGCGGCGCCTTCTTCAAGGAGGCCGACAAGACCCTGGTAGCCGACCTCAAGGACCGCGGGCTGCTCTTCCGCCACAAGGACTACGAGCACTCCTACCCGCACTGCTGGCGCTGCCACACCGCGCTCCTCTACTACGCCGTCCCCTCCTGGTACATCCGCACCACCCGCGTCAAGGACGAACTGCTCGCGCAGAACGACGTGACCAACTGGGTGCCGGAGAACGTCAAGGAGGGTCGCTTCGGCGAGTGGCTGCGCGGCAACGTCGACTGGGCGCTGTCCCGGAACCGCTACTGGGGCACTCCGCTGCCGATCTGGGAGTTCCCCGACGGCCGCCAGATCTGTGTGGGCTCCCTGGAGGAGCTGAGCGAGCTCAGCGGCCAGGACCTGTCCAACCTGGACCCGCACCGCCCCTACGTCGACGACGTCGTCATCCCCGACCCCGACGCCGACCCGTCCCTGCCCGAGGACCAGCGGGTCGCCCGCCGCGTCCCCGAGGTCATCGACGCCTGGTTCGACTCCGGTTCCATGCCGTTCGCCCAGTGGGGCGCCCCGCACCAGAACAAGGAGACCTTCGAGGCCAACTTCCCGGCCCAGTACATCTCCGAGGCCATCGACCAGACCCGCGGCTGGTTCTACTCGCTGCTGGCGGTCAGCACCCTGGTGTTCGGCCGCAACTCGTTCGAGAACGTGGTCGTGCTCGGCCACATCCTCGCCGAGGACGGCCGCAAGATGAGCAAGCACCTGGGCAACGTCATGGAGCCCATCCCGGTGATGGACCGGCACGGCGCCGACGCGCTGCGCTGGTTCATGCTGGCCAGTGGTTCGCCGTGGAACGCCCGCCGGGTGGGCCACAGCGCCCTGGAGGAGATCGTCCGCAAGGTGCTGCTGACCTACTACAGCACCACGTCGTTCTTCACCCTGTACGCCAACACCGGTACCGGCTGGGACCACTCCCGGTTGGCCGAGGCACCCGCGCCGCAGGACCGTCCGTTGCTGGACCGGTGGCTGCTGTCGGAGCTCAACGAGGTCGTCCGCGACGTCACTCTGTCGATGAACGACTTCGACACCACCGGCGCGGGTCGTCGCCTGACCGCGTTCGTCGACGACGTGTCCAACTGGTACGTGCGCCGTTCCCGCCGCCGGTTCTGGGGCGGGGCCGACACCCCCGAGGGCGCGGCGGCGTTCGCGACGTTGTTCGAGGCGTTGGAGACCGTCACCCTGTTGATGGCCCCGATCGTGCCGTTCCTGACCGACCACGTGTGGACGGCGCTGCGCCGGCCCGACGCGGCCGACTCGGTGCACCTGGCCTCCTGGCCCGAGGTGAACGCCGACCTGATCGACCCGGAGCTGTCCCGTCGGATGGCGCTGGTCCGCCGTCTGGTGGAGCTGGGGCGTTCGGCCCGGGTGGACTCGGCTGTGCGCACCCGTCAGCCGCTGCCCCGTGCCCTGGTGGGCGCCTCGGGCTTCGCGGACCTGCCGGAGCAGCTGCGCGACCAGATCTCCGACGAGCTCAACGTGGTCGGTCTGGACTCGCTGTCCTCGGTCGGCGGCGACCTGGTCGACTACGTGGTCAAGCCGAACTTCCGGGCCTTGGGCAAGCGGTTCGCCAAGCGCACCCCGCTGGTCGCCAAGGCCATCCAGGCGGCCGACCCGGCGGTGCTGGTCGAGCAGGTGCGTTCCAGCGGCTGGGCCCAGGTGACGGTCGAGGACGAGTCGGTCGACGTGAGCGCCGACGAGGTCTTGGTGACCGAGCAGCCCCGCGAGGGCTGGGCGGTGGCGACCGAGACCGGTGAGACCGTGGCCCTGGACCTGGAGTTGACGCCCGAGCTGCGCCGCGCCGGTCTGGCCCGTGAGATGGTCCGGATGCTGCAGGAGGCCCGCAAGGGCGGTGGGCTGGCCGTGTCCGACCGGATCCACGTGTGGTGGACCACCGAGGACGAGACGGTCCGTCAGACCCTGTCCGAGCACGGGCGGGCGATCGCCGGCGAGGTGCTGGCCGACGCCTTCGTGGCCGGCGTGGGCGAGGACGTGCCGCACTCCACCTCTTCGGAGGAGTTCGGCGTGACCTTCACCTTCCGCAAGGCCTGATCCGAGGACCGAAGGGCGCCGCTCCCCTTGTGGAGCGGCGCCCTTCGTGTGTGCTCAGTTCGTGTGGGAGGGGTCCTTGGCACGTTCGTCGGCCTCGTCCCGGTGGTCCCTGTCGTCCTCGGCGTCCTCTGGGCCGGACTCGTCGAAGATCGCCGCGTAGGCGAGCGCCGGGTCCTCCTCCGGCTCCGGGTCGCCCGCTGAGCCGTTTCGGGGACGTTCGAACGCCGCGATGCGGTCCGGGGCGTCCTCGTCCTCTGGGGAGCCCTCTCCACTCTCGGCTTCGTCGGTCTCGGCGGCCTGGACGCCCTGGGCATCCTCGGCCGGCTCGTCCGTCGCGGGGTCCGCCTCCGAGGCGTCGTCATCGGCTTCGAGGGTCTGGTCGCCGTCGGTCTGGAGGGTGTCGTCCTCCGGCTCGGCGGTGTCCTCGGCTTCGAGTTCCTCGGTCTCCGGGGCCTCGTCGACCTTGTCCTCGTCCTCGTCGCTCTCCGCCCACACGGCGGCCGCGGCGTCTTCGCCGGGGTCGGACTCGGGGTCGGTGCCGTCGAACGTCTCCCGAGGCTCCACGGGCGCGTCCTCGACGGTCTCCGTGGGCTCGTCCGCCTCATCGTCGGCGACGGTGCTGTTCTGGACCTCGGGTTCCGGTTCGAGGTCGGTGAACGCCGCACTGGCGCCGATGGTCTCCTCGGTGGCCTCGGGTGTTTCCGCGTCGAGGTCCTCAGGTGTCGCGTACGACTCGAAGTCGGATCCGGCCTCGCTCATGTCGTCGGTCGACTCGAAGGTCTCATGGGGGTCCGCCAGGTGCGCGTCGCTCCGCGAGGGTTCGACCTCCTCGTCCACCGGCCCGGTGGTCTCGACGGTGTCGTCCTCGGTCGTGGGGGTGGCGACGTCGCGCTCGGGGACTCGGTAGGCGAACGCGGAGGCAGGGGCCTCGACGGGTTCGTCCTGAGGGGGCGGGGTCTGGGCCGCCTGGACCGGCTCGGGCCAATCACCCTTGGTGGGCGTCTCCCATCGGGGAACGTCGAACTCCGGTTCCTCCTGGGGTTCCTCGCCCCAGGGCCGTGCGTCCGGAACAGGGGTGTCCCGCACCGACTCCTCAGCCGGTGCGGGTACGCGCCCAGATCGCCCCGACTCCCCTGTGGGGTCCGGTGCCGCGGCGGGGACCGCTGGGACGGACGACTTCCCCAAACCGTCCGTCCGTGCCGTGTCCCTTCCGTCCGCGCCGAACCTGCCTTGGAGCAGAGCGCCCAGTAGGAGGAGGACGCTCAGCGCGCCGAGTCCCAGAGCGATGTACACCAGGGCTGTCTCGGCGAACACCAGTGCGGCCGCGATGACGGCGATGGCCGCCAGCACCGCCACGGTAGCGAGGATGCTAAGGATCACGGGTCGACCAGGGCCTTTACACGTGTTGAGCCGGAGTCTTCAGTTGTTCGGAGTCACATGCCGCTGGAGGGTCAGCGACGCTCGTGCGGGACCTCGCCAGGGTGGAAACCGTGGGGGGCCGGCTCGGGGTGACCGAACGGGTTGCCGCCGGGGCCGCCGGGGCCGCCGGGACCACCGTGCTGCTGCATGGCGGGGGCGCCACCGGTCTGAGGGGCCATGGTCTGGAAGCCACCCGTGGTGTTCGGGTTGAGCTCCGCCGACTTGGCCTTCTCCTCCTCGCTCTTCAGCTCGTTGAGCTGACGCTCGAAGTAGTCCTTCAGACGGCTACGGTACTCGCGCTCGAAGTCCTTGAGCACGTTGACCTTGTGCTCCAGCTCCTCGCGCTGCTGGACCAGGCTGCCCATGACCTGACGGTGGCGCTCCTGGGCGTCACGGTCGAGGTTCTCGGAGCGGGCGCGGGCCTCACCGATGATCTGGTCGGCCTGACGGCGCGCCTTGCCGAGGATGTCCTCGGACTCGTTGCGCGCGCGGCCGAGCGTCTCGTCGGCCTCACGACGGGCGTCGCTGATCGCCTGGTCGGCGGTCTGCTGGGCCAGGGCCAGGACACGGGCGGCCGTGTCCATGTTCTCCTCGCCACCCATGGCGATGTTGGCGCCGGTCATGGCCATCTGCTGCTGCGGCGCGGGCGGCTGGGGCTGCTGCTCGATGGGCGCCTGGGCCTGGACGGGCTCCGGACGCATCTGCTCCATCTGCTGCTGAGCCTCGGGCTGCTCCTGGGGCTGCTGGAAGTCCTGCATACCGGCGTTGGGGACCTTGCCCCGCAGGCACTCGGCGAGCTTGCCGCGCAGTTCCTCGTTCTCCTGGATCAGTCGGTCCAGCTCTGACTCGACCTCATCGAGAAAGGCGTCGACCTCTTCTTCGTCGTACCCGGGTCGTAGCCGGGTGGTACTGAACTGCTTGTTCCGCACATCGGCGGGTGTCAGCGGCATGTTCGTCTCCTTGGCGCGCTTGGAGTCTGTCCGTAGGGACGCTACCTGATCGTGACCTTACGGCAATCCAGATCATGACCAAGACCACAAATCGGAATCCGGGGTTACTTTTCCACCCCTGCCGTCCTCATCACAGGCTCGCCGCCATCCCCGCCAGGACACTCTGAAGGATGATGATGGCGAAGAACAGGATCAACACACTCAGGTCGAGTGCGATGCTCCCCAGCCTCACCGGCTTGATGAACCTACGGAGGAACCTCAGTGGTGGGTCGGTGATCGTGTACACGATCTCAGCGAGTACAAGGACGAACCCGCTGGGTCGCCAGTCCCTGGAAAAGGACTGCACCATCTCCAGTACCACCCTCGCTATCAGCACGAAGACAAACAGCTGCAGGAGGAGGGACAGCACTGATAGGACGATACTCACGGTCGTTCCTCGACCCAATCTCTGGACAAATGTGACGGTCTAGCTCTGATTGAAGAACCCTCGCTCGGCGATCCGCGCCTTGTCTTCGGCGGTCACCTCGACGTTGGCCGGGGACAGCAGGAACACCTTATTGGTCACGCGTTCGATACTGCCATGGAGACCGAAGATCAGACCAGCCGCGAAGTCGACCAGACGCTTGGCGTCACTGTCGACCATCTCGGTCAGGTTCATGATCACCGGTGTACCTTCCCGGAAGTGCTCTCCGATCGTACGCGCCTCGTTGTACGTGCGCGGGTGGAGCGTGGTGATTCGTGCGAGGTCGGCGGTCGAGGCCGTCGTGGTGGTGCCACCGCGTCGTTCACCCGTTCCCAGGTAGTCGCCGGTGTCCATCACGGCATCGCCTCGTGTTTCCTCGCCGGCGGGAGAGTCCGCGTCGCGGTCACGCTGCTCCTCCACAACCTCGTCGAATTCATCGAACTCATCATATTCGTCCGCATAACGGTGATCGTAACGGTCGTCCTCCACGAGACCGAGGTAGACCGCCATCTTGCGCATCGCGCCGGCCATCTCGCACCCTCCGTCGTTCCCGCGGCCTCGACCGCAGCCGGCTCCTCCGTCTACACCCGTCCTGGCCCCACAATCGCGGGGCGGGCACCCTTTCGGGCGAACACCACAGACAGGCCCCAAGGTCTATGTGGGGACATTACCCCACGTTCGTGCCTCGGGCGCCGAGCAACGCCGCACCGAGCCGCAGGTGTGTCGCGCCTCTTTCGATGGCGGCTTCCAGGTCCCCGCTCATCCCCGCGGAGACCATCGTCGCCCGAGGGTAACGGTCCCTGATCCCCATCGCCACCTCGTGAAGACGGGCGAAGGCGGCGTCCGGATCCCCACCCAAGGGTGCGACGGCCATCACACCTCCGAGTTCGAGCGCATCGTGTTCGGCGATGGCGTCGGCGAGGGCCGGAGCGTCCGACGGGTCGACACCGCCGCGTGGTCCCAGCACGCCCGCTCGGGCCTCGTCGTCGAGGTCCACCTGGACCAGACAGGTCAGACGGCGATCGGCGGCCGCCGCGCGCTCACCGAGGGCCCGGGCCAGCTTGGCCCGATCCACCGAGTGGACGACGTCGGCGTAGGAGGCCACCGATCTGGCCTTGTTGGTCTGCAACTGCCCGACGAAATGCCAGGTGAGGTCGAGGTCGGCGGTTTCGGTGGCCTTGGGTGCGGCCTCCTGGTCCCGGTTCTCGCCGACGTCGGTGACACCCAAGGAGGCGAGTGCGCGCACGTCGCTCGCGGGGTGGGTCTTGGTCACCGCCACCAAGGACACCTCGGAGGGGTCGCGGTCCGCCTTCGCACAGGCCGACTCGATCCGGGCCCGCACTTCCTGAAGGTTGGCGCGGATCTGCTCGGTGCGCGCGGGGTCGGTGTGTGACACGTCTGTTCCTTCTGTTCCTGCTGTGGTGGCTGTGTTCCGTGTGGCGTGCGCCGTACCGATTCGGTCCAGGCGGGATTGGCCGATTCCGGCAACGCGGGTTTGGTGGCCGTCAGGGCCGTGCGGGTCAGGTCCTCCAGATGAAGGAGGCGAACCTGCCGGTGGGGGCGTCGCGGCGGTGGGAGAACAGTTCGGGGCTCTCCAGGGTGCAACGGCCGTCGGAAGTGATGTTCTCCACTCCCGAGCGGCTCAGCTGGGCGATGACGGCCGCGAGCATGTCCACCCCGGTGGTGCCCCGGCGGGTGGTGGAGGCCGCCTCCGGCGTACGTTCGGCGGTCCGGGCCTGAAGCTCCGGTGGTACCTCGTAACAGCTCCCACAGATCGTAGGCCCGAGGAAGACGGTGATGTGGTCGGTTCTGGCGCCCTGGGCGACCATGGCCTCGACCAGGTTCACGGCGATCGCCCGGGCCGTACCGAGTCGACCGGAGTGCGCGGCGGCCAGGACACCCGCCTCGGCGTCGGCGGCCAGAACCGGTAGGCAGTCGGCGGCCATGGAGGCCAGGACCAGATCGGAACGGGTGGTGACCACCCCGTCGCAGGTGCCCACCCCACCGGGTTCGGTGGCCACGAGCACGTCGGCGCTGTGCACCTGGTTCATCCACACCGTCCGATCGATGTCGAAGCCCAGGTCCTCGGCGGCGCTCCTTCTGTTGGCGAGAACCGCCTCACGGGAGTCGCCCGTGCCGAGGCCGAGGTTGAGCGAGTCGAACGGTGGAACGCTGACCCCGCCCTTGCGTTCGGTGACGGCGGCGCGTACGCCGGCCCCCAGGTCGATGACGTTGCCCATCGGTGTGTCCGTGGTCCTTCCCTCGGCCCCACCGGCGGCCGGGAGGTCCCGACCCCGGGGGCGGCGACGGCCCCGCCACAAGGGTCGGGGCCGCTGACACGTCGATGGTATCCGGTGGGCTACTTGAGGAACTCCGGCACGTCCAGGTCGTCGGGGTCGTCGAAGATGACCCGACGACGAGGCGTGGGAACGTCGCCGCGCCGCTCGGAGGCGTCCGAGACGGCGTGGATGGGACCGGACTGGACTTCGGACTCCGGCTCCGGTTCGGGTGCCGGAGGCTCCTCGGCCGGAACCGGCTGCGCCGTCGGTGCCGCTGTGGGCTCCGGGGCGATGGGCGCGGCCGGGGCCTCCTCATGGGAGACCCGGTGGCCGTTGCCCTGGTAGGACTCCATGCCCTGGTAGGAGTCGGCGTTCTGTCGGGGCTCCGGCTCGGGACGCGAGGACACCGGCGGGGTCTGCGTGTACCGGGGCTCGGGACGTGCGGACTCCGGGCTCGTCCAAGAGTGGGCGGGCTCGGTGGTCCAGGGTGCCTCGGGCTCCGGGGCGGCCGGTCGGGACGGGGCCGTCCACGGCATGTTGGTGGCCGACGCCCCGCTCGCGCCCTCGGCGGACGGAGCGGCCACGGCGGACTCCTCCTTGCCGGACGTGATGCCTGCCGTGGGGGCGACGGCCTCAGGAGGGTCCACCGGCTGACGCTCCCGCGTCGCCGGCACGATGGCCTCGGGTTCATCGAAGCCCGCGGCTATCACGGTGACCCTCACCTCATCGCCCAAGGCGTCGTCGATGACCGCGCCGAAGATGATGTTGGCCTCCGGGGCCGCCGAGTTGGCGACCAGTTGCGCGGCCTCGTTGATCTCGAAGAGTCCGAGGTCGGAGCCGCCCTGGATGGACAGCAGGACCCCGTGCGCCCCGTCGATACTGGCTTCCAGCAATGGTGAGGAGATCGCCAGTTCGGCCGCTGCGACGGCCCTGTCGTCCCCTCTCGCCGATCCGATCCCCATCAACGCCGATCCCGCCCCGGACATCACCGACTTGACGTCGGCGAAGTCGAGGTTGATCAGGCCCGGTGTGGTGATCAGGTCCGTGATGCCCTGGACACCGGAGAGCAGGACCTGGTCGGCCGCCTTGAACGCGTCGAGGACGCTGACCTGACGGTCGGAGATGGACAGGAGGCGGTCGTTCGGGATGACGATGAGGGTGTCGACCTCCTCGCGGAGCATCGCTATCCCGGATTCGGCCTGGGTCGCACGCCGCTTGCCCTCGAAACCGAAGGGGCGGGTGACCACACCGATGGTCAGGGCTCCCAGGGAGCGGGCGATGTTGGCGACGACCGGGGCTCCTCCCGTGCCCGTGCCACCGCCTTCGCCGGCCGTGACGAAGACCATGTCGGCCCCCTTGAGGACCTCCTCGATCTCCTCACGATGATCCTCCGCGGCCTTGCGGCCGACGTCGGGGTTGGCTCCCGCTCCCAAGCCGCGGGTGAGCTCACGGCCGACGTCGAGCTTGACGTCCGCGTCGCTCATCAGCAGCGCTTGGGCGTCGGTATTGATCGCGATGAACTCAACGCCCTTGAGCCCCTCTTCGATCATTCGGTTGACGGCGTTGACACCGCCGCCGCCGATGCCGACGACTTTGATGACCGCGAGGTAGTTCTGCGGTGCTGCCACGACGAGGGGCCTTTCCGCTCGCATGAGCCGTTCCGTCTTCGCGTCCGCGAGATGGTTCCGCGGGTGCGCCGGCGGTCCGGCATCCGGTTCTACTGAGTGCGTTTCGGGTTCACCCACCTCCCGGTTCGCATGGACCGTCGGCGGGGACCCCGGGTCACCGGTACCGTTCCTCGTGCCTGTGGCCTCGATCAAACGGTTCCTGCGTATCCCGAAAAGCGTGTTTTACTACGTTGTTGATGGTGGTTGTGCTTCCCGACAGTAAGCGGACCGTCGGGTGCGGGCAACCGATGACGGCTTCAGCCTAACCGCGTATAACACGAGGAAGCGAAGTGCGTACTCGGCGCGTCGCGTCTGGAATGTCCTCTCGGAGTGCCGTTTCGCGGTGGTGCGGACCCGCTTGTCCCGGGAACGGCGCGTTGCCCCGACTCCACCCGAACCAGAACATCCCTTGATATTCCCTTCACCTGACCATGGCCAGGTCGGGCGTACCGACGTCGTAGACGCGCCCCTCGGCGGTGGGATGTTCGCGCATCAGCACCCTCAGGACCTCGCTCTTGTCCACGGTGTGTTCGGCGTCGCCCCACTCCACCAGGGAACCGTCCCCCAACTCGATCTTGATCGCGTCGGGGTCCTTGGCGTCGATGAGCTGGATTCGGGCCACGAAGGAGTCGGGGGCCTCCCGCACGATGTCCGCGGCGGCCCGGACCGCCTCGTTCTCCTCGACCTCCCCGGTGACCGACACCAGTGGATGCGTGCCGGGCCGGCTCGTCGAGTCCTCGATGCGCACACCGTCGCCGTCCACCAACCGGTACTCCTCCCCCACCGCGATCGCGAGCAGGGGCTGACGTTCTACGACCTCCACCTTCAAGGTGGCGGGCCAGCCCCTGCTGACGGTGGCGGACTCCACCAGGTCGAGTCCTTCGACGCGGTCGCGGCCGGCGTCCAGGTCCACCCTTATCAGCGGGGTACCGGTGTTCACCGACACCGCCGCCTCGACCTCGGCGGCGGAGATCCGGTCCGCGCCGGTAACCGCGACGTCGCGGACCACCAGCAGCCGGGAACCGAGGAGCAACCACACCACGGCGCAGACCAGGGAGACGACCAAGAGGACCGCGAAGGTCACCTTCCAGGGGTCCGAACTCCCCCGACGTGCCGTCGCAGCGTTCTTCCCGGCCTGGTCGGCACCCACGTGTGTACCCCTTTAGTCGTTTCCGTTGCCCTCTGCCCGCTCCGACAGGGCCGCGACGATGTGCGGACCCAGCTCGGTGACGTCCCCCGCCCCCATGGTCAGGACGATGTCCCCGGGACGGGCGAGTTCGACCACCGTACGCACCGCCTCCTCACGACCGGGCACGTAACGCACCCTTTCGTGGGAGACCTTGGAGGTGATGAGTTCACCGGTCACCCCGGGTTCGGGGTCCTCCCGGGCGGCGAAGACCTCCGTCACCACGACCTCGTCGGCAAGGCTCAGCGCGTCCGCGAACTCCTCGGCGAAGATCCGGGTCCGGCTGTACAGGTGCGGCTGGAAGAGGGCCACGACCCGGCCGAGGGGGACGTCGTCCTCCTCCGCGTCCTCGGAGAAGGACTCCAACGCGGCGCGGGTGGCGCGCAGATCGGCGTCGATCTCGGTGGGGTGGTGGGCGTAGCTGTCGTAGACGCCCACCCCATCGCCCTGGCCCTTGAGCTCGAAGCGGCGGGCCGCTCCGGCGAAGTCGGCGATGCCCTCCACCGCCACGTCCAGGTCGTGCCCGAGTTGGTCGGCCACGGCCACCGCGGCGGCCGCGTTGAGGACGTTGTGCAGTCCTGGGACGGCGACCGTGCCGTCGATCGGGTCGCCGTCGACGGTCTGGAGGGTGAACTCGGTGGTGAAGCCACGGGCGCGGATCCGGGTGATCCGGTAGTCGGCGTCGGCCGCCTCACCGTAGGTCAGCACCCGCTTGCCACGTTCTCGGGCCAGTTCGGCGACCTTGCGGGCACCGGGGTCGTCGACGCCCACGATGAGGGTGCGCTCGACGCGGTCCACGAAGTTCGCGAAGTTGTCGTGGATCTCGTCGAGACCGCTGTAGTTGTCCAGGTGGTCGGCCTCGACGTTGGTGACCACGGCGATCTTGGGCGAGAGCATCAGGAAGGAGCCGTCGCTCTCGTCGGCCTCCACCGCGATGGCGTCGCCGACCCCCGCGTCCGCGCCCAGGCCCGTGGTGACCAGCTTGCCGCCGATCACGTAGCCGGGTTCGGCGCCCAGGTGTTGCAGGACCACGGTGACCATGGAGGTCGTGGTGGTCTTGCCGTGGGTGCCGGAGACGGCGACGCCCTCGCGGTTCAGCAGCAGGGCTCCCAGGGCCGCGGCCCTGGGCAGGATCCGGATGCCGCGACGTCGCGCCTCGACCAGTTCGGGGTTGTCCTCGCGGATCGCGGAGGAGACCACCAGGGTCTCGGCGGGGCCGAGGTTCTCGCCGGCGTGTCCCACGTGGACACGCGCCCCCATCTGTTCGAGTTCGCGCAGCGTGTCACTGTCGCGGGCGTCACTGCCCGAGACCTCGACCCCGGATTGCAGCAGCACCCGGGCGATGCCGGACATGCCGGCTCCTCCGAGGCCGATGAAGTGGGTGCGTCCCAGCTTGTCGACGGGGACCGGTTCGGTCTGCCGGACCAGGCTCATCGTGCGTCCTTACCGTCGTCGTAGTAGACCTCGTCGCCCTCATCCTCGGGCAACGGCATCTCCGGGGTGGGTTTGTCGCCGCGGGCGATCGCCATGACCTCACGGGCGAGCTCGGTGTCGGCGTCGCGGCGGCCCATACGGGAGGCCGCCTCCGACATCGCCACGACCCGGTCGGTGTCGGTGAGCAGCGGGATGAGCTGCTGGACGATCCAGTCGGGCGACAGGGCGGCGTTGTCGACCATGATGCCGCCGCCCGCCTTGACGATGGGCTCGGCGTTCAGGGACTGTTCGCCGTTGCCGATGGCCAGCGGGACGAACGCGCCCGGCAGGCCGACGGCGGTGAGTTCGGCGCAGGTCAGAGCGCCGGAACGGCACATGGCCACGTCCGCGGCGGCGTAGGCCATGTCCATACGGTCGACGTAGGGAACGGCGACGTAGGGGATGCCGTCCTGGGTGAGGTCCTGGGGTTCGTCGGCGTTCTTGGGGCCGACGACGTGCAGAACCTGCACGCCGGCGTCGCGGAAGGCGTCGCGGGCGGCGAAGGCGGCCTCGTTGACGCGCTGGGCGCCCTGGGAGCCGCCGAAGATCAACAGGGTGGGCAGGTCGGGACGCAGGCCGAAGTAGGTGCGCGCCCTGTCACCCATGGCCAGACGGTCCAAGGAGGTGACCTGCTTGCGCAGCGGGATGCCGATGAAGCGCCCGTTGCGTATCTGGGCGTGGGGGTGCCCGGTGAAGACGTGCGGGGTGAGCCGCGCGCCGAGCCGGTTGGCCAGGCCGGGCAGCGGGTTGGCCTCGTGCACGATGATGGGCATCTTGCGACGACGGGCCGCGAGGTATCCGGGGGTGGCGACGTAACCGCCGAAGCCGACCAGGACGTCGGCCTGGATCCGGTCGAGCTGTTCGCCCGCGGCGCTGAGGGCGCCGGCGAGTTTGCCCGGAACGGTGAGCAACTGTGGGGTGAGCCTGCGTGGTAGGGGGACCGCGGGGATCAGGCCCAATTCGTAACCGCGCATGGGAACGAGTCGGGTCTCCAGACCACGCTCGGTTCCCAGGCAGAGGATCTCGGTGTTCGGGTCGATGCGCCGCAGCGCGTCCGCAAGTGAGAGTGCGGGCTCGATGTGCCCGGCCGTGCCGCCTCCGGCGAGGGCTACCCTCATCGTCGTCGATTCCTCCTTGGCCGGTCACCCGCCGGGACCGGGCCGCTCTGGTTCTTGGCCGTTGTCTTGGTGTCGCGCTTGCGCGCCGGGCGAGGGGTGCTCGGCGCGGATGTGCGCTTGGAAGTCGTGCCTCCGGCCCGATTCTGGACGGAAGCGACGAAGTTCTCCAGGCCAAGCCAGCTTAGAGCCCTTTGGGGCCAACCGGGACCGCGAGCCGCCAGCGCCTTCTGTGCCTGGGGCTCGTTACGGGCGAGTGCGAGCAGCACACCGAGGGCGATCATCGTGGGGATCAGCGCCGAACCACCGTAGGAGACCAGGGGCAGCGGGATACCGGTGACCGGGACCAGGCCGATGACGGCGGCGATGTTGATCATGGACTGACCGATGATCCAGGTCGAGATGGCGAAGGCGGCCAGGCGCGAGAAGGGGTCCTTGACACGGAAGGCGACCCGCAGCCCGGCGTAGCCGAGCATGCCGAGCAGACAGAGCACGAGCAGGGTGCCGATGAGACCGAACTCCTCGCCGATGATGGCGAAGATGAAGTCGGACTCGGCGAAGGGCAGGAACCCCCACTTCTCACGGCTGGCGCCGATACCGACCCCGAAGATGCCTCCGGTTCCCAGCGCGTACAGGCCGTGCAGGGACTGGAAGCCCGCCCCGGAGGGGTCGGCCCCCGGGTCGAGGAACGCGGTGATGCGGGTCATTCGGAACGGCTCGATCGCGATGACGATCGCGGCCAGGCCCACGACCAGTCCGAACATCGCGACGAACAGCCTGCCCGGAGCCCCCACGACCCACAACAAGGCGAGGAAGACCAGTAGCAGCACCAGGGTCGTGGACAGGTCCGAGCCGATCAGGACCAGCAGGGTGAGCAGACCACAGCCGGGCACCAGCGGGATCAACAGCTGCCGCCACTCGGTGAGCTCTTTGAGCTCCTCCTTGCGGGCCAGGATGTTGGCGCCCCACAGGGCGAAGGCGAGCTTGGCGGGTTCGGAGGGCTGGATGACCAGGCCGCCGATCTCCAGCCAGCGCATCGCGCCGTTGACCTCGGTGCCCTGAAAGGCGGTGAGCAGCAGCAGCGCCACCGACACGATCATGGCCGGGTAGCCGACCATCCGAAAGATCCACAGCGGCGTCTGGGAGGCCAGCAGCATGAGGGGAAGGCCGATCGCCGCCGACGTCAACTGGCGTTGGAAGACGGAGAAGGCCGATCCCGTCTCGCTGATGGAGTTGACCATCGTCGAGGACAGGACCATCACCAGTCCCAGGGCGATGAGCATCATCCCGGTACTGAGGATCAGGTAGTAGGAGGTGAGCGGCCGGTCCAGGGACCTGGCCCACTCACGCCAAAGCGCACGCTCGCGCCCACCGGAGGCAGTACGCCCCCGGCTCCGGGTCGCCCCGGGAACCGCTGTCGTCGCCGCCATCCACACACCCTCCGCACGATCGGCGCCTCAATAGTGGCGTACCGGCGGGTCGGGACCAGTGGACATTTTCCGCGTGTTGGCCATCTTTGACGGGCTTCACGGGTGGTACGGCACACAACAGGGCCACCGGAACACGAAGTGTCGTCGTCCGATGACCCTGGGTGCGATATCGGTGGTTCAACCGAGGCGGCGGACGGCCTCGGAGAAGAAGCGGCCCCGCTCGGGGTAGTCGGTGAACATGTCCATGGACGCGGCGGCCGGGGCGAGCAGCACCGTGTCACCCTCCCGGGCCAACGCGGCGGCCTCGCCGACCACCACGTCCATGACGGTGTGCTCGCGAGGAGCGTCGGCGGCGGGTCCCTCGACCTCCACCACCGGCACGTCCGGGGCGTGCTCGTCCAAGGCCTCCCGGATGCGCGCCCGGTCGGCGCCGATCAGCACCACGCCGCGCAATCGGGCGGCGGCCTCGGCGACCAGGTCGTCCACCTCGGCGCCCTTGAGCAGCCCGCCGGCCACCCACACCACGGACTCGTAGGAGTTCAGGGAGGCCGCGGCGGCGTGCGGGTTGGTGGCCTTGGAGTCGTCGACGTAGTCCACTCCCGCCACCTTGGCCACGTGGGCGATCCGGTGGGGTTCGGGGACGAACGCGTTCAGACCGGCGCGGATCGAGTCGGCGGTCACACCGATCGAGCGGGCCAGGGCCGCCGCGGCCAGGGCGTTGGCGACGTTGTGCGGGGCGGCCGGGCGGACGTCGCCCAGGGTCGCCAGTTCCTCGGCGCTGCTGTGGGGTTCGGCGACGAAGGCCCGGTCCACCAGCAGGTCCTCGACCACGCCCAGTTCACCCGCGCGCGGGGTGTCCAGGCGCAGGCCCACCAGCGGGGTGTGCGGGTCACCGTCCTCCTCGGCCAGGCGCACCGACCATTCGTCGGCGGTGTTGACCACGCGCACGGTGCCGCGGGCGAACACCTTGCCCTTGGCTCGGGCGTAGGGGTCGAGTCCGCCGTGCCAGTCCAGGTGGTCGGCGGCGATGTTGAGGACTGTGGCCGCGTGCGGGCGCGGGCTGTCGGCCCAGTGCAGCTGGAAGCTGGACAGTTCCACGGCCAGGACGTCGTACACGTGACCGTCGGCGTCCGGGCGGACCGCGTCGATGACGGGGGTGCCGACGTTGCCGACGGCGAGCGCGTCGCGGCCGTCCGCGCGCAGGATCGATTCGAGCATGCGCACGGTGGTGGTCTTGCCGTTGGTGCCGGTGATGGCCAGCCACACCTGGTCGGCGGGCTTGATCCGCCAGGCCAGTTCCACGTCGCCGATGACCTCCACGCCGGCCTCGGCGGCGCGGAGCAGCAGCGGCGAGTCGGGACGCCAGCCGGGTGAGGTGACGACCAGGTCGCAACCCTCGGGCAGGGGCGTGTCACCGAGGAGGACCCTCGCGCCCGCCTCGGTGAGTTCGGCGGCCACGGCGCGGGTGGTCTCGTCGTCACGGCCGTCGACGACGACCACCCGGGCCCCCTGCGCCAGGAGCGCCCTGGCGACGGGGGGACCGGAGACTCCGAGACCGGCGACACAGACCAACGCGCCCGCGAAGGGGTTCTCGCCTTCGGCGGGCGCGGTGGTCGGGGAGGTGGAAGAACGGTGGTGCGGCATGCCTCTAGCTTGGCATCCATTCGAGGTAGAACAGGCCGATCGCCACCGCCATGAACAGACCTTGGATGATCCAGAAACGGATCACGATGGTCGGTTCGGCCCAGCCCTTGAGCTCGAAGTGGTGCTGCAGTGGCGCCATGCGGAACACGCGTTTGCCGGTGAGGCGGAACGACGTGATCTGGATCATCACGGACAGGGTGATGATGACGAACAGTCCACCGATGATCAGCAGCAGGAGCTGGGTGCGGGTGGTGATGGCCAGACCCACGATGAGACCGCCCAGGGCCAGCGAACCGGTGTCGCCCATGAAGATCTTCGCCGGGGGCGCGTTGAACCACAGGAAGGCGATGCAGGAGCCGAGCACGGCGGAGGCCACGACGGCCAGGTCCAGGGGGTCGCGGACCGTGTAACAGCTGGAGGTGAGGGCCTCCACGCAGGACTGTCGCAGCTGCCAGTTGCCGATGATGACGTAGGCGGCCAGCGACAGGATGACCGCGCCGGTGGCCAGGCCGTCCAGACCGTCGGTGAGGTTCACCGCGTTGGAGAACCCGACGATGAGGAACAGCGCCCAGATGACGAACACGCCGATCATCAGCGGCGGTCCGAAGTCGCGCAGGAAGGACAGCTGGGGGGCGGCCGGGGTGTAGCCGTACCCGTTGGGGAACTGGGTGACGCCGTAGGCGAAGCCCACACCGATGACGGCCTGACCGACCATCTTGGCGCCACTGCGCAGACCCAGGCTGCGGCGCTTGTAGATCTTGATGAAGTCGTCGAGGAAGCCGACACAGCCCATGCCGACGAACAGGAACATCACCAGCAGACCGGAGGCCGTGGGCCCGGAGGCCGTCGGCTGGACGATCCACAGCACCAGGTGGGAGCCGAAGTAACCGATCACCGCACCGAGGATGATGACGATGCCGCCCATGGTGGGCGTGCCCTGCTTGGTCTTGTGACCCTCGGGTCCGTCGTCGCGGACCTCCTGTCCGAACTTGAACCGGTACAGGAGCTTGATGAGCGGCGGCATCAGCAGCATGGAGACGATCAGCGCGAGCGCCGCCGCGATGGTGATCCCGATCATTGGTCATCACCCTTGGTGATGAGGTCGATAACCCTTTCGAGCGCAGCCACGCGCGATCCCTTCACAATGACGACGTCTCCTGTGCGCATCCGCTCGCGCACCGCTTCGGCTGCCGCCTCGGCGTCGGGAACTCGGATGCTCTCACCGCTCCACCGGTCGGCGGCGCGTTCGGCACCGATGGCGATGCCCTCGGCCGCCTCCCCGACCACGACCAGGTGGTCCACGCCGATGTCGGCGACGAACTCGCCGATCTTCTCGTGTTCGGCGTCGCCCTCTTCCCCGAGCTCCGCCATATGGGCGAGCACGGCGATGGCGCGGCGTTCCCTGGCCAAGGAGGCCAGGGTGGTCAGCGCGGCCCGCATCGATTCGGGGTTGGCGTTGTAGGCGTCGTTGACGAGGGTGACACCGTCGTGTTCGGTGACCTCCATCCGCCAACGGCTGACCGGGGTGGCCGCGCCGAGGGCTGCGGCGATGTCTTCGATGTCCATGCCGAGCTCGTCGGCGACGGCGGCGGTGGCCAGGGCGTTGCTCACCTGGTGGGCGCCGACCAGTCCCAGTCGGACCCGGGTCGAGCGGCCGTTCAGGTGCAGCGTGAACGCCGGGGCTCCGCTGTCTTGGGTGGTGATGTCGGTGGCGCGCACGTGGGCGTCCTCGGCGGTGCCGTAGAGGACGACGCGCGCGTCGGTGCGGGAGGCCATGGCGCGGACCAGCGGGTCGTCGGCGTTGAGGACGGCCAGGCCGCCCGTGCCGCGCCGCTCGGAGCCGGCCGGGAGCGCCTCGACGAGTTCTCCCTTGGCCTTGGCGATGGCGTCGCGGCCACCGAATTCGCCCATGTGCGCGCTGCCGACGTTGAGCACCACGCCGATCCGGGGCGGGGCGACGCGGCACAGGTGGGCGATGTGCCCGATGCCGCGCGCGGCGACCTCCAGGATCAGGTGGCGGGTGTCGGTGTCGGCACGCAGCACCGTGAGCGGGTGGCCGATCTCGTTGTTGAAGGAGCCGGCCGGGGCCACGGTGGCCCCCATACGACCCACGACCTGGGCGATGAGGTCCTTGGTCGTGGTCTTGCCGGAGGAGCCGGTGACGCCGACGATCCGCGTCGTGGCGTCCTCGCGCGTCGGATCGCCGAGTTCACCGGCCACGTACCTGGCCAGACGGGCCAGGGCCGCTACGACCTCGTCGTCTCCGCCGTCCACCAGCAGGTGCGGTGCGGGGACCGGGCGCGAGGCCAGGACGGCGACCGCCCCGGCCGCCACCGCGGACTCGGCGAAGTCGTGTCCGTCGACCCTCTCTCCGTTGAGCGCGACGAAGAGCGCTCCGGACTCCACCAGTCGGGAGTCGATGACGACGGGGCCGTCGACGACGGCGTCCGGGGGCGCTGATCCGCCGATGGCGGTTTGGGTGATCTCAGCGATCCGATCGAGCGTGAGCGCGATCAAATCCACTCCTCAGGTCAGGCCCGGCCCACAGCGCCCCAAGGGCATTGGCCACCCGGCCTCGGGTTTCGGGTCAGGGGATGGCACCGCGGATACCGTGCGCGCGGTGCCACACCGGGCCACTGACGACCCGACGATGCCGGGTCATGGGCGCCACGTGGGGCGGCACTATCGGGCTGCGATTGCCGGACCTACCTTAGAACATGTTGGGGCGTCCGGGGTCCCGACGGGGCCCTGTGAACGCCAATATGCTCCACTTCGTAACCGCCAAGGGCCATACCGAGAGTGATACGCACACGTCAGGGCGCTCGATGTGACCGGGACACGGCCACAGGCCGTGTCCCGGTGAGTGGACGGCACCATTTTCGGCGCGTCTTCGGTGTGTCGGAGTGTCAGCCCTGGTCCGGTGCGCGGTGTACGTCCCGGAGGGCGTCCCCGAGCCGTTGCCCGGCCCGGATGCGCAGCGCGTCCTCGATGGCCCCGCGCAGCACCTCACGATCGTCGAAGGGCAGGACCTCGCCCTTGACGTACTGGCCGGTCTCGTGGCCCTTTCCGGCGACCACGACGACGTCGCCGGGGCCGGTGCGGGCCACGCCCAGACCGATCGCCTCGGCCCGGTCGAACTCCACGGTGACACGTGCCCGTCGATCCTCGGGGACCTTGGCGACCCCTTCGAGCATCGCCGTGGCGATCGTCACCGGGTCCTCGGTACGCGGGTTGTCGTTGGTGATGATCAGGTGGTCGGCCAGGCGCGCGGCGGCCTCGCCCATGAGCGGGCGTTTGGCCCGGTCACGGTCACCGCCACAGCCGACCACCATGGTGACCCGTCCCTCGGTGGTGGCGCGCAGGGCGCTCAGGACGGCTTCGATGGCGCCGGGTTTGTGCGAGTAGTCGACCAGCGCGGTGAAGTCCTGTGGCTGCGCCGCCTCGCGGGCCTCCACCTGTTCCATACGGCCCGGGACGCCGGGCGCCGCGGCGACTCCGGCGATGGCCGTCTCCATCGGAAGACCCGCCTCGACCAGACCGACGATGGCGGCCATGGCGTTGGAGACGTTGAAGGGTCCCGGTAGCGCCACGGACGCCTTGGCCTCCATGCCGCCGGGTCCGACGACGCGGAAGGTGCTGCCGGTGGCCCCCAGGTGGACGTCCACGGCGTTCCAGTCCGCTTCCATGGCGCTCTCGGGGTCGGCGTCGGAGAAGCCCTCCACGGCGAAGGTGGTGACGGGGACGTCCCCGCGTGGCTGCACCATGTCCACCAGTGCGCGACCGAAGCGGTCATCGACGTTGACCACCGCGATGTCGCAGTACTCGGGGGTGAACAGGAGCGCCTTGGTGTCGAAGTAGTCGCGCAGGTCCGAGTGGAAGTCCAGGTGGTCCTGGGACAGGTTGGTGAAGATCGCCACGTCGAAGCGGGCGCCACCGACCCGGCCCAGGGCGAGGGCGTGGCTGGAGACCTCCATGGCGGCGGCGGTGACGCCGCGTTCGGCCATGACGGCGAAGAGGCCGTGCAGGTCGGTGGCCTCCGGCGTGGTCAGGGAGGAGGCGACGCGTTCGTCGCCCACCCGCATCTCCACGGTGCCGATCAGGCCGGTGCTCATCCCGGCCTGGCGCATCCCGGACTCGATCAGGTAGCTGATCGTGGTCTTGCCGCTGGTGCCCGTGGTCCCGACCAGGAGCAGGTCGCGGGCGGGCTCGTCGAAGACCCAGGCGGCGACCGTGCCGAGCGCGGCGCGCGCGTCGGGGACCACGACCACGGGCAGGCCGGTCGCCACGGCCTCGTCGGCGCCGTCGGCGTCGGTCAGGATCGCGGCGGCCTCGGCGTCGGCCGCCTGCCGGGAGAACCGGGCGCCGTGGACGCGGGTTCCGGGCAGGGCGACGTACAGGTCGCCTTGGCCGACCTGTCGAGAGTCGTGGGTGATGCCGCGGACGTGGATCTCACGTGGAGGCATGTCCGCGGGCCGGTCCGGATCCAGGTCCGGGCGCAGCAGGGTGGTGTCCGGACCGAGCTTCGTCGCCAGGTCGGACAGTGGACGGAGTTTGGAGTGTTCAGGTCGCATTACCGGTGGCACGTCTGGAGATTAACGGCTGTGGGGGGCCGGTCGGTAATTTCCACGCTGGGCCGGTCCGCGTTTCCCCGGCAGGGGATGGTGTGGCCTTTCGTCCGGGTTGGGACAGGTGGGTCGAGAAGGGTGGTCACGTTGGCGAACCGGGCACTGGTGTTGGACGGCGGACTCGCGACGCGGTTGGAGGCCTACGGCCGTGACCTGGGAGATGGTCTGTGGTCGGCCCGACTGTTGGCGCGGGAGCCGGAACTGATCGCGCGGGTGCACCGCGACTACTTCGAGGCCGGCGCGGACGTGGCGATCGCCGCCGGCTATCAGGCGAGCGTCGACGGGTTCACCGCCCATGGGTACTCGCGCGCCGAGGCCTTGGGGTTGCTGGCGCGGTCGGTGGAACTGGCGGTGACCGAACGGGACGCGTTCGGCTCGGGTCTGGTGGCGGCGGGCGTGGGCCCCTATGGCGCGGCCCTGGCGGACGGGTCGGAGTACACCGGCGACTACGACCTGGACGAGGAGGGGCTGTACCGGTGGCACCGGGAGCGGTGGCGGGTGCTCACCGACTCCGGTGCGGATCTGGTGGCCTGCGAGACGCTGCCGTCGGCCGCCGAGGCCCGGGCACTGGCCCGCCTGGTGGCGGAGACTCCGGGGGTCCGTGCGTGGTTCTCCTTCTCGTGCGCCGACGACACTCGGATCGCCGATGGCACGCCGCTGCGCAAGGTGGCGGAGGGATTGGCGCCGTTGTACCGGCGGGGGCGGGTGGTGGCCGTGGGCGTGAACTGCGTTCCGCCGTCGAACGTGTCCGCCCTGGTGCGGGAGGTGGCCTCGGTGGGTCTGGCCTCGGTGGCCTACCCGAACTCGGGTGAGGTGTGGGACGCCCGACGCCGGACGTGGGCCGGTGCCACCGACATCGAGGGCTTCGCCGCGGCGGCGGCCGGTTGGTGCTCGGACGGCGCCGTGCTGGTGGGCGGTTGCTGCCGTACCGGCCCCGCCCACATCCGTGCCCTCCGCGAAGCCGTGGACGACCGCCACCCCGGCTAGGACGGCGTACCCCGGGGCGGGCCGGCAGGCGGCCCGCCCCGGGTGGTGCGCGTGTCAGCCGTCGGCGTCCTCGTCCTCCACCAGGCGGATGGCCGGGGCCTCCTCGTCGGTCGGGGGGACCTTGTAGGACTTCAGCGCGAAGGACATGATGTCGTTGAACACCGGGCCCGCCGCCTCACCGCCGTAGTAGGTGCCCTGCGGGTTGTGCAGCACCACCTGGACCACCAGTTCCGGGTCGTCCGCGGGGGCGAACCCGGCGAAGGTGGCCGTGTAGCCGCCCTCGTCGTAGCGGCCCGTCTCCGGGTCGATCCGGTTGGCGGTGCCGGTCTTGCCGGCCACCCGATAGCCGTCGATGCGGGCCTGCGGCGCGGTTCCCTCGTCACTGGTGACCGCCTCCAGCATCAGTTGGAGCTGTTCGGCGGTCTCCTCGCTGATCACCCGTTGACGGGCGGGCTCCTCGGCCTTGGTGAACTCGCCCTCCGGGTCGACCGTTCCCGAGACGAGCGTCGGTTCGACCCGCACTCCCCCGTTGGCCACGGTGGCGTAGACCGAGGCCATCTGCACGGCGTTGACCGACAGACCGTGTCCGATGGACACCGACGGCAGCTGGGTGCCCCACCAGTCGTCGGGATCGCTGAGCACACCGGCCTCCTCACCCGGCAGGGCCAGGCCCGTGGGCTGTCCCAGACCGAAGTTCGTCATGTAGCGGTGCAGGACCGAGGCGCCCACCTGATCGGCGATCTTGATCGTGCCCACGTTGCTGGACTGGGCCATGATCCCGTTGGTGGTCAGGCGCTGGGTGCCGTCGTTGCTGGAGTTGCGGAAGGTCTGGTCGTAGTACTGGAGCGCGTAGGGCACGGTGTAGACCGTCTCCGGGGTGGTCTTCTGCTCCTCCAGGGCGGCCGCCAAGGTGATGACCTTGTTGGTGCTGCCGGGCTCGAAGGTGGAGGCCACCGACCCGTTGCTCCGGTCCTCGGGCTCGGAGGAGGCGATGTCGGTCTGGTCGTAGGTGGGGAAGTCGGCCATGGCCAGGATCTCCCCCTCCTTGTTGGAGACCACGACGCTGCCCGCTTCGGCCTCCAGCTCCTCGACCCGGTTCGCCAACGCCTGTTGGGCGTACCACTGCAGGTCACGGTCCAGGGTCAGGCGTACGTCCTGACCGGCCTCGGGTTCGCGCACCAGACCGCCGGCCATGGGGATCTGGGTGCCGTCCTGGCCGACCTCGACCTGCCGCTTGCCGGCCTCACCGGCGAGCGTGGAGTCCATGTAGCCCTCCAGGCCTTCGAGGCCGTGCCCCTCGGCACCGACGAAACCGATCAGGTCGGAGGCACCGGTCTCGTCGGGGTAGACCCGGTTGTAGTCGACGTCGGCGCCCACTCCGCTCAGGCCGAGCTCCCTGAACTCCCCCCAGTCGCCGGGCGAGATGTCCTTCGCCACGATCTGGTAGCGGCTCGGCTTGGCGTCGACCTTGGCCGTCACGTCCTGCTCTTCCAGGTCGAAGCGGCTCACCAGTTCGTCGATGAGCCGGTCCCGTTCGTCCTCCGCGACCTCCTCGGGGTCGACGAAGACGTTGCGGACCTCCACCGACAGGGCGAAGGGGTTGCCTTCGGAGTCGGTGATCTGCCCGCGCAGGGTGGGGATGTCGATGGTCTGCATGCGCAGGTTCGCCGCGGCCTCGGCGTAGGTCTCGGCGTCGATCCCCTGGATCTGGGTGAGGCGTCCGGCGAACAGCATCAGGATCACCACGATGATGACCCCACCGGCCTTGATCCGCTTACGCGGGTCGCCGGCTCGGAAGGTACGACGCAGCAACGGTGGGGGCGGCGGCGGACTCGACCGACGGCGGGGGCGTTCCCCCCGCCGTACCGGACGGCCCGTGCCACCGGATCCGCCACCGGCCCGAGCCCGCCCGCTCTGGGCCGGCCGGTTCGGTCTCCTCTGTGAGCCCTTGTTCGGCCGCGACCCGGAGCGGCTGGTCGCTCCGGGTCGGCGGGGGTCACGTGGGCGTCGGTCCCGAGGCGTGCTCAATCATCGCTCCCAGCGTCCCCGGTGATCTCACCGTTGTCCAAGTCCAGGAAGAGCGGGGCCTCGCCCGGCTCCATCCCCATCTCCTCCGCCTCCTCCGCGATGCGGTCGGAGGTCTCCAGGTGGGCGACGGACTCCTGGAGCCGCTGTTCCTCGTAGGACATCTCGCGGTTCTCCGACTGCAGGCTGGTGATGGCGTAGGCCTCCTGCGCCACGAGACTGCGCAGCAGCAGCAGGCTGATGAGGGCCCCGCCCAACAGGCAGAGGATGAGTAGCACGAAGGGGATCTTCGGGGCGCGACTCGCCGCGGCTCCCCCCGTCGCGCGTGCCTTGGCGGCCGGCGCCTTGGTGCGCACCGAGCGTGGGGGCGCGGCGGTACGGGTGGTGGTCCCGGTGCGTCCGCGGTCCTTGCCGTTGCGGCGGGTGTCCGTCTTCGTGCCCATCTGTTCTCCCTACTGCCGCGACGGTTCGCGCACACGCTCGGCCGCCCGGAGCCGGGCTGACTGCGCGCGCGGATTGCGTTCGTTCTCTTCGTCCGTGGGGAGTTCGGCGCCCCTGGTGAGGAGCTTCAGTTCCGGTTGCCGGTCCGGGAGAGGGACCGGGAGGTCGGGAGGCGTGGTGTCGGTGGCCAGCGCGGCGAAGGCCTTCTTGGTCATCCGGTCTTCGAGGGAGTGGTAGGACAGCACCGCGATGCGTCCGCCCATGGCCAGCCGGGACAGGGCGGCGGGCAGGGTCTCCTTGAGGATGGACAGTTCGGCGTTGACCTCGATGCGCAGCCCCTGGAAGGCGCGCTTGGCGGGGTGCCCTCCGGTACGCCTGGTGGCGGCGGGGATGGACTCGCGGACCAGGTCGGCCAGTTCCCTGGTGGAGGTGATGCGGCCCTGCGCGCGGCGGCGTTCGATGGCCTTGGCCACGCGCGGCGCGAAGCGTTCCTCGCCGTAGTTGCGCAGGACACGGATGAGCTCACCGACGGGATAGTCGTTGACGACCTCTTCGGCGGTGAGTCCCTGGGTGCGGTCCATGCGCATGTCCAAGGGCGCGTCCTGGGCGTAGGCGAACCCGCGGTCGCTCTCGTCCAGCTGGGGTGAGGAGACCCCCAGGTCGAGCAGGACGGCGTCGGCCCGGTCGAACCCGGCCTCGTCCAGGGCCCGCGGGATCTCCGAGTAGACCGCGTGCACGAAGTGGGTGCGGTCGGCGAAGGGCTTCAGTCGTTCGGCGCTGCGCTCCAAAGCGGTGGTGTCGCGGTCCACACCGACCAGCCGCAGGTTCGGGCAGGCCTTGAGCAGTGCCTCGGAGTGGCCGCCCAGGCCGAGGGTGCCGTCGACGAGCACCGCGTCGGGGCGGGTGAGCGCCGGGGCGAGCAGTTCGACGATCCGGTCCAGCATCACCGGCACATGGGCCTGCGCGGTGTCACCGAGGTCGTCGTGGTCCTGTGACGCTTCGTCCCCGTCGGGACGGTCGTGCTTGCGGGTCTCCCCCATGCGGTGCTGTTCCTCCACGCTGTCGCGGTCTCCCCCTGAGTCCATGAGCGCGCCCCGGGGGCGCGTCACGGTGTCCTTCGCGTGGCCCGGCCGGGAGTCACCGGTGGGCCTCCGGACACGGCCGCTATTGTCCACCCTTCGGTGGGTCCAGCGTCCACGACCTGGCACCGGGGAAGTCGCGCCAGCTCGTGTCTCGTGTCCGGAGACCACCGCCGGTCCCGGCATTGCATGGACGTAGTGCCGTCCGCGCGGCGCAGAAAGGACCGCCCCGCTCACAGCACCCCGGGCAGCACCTCCTCTGAGAGTTGCGCGAACTCCTGCTCCTGTTCGGCCTCGTAGTCCGACCACGCCTGGGAGTCCCAGATCTCCAAACGCGTGTTGGCGCCGATGACGACGCACTCCCGGTCCAGGCCCGCGTACTCGCGCAGTTTCGGCGGGACGGTGACCCTGCCCTGCTTGTCGCAGTCCTGATCCGACGCGCCGGCGAAGAGAATCCGGCCGTAGTCGCGAACCGCCTTGGCGGTGACCGGTGCGGAGCTCAGGGCTGCGGTCAGACGAGCGAACTCGTCCGTCGGAAAGACATAGAGGCAGCGCTCCTGGCCCTTCGTGATCACCACACCCCCCGACAGTTCGTCGCGGTACTTCGCGGGAAGGAACAGCCGTCCCTTCTGATCGAGGCGAGGTGTGTGGGTGCCGAGGAACACACGCTCACCCCCTCACCCCCCGAGTGGAGAATTCACCCTCTCCACGCTGCTCCACCTTACTCCACTCTCCCCCACCGTCAACAGTTCAAATCGGCGCGCGGCACTGGAAGGATCGTTGAATGCGCAGGTCACAGCAGTGGTGTTCGGGTGGGGCGGCGGAGGGCCCGGGCGCCGCGGCGCCACCCCCGGCCGGCTCCTCGCATCCGCCCGGCTTCCCGGACCCCCGCTCCCACCGATGATCAGAAGCACCATTCCGGACCATGTGGAACATTGCTCCGCAGGTCCCCCATTCCACAGCCTATTTCGGCACTTTGGTTTGCTTAGGGCCTGATTGGGCCTAGCCTCGGATCGATACACCGAGGCATATGGAGCGAGAGGGGTCTCGTGTCACTCGGCACACAGCACGACGGTCACGGGGGTGACGTCCGAGAGGACGTGGACGCCGTCGCGACCGTGGCCGACCGCGTCCGCGACGCGATCGAGACGGTCATCGAAGGCAAACCCGACGTTCTGCGCATCACGCTGACCGTTCTGCTCGCCGAGGGCCACCTGCTCATCGAAGACGTCCCCGGCGTGGGCAAGACCATGCTGGCCAAAGCCCTGGGACGGGCGGTGGACTGTTCGGTCCAACGCGTCCAATTCACCCCGGACCTGCTGCCCAGCGACATCACGGGCGTCAGCGTCTACCACCAGGACCGCGGCGAGTTCGAGTTCAACCCGGGCCCGGTGTTCGCCAACATCGTCCTCGGCGACGAGATCAACCGGGCCTCGCCCAAGACCCAGTCGGCCCTGCTGGAGTGCATGGCCGAACGACAGGTCAGCGTGGACGGCGAGACCCGCGCCCTGGAGCGCCCCTTCATGGTGGTGGCCACCCAGAACCCCTCGGACATGGAGGGCACCTACGCCCTGCCCGAGGCGCAGCGGGACCGGTTCATGGCCCGCGTCTCGGTCGGGTACCCCTCGCCGCAGGCCGAACTCGACATGATCGACTCCCACGGGTCACGCTCCCCGTTGGAGGACCTGGCCCCCGTCACCAACGCCGCCGAGATCCGGGACCTGGTCGAACGGGTCCAGCACGTCCACGTCGCCCCCGGCATGCGCCGCTACGTCGTCGACCTGGTCAACTCCACCCGTACCGCGCCCGAACTCAAGCTCGGCGCCTCCCCCCGCGCGACCCTGCACCTGGTGCGCGCGGCCCGCGCCCACGCCGCCTTGGAGGGCCGCCACTACGTGGTGCCCGACGACGTGCAGACGTTGGCCGTGCCCGTCCTGGCCCACCGGCTCCTGCCCGGACCCGAGGCCCATATGGAACGCCTCAGTCCCGAACAGATCGTGGCCAAGCTGGTCGCTCGACTTCCCGTGCCCGGACCCCGCTGACCCTTACGGCAGCGCCCGATCCCACCCAGAGACGGACGATGCGCCCGCAACGCACCCTCACCGCCCGTGGCGGCCTGATGCTGTTCTTCGGAGCGGTCGCGCTCGCGAGCGGTCTCGTCGTCGGTCAACGCGAGATCGTCGGTGTCGGACTGCTCCTGATCCTGGTGCCGGCGATCGGCGCGCTCACGCTCATCGGAGCGTCCGCGCGCATCGTCGAAAGCCGTGACCTGCGCCCTCGCCGGATCCCCGCGGGCACCGAGGCCCAGGTCCTGGTCCGCGTCGGCAACGGCTCCCCCGTCTGGCCGGTGGGCTGGGTCCGTCTCCAGGACGCCCTGCCGGTCCGACTCGGTCACGAACCCCGTTTCACCGTCGGCTTCCTGGGGCCACGCGCCGTCAGCGACATCACCTACCTGGTGCGTCCGCCCGTTCGCGGTCGCTACCCGGTGGGGCCCTTGTGGGTGAGCGTGCTCGACGCGCTGGGTTGTGTTCGCGTGACCCGTTCCCTGGGCTCACCCACCCCCTTGTTGGTCACGCCCCGCTTCGTACCCCTGCCCGAGCGGGGCCCCACCGACGGCTCACCCGGGGAGGACGCCCCCCGGCGGTCGGTGACCGGTGTCGGCGAGCAGGACCCGATCCCCCGGGCCTACCGCCACGGCGACGATCTGCGCCGGGTGCACTGGCGTTCCACCGCCAAGCACGGCGAACTGATGGTGCGCCGGGACGAACAGCACCGGCGCGAACACAGCACCCTGTTACTCGACACCCGCGTCGACGCCCATGCCGGCGACGGCCCGCGCGACTCCCTGGAGACGGCGGTGAGCGTGGCCGCGTCGGTGGCCCTGCACGTGCTCGAACACGGGCACGAACTGCGCTTCCACACCGATCGCGGCCCTCTGGCCACCGAACACGCCACCGGTGTGTTGGACGGACTCGCCGTGGTGGAGGCCTCCGACACCTCCCGACTCGGCGGTGGCGTCGCCGAACTGGAGGGAGTGCGCGGGACCTCGGCCGGGCTGGTCGTCGCGGTCCTGGGCGCCCTGGACACCGAAGACGCCGTCGCCCTGTCCCGAGTCGGCGGTTCCGCGACACGGGTGGCGGTGTTGTGCGTCAACGCCGCCTGGCCCGACGCCGAGGCCCCGCGACGAGTGGGCGACCTGCTGTCCGCCAACGGCTGGCGGGTCCTCCCCGTCGCCGAGCCCGCCGAACTTCCCGCCCTGTGGCACGGCGCCGTCTCTCCCGCCGCCGCGGCGACACCGAACCCCTGGGAGGGCCCGCGTTGAGAGCGTTGATGCCCCTGGCCACCCTGGTCACGATGCTGGCCTCACTCCCCCTGTTGAGCGGCCTGGTCCGCGGCGACGCGTGGTGGGTGCCGGCCGCCGTGCTCATGACGGTGGTCGCGCTCGTCTCCACGGCGTACCGGTCGCTGGTGGGCGGGGCCTTCGCCGTGCCCTTCCTCCAGCTGTTCGCGGTGTCGCTGCTGTACGCGCCGCTGTTCGCTCCCGAGACCACCGTTCTGGGTTTCCTGCCCACACTGGACACGCTCGACCACACCGGGGCCCTGTTCGTGGAGGGCCTGCACACCGTCAGCACCAACACCCCTCCGGTATCGCCCACGCCGGGGCTCACCGTGATCATCGCCATGGTGTTCATGGTGTTCACGATGACCGCGGACTTCCTCGCCGTGACCGCCCGCTGCCCCGGCATGGTCGGTGGCCTGTTGCTCTCGCTGCTGGTGGTGCCGCTGTTCGTGGACGACGCCGGGATGTCCTGGGGTCCGGCCGCGATCACCGCGATCGGCTTCCTCGCCCTGTTGGCGGTGGACATGTGGGCCCGTTCCCACGAGTGGGGGACGCGTGTCTCCACCGGGCGCGGGCCCGGCGCGCCCCCCGATGGCGTGGTCGGTCGCGTGGGTCTGGCCGCCGCCGTCTCGGTGGTGGCGGTCTCCCTCGCCCTGTCGCTGCCGCAGACCCTGCCCTCGCTGCGCACCGACGCTCTCTACACGCTGGCCGAGAGCGGGATCGTGGCCAACGACTCGGTGACCACCACCCACCCGATGGTGTCCCTGCGCCGGGACCTGGGGGCCGACTCCGACCGCACCGTGCTGACCTACCGGACCGACGACGAGCAACCCGAGTACCTGCGCACCTTCGCCCTCGACGAGTTCGACGGTGAGAACTGGACGATGACGCCGGTGCACGCGGGGCGGGACAGCGGGGTCGACGGTACGCTGCCCACTCCCCCGGGCCTGGCGGCCGAACCCGACGAGGACGGGCTCGTCACCACACGGATCTCCCTGGACTCCGACACCCCGCCGATGGACTTCCTTCCACTGCCCTACCCGGCCCGCTCGGTGGAGATCGCCGGGGACTGGTACGTGGACGAGAGCAGCCTGATGGTGTTCACCACCGAGACCCCGCCCAGCGGCTACAACTTCGTGGTGACCTCCGCGGAGAACCGGCCCGGGGCGCGCGAGCTGGACACCGCCGGGCCGCCGCGCTCCCTGACCGACGACCGGCTTCACCTGCCGCAGGACCTGGACGAGCGGGTGCAAGAACTCACCGACACCCTCGTCGAGGGCGCCGACTCCGACTACGAGAGCGCCCTGGCCCTGCAGGAGTTCTTCGTCGGCGGGGACTTCACCTATGACCTGAGTCCGCCGCCGGTACCCGAGGGCACCGACCCGCTCACCCACTTCCTCTTCGAGGACCGGATCGGCTACTGCGAGCAGTACGCCGGCGCGATGGCGGTCATGGCCAGACAGGCCGGGATCCCCGCACGTGTCGCGGTGGGCTACACCGCGGGCAAGCCCAGCGGTGAGGACCGGTGGACGGTGGCGGCGAGCGACGCCCACGCCTGGCCCGAGCTCTACTTCGAGGGGTCGGGCTGGGTGCGGTTCGAGCCCACCCCGGCCGACCCCGACGGCGGGCAGGGCACCGCCTCCCGGCCGGACTACAGCGCCGGGGTGGACGAACTGCCGGACAACGTCGCCCCCGAACCGAACACCGAGGACGAGCCCGAGGACGAGGAGTCACCCGAGGAGGAGCCCTCCACCACCCCGGAGGCGAGCGAGTCCCCGGACGAGGGATCGGATGCGGCCGCCGACGGGTTGGACGAGACCGGCGCGGTGAGCGGTGGTCAGGGTCCTTCCGGGTGGCCGGTCGCGCTCCTGGTCGGCCTGTTGGTGTTGTCGGCGGCGGCACTGCCCGCGCTGGTCCGCGCGCTCCTGCGCCGGGCACGCCGGTCCGCGGTGATCACCGGTGGGCCGGCGGCCGCGCACACCGCCTGGCGGGAGTTGCGCGACACCTGTCTGGATCTGGGGATGACCTGGGATCTGACCGAGAGTCCGCGAAGTACCGCCGCGCGGCTGGCCACCGTGGGTGAGAGGGGGCTCGGGGAGGAGGCCGGGGATGCCCTGTGGCGGTTGGCCCTGGCCGAGGAGGGTGCTCGATACGCCCCCGAACCGCGGCCCGTTCAGGGGCTTCAGGGTGACCTGGTCACCGTCGTGGCGGCGCTGTCCGGGTCGGTCACGACCGGTCGGCGGTGGCGTGCGGTGCTGGCGCCACGATCCTTGGCACCCTGGCGTCGGCCCCGGGTCGAGGCGGAGCCGGTCCCCGGCCTGGTCTGACCCGCCCGTCCTGAGGCCCGCACGGCTTTCAGGGCCATACGAAGGGCCCATACACGTAGGTGGGGCCCGTGGAGGACCACCATCGGTCCTCCACGGGCCCCACCTACGTGAAACCTCTTGTGTTCGGGGAACACCCGGCCCCGGGGCGGAACGGATCCCGCCGATCGGTCACCGGTCGTCTACTGGTCGTCGCCCTCTTGGCGGCGTCGCCAACGCTCCTCGAACCGGTTCATCATCCCGGGCCGCTTATCGCCTTTGCGGCGTTTGGGCTCGGGTTCCTCGGCCGCCATCTCGGCACCGCCTCCGGACGCCTTGCGCCATGCGTTGGCCCCCATGAGGAAGGAGGCCAGCATCAAGACGAAACCGAGGACACTGATGCTCACCGGCAACACCATGGAGGTGTCGGGGTTGCTCAGCAGCAGTCCCAGAAGCAGCAGCACGATACCGGTGATGAAACCGGCCCCGGCCCTGATGATCCAGCGCTTGTAATGCACCGAGGGGTTCGTCTGCCGAACGGTGTTGGCGAACTTCGGGTCCTCGGCGTACAGCGCCCGCTCGATCTGGTCGAGCATGCGCTGCTCGTGTTCAGAGAGCGGCACGGCGCCTCCCTACGGCAGTCCCCGGTTGGGGTGACGGGTACTGATGAACTGTCTCTTGCTCGGTGGTATGCCCAGAATACGGGGCGCTAGCGCCTGATGGAAAGAAAAGCTGCGTGTGTACCTGGCCCACCACAGCCACGATACCCTCGCCCTCTTGAGGAAACACCGGCTTCCATGCCTCTCTTCTTACCCTGCACTCCGGTTCTACTCTTACAACGCTCAGAGGGCCCCGGAAGTTGCCGTATCATACGTCGTTTTCGTCACGTTTGGCCAACACTGCCGACTGTATCGCGCCCGGCCCGAAACGTGCCGTCACACGGTCCATAACCCGTTCAACGTCACGCCAACCGGTGTCCTCCTCTCCCAGTGCCAACTGTCGGTGGTTCTGTCCCTCGGCGATCACGCCCTCCACCCGCACACCCACCAACCTCAGTGGGACGCCCTTGAGCCCCGAGGCGGCGTGGAGTTCACGCGCCACCGTGCTGATCTCCCGGGCCACGTCGGTGGCCTCGGGAAGGGTGCGCGAGCGGGTGACGGTGGAGAAGTCGGCCCGACGGAGTTTCAGGCTCACCGTGCGCCCCATCTGGCCGGAGGCGCGCAACCGGCGCGCCACCTTCTCGGAGAGGCGCAGCAGTTCGCGATCGATCGTCTGGGGGTCGTCGACGTCCTCCGCGAAGGTCTCCTCCGCGCCGAGGCTCTTGTCCGGTGTGTCCGGCACCACGGGGCTGGGGTCCCGGCCACGCGCCAGTTCGGTCAGGCGGGTGCCGGCCTTGTCTCCCAGCTCCATCCGCAGCAGTTCGGGATCGGTGCGGGCCAGGGCTCCTACGGTGCGCAGCCCCAGCCGGCCCAGCACACGTTCGGTCTTGTCTCCCACACCCGGCAGGGCGCCCACCGGCAACGGGTCCAGGAAACCCTGAACGGTGTCGGTGGGCACCACCAACATCCCGTCGGGCTTGCAGTGGGTGGAGCCGAGCTTGGCCACGAAACGGGTGGCCGCCACCCCCACCGAACAGGTCAGGCGCTGCTCGCGACGGACCCGTTCCCGGATCATCGCCGCGATGCGGGCGGGACCGCCCAGCCGTCGACGGGCACCGGACACGTCCAGGAAGGCCTCGTCCAAGGACAGCGGCTGCACCAGCGGCGTGACCGAACGCAGGATGTCCATGACGGCCTCGGAGGCCTGCCGGTACGCCTTGCCATCGGGTGGGAAGACCAGGGCCTGCGGGCACAAACGCATCGCCTGGGCCATGGGCATGGCCGAGTGCACGCCGTGACGGCGGGCGATGTAGTCGGCGGAGGAGACGACGCTGCGCGGCCCGGTACCGCCCACGATCACCGGTCGGCCGCGCGCCTGGGGACGGCGCAACTGTTCGACGCTGGCGAAGAACGCGTCCATGTCCAGGTGCAGGATGTCGCAGTCGGAGTCGGGACCGGAGCCGTCCAGGGGGAAACCCGAGTCGAGGGGCACGATGGCGTCACGGGTCACCACTCCCCGCAACGCGGCCCCACGCTCCAGTTGACGTCGGCTCATGCGTCCAGGTTATGTGCTGCCCCGGACCGACCCGTCCGGGCCCGGGAACTTCGTCGCCCCGCCGACCCGGACGTGATCCGGTCGAGCGGGGCGACGGTGTCGTACATGCGAGGGCCGCTCAGGCCCGGTGCGCGATGACGTGCAGCTGGGTGGCGATACCGAGCAGCTCCGGGTGGTCCGCGGCGGCCTTCTCCAGCTCCACCAGGTGCTGGCCGGCCTGCGCGTCCCGCTCCCAGGCGTGCCCGGGAAGGACGTCGGCGAACACCCGTACCCCACGGATGCTCTCACCGGTCAGACCGGTCCGGGCGATGAGTTCCAAGAGCTGCTGACGGGTGAAACGTCGTGGCATCGGGTCGGCCTCGCCCCACCGGCCGTCGGCGTCCGACAGCAGGTGGTGGGCCTCGCTGATCCGCCCGGCCAGGGCGCGGTGCAGGGCCCCGGCGACCGCGTTGGTAGCCAGCAGGCTCACCGCGCCTCCGGGCCGGGTGATCCCCACGACGTCGGCCAGCGCGGCGGCCGGTTCGTCGACGTATTCCAGGACGTTGTGCACCAGCACCAGGTCGGCGCCGCCCTCGGGGAACAGGGACGCCAGGTCCCGGGTCTCCCCCTGGACCCCGCGCACCGTCACACCGCTCTCCGCCGCTCGGCGTTCCAGGGCGGCGAGCGAGTCCGGGCTGGGTTCGACGACGGTCACCCGGTGACCCAACTCGGCGAGCGGGACGGCGGCTCCCCCGGTGCCCCCGCCCGCGTCGACGATCTCCAGGGGACCGTCCTCGGACAGGCGGGCCAGCAGCCGGGACAGCGCGTCCCACACCACCGCGGTCCGTGCGGCGTTGGCCGCGCGCGCCGGGCCGGTCAAACCGCTCACTCCGAAACCACCGGTGGCGGTCTCGGACGTGCCCCTGCTGTCAGTCACCTGTTCCCTCATTCAGCTCGTGGCCCCTCACCCGAAGCGCCGGCGGGCGTCGTCGCCGGTAGGGCGCCTCAGAGCGAGAGCGTGGACTTGTTCTCCATCAGCCTAGACAGAAGTCCGCTGATGAAGTTGGGCGAATCGTCGGTGGACAGCTCCTTGGCCACACCGACCGCCTCGGCGATCGCCACGCCGTCGGGGATGTCGTCGGCCCACAGCAGCTCGAAGGCGCCCATCCGCAGGATGTTGCGGTCGACCACCGGCATGCGCTCCAGGGTCCACCCGATGGCGTACTCGTTGAGGAGCTCGTCGATACGCTCACGTCGTTCGTCGACGGAGCGGGCGAGCCGCTCGGTGAACTCGTTGATCGGCGGCTCGGGCTGGGCCAGGCGACGCTTGATGACGTCTTCGACCGTCGTGCCGCGCACCTCGGCCTCATAGAGGACCTCTACCGCGCGCCTACGTGCCTTGCGCCGTGCACCACTCATCAGTTGACACGCCCGAGGTAGTCACCGGTGCGGGTGTCGACCTTGACCCGCTCGCCCGTGGTGACGAACAGGGGCACCTGGATGGTGGCGCCGGTCTGCACCGTGGCGGGCTTGGTGCCGCCGGTGGAGCGGTCGCCCTGGACGCCCGGGTCGGTCTGGGTGATCTCCAGCTCGACGGCGGCGGGCATCTCGATGTACAGCGGGTTGCCCTCGTGGGTGGCGACCGTGACCTTGGTGTTCTCCAGCAGGAAGCCCTTGGCGTCGCCGACGACGGCCTCGGGGACCGGGAGCTGGTCGAAGGTCTGGTTGTCCATGAAGATGAAGGAATCACCGTCGTGGTACAGGTACTCCATGTCGCTGCGGTCCACGTTGGCGAACTCGACCTTGATGCCGGCGTTGAAGGTCTTGTCGACGGTCTTGCCGGTGAGGACGTTCTTCAGCTTGGTACGGACGAACGCGCCGCCCTTGCCCGGCTTGACGTGCTGGAACTCGATGACATTCCAGAGGACGCCGCCGTCGAGTCGAAGGGTGGAGCCGTTCTTGATGTCGTTCGTCGTGGCCACTTCGGTCGTCTCTCCAAGAGGTTTGACACGTCGGAAACCGGACATGGCGGCCCGGTCGATGATCGGTGTGACGAGGCGTGGGGCCCGTTACCGTGCTGTTTCACGGCCCATGGACGCTCCCCGCCTTCCCTTCGCAGTCTAGTGGAAACGCGGCGCGCCGGTGTCGCCCGAGATCAAGCGGTAGGCCTCGTCGAGCAGCTCGGGGGCGGGGCCGGCGAGGATCGCCGGGGTGGCCAGGCCGTCCAGGACCACGAACCGCAGGGTGTTGCCACGGGCCTTCTTGTCCACGCTCATGGTGGCGCGCAGCGCCTCCCAGGACTGGGCCGTGTAGGAGGTGGGCAGGCCCACCGAGGCCAGGACGTCGCGGTGGCGGCGGACCAGTGCCTGGTCGACTCGCCCGTCCAGACGGGCCAGTTCGGCGGCGAAGACCATGCCGATCGCGACGGCGTAGCCGTGCCGGAAGGTGTAGTTCTCGGCGCGCTCGATGGCGTGCCCGAGGGTGTGGCCGTAGTTGAGGACCTCCCGGAGCCCGCTCTCCTTGAGGTCACCGGAGACCACGTCGCCCTTGAAGCGGATGGCGCGCTCGATGAGCTCCCGGGTGTGCTCGCCGCCGGGGGTGGTGGCGCCCTCGGGGTCGGCCTCGATCAGCTCGCAGATGACGGGGTCGTCGATGAACCCGGCCTTGATGATCTCCGCGAGGCCTCCGATGTAGTCGGCCTTGGGCAGGCCCTCCAAGGTGGTGAGGTCGCACAGGACCCCCGCCGGCGGGTGGAAGGCGCCGACGAGGTTCTTGCCCTCAGGGGTGTTGATGCCGGTCTTGCCGCCCACGGCGGCGTCGACCATGCCCAACAGCGTGGTGGGCACCAGCACCGAACGCACCCCGCGCAGCCAGCTCGCGGCGACGAATCCGGCCAGGTCGGTGGCGGCGCCACCGCCCACGCCGACCACGGCGTCGCTGCGGGTGAAGTTGAACGAGCCCAGCCTGGACCACAGGTCGGTGGCGACGGCGGCGGTCTTGGCGGCCTCGCCGTCCGGCACGGGCATCGGGCGGACGGTGCATCCACCGGCCTCCAGCGCGGTGACCACGCCTTGGGCGATGCCGGTGAGGCCCTCCGGGTGGATGACGGCGACCTGCGCGGCGCCCTCCACCAGTCCGGGCAGCTCGTTCAGGAGGTTCTCTCCGACCAGCACGTCGTAGCGTCCGGCGGGGTCGCCCACACCGATGCGGGTCACGCTCACTGGTCGGCCTTTCCGGGCAGGGAGGAGACGATGGTGTCCACGATCTCCTCGGGATGCAGGTCCGTGGTCGGCACCGTCACCGAGGCCAGGCCCTCGTAGACGGGCAGGCGCTCGTTGAGGAGCTTGCGCAGCTGTGTGCGCGGGTTGCCGGACAGCAGGGGGCGGGCCACGTCCATGCCCACTCGCTTGGCGGCCTCACCGAAGTCGACCTGCAGGTAGACCACGTGGTGTTCGGCCAGGTCCTTGCGGGTCTCCTGGTCCAGGACGGCGCCGCCACCGACCGCGATGACGCCCTCCCAGGCCCGCAGCCCCTCCGCGACGACCTCGCGTTCCAAGGCGCGGAAGTGCTCCTCGCCGTCCTCGATGAAGATGTCGCCGATGGGCTTGCCCGCGCGCTTCTCGATCTCGGTGTCGGTGCACAACAGGTCCGAGTCCAGGCGGCGGGCCAACGCCTCGCCGACGGTGGACTTGCCCGAACCGGGCGAACCGATGAGGACCGCGATCGCTCTTGCCACGCTCTGCCTACCTATCGGGGGTCACGTCCTCCCACGAGTGTGGGAGGGGAAGTCGCTGCCGTTCGTCCTCTTGTCTAGCAGAAAGCCCTCGGGGGGCGGGTACGAACGGTGTCGAAGGCCGGCCCGCCCTTCGGTGAGGGGCGGGCCGGGTCGGTCCTCTAGCGGATCGTCAACGAGTCCAGGTAGCTCTGGAGGTTGCGGGCGGTCTCGGGAACCGAGTCGCCGCCGAACTTCTCGATGGCCGCCTCCGCGATGACCAGGGCCACCATCGCCTCGGCGACCACGCCGGCGGCCGGGACCGCGGTGACGTCGCTGCGCTGGTGGTTGGCCTTGGTGGGCTCGTGGGTCTCGATGTCGATGGTGTCCAACGCGTTGGGCACGGTGGCGATGGGCTTCATCGCGGCGCGCACACGCAGCGGGTCACCGGTGGACATGCCGCCCTCGACGCCACCGGCGCGGTTGGTGCGACGGCGCACACCGTCGGGGCCGGGCTCGATCTCGTCGTGGGCCTCGGAACCGCGGCGGGCCGCGGTGCGGAAACCGTCACCGACCTCCACGCCCTTGATCGCCTGGACGCCCATGAGGGCACCGGCCAGGCGAGAGTCCAGACGACGGTCCCAGTGCACGTGGCTGCCCAGGCCGGGCGGCAGGCCGTAGGCCAGCACCTCGACGACTCCGCCCAGGGTGTCCCCGGACTTCTTGGTGTCGTCGACCTCCTCGACCATGCGGGCGCTGGTGGCGGCGTCGAAGCAGCGCAGCGGGTCCTCGTCGATCGCGGCGAGGTCTCGCGGGGCGGGTTCGGGCGTGCCCTCGGGTACGGCCACGGGTCCCATGGAGACCACGTGGCTGAGGATCTCGATGCCGAGCGCCTGGCGGCAGAACCGTCGAGCGACCTCCCCGACGGCCACGCGCGCCGCGGTCTCGCGGGCGCTGGCCCGTTCGAGGATGGGGCGGGACTCGGTGTGCCCGTACTTCTGCATGCCCACGAGGTCGGCGTGACCGGGACGGGGCCGGGTCAGCGGGGCGTTACGCGCCAGGCTCTCCAGTTCCTCCGCGGGAACCGGGTCCGGCGACATCACCTTCTCCCACTTGGGCCACTCGGTGTTCCCGACCTCGATGGCGACCGGTCCCCCCTGGGTACGGCCGTGTCGGATGCCTCCGATGACGGAGACCTGGTCTTTCTCGAACTTCATCCGGGCGCCTCGACCGTACCCGGCGCGGCGTCGGAGCAGCGCGGCGGCGATGTCGTCAGAGGTGACGGACACGCCGGCCGGGAGGCCCTCCAAAATCGCGACGAGTGCCGGTCCGTGGGACTCCCCCGCGGTCAGCCAACGCAACATGTGCACGATCCTCCCACGAACCATGACCCGAGGTCGCACTCGGGATGGGGATTAAGGCAGGAGTGGTCGGCCCGCGAGGACGGTGGCGAGGGTGGCGGCGATCATGAACGGTCCGAGCGGCAGGGGGTCTGAGCGACCGGCTCTGCGCAGCAGCAACAGGATCAGGCCGACCACGGCGAAGGCGGAGAAGGCCCAGAACACGCCGACCAGCGCGCCGACCGGTCCCGCGGCCCAGCCGGTGTACAACCCGGTCAGTCCGGACAATTTGACGTCGCCGAAGCCGAGCCCGCGCGGGTGGACCCGCCACAGGCTCCAGTACAGGACCGTGATGAGCACCATTCCGACCAGGGCCTGGGCGCCGCGCTGCAGGTCCGGGCCGCTGGGCGGCAGCAGCACGGAGGCGGCCAGCAGCAGCCCGGCCATGGGGTAGGCGGGGGCGACGACGGCGTCCGGCAGTCGCATCACCCGCAGGTCGATGGCGGACAACAGGGTGCCCAGGGCGGCGAACCACAGGACCGCCGCGAGACCGAACAGGGACCAGTCCTGTAGGTGATGGGGGAAGACCGCGCCGATCAGGGCGAATAGGACGGCGGTGGCGATGGCGGCCGGTGCGTGCGGGTCCACTCCCCGTTCACACCAGGGGCAGCGTCCGAGGCGTCGGAAGTCGCGGGCGGCCACGGCCGGTAGGCCACGTACGAACGACAGTTCGGTGTGGCAGTGCGGACATCGTGGTGGCGGCGGGCCGGTGTCCTGCTCCTCCAGCGCGCCTTCTTCGGCGACGGCCCCCGGTATGGCACCGTCCTGACCTGGAGGGCCCACGGACGCGGGACGGATCGGTTCGGTATGGGGGCGGGCCGGTCCGAACAGGTGCACCAATCGACCGGTGGCGCGCCCGACGAGCAGACCGACCAGGCCCAGTGAGAGGGCGGCGGGGATCGACCAGGGCGTCAGGGTGAGGCTCAGCACCAAGGGGGTGGACATGATCGGAAACTACCCGCCCCGGAGCCGGGATCACAGTGCCTCGGCGAGCCTGTGGACGACCCTGGAGGGGACGGAACGGGTCCGTCCCCGCTCACCCCGCTCACTCCTCGTCGCGTTGGGCGCGCACCACGGCGCTGAGTTCGATCCCGCCCGGCAGCACGTGTTCGAGCTCGGTGGACAGTCGTTCCGCGACCCGGCGCAGCGACTCGTCGTCGCGTTCGTCCAGTTCGAGGCGGATGCCGATGTCGCCGCGTTCGGAGGAGTGGATGCGTACGCGCTCGATGCCGAACTCCGCGTGCGTCACCCGGTAGATCAGGGCCAACACCTGGGGGTCGTCCTTGGGTTCGGGGACGGTGCCCTGTTCGGCGAGCATGGTGAGGAAGCGGCCCTGGATGGTGTGGGGCACCGGGCCGGACACGTCCAGGACGAGCGCGTCGGCGTTCTCCTCCAGGGTGGCCTGGCAGGCGTCCTGGGCGGTGAACGGAACGGGGCGGGCGTCGGGGCGCCAGCGTCGGACGGCGTCCACGGAGGTGAAGGCGAGTACTCCCCGACGACCGTCCTTGCCGGTCATGATGGGGATCGCGACCTCGCTGTTCTTGTCCTTGGTGAGGCCGCCCACTCCCTCTTCGATCTCGGTGGCCACGGCCACGACCGGGATGAGCACTCGGGAGTCGCTGAGCGCGGCCAGGACTTGGCGGTCGCCGATCTTGCCGGCGGCGTGGTCGCGCAGCCGGGCCTCGACTACCGGGTCGGCGCTGCCGTCGTCGTCGCGGAAGTTCTGGGCGCCGATGATGGATGGTCTGCTCACGGGTTCCGACTCTACCTGGGACGCGTGTCCGTCATGGGAACGCTTCTCGGACAGAACGATGTGACCTCTCCCCTCCTCCGGCCGCGGACGGCCACCGTGCGGGGCCGTCCCCTCACTCGCGCGCCGGCCCCGGTCCAGCTTCACAGGAGTGGGCGGTGTGGGCCAGTGGTTCGCCGAAGTAGGCCCGAAGTGGCCGCGGGTGCGATCAGGTGCCCCTCGGATCCGCTATCAGCCCGGGATCCCGTCGGGAGGGGACTCGGGGGTCCCCCCGAGGGCCCGGACGATCTCACGGAGGCCGTCGACCTGTTCGGGGGTGAGCCGATCGAAGACCAGGGAGCGCACGCGGGTCGCGTGCCCGGGAGCGGCCGCGCGCAGGGTTTCTGCGCCCGTTTCGGTGAGCACCGCCCAAAAGCCCCGCCGGTCGTCGGCGCAGGCCTCGCGGCGAACGTGTCCGTCGCGTTCCAGGCGCGCGATCTGGTGGGACAGCCGGCTCTTGGACACGATGACGGTTTCGGCGAGGTCGCGCATGCGCATGCGCCGGTCCGGCATCTCCGACAGGTGGGCGAGGATCCCGTACTCGGTGAGCGTGAGCCCGTCACGGTCGCGCAGGTCACGTTCGAGCTCTTCGTAGATCGAGGAGTTCATCCGCAGGAACCCGCGCCAGACCCGCTGTTCGTCGGCGTCGAGCCAGGTCTTGTCCATATTCGCCGATTCTAACGGGAGGGGCTTGCCAACCCACGAACGATCATCTAAGCTCCTTCCCAGGAAGATACTTCTAAGGCACTTTGCTACCGAGTAAAGTACTTGATCGCAGGAACCTCGACCCCGAACCGGGTCGTACACAGACACAGGGAGAGACACCATGGCCGCTCAGGAACTCAAGCCCGGCACCTGGAAGATCGACACCGCCCACAGCATCGTCGGGTTCTCGGTCCGCCACATGATGGTCAGCAAGGTCCGCGGTCGCTTCGAGAAGTTCGACGCCACCCTGACGGTCCCGGAGGACGCCACCAAGGCGTCCGTCGAGGCCACCATCGACTCGGCCTCGATCAACACCGACAACACCGACCGTGACGCCCACATCCGTTCGGCCGACTTCTTCAGCGTCGAGGAGAACCCGGAGTTCAAGTTCCGCTCCACCGGCATCGAGGCCAAGGGCGAGGACTTCGTCCTCAAGGGCGAGCTCACCATCAAGGGCAACACCCACCCGATCGAGCTGGACCTGGAGTTCAACGGCTCCACCCTCGACCCCTACGGCCTGGACCGCGCGGGCTTCTCCGCCTCCACCACCATCAGCCGCAAGAAGTTCGGCGTGGACATCGAGATGCCGATGGACGGTGGCGGCGTGGTCGTCGGCGACAAGATCACCATCGAGATCGACGCCGAGTTCACCCGCCAGGCCTGATCGTCTTCGACGGGGGACGTCCCGGCCCGGCATCCGACGGCCGCCACCGGCCGGGACCCCCGAGGTCCCTTCGACCTCGGGGAACGATGTCCGGGTGTGACCGCACGGGGGAGCGGCCACCGCCCCAGGCTTGACGACACCACGTCATAACCCTGAGAGGCCTCGGATATCGTCGACGGAGGAGGGCACGACCCCGCCCTCCTCCGTCCTTTTCGTGTGTCCGCCATCGACAGGAGCCCCGACCGTGCCGTCCAACCCCTTCTCCGCCGAGGTCGTCGCCGCCGTCACCCGCCACATGAACGACGACCACCCCGAGGACACCCTCGTCATCTGCCGTGGCCTGGGTGGAGAACCCGAAGCCACCGCGGCCCGCATGGTGGACCTGGACGCCGAGGGCGGCGACTACGCGATCACCGTGGACGGGACCGAACGCACGGTGCGCGTGCCCTGGGGCGAGACGCTCACCGAACGCGCGCAGATCCGCTGGGAGGTCGTGCGCATGTACCGGGAGTCCTGCCGAAGGCTCGGTCTTCCCCCGCGCCGCGAGCACTGACCCGCGCCCCCTTCCGAAGGTGATCGGAGCTTTTCGGGCGGCGCAGACCCTGGGTTCACCCCCTGGGGGTAGCCGTTCTTCCGCGAACGGGATCATTGAACCGCCCTTTGCCATACGATGAGTCACACGTCCGTCACTCCGTGCTCGATCTGCGGCATCACCTTCCCACGAGCCCTCCACGTGCTCTGGCACCCCATGCACCGACGCCGCGTGCCGGGGGGCTGTGTCGAGGAACGGCTGAAGGAGATCGTGCGCGAGGGATCTCGGGCACCTGAAGTCCCGCCCGCCCGATGCTGTGGACCCACGGCTACTTCGTGGCCACCGTCGGAGGCGCCCTGCTGGGAGCGATCGAGCGTGATGTGGGGGGCCAGGAGAGCCGCTGAGAGGGAAGGGGGTGTTGCACGATGTTGACGGGTCGTCGTTACCGGCTTGCTCTGACCGATGCACAGGCCGCGATGTGTACCGAGTTCGGTGACCTGTGCCGGGCGGTGTGGAACACCGCTCTGGATCAGCGCCGCCAGTACGTGGACCGCTACACCCGAGGCCGGCAGGGGCCTTTCTGCGGCTACCACCTCCAGGCCGCCCAGCTGGCCGAGGCCAAGACCGAAGAGGCCTGGCTGAAGGCGGCCCCCTCGCATGTGCTCCAGCAGACGTTGAAGGACCTGGACCGGGCCTGTCGGGAGAAGGGCACCTTCAACGTGCGCTGGCGGGCCAAGTACCGGTGGAGGCCCTCGTTCCGCTTCCCGGCCGGGAACCTCATCACCGTGGAGAAGCTGAACCGCAAGTGGGTGCGGGCCAAGCTGCCGAAACTGGGCTGGGTGCGGTTGCGCTCCTCCCGACCGATCGGGGGCACGATCCGCTCGGCGACGGTGTCCCGTAAGGGCGGGCACTGGTTCGTGTCGTTCCTTGTGGAGGACGGGTTGTTCACCCCCGAGCACCATCCGGGTACCCCGGTGGGGGTGGACCGGGGTGTGAAGGTCGCCGCGACTCTGTCCACCGGCGAGTTCCACGACCGCCCCTACCTCACACCTGGCGAAAAGGCCCGACACCTACGCCTTCAGCGCAAACTGTCCCAGCGTAAGAAGGGGTCGGCCAACCGGGCCAAGACCCTCCAGGCCCTGGGGTCTATCGCCACCCGTGCGGTGGACCGGCGCGCCGACTTCTGTGGCCGGCTCGCCCACCAGCTGACCACCCGCCACAGCGTGGTGGTGCTGGAGAGCCTGCGCACCACCGACATGACCGCCTCGGCCAAGGGGTTCCTGGAAGCCCCCGGTAAGCAGGTGCGTCAAAAGTCCGGTCTGAATCGGGCCATCCTGGACAAGGGGTGGCACCGGCTCGAACTCGCGCTGCGCAACAGCGCGCGCAGGACCGGCACGCGGATCGTGCTGGTCGACCCCGCCTACACCTCGCAGACGTGTTATCGGTGCAAGGTGGTGGACGCGAACTCGCGCAAGAGCCAAGCCGAGTTCGTGTGCACTTCTTGTGCTCATACCGATCACGCCGATGTGAACGCGGCCAAGAACATCCTTCACGCCGCAGGGCATGCGGTGTCAGCCTGCGGAGACCTCGGGGTTACCCGGTCGACGAAGCAGGAACCGGCGCCCCCGCGAGGGCAGGCGCACCAACCGGCGTTGCCGTTGGTTGGAATCTCCCGCCTTTAGGCGTGGGGAGGAAGTCAATCCCGGGACAGGATCGGGAACCGGAACGGCCTCGGCGGAGTCCAATCGGAAAACGGGGGAAGGGGCGTGCACGCCCCGCCGGCAAGGGGTGGGGACACCCCTCCGCTCGGGCACACGTACGGCCTAGTCTGGAAGGGACGTTCCCTCCCCCGGACGCCCGTACAGCCACGCCGCTCGAAGGATGGATCCGGCCTCGATGGTCACGCCCGACCCCGGTGACGACAACGCACCGACCCGACGGATCGACCCCGTCGCGCCCACCACCCGCGTCAACCCGGCGGTGGGGGCCACACGCTGGGTCACACGTGTGTTCCGACCGGGGGCGGCCCGCCCCCCGGGGCAGGGACCCGACGAGTCCCCCACCCGTGTCGTCCCTCCGGCCGGCGCCGGCGCCACCCGGGTCGTTTCACCCGAGGCCGCGGGCCACTCCCCCGCCGCCTCTCCCCCCGGAGCCGACGCCACCCGGGTCCGACGACCCGCCTCCGCGGGCTCCGTGTCCCCGACCGGTTCCGATCGTTCCGACCGGAGCTCCTGGTGGCGTGTGCTCCTCGGCCCCCTGCTGGACTGGGTCGCCCGCCTGGCCTCGCGTGTGGTCATCGGCCCCGCCGGTGACCTCGACTACGCCGTACCCGCCGAGCTGCGACGCCGCTACCAGGTCCTGGACCGACTCGGCGCCGGTGGTGAGGCCGTCGTCTACCTGGCCGAACCCACCGATTCCCCGGGTCGCCGACTCGCCCTGAAGGTGTACCGGCCCGGCCACGACATCAACCGCGAGCTCCTGGACCGGCTGCGCGCACGCGGCACCGGTTCCCCCCACACACCCGCCATCCAGGGATACGGCACCGCCGCCAGCTCCTGGGGCGAGGACCTGGCCTGGGAGGCCCAGGAGTACTTCGCCCACGGAACCCTGCGCGAGATCATCGACGAGGCGCCCTTGGACGACGCACGCGCCGAGGCCGTCGTGCGCTCCGTCACCGACTGTCTGCACCACTGGCAGGCCGAGCTCCAGCACAACCACACCGACGTCAAGCCGGAGAACCTTCTGGTGCGCGACCTGGACCCACCAGTGGTCGCGCTCACCGACTTCGGCGGCGCCGTGCGTGCCACCATGAGCCGTGTCTACGGCGGACAGGCCATCACCGAGGACTACGCCGCCCCCGAGGTCATCGAGGGTCGGCGCGAGGCGCCCGCCGCCTGGTGGTCGCTGGGTGTGATGGTGCACGAGCTGATCACCGGCCGCCGCCCCGAGCGCGGCGGCAATTGGCTGACCGCCCGCAACACCGAGGTCGACATCTCGGCGATCACCGACGAACGCTGGCGGCTGCTGGCCCGAGGCCTGCTCGCGCCCGCGCCGGCGGCCCGTTGGGGACACGACGAGGTCGCCGCGTGGCTGGCCGGCGAGCGGCCCCGCATCCGTACGGCACGCAGGCTGCGCCCGATCTCGTTCGCCGGGGCCACCCACGAGGACCCGCCCAGCCTGGCCTTCGACCTGCTGGACCGCTCCGACACCGGCGCGCTGTGGCTGCGCAGCCACTGGTCGGAACTGCGTACCTGGCTGGATCGCGAGGTCAACGACTACACCTTCGACCGTTCCTACCTCACCGGCCTGGACGAGCGCCCCGACCTGGCGCACGTGGCCATCAGCGCCCTGGCCGCCCGTTACGTGCCCGGCATGCCGCCCAGGTTCCGCGGCCACGAGATCAGCGCCGACGGACTGCTGACCCTGGCCACCGGAGACGCCAGCCGACACTCGGTGGTGCGCGAGGCCGTGGAGTCGGGCGTGGTGGGGCTCGGCTCCCAACACTGGTGCCCGCACCCCACCTGTCGTTCGGGCGGCTCCGGCCGCTGCGCGCTGCTGGAACGCGTCCAACACGAGGTTCCCCTGTTGGTGCGCCGCGTCCAGGAGACCATCGACGGACTGGTGGGTTCGGGGCCCGACGCGCCCCGACGCCCCGCCGCACACGAGATCGACACCACCTGGGCACGCGCCGTCGAGCTGGTCCTGGCCCCGGAGACCGAGTCCCAGAACCGGTCGCTGCTACGCCGCCAGTCCTGGCACCCGCAGCAGCGCAGCTCCGCGCCCAACGCGCCCTGGTGGACGGAGCAGCGCCGCGCCGCGCTGCGTGACGGCGGCGACCCGCTGACCTCGCGTTCTGCGATGCTCACCGCCCTGCTCCTGTTGCCCGAGGCGGACCGGATCGGCTCGGCCGTCGCCGAACGCGAGCGCGCCGACGGCCGTGCCCGCCGCCAGGACCGGTGGGCCTCCCTCGCCGGTTCGGCACGCGAGAGGTGGGACAGCACCAAGGAGAAGGCGGCCTCGGCCAATCAACGTCGGGCCGAGGCGGCCACCCGCCCCGACAACCCGGCCGTTCCGCACGACCCCACCCGCCCACAAGAGGCCGTCACCCCCAAGGAACAGCGCAGGCTGGCGCGTCGACAGGAACGCGACTCCCGCCGGGTCGAACGGACCATGGGGCAGATCCAGCGGGCCATGCGGGCCGGACGCTGTCGCCGGTTCGCCTACCCGGCCGCCCTGTTCGGCCTCGTCGACGGGTTGGGGCGGGCACTGCGCCCAGAGGAGGGCTTCTTCCCCGAGAGCCCCATGGTGGTGGACGCCTACACCGGGCTGTTGGACTTCAGCGCCAACCCGCTGAGCGAAGGGGCCGCCGCCCTGACCGGGTTGTTGCCGGGTGGGATGGGCGCCTCCTGGTGGTTCCCGGTCCTGCTGGCCGTGGTCCTGCTGTACCTGGGACGCACCTCCGCGAAGGAGAAGGTGAAGGCGCGTCGTCGACTGGCCGCCTTCCGACTGGCCGTGGGAGGTTCGATCCTGATGGTGGTCGTCTTGATGTCCACCGGCCTGCTCGCCCTCGGGTCGGGGGTCCTCATCCCGCTGGACACCCTCCTCGGATGACCGGGTCCGGGCCGACCCGCGTCTCCGCCGGTCCGTACCGGTCACGCTAAGATCGCCGGGTTCGGCGTGGGCCGGACCACGATGAGGAAGGCGGACAGGTGGGCGAGGTGTTCGAACTGCGCTCGGGTGACTACCGAGCGCGAGTGGACCGGGTCGGTGCGGGCTTGCAGGCCCTCACCTGGCGCGACCACGACCTGGTGTGGCCCTACACCCGGGGAGAGGGGCCCCAGGCGTTCCAGGGTCAGTTGTTGGCTCCCTGGCCCAACCGTGTGGCCGGGGGGCGATACACCTTCCAGGGAACCGAGTACCGCCTGGCGGTCGACGACCCCGGGACCGGTTCGGCGATCCACGGCCTGGTGCACGACCAGGACTGGAGCCCGGTCGACGCGCGCGAGGACGAGGTGACCCTGCGGCTGGCCTTCGAGGGCACGTCCGGCTACCCCTTCCCGCTGGAGCTGACCGCCCGCCACCGGCTCTCCTCCGAGGGGCTGACCGTGAGCGTGAGGGCAGTCAACACAGGGGAGGGCGACGCTCCCTACGGTGTGGGATTCCACCCCTACCTCACCCTGGGCAGGCCCCTGGACGAACTGTCCGCGCGCGGCGTGCTCACCGTGTCCGCCGACGCCGGAAGCTGCCAGCCCACCGACGAGAACCTCATCCCCACGGGCGCGCCCGTGCCGGTGGAGGGTGGCGGGTTCGACCTGCTCCCGCCCGGCCGCGATCTGGGCGTCACCGTGCTGGACACGGCCTTCACCGACCTACTGCGGGACGAGCGCGGACGCGCCTGGGTGCGGCTCGGCGGACCCGAGCACCGGGTGGCGCTGTGGGCGGGCCCCGGATACGACTGGCTGCAACTGTTCAGCGCCGACACGCTGGGCGGGGACGCGCACCGTGCCCACCTGGCGGCCGAGCCCATGACCTGTCCGCCCGACGCCTTCAACGGCGGAACCGACCTGTTGGTCCTGTCCCCCGGTCAGGCCGTGGAACACGACTTCGGCGTCCTCGCCGAACCGCTGGTGGGCTGAGCCACGCCGGGGCCCGGGCCGCGGGTCGCGCCCGGGCCCTCAGGCGCGGTCGAGCACCTCACTGAGTCGGGCCAGGTCCTCGGCGGTGTCGATGTCCTCGGGGCTGGCCACGTCGTCGCAGGGCACCGTCGTCACCACGTGCGAGTAGGCGCGCAGGAAGGGACGGGCCCCCACGTCGCGTTCGGCCATGGAGTAGACCGTGGACCAGTGTTCACGGCCCAGCAGCACCGGGTTGCGGGGGTTGCCGTTGTAAGTGGCCGCGGCCGCGCGCGCTCCCTGTTCGAAGGCCTCCACCAGACGGCGGACCGCCTCGGGGGTGACCAACGGTTGGTCGGCCAAAGCGACGAGGACGGCGTCGACGGTGTCGGGGAGGGCGTCGATACCCGTCCGCACCGACGAGCCCATTCCAGTGGACCAGTCGGGGTTGTGCACGGTCACGGCGCCGTCGACCGTGGTGTCGGCGGCTCCCAGGACCACCATGACGCAGGCACAGCCTCCCTCCGCCAGGGTGCGCACCCCGCGATCGACCAGACGTTCGCCACCCAGTTCGACCAGTGCCTTGGGTCGACCGAGTCTGCTACCCGAGCCGGCCGCCAACAGCAGCCCGGCGACGTTCCCCCTGTACTCGACCCCTCCGCCCTCCGCTTCTTCTCCTATAGCCATTTCCCCTGTAGCCATGACGCGATGATGCCACGCGTCGAAGCCGCGCATGGGGCGCCTTCAAGAGCCGGTGGAGGATTTTCGCTACCCCGCGTCGCGATCACCGCGCTGAGCTGCGCGTTCACCACCCGAGGCGTTTCGGTTCACCTTCGAGGGTGACCGAATCCGGCCGGAACCAGCGGGGGCACCGGGGTGTCCCGGTGGATGCGTCCGGTGGTCTCACGCAGTGCGCGCCCGCTGCCGCCCCACCGGCTCTGCACCAGTTCGGCCGCGATGGACACCGCGGTCTCCTCGGGTGTGCGCGCTCCCAGATCCAGCCCGATCGGCGAGTGCAACCGCTCCAGGGCCTCCTCTGGGACTCCGGCCTCGCGCAGTCGGTCCAACCGGTCCTCGTGGGTGCGGCGTGAACCCATCGCACCGATGTACCCGGCCTCGGTGCTCAACGCCCGCTTGAGCACCGGCACGTCGAACTTGGGGTCGTGGGTCAGGACACAGATCGCGGTGCGCCGGTCGATCTCCTCGGCGATCTCGTCCAGGAACACGTGCGGCCACTTGACCACCACCTCCTCGGCGGTGGGGAAACGCTTGGCGGTGGCGAAGACCGGCCGAGCGTCGCACACCGTCACCCGGTAGCCCAGGTAGGTACCCAGGTCGGCGACGGCCGCCGCGAAGTCGATCGCGCCGAACACCAGCATGCGAGGGGCCGGGGCGAACGACTGGACGAACACCTCCAGCTCGTCGCCGCGACGCTGCCCGTCCACGCCGTAGTGCAACAGGCCGGTGCTGCCCTGGGCGAGCATGCCGCGCACGTCGTCGTCCAAGGCGTCGGCCAGGCGCTCCCCTCCCGGGCCCAGGTCGCCCTCGGCGTTGTCGGGCCACACCACTCGGCGATGGCCCACCCTCCCGGGCCCCGAGGGATCGGACACGATGGTGGCCACCGCCACCGGCCGGTGCTCGTCGATGGCGGCCAACACGGCGCCCAGCTGCGGGTAGGTGTCCCTGCTGATCGCCTCCACGAACATGTGCAGGGTTCCGCCACAGGTCAGCCCCACGCTGAAGGCGTCGTCGTCGCTCACGCCGTAGGTGCGGCGCGCCGGGTCTCCGGTGCGGATGGCCTCCAGGGACTCCTCGTAGACGGCGCCCTCCACGCAGCCCCCGGACACGCTGCCCGTCACCTCACCCGAGGTGCTCACCAGCATGGCCGCCCCGGCGTCCCGGGGCGCGCTCTTGTAGGTGTCGATCACCGTGGCCATCGCGAACGTCTCACCTGAGGCGTACAGGTCGGACACGGTCGCTCGGATATCACGCACACGGCACCTCTTCCAGACTTCCTCCCGGCGGGTCGATCCCGAGATCCGCCGGACTCGGTACCAACCTATGTGCCCCACACAACACCGAAGAGCCCCCGTTCCTCCAGGAAACGAGGGCTCGATTCGGTTGCTTCTACGAAGAGGCCCGGTCACGGCGGTCGGCGACCGGTGATCGAGACCGGCGACTAGGCGGGCCGGTTCGGCTCGGCGGCCTCGCCCCGGCCCAGCATCGAACGGAACTCCTCCAGGTTGCGCCGGGACAGGTCACCATCGGCGCTCTGGATCCCCATCACCGGCAGCGAGGTGCCATCGGACAGGTCCACGCACGGCCAGGGCTCCCCCACCGGCATGCGGATGTCCAACACCTCGGGCCACGCCAGGTAGTGGGTGCGGATCCCGTTGATGACGACCACGTTGTCCTCGGTGGCGATCAGCCGCGGACGACCCAGCATGTGCAGCCCGGCGGCGATGACCAACCCCAGCCCGACGATCATGATCCGGTCCAGTGGTCGCCAGTCACCGGGCAGGACGATCGCGAGCACCAACATGGTCCCCACGATCAGCACACACATCCCGTAGGCGACCCAGCGCACCGCCCGGGGACGCCAGGTCCTCGGCAGCTCGGGCCGCTTCGACGCCTCGTCCACAGGTTGTTCCTTCGTCCGCACCGACTGCTCCATCCGTGACCACACGGTCCTGCTGGGATACGACTGCGGCGCGCGCCGACGAGGAGGGTGTGGTTCAGCGACGTAGCCCGCGCAGGGCCACCGCCGTGTCCAGGGCGGCCAACGCAGCCTCGGCGCCCTTGTTCTCGGCGCTTCCCGGCAGGCCGGCACGGTCACGCGCCTGTTCCAGGGTGTCACACGTGAGCACACCGTTGCCCACGGGGGTGGATTCGCGCAGGGCCACCTCCGTCAACCCGTGGGTGACCGATCGGCACACGTAGTCGAAGTGTGGGGTACCGCCGCGGATGACGGCGCCCAAGGCGATCACCGCGTCGTGCCTTCGGGCCAGTTCCTGTGCCACGACGGGGATCTCCACCGCACCGGCCACGTGGATCACCACCGGATCGGAGACGCCGGACTCCTTGACGACCTCCAGGGCGTTGGCGAGCATCGGCTCGATGATCGGGGCGTTCCACTTGGTGGCGACGATGCCCACCGAGAGCCCGTCGGCCTCGACCCGCTCTTGTTCGGGACGTCCTGTACCACTCATGACCGGCCTTTCCACGTGATGACGAACATGCGGTGGGCCCGCCCGACGGCGGGCCCGAACTGGGGGGTGGGGCCCGCTAGCGGGCGACGCCGGCCAGGTCGTGACCCATCCGGTCCCGCTTGGCCAGCAGGTAGGCGAGGTTGTCGTCGGTGACGAACGTGGGCATGGGAACCCGTTCGCTCACCCGCACCCCGTACTTCTCCAGTGCCTCGGCCTTGACGGGGTTGTTGCTCAACAACCGCACCGAGGACACCCCGAGGTCGGTGAGGATCTGTGTTCCCGCGCCGAACTCGCGCGCGTCGGCGGGCAGCCCCAGCCGCAGGTTCGCGTCGACGGTGTCCACGCCCTGGTCCTGGAGGCTGTAGGCGCGCAGCTTGTGCAGCAGGCCGATCCCGCGCCCCTCGTGTCCGCCCAGGTAGACCACGACACCGCGGCCCGCCTCGACGATCTCGGCCATGGCGGCGTCCAGTTGGGCGCCGCAGTCGCAGCGCCGCGAACCGAAGGCGTCCCCGGTCAGGCACTCCGAGTGCAGGCGGGCCAGGACGTCGACGCCGTCGGTGAGGTCACCGTGGACCAGGGCGACGTGCTCGGCGCCGTCTGTGGTGCCCTTGTAGCCGACCGCCCGCCACTCACCGTGCCGGTTCGGCACGCGGGTCTCCACCTGGCGTGTGACCAACGCGGGTGCGGCCTGCTCGGCGGTGAGGGTCTCCCCCAGGGCGATGCGGTGGGCGGCCAACTGCTCCACCGACACCAACTTCAGGCCGTGTTCGTCGGCGAACCGGCGCAGTCGCGGCAGACGGGCCATGGTGCCGTCGTCGTTGACCACCTCGGCCAGGACACCGGCGGGGCGCAGCCCGGCCAGGCGGGCGAAGTCGATGGAGGCCTCGGTGTGCCCGCGACGGGCCAGGACACCGCCCGGTCGAGCGCGCAGCGGCAGGACGTGGCCGGGGCGCACGAAGTCGGTGGCGGTGCTCTCGGCGGAGGCCAACAGCCGGACGGTACGCGCGCGATCGGCGGCGGAGATCCCGGTGGTCACGCCCTCTCGGGCGTCGACGGTGACCGTGTAGGCGGTGCGCAGGCTCTCCTCGTTGCGCGCGGTCATCAGCGGCAGGTCGAGGCGGTCCAGTTCCTCGCCCTCCATGGGCACGCACACCACGCCGGAGGTGTGGCGGATCATGAAGGCCAAGAGTTCGGGGGTGGCGAGTTCGGCGGCGAAGATGATGTCGCCCTCGTTCTCCCGGTCCTCGTCGTCCACGACCACGATGGCGCGTCCGGCGGCGAACTCGGTGATGGCGTCCTCAATCGGGTCGAGGACCACGGTGCCCGCGGAGTCCTGCGAGTCGGTGGTGTCGGCGGACGGGGTGGTGTCGGTGACGGTCATTCCCGCTCCCTGAAGGTACGTCGGTGCTGAGTGGTGGGTGGTGGGCGCTCTAGGGCGCGGGTGCCTCAGGTACGGGCGCTCTCGCGGGCGCGTGCGACGGCGGTGATGCGCTCCACGTACTTGGCGATGACGTCGACCTCGATGTTGACGACGGCGCCGACGGCCAGGCCGCCCAGGGTGGTGGCGGCCAGGGTGGCCGGAATGAGGCTGACCTCGAAGGACTCCTCCAGGGCTCCGGGCTCGCTGACCGCGGAGACCGTGAGGCTGGTGCCGTCCACGGTGATGGAGCCCTTCTCCACCACGTAGGGGGACAGCTCCGGGGCCAGGGCGAAGCGGAGCACGTCCCACTTGTCGCCCGGGTCTCGGGAGAGGAGGACCGCGGTGCCGTCCACGTGTCCCTGGACGATGTGCCCGCCCAGACGGCCGTCGCTGCGCGCGGCGCGCTCCAGGTTGACGGGTGATCCGGGGACGAGGGACCCCAGACTCGACCGGTCCAGCGACTCCTTCATGACGTCGGCGGTGAAGGTTCCCTCACCGAGCTCGACGACGGTCAGGCACACGCCGTTGACCGCGATGGAGTCGCCGTGCCCCGCGTCGGAGCTCGCCAGTGGCCCGCGCACGGTGAGCAGCACGGCCTCGCCGGAGGTTCCGGCCGGTTCGACGGAGATGACCTCGCCGAGTTCTTCCACGATTCCGGTGAACACGCCCTACGTCCCTTCGCCTGCTTCAGGCTCCGGGGAAAAGGGTGTGGGAACGGGTCCACGACGAGTCCGGGTCCGAGTGGGTACGCCGATGGTCGGCGACGCTCGAAACCGTCCCAACGCGTACTGCCTCCCATCCGGACTTTAACCGTCGGTACCGGAATTCCACCGGTTCAACCGGTCGATGGATTCGACCGGGTCGCGGACTATCACCGCCGGTTCGGATTTTCACCGACCCCGGAGCACGCGTTCGATAACTACAGCGATCCCGATCCTAACCCCTTGCCGCTCGGGACGCCTAGCCGCTGTGAGGGGTGTCACCCCTGGTCGATGCGCTCGGCCTCTTGCGCCTTGGTGGCGAGTCCACCGGCGACGAACATCCGCGGCGCGCCGTAGGTGGCCCAGAACGCCAGGACCGCGTAGACGACGAAGGAGAACAGGGCACCGATCGGCCCGCCCAGGTCGCCGAAGAGGACCTCGTCCAGGACCACGACGAGCACGACCACGGAGATACCGAGCGCGAACCGCGACACCCGCGCGGTGATGGTGCCCTCGGCGCTGTACCAGCCCCAGCGGTGGAGCAGGGTGAGCCCGAGCACGCCGCCGAGCAACCCCCCGGAGGCCGTGTACAGACCGGTCAGGGAGTGTCCGGCCGGGTCGGCGGGGGTTGCGCCGATCCACTCGGTGGCCGGCAGGACCCAGTCCCCGCGCACCCCGAACTGCCATGCCGCCCCCAGCGCGCACGGCACCAGGGTGATCAGCAGCAGATAGGAGACCCAACGCGTGGTGTCCAGCGAACTCCACCAGGTGAGCACGCGGTCCTCGTAGCGCAGTATCAGCCACAGGATGAGCGCGCCGATGGACAACCCGACCACGACATCGCTGAAGAAGTGGGCGCCCAGGTAGATCCGGGAGAACCCCACCAACGGGATGATCACCACGGCCGCCCACATCAGGGCGCGGCGGCCCGACCGGATCCCCAGGTAACCCCAGGCCACCATGGCGGCCTGGCTGTGCCCGGACGGCATTCCGAAGCTCCCGTGGTGGCTGTGGCCGGTGATCTGGGCGTCGAACCAGTAGGGGCGCGGCGTGTAGGACACCGACTTGAGCAGACCGTTGACGGCGCCCGAGGCGATGACCGCGACGAGCAGTCGAGCGCCCAGACCGGGGTTCACGCACCAGAAGACGGCGGCCATCAGCACGATGATCACGCCCTGGGATCCCAGGTGGGTGATCAACCCGAGTGGATACGAGAGCGGATCGCCGGCTCCCTGCAACCAGCGGATGGCGGCGCTCTCCGCCTCCCAGAGGGTGTCCATGGCCAGGTGTTGGGCTTGCACGCGTGCTCCACGGGGTCCGGCCTGGCAACGCGCTCACGCCGCGCCGCTCCCTGGGTCACAAGGTGGTGCGGGGGAAGACGGAGCCGCGACCAAGCGAAGGTTCTACGACTACCGCCGAAAGCCTAGGCGCCTTCGCGCCCCCTGGCCAGACCCGGTCCTCAAGGCGGGGCGGGATCCTGGGAAGGGAATGGGGCGGGGCGCGGCCGCACCGGGGTGGTGGGTGCGGGCGGCCGCGCCCCTTCGGAGATGGTCTCTTCGGTTCTAGTCCCGACCGCTCGCCTTGCGAGCCTGGGCCCGGAGGGACTCGACGGCGCTCGCGGGGTCCTGTGCCCCGTAGACGGCCGATCCGGCGACGAAGACGTCGGCTCCGGCCTCGGCGGCGCGTTCGATGGTCTCATCGGAGACCCCTCCGTCGACCTGTAGCCAGACGGAGGCCTCCCTGCTGTCCAGGATCTCACGAGCTCGGCGGATCTTGGGCAGAACCAGGTCAAGGAACTTCTGTCCGCCGAACCCTGGTTCGACGGTCATCAACAACAGCATATCCATCTCGCCGATGAGGTCCGCGTAGGGTTCGACCTGCTCGGCGGGGTTGAGGGCCAGTCCGGCGCGAGCGCCCCGCTTGCGGATCTCCCGCAGGGTGCGCACCGGCGCGCCGGCGGCCTTGGCGTGGATGGTGACGCTGCCGGCCCCGGCCTCGGCGTAGGCGGGCGCCCAGCGGTCGGGGTCCTCGATCATCAGGTGGCAGTCCAGTGGGGTGGGGGTCGCCTTGACCAGGGATTCCACGATGGGCAGACCCAGCGTCAGGTTGGGGACGAAGTGTCCGTCCATGACGTCGATGTGCAGCCAGTCCGCGGTCGGCACGGCGGCGGCTTCGTCCGCGAGGTGCGCGAAGTCCGCGTTCAGGATGCTGGGAGAGATCTGAATTGCCACGTCAGCAGTGTATAGGCCTTGTCCGGTGGTCGGCCCCCGAGACTGGAACACCGCCATACCTCCACCTTTACGAGGTAGATCCGAATATGCCCGTTTCGCCCGACACCGAGGGCGTCGGGCGAAACGACGGGTGACGCTATCCGACCTTGCGGCGCAGCAGGGCCAGGAACATGGCATCGGTGCCGTGGACGTGCGGCCAGAACTGCGCGTACCTTCCCTCCGGTCCGGCGGCCAGGCCGGGAACCTCGTCGAGATAGTCGGGGGCTCGCAACAGCTCCAGGTCGTCCCGCTCGGCGAGCACGCCCTGGACGATGGTGTCGGTCTCGTCCAGGTGGGGGGAGCACGTCACGTACGCCACCACCCCGCCCGGACGCACGGCCGACACGGCGTTGACGAGCAGCTCGCGCTGGAGCGGGGCCAACTCGGTCACGTTCTCCGGGCCCCGACGCCAACGCGACTCGGGACGGCGCCGAAGGGCCCCCAGACCGGTACACGGCACGTCCACCAGGACCCGGTCGAAGACACCCGGCCGCCAGGCGGGTCGAGTGCCGTCGGCGGCGATCGCGCGACCGGCGTCACGCGGGGCCCGGCGCACCGCGCCGGCCACCAGCCCGGCCCGGGTCGGCTGCATCTCGGAGGCGACCAGGCGGGCGTCGCGCTGCCCCGCCAGGGAGGCGAGCAGGCCCGCCTTGCCACCGGGGCCGGCGCACACGTCCAACCAACGGGCGTCGTCCCCGTGGACGTCGACCCGGGTCAGGGCCAACGCGACCAGCTGGCTGGCCTCGTCCTGGACGGCGGCCCGATTCTGGCGTACCTCCAGGATCGCGCCCGGGTCACCCTCCGGCAGGTAGGCGGCGAAGGGCGAGTAGCGGCCCGGCTCGGCGCCGTGCTCCTCCAGGTCGGCGACCTTGGACCGGCCCGGTTTGGCGACCAGGGTCACCTTGGGACGTTCGTTGTGCGCCTGGAGCAGCTCCTCGGTACGGGGCAGACCGGCGTCCTTGGCCCGCTCCCCCAGGGCCCGGGCCAGTTCCTTGACCACCCAGCGCGGGTGGCTGTGCACCACCGACAGGTATCCGCTCGGGTCTCGGTCGCGCTCGGGGGCCACGATCGGGAGCCAGGCGTCCAGGTCGCGAGCGCTCACCTTGCGCAGGATCGCGTTGACGAAACGGGAGCGGTGATGGCCCACCACCTTGCGGGCCAACTCCACCGACTCCCCCACCGCGGCGTGCGGCGGGATGTTGGTGGACAGCAACTGGTGGGAACCCATCCGCAGCAGCGGAAGCACCTCGACGTCCACCGAGGCCAAGGTGCGGTCCACACAGGTCTGCAGGATCGCGTCGTAGGTGCCCTGACGACGCAGGGTCCCGTAGGTGAGCTCGGTGGCCAGCGCGGCGTCGCGGCCGTGGATGCCACGCTCGTTCAGCAGGGCCGGCAACAACAGGTTCGCGTAGGCGTCGCGCTGCTCGACCGCGCGCAGCACGTCGTAGGCGACCCTGCGCGCGGGGTCGCGCGGCTGGGGCGGCCCGGACCGCTGACCGCCCTGGCGGGATCCACCGCCCCGGCTCGGACGACGGTTCTGGGAACGGGACTGCTCGCTCAACGTGTGCTCTGCCTCAACAAGCCGGGGACGTTTGTCGGCGAGCGACCGCGCCCACCGGCCTTGAGACTACGACAGGTCAGCGGCCCATCCGGTCGTCTTCGGTGGGACGCACCCCACGCGCCCAGTCCACCGCGGACATGGCCTTCTTGCCCTGGGGCTGGACCTCACCGAGTTCGACCGGGTGGGTGCTGGTGCCCGCCAGAACCCGCTTCTTGTCCACGAACAGGTGGCCGGGGTCCAGGTCGGGGCGGTCGGCGTCGGTGACGGGGCGGACCGGCCCCACCTTCAGACGAGTGCCGCGGAAGGTGGTCCAGGCGCCGGGGGCCGGGGTGCAGGCGCGGGCGACCCGGTCCAGACGCAGGGCCGTCCAGGTGAAGTCGAGTTCGGCGTCCAGGGGGGTGAGCTTGCCGGCGTAGGAGACGTCGGCGGCGGGCTGTTCGACGGGGACCAGGCCACCGGAGGCGATGCCGTCGATGGTGCGTGCCAGCAGACCGGCCCCGGACTCGGCCAGGCGGGCGAGGAGTGCGCCGCTGGTGTCGGTGGGACGCACGGTCTCGGCGACGGTGCCGAAGACCGGCCCGGCGTCGAGTTCCTTGACGATGCGGAACGTGGAGGCGCCGGTGACGTCGTCGCCGTGCAGGACGGCGTGCTGGACGGGGGCCGCGCCGCGCCAGACCGGCAGCAGGGAGAAGTGCAGGTTCACCCAGCCGTGCTCGGGGATGTCCAGGGCGGACTGGGGCAGCAGGGCGCCGTAGGCGACCACCGGGCAGCAGTCGGGGGCGATCTCGGTCAGCCGGGCCAGGAAGTCGGGGTCACCGGCCTTGGCGGGCTTGAGGACCTCGATGCCCTCGCTCTCGGCGAGCTCGGCGACCGGGCTGGCCGACACCTTGCGCCCGCGCCCGGAGCGGGCGTCGGGCCGGGTGACGACGGCCGCGACCTCGTGTTCGGAGTCGATCAGGGCCCGGAGTGAGGGCACCGCCACCTCGGGTGTACCGGCAAAGACCAGCTTCATGTTCGACCATTCCCCCTCGACTGCGACCACACGTCACTGTTCTACCGCACTCCCCACCGAGAACGCGCCTGTGTCGGGCTTCTCGGGTCCCTGGACCGTCGTGGTCATCTGATAGACCAAAGGTGATGACAGCGCAGCCCGACCAGCCCGAAGCGGCCCTCTTCGACCTGCCTGCGGGGGAGCCGAAGGAAACGGCGAAGGCCAGGGCCGCCTCCGCCAAGAGCCGTCCGCCCGCCAAGCGCAGGCCCGCCGACCGGCTCCCGATCGCGCGTGTCGTGGTGGACACCCCGCTGCCGCACCTGGACCGCTACTTCGACTACCGCGTACCGGCCGACATGGACGAGACGGCCGTGCCCGGCTGCCGGGTGAAGGTGCGCTTCAACGGCCGGTTGCTCGCCGGTTTCCTGGCGGAGCGGGTGGAGAGCTCGGAGTTCGCCGGACGCTTGGCCTACCTGGAGACGGTGGTCTCCCCCGAGCCGGTGCTCACCCCGGAGGTCCTCGCGCTGTCCCGAGCCGTCGCCGATCGGTACGCGGGCACCCTGAGCGACGTGCTGCGGCTGGCGGTGCCACCCCGGCACGCGCGGGTGGAGAAGGAGGCCGACCGGCGCGCGCGTGAGAGGGCACAAGACCTGGAAGGGGCCGAGGAGGACGGGCCCGTCGAGGCGCCGCCCGGCGAAGCCTCCGCCGTGCAGGAGACCGTGGAGGCCGCCGTACTGGAGGTCGACCCCGGCCCCTGGGACGCCTACACGGAGGGTCCGGCGTACGTGCGTGCGCTGCGCGAGGGACTCCCCGCGCGCGCCATCTGGAACGCCCTGCCCGGCACCGACTGGACCGACGCGATCGCGGTGGCCGCCGAAGCCGTCCTGGCCGCCGAGCGCGGCGGCGTGATCGTGCTCCCGGACGGTCGGAACGTGGCCCGGGTGGACGAGGCGCTCACCCGCCGGTTGGGCGAGGGACGGCACGTGGCGCTCACCGCCGACCTGGGGCCGGCCGAGCGATACCGACGCTGGTTGACGGTCCTGCGCGGCGAGATCCGGGTCGTGGTCGGAACCCGCGCCGCGGTCTTCGCCCCCGTGCGCGACCTGGGCCTGGTGGTGCTGTGGGACGACGGCGACGACGTGCACGTGGACCCGCACGCGCCCTACCCGCACTCGCGCACGGTACTGGCGATGCGCGCCCACAAGGCGGGCGCCGGTGCGCTCATCGGCGGGCACACCCGCACCACCGACGCCCAACTGTTGCTGGAATCGGGGTGGGCGCACCCGTTGATCGCCGACCGCGCGACGCTGCGTCGACGCGCCCCCCTGGTACGAGCGGCCGGGGACGACCGTGAACTGGCCCGGGACCAGGCGGCGCGTTCGGCGCGCATGCCCAGCGTGGCCCTGCGTTCGGCCCGGGAGGCCGCCCGGGTGGGGCCCGTGCTCTTCCAGGTGCCGCGCCGGGGATACCTCAACAGCCTGGCGTGCGCGGGCTGTCGCGAACCCGCTCGCTGTGACGGCTGTCGCGGCCCGCTCGCGGTCCGTGGGTCGCACGCCCTGCCCTCATGCGGCTGGTGCGGCCGGGTGGCCGGCCAGTGGGCCTGCCCCGAGTGCGGGGTGACCCGAATGCGCGCGGTGGTGGTGGGCGCCCGGCGTACCGCCGAGGAGCTGGGGAGGGCCTTCCCCGCGCTGGCCGTGCGCACCTCCGGACGTGAGGACGTGTTGCCCGAGGTTTCGAGCAAACCGGCCCTGGTGGTGGCGACCCCGGGGGCCGAACCCGTGGCCAAGGGCGGCGGTTACGCGGCGGCGGTGTTGTTGGACGGGTGGGCGCTCCTCAACCGGGCCGACCTGCGGGCCTCGGAGGAGACGCTGCGTCGGTGGCTGAACGCCGCCGCGCTGGTGCGCCCCGGCGGCACCGTGGTGGTGTCCGCCGAGGCCTCGCTGCCGTTGGTGCAGTCACTGGTGCGTTGGGACCCGGCCGGGTTCGCCGAACGCGAGCTGGCCGACCGTCGCGAGCTGGGTTTCCCGCCCGCGGTGTCGATGGCCTCCATCACCGGCGGCCCCGAGCACGTGCGCGAGCTGCTGGATCAGATCGCCCTGCCCACGGGTGTCGAGCTGTTGGGTCCGGTCCCGGTCGGGTCGGAGACGGCCGACGACGGGTCCCACGTGACCGAGCGCGCGCTGCTGCGAGTCCCGCGCAACGGGATCGGTGAGCTGGCGCGTGCGTTGAAGGCGGCGGCGGTGGCCCGCAGCGCCCGCCGCGACGAGCACCTCGCCCAGGTCCGCGTGGACCCCCTCCGCGTCATTTAGCGGGCACGGTACAGGTCCCGGAGGAGGGCCACCTCGGCTCCGTGGTGGATGAACTCCCGGTTCAGGTGCAGGACCAGCACCACCATCGGGAACTCCGACCACTGGGCGGCCTCGGCCCCGCCCACGGGTACGGCCAGGGCGTCGTCGTCGAGTCGTCCCACGTGTTCGGACCAGGTGAGGTAGGCGGTGCGCAGGCGTTGGCGCGCCTCGGCGGCGGTGGAGGGCCAGTCGATGGTGTCACGGCTCGCGGTGCGGTCGCCGAAGTGCCAGTTGATCCGGGTCTCCAGCACGTCCACGATGATGTGGCCCAGCCGCCAGGCGATCGTGGTGACCGGTGGTGGGACGGGTTCGGGGTAGGCGCCATCGGGCGCGTGTCGGCCGTCCTCGCGCCGACGTACCGTCCAGCAGTCCGGCACCGGTTCCCAGTAGAACTCCTCGTCGGTGAGCCCCTCCAGGCGTGGCCACAACGAGAAATCCCAGTAGAACTGCATCTGGGCGAGGATCTCGCCGTTCCAGTTCACCGCCATCGGGTCGTTCCCCCTCCTCGTCTCGACGCGCGGCCCAATCCTGCCAGAACTCCGCTGCCCTGGGCGGCGACGTCCTCGTCGGGGTAGGGCCACCAGGTGAGGTCGGCCACGCCGGGTTCGAGGGGGAGGAAGGGGCCGAAGGCGCGTTCGACGTCGGCTCGGGGCGCCGTGGAGGTGAGGGCCAGGTAGCCGCCGCCGCGCATGAGTCGGTGCAGGGTGTCCAGGCCCGTGGGCGGGGAGTCGGCTCCGAAGGTGCGGGTCATCAATACGGCGATGGGCTCGTCGAGATCGACGAGCCCACCGGCGTGAAGGCGGCGCAGGAGCGTTTCGGAGCACACGCCGTCGCCGGACGGCACGGCGGAGTCGTCCGGGGAGGCCAGGATCCCCGCGGCGCCCTCGGGGGCGATGTGCACGATGGTGGCGTCGGGGTCGGCGCCGTGCACGCGTTCGGCGGTTCCCTGGACGGGACTGCCCCAATCGACGAACTGGCGGATGCCCGCGTCGACGCTCAGGTAGTCGACGACCCGACCGAGGAAGGCCTGGTGCAAACGGACGTGTTCGGCCAGGGCCGGGTCGTGGGGGACATGGGCGCGGCTACTGTCGCCGAGGTCGACCACGCGTGGTCCCCGCCCGGGCTTTCGAAAGGATGTCCTCCGTCGGAACACGGCCGTGAGGGGGCCTGCCTCAGGTCCTCGGACGTCCGTCACGTTCACGCTCCCCCAGCCGGTTCGCTCGTGGGAGGCAGGACGTCCGTTGTCGGTGGACCGATCGGGTCCGCGACGGTGTGCCCTGCCGTCAGGGCCAGATAGTACCGCTTGTGAACGTGATACCCCGCACACACCCAAGTGAAATGGGCCCTATCGCGCCGTTTGTCACGACCTGCGTCGCAAGTTCTTGTGAGTCCAAGGTCCCGAACTCCCATCCACGAACACCGCGGGCCGACCCGGAGGTTCCGGGTCGGCCCGCGGTGGGACTTCGGGCACCGGCCGGAGACCGGCCGTCAGGGCTTGCGAGCCACCCCGCCGTACTGGTCCAGTCCGCGCCGGGCACCCGCGATCGGGGGCCGCCACAACGGGCAGGGAACCACACCGGGCTCCAGCAGCTCCAGGCCCTCGAAGCGCTCGGCGATGGCCTCGGGGCTGCGCAGCAGGTAAGGCACGTCCCCGTGCTTGTTGCCCTCCTCGATGGCCTGGTTGTAGTCCTCGCTCGTGTCGGCGCCGTCGTAACTGACCAGGTAGCTACCCGAGGGCAGGGCGTCCAACAGCCTGCGCACGATCGGCTGGACCTCCTCGTCGGGGACGTGGCCCAGGATCCCCATCAGCATGAGCCCGACCGGCTCGTCGAAGTCCAACGTCTCGGCGGCCTTGGCCAGGATCGCGTCGGGGTCGCGCAGGTCGGCGTCGACGTAGTCGGTGGCCCCCTCGGGGGTGCCGACCAGCAGGGCGCGGGCGTGCGTCAGCACGAGGGGGTCGTTGTCGACGTAGACCACCCGGGTCTCCGGCGCGATCGACTGGGCGACCTCGTGCGTGTTGTTGGCGGTGGGCATCCCGGTACCGATGTCGAGGTACTGGCGGATGCCCTCGTCCCGGGTCAGGTGGGTCACCGCGCGGACGAGGAACTCCCGACTGGTGCGGGCCAGGTCCCGGATCTCCGGAAAGGACTCGGCCACCACGTCTCCCGCCAGACGGTCGACCGGATAATGGTCCTTTCCACCCATCCAGTAGTTCCAGATCCGGGCCGAGTGGGTCCGGGTGGTGTCGATCTTCGACCCCGGGGCCGGGGCGGTCGAATCGTCGGTCATGCGGTCATCCACCTCGATACGCAGGGGGTTCGCGGCAGGGAACGGGAATTCGACGACCGTGCGCAGAACATCCCGTTCCCACCGGTTTTTCCGCATTGATCATAGACGACGGGACCGCTCCGGGCGTGCTCCGTTCAGAGCGCGTCGCGCGGGTCGGAGGCGGGGACCAACCGGCCGTCGAGGTCGACGTACTCCCAACGCGGCCCATGGGCGACCAGATCCGCCACGGCGCCGACCAACCGGTCGACGTGTTCCTCGGTGGTGCCCACGCCCAGGCTGGCCCGAACCGCCTGAGTGTGCCCCTCGGGCAGCAGGTGGGCGGTGAGCGGGTGCGCGCAGAACAGGCCGTCGCGCACCCCGATGCCGTGCTCCGCGGACAGGGCGGCGGCCAGCAGATCGGCGGGCAGCCCGTCCACCACGAACGAAACGATGCCCACCCGCGCCTGTTCGGGCCCCCACAGGGTCAGCTCGTGCACGCCGTCGATCTGGCAGAACCCGGCGCGCAGGCGCTCCAGGAGGGCGGACTCGCGGATGTGCTGCAGGTACAGGGTGTCCTCGGTGAAGGTGGCGCAGGCCGCGGCCAACGCCACGGCGCCCAAGACGTTGGGGCTGCCCGCCTCGTGCCGGGCCGGAAGGTCGTTCCAGAACACGTCGTGGTCGGTGACCTTCCGCGTCGCGCCACCACCGGACAGGTAGGGCGCGGCCTCTGCCAGCCAATCGGCGCGGCCCGCCAGCACACCCGAACCGAAGGGCGCGTACAGCTTGTGTCCGGAAAGCGCCACGTAGTCGGCGCCGGTCTCGGTGAGGCTGAACGGCAGGTGCGGCACGTACTGGGCGGCGTCGACCACCACGCGGGCGTCCTCGGCGTGGGCGGCCTCGACCAACTCCTCGACCGGCCAGATCTCACCGGTGACGTTGGAGGCCGCGGTCACGCACAGCAGCTTCGGACCCTCGGGGGCCTCGCGCAGGGCGGCGCGGGCGGCCTCGACGGCGGTGTCGGGGGTGGCGGGCAGCGGCAGGCGCACCACCTTCGCGGCGCGGGCGGCCGGGTGTTCCCACGGCAACAGGCTCGCGTGGTGCTCGGACTCGAACACCACCACGGTGCAACCGTCGGGTACGCAACGGGCCAGCAGGTTGAGCGCGTCGGTGGTGCCGCGCACGAACACCACGGCGTCGGTGTCGGGGCGGGCGTCCAGGAAACCGGCGACGCCGCGACGGGCTTCCTCGTAGGCCTCGGTACTGATCCGGGAGTGGTGGCCCGCGCCCCGATGCACGCTGGCGTAGTAGGGCAGGGCGGCGGAGAGGGCGTCGGCGACCGCGGTCAGGCAGGGCGCGCTGGCCGCGTAGTCGAAGTTGGCGTAGTCGACGTACTCGCCGGTGACCAGCTGGACCCCGCGGTCCGGGGTGACGATCGAGCAGTCCGGGGCGGCGCCGACGGGGTACGACGCCCGGCGCGCACGCGCGTCCCGAACGGCCTGGCGGGTGCGGGGGCGACGGGTGGAGTCGAACGGGATGACGGTGGTCATGGGGCACCTCTTCGGTGGGTCGTGGGACCCACGGGGTGCGCCGCTCGACGGCCGCGTCTTCCTGGGTCCGCGCTTGTCCGACACGGTCGTGTCGGGACCTGGTCCTCACCCGGGGCACCCCACCGCGGAAGGAGGGTTGCCGACCAGCTAGCCGGGGCTTGACGCTGGTACTCGTGACCTGTGCCGAAATGTAACACATGGCTCGTGCGCGACGCACCCACGGGATTCGTGTGCTCTGGGACACGCCCCCGCTTGACAGCCGGCGCGACGGTGACGACATACTGGTCTCGAACTGCCCTCACGTCGCGGGTGTCCGGTTCCCCCGGTAACCCTTCAGACGCGAGACTCCAGTCGGTAGGAGTTTTCGCGTGCCCGCAGACGAGAGGTGTGTCCGTTGCCCGGCGACGACCGCGTTCAGCAGCTCTTCCGCAACCCCCGGGTTGTCCTCATATCCGGCTACGCCCGTCTCCCCGATTCGGTGGCGAGCCATTCCCAGTACCAGCGGCTCGGTGTCGTGCTCGCCGTGGACACCGCCGACGACCGGATCGTCGCCGCGGACACCACCCTGCTCACCGACCTGGCCAAGGACTTCTTCCGTGCCCTGGTGGAGGGCGCCTCGGTGACCGAGGACATCGCGGAGATCGTCCAGCGGGTGCAGACGCGGTACGCGGGCCAATCGGGCGCCGCGCTCACCACCGCGCTGCGCCGCTGCCTGGAGACCTACTACCAACTGCGTGACGGCGACCAACTGCCCGGTTCCCCCCACGGCGAGGAGTGACCCTTGAACCCTTCCAGTCACGAATCCACAGAGGAACCCGGGACGGGGGGTGCCCCACTCCCCCTGGCCGGTGTGCGGATCACCGACCTGTCCCGGGTCCTGGCCGGCCCCTACGCCACCATGTTGTTGGCGGACATGGGCGCCGAGGTCATCAAGGTCGAACAACCCGGGCGAGGCGACGACACTCGTTCCTGGGGACCTCCCTACGCCGAGCCCACCGAAGAGCACCGCGCGGCGCACGCCCCCGGCGAGGCCGCCTACTTCCTGTCGGTGAACCGGAACAAGCGCAGCCTCGCCGTGGACCTGAAGGACCCCGACGGGCTCGCCGCGGTCCGGGAACTGTGCGCCGGCTCCGATGTCGTGATCCAGAACTTCCGACCCGGGGTGATCGACCGGCTGGGGCTGGGCTACGAGGAGATCGGCAAGCGCAACCCGGCGGTCGTCTACTGCTCGGTGAGCGGCTTCGGGCCCGAACACCGACCGGAGGGCCGCCCCGGCTTCGACATCGTCGTGCAGGCCGAGAGCGGGCTGATGGCGACCACCGGCCCGGCCGACGGACCGGCCAGCAAGGTCGGTGTGGCGCTGACCGACGTGCTCACCGGCCTCAACGCCGCCGTGGGCATCCTCGGCGCGCTCATACGGGCCAAGGCCACCGGCCGCGGTGAGGACGTCAGCGTCTCGCTGGTCAACTCCACGCTGTCGAGCCTGGTCAACCTCACCCAGCAAGCCCTGATCACGGGGACGGAACCAGCCCGGGTGGGCAACGCGCACACCACCATCGTCCCCTACCAGGTCTTCCCCACCGCCGACGCGGAGATCGTCGTGGCCGCGGGCAACGACGCCCTGTACCGACGGTTGTGCGCGGCCATCGACCGCCCCGACCTGGCCGAGGACACCCGCTACGCCACCAACCCCGAACGGGTGGCGCACCGCGAGGAGTTGGTCGGCGAACTCACCGAGACGCTGACCTCCCGCCCCGCCGACCACTGGATGGACGTCCTGGTCACCGCCGGGGTCCCGGTGGGTCGGGTGCGCGGTGTCCTGGACGCGCTGCGTACCGCCGACGCCTCGGGGGACGACGTCCTGCGCACCGTCGAACACCCCACCGCCGGGCCCCTCGAACAGGTCCGGGCGGGCTTCCGGATGGCGGACACCCCCGTCCCCATGTCCGCTCCCCCACTGCTCGGCCAGCACTCGCGAGAGATCCTCACCGAGTTGGGGTTGACCCCCGACCGGATCGAGGAACTGTTCGAGCGCGGCGCCGCCCAACAGACCGACGTCGACTGACCAACGGACTTCGTACACCACGCACCCCGAAGGGACACCCACCATGAGCGACTCTCGCAAGGCCGCCGCCCCCGACCCGCTCGACTTCCTGGCGGTGGACGCCGAACTGTCCGACACCGAACGCGACATCCGCGACGCCGTGCGGGAGTTCTCCGCCGCGGAACTACTGCCCGAGGTCGCCGACTGGTTCGAGGCCGGCACCCTGCCCGACCCGCGCGGCCTGGCCAAGGCCTTCGGCGACCTCGGGGTGCTCGGCATGCACCTGGAGGGCTACGGCTGCGGCGGTTCCAGCGCCGTAGCCTACGGCCTGGCCTGCCGCGAGTTGGAGGCCGTGGACTCCGGGCTGCGCAGCTTCGTGTCCGTGCAGGGCTCCCTCGCCATGACGGCGATCCACAAGTTCGGGTCCGAGGATCAGAAGAACGAGTGGCTGCCGCGCATGGCCGCGGGCGAGGCCATCGGTTGCTTCGGGCTGACCGAACCCGACTCCGGTTCCGACCCGGGTTCGATGCGCACCCGCGCCCGCCGGGACGGCTCCGACTGGGTGCTCGACGGCACCAAGATGTGGATCACCAACGGTTCGGTGGCCGACGTCGCCGTGGTGTGGGCCGCCACCGACGAGGGCGTCCGCGGGTTCGTCGTGCCCACCGACGCCCCCGGGTTCAGCGCCAACGTCATCCACAAGAAGCTGTCGCTGCGCGCCTCCATCACCGCGGAGTTGGTCTTGGAGGGCGTGCGTCTGCCCGCCGACGCGATCCTGCCCGAGTCCAAGGGGCTCGGCTCTCCCCTCTCCTGCCTCAACGAGGCCCGCTACGGCATCGTGTGGGGCGCGGCCGGTGCCGCCCGCGCCTGCTACGCGGCCGCCCGCGACTACTCGCTCACCCGCGAGCAGTTCGGCGGACCCATCGCCGGTTTCCAGCTCACCCAGCGCAAGCTCGCCGACATGGTCGTGGACGTCAACCACGCCGGCATGACCGCCCTGCGCATCGGTCGTCTCAAGGACCGGGGCGAATGCCACCACAACCACGTCAGCTTCGGCAAGTTCGCGAACGTGGCCGCGGCCCAGCGGGTGGCGGCGACCGCGCGCGGCCTGCACGGCGCCAACGGCATCACGTTGGAGTACCCGGTGATGCGGCACATGGTGAACCTGGAGACGGTGGCCACCTATGAGGGCACCGAGGACATCCACGCGCTGAGCATCGGCCAGTCCGTCACGGGGATCTCCGCGTTCCGCTAACGACCGAGACGGCCCGGGAGGCCCGTGTGGTGACGGGTCGCAGGTGAGCGACGTGTGCCGGATCTCGCCGGTATCCCGGGTGCCAACGGGTGCTCCCAGCCACCACAATGGAGAGCAGCCGAGTGAGGGAGTTGCCCAAGATGGTGAACGAACCGACGAAGCGGTTCGAGGCGACCAAGCTGCGCCGCGTCTCGGACGCGGTCGTCAGCAACTTCGTCAAGTACGGGGTCTGCCCGCAGGAGATGCACCTGCTGACCACCCGGGGCCGCAAGTCCGGATTCTTGCGCACCACCCCGGTGAGTGTGCTGGACAGCGAGCGCGGCCGGTATCTGGTCTCCCCGTACGGCGAGGTGAACTGGGTGCACAACATCCGCAAGGACGGGTTCGCGACCCTGCGCCAGGGCGGCTGGATCGAACTGGTGAGCGTGCTGGAGGTGGACCCCGAGGAGGCCGGAACGGCGCTCAAGGAGTACCTGGAGCACCCGCGTTCGGCGATCGTCGGCCCGTACTTCGAGGCGCCGCCGGAAGCCCCGGTGGAGGCCTTCGTGGCCGAGGCGGATCGTCACCCGGTCTTCCGCGTCGTGCGGTCCACGACCATCCGGATCTGACCCGAGCGCGGACGGCCCGAGCAGGAAGGGCCTGAGCAGAAACGGCCCCGGTCACCCCGTCGAGGGGGTCCGGGGCCGTGGTGTTCACGGGGCGCGACGCACGTACACGCGGCCGCGGTCGACCTCCTCGAAGCCGACCTTCGCGTAGGTCCTCGCCGGGGCCGGATACAGCGGGTTGGGTGCGGTGTTGATGAACACGCGGTCGCCGCCTCGGTGGGCGGTCAGGGAACACGCCTCCAGCACCAGGGCGGCCGCCAGGCCTCGATGGCGGTGGACGGGGACCACTCCCAGGGGTTCGACCTCCGAGGTGCCGCTCTCTGCGTCGAACCACACCACGCAGCAGGCGGCCAGGGAGCCGTCCGGGGCCTGGACGACGAGGTCCAGTTCGGGGTCGTACAGCAGGGACGCACGGGTGGCGTCGTAGTAGGTCCGGGAGAAACGGCTGTTCAGCGATGGGTCCACCGGACCCACGCTCTCCGGCCAGGGCAGGTCGGCGGGCTTCCAGGCGAGGCGGTGGCACTCCACCCGGGCTTCCTCCTCGCCCTCGCGGACGGGCCGGATCACGTACCCCTCGGGCAGGGCCGGGGACTCCTCCGTGGCGGCACGACGCATCCAGGTGTCCAGGGTCCCTTCGTGTGCGAAGCCCGCCTTCTCGGCCAGGAACCGGAGCTCCTCGTCACCGTGGAAGACCGGCAGGTGTGTCCCACCCTCGGTACGCGCCAGGGCCCAATCCAGGAGGGCGGCCCCGGCCTCGGGGTCGGTCCGGGCCCCTTCGAGGGTGACCCTGGTGTGCTCGGAGATGGCGTTGGCGCCGGTGACCCCGGCCCAGGCGACGATCTCACCGTCTCGTTCGGCCACCGCCATCGGCCGGGGCATGTCCTCGGTGGCCGCTTGCCAACCCAGACCACCGGGGTGGGTCCCCACCGGCCACGAGCGCCGGGCGAGCAGTTCGAGCGCGCGAGTGTCCTCGGGGCGCGGGGGACGGAGTTCGAGCACGAGGGCCTGCCTTCACCGGTGGGGGGTCGTGTACGCGCACACGCTAACCACCGGTGTCCCGAGGGTGCCATCGGTTTTCCAACGAACCGGGTGGCGGGTCAGTTGCGCACCCGGAAGACGTCGTAGACCCCGTCCACGCCGCGCACGGCGCGCAGCACGCTGCCCAGGTGGGTGGGGTCGGCCATCTCGAAGGTGAAGCGGCTCTGCGCCACCCGGTCGCGGCTGGTCTGCACCGTGGCGGAAAGGATGTTGACGTGCTGGTCGGACAACACGCGTGTTATGTCGGACAGCAACCGGGAGCGGTCCAGGGCCTCCACGTGCAGGGCCACCAGGAACATGGAGTCCTCGGTGGGCCGCCACTCGACGTCGACCATGCGCTCCTGGTCCAGGCTGGCGGCGTTGGCGCAGTCGGCGCGGTGCACCGAAACCCCATGCCCCTGGGTCACGAAACCGACGATGTCGTCACCGGGCACCGGCGTACAACACTTGGCCAGGCGCGCCCACACGTCACCGTCGCCCGCCACGACCACGCCCGGGTTGCCCGAGCGCTGGCGCGTGGTGGCGGCCTTGGTGGGCAGCGAGGACTCGGCGATGTCCTCGGTGTGGCTGTCCAGCCCACCCATGGAGTCCACGAGCTTGCTCACGATGCTCTGTGCGCTCACCTGGTGCTCGCCCACGGCGGCGTACAGGGCGTCCACGTCCGTGTAGCGCAGATCGCCTGCCAGGGCGATGATCGCCTCTCCGCTGAACAGGCGCTTGACCGGAAGCTCCTGCTTGCGCATGATCTTGGCGATCTCCTCCTTGCCCTGTTCGATCGCGGCCTCGCGGCGCTCCTTGGTGAACCAGTGCCGGATCTTGTTGCGGGCACGAGCGCTCTTGACGAAGTTGAGCCAGTCGCGGCTGGGCCCGGCGTCGGGGTCCTTGGAGGTGAGGATCTCCACGGCCTCGCCGTTGTGCAGCTCGTTCTCCAGCGGCACCAGACGGCCGTTGATACGAGCGCCGACGGTGCGGTGGCCGACCTCGGTGTGCACGGCGTAGGCGAAGTCCACGGCGGTGGCGCCCTCCGGCAGGGAGATGACGTCACCCTGCGGGGTGAAGACGAACACCTCCTGCACCGACAGGTCGAAGCGCAGCGACTCCAGGAACTCGCCCGGGTCCTTGGTCTCCTGCTGCCAGTCGATGAGCTGACGCAGCCACTGCATGTCGGTGGTGCCCTTGGGCTTGGTCTCGGTCCCGGTGGAGTTGCGGTCCTCCTTGTACTTCCAGTGCGCGGCGATGCCGTACTCGGCGCGCCGGTGCATGGCGCGGGTGCGGATCTGGAGTTCGACCGGGTTGCCGGAGGGACCGATGACCGTCGTGTGCAACGACTGGTACATGTTGAACTTCGGCATCGCGATGTAGTCCTTGAACCGGCCCGGCACCGGGTTCCACCGCGCGTGGATGGTCCCCAGCGCCGCGTAGCAGTCCCGAACACTGTCCACCAGGACCCGCACCGCGATGAGGTCGTAGATCTCGTCGAAGCCGCAGTTGCGGGCGATCATCTTCTGGTAGATCGAGTAGTAGTGCTTGGGCCGCCCGCGCACGGTCGCCTTGAGCTTGGACTCGCGCAGGTCGCCCGAGACCGCCTCGATGACCTCCTGCAGGTACACGTCGCGCCGGGGGGCGCGTTCGGAGACCAGTCGGGCTATCTCGTCGAAGCGCTTGGGATAGAGGGTGGCGAAAGCCAGGTCCTCCAACTCCCACTTGATGGTGTTCATGCCCAGGCGGTGGGCGAGCGGCGCGAAGATCTCCAGGGTCTCGCGGGCCTTCTTCTCGCGCTTGGCCTTCTTGGGCAGGTAGCGCAGGGTGCGCATGTTGTGCAGGCGGTCGCAGAGCTTGATGACCAGCACGCGGATGTCGCGGGCCATGGCCACGACCATCTTGCGGACCGTCTCGGCCTGGGTGGCCTCGCCGTACTTGACCTTGTCCAGCTTGGTGACGCCGTCGACCAGGAGGGCGATCTCGTCGCCGAAGTCGGCTCGGAGCTCGTCGAGGGAGTAGTCGGTGTCCTCGACGGTGTCGTGCAGCAGGGCGCCGGCGAGGGTGGCCTCCTGCATGCCGAGTTCGGCGAGGATGGTGGCCACCGCGAGCGGGTGGGTGATGTAGGGGTCGCCGCTCTTGCGTTTTTGGTGGCGATGGTGGTGTGCGGCGACCTCGTAGGCGCGCTCGATCAGACGGACGTCCACCTTGGGGTGGGTGGCGCGCACCGTCTTGATCAGTGGTTCGAGCACCGGGTTCATCGTCACTCCCCGCTGGGCGCCGAGTCGGGCGAGCCTTCTGCGTACTCGCACGGTGGAGGGCGTGGTGGTCGCCGGCTGCCGCCCCTGGGCCCCCTGCCCGGAGACGTCCTGCTCGGATACGTCGGAGGGCGCCGCTTGTTCCGCAGCGCCCTCCGGCCGTTCGTCACGTGGTCTGTCATTGGGACCGGTGTGGTCCCCGTCGTTACGCCCCTGCGGCATACCGGCGTCGGCGTCCCCCCGCGAGGCACGTCCCTCGTCGGCGGTCGTCTCCCGTTCGGTGGCCGAACCCCGCGGGGCCTTCGACCCCTGCTCCCGTGCGGACACCGCTCCGGTCGAGACCACTTCGTTTGGCATGCCTACCTCCCGCGGATCCGCCCGGTGGAGCCGACAGTCCAAGGATCGGCTGCCTCCGGAACGCGTGCGTGTCATCAGGGCCGGTCACCGACGTGGCCGCCGCGGTCACCTCTCCCACCAGTCTAGTGGCGCCCGCCCAGGTGGGGCGGGGTGGCGGAACCTGACCCCTCGTGCGTCGCCGTACTCCGGCGGCCCGATGGTACGCGTAGTGACCCTGGTCACCGATTGCGTCACACCGAGTGCTGGTGTAGGTCAACGAGGAGGAACCTTCGCGCTATTCCCACCGTGCGCGCGAGGTCGTCCGGTCAGACCGAGAGGAGGGTGTGCAGCTCCACGTCGGGCAGCTTCTCGCGTCCTCGGAGCGCGGAGAGCTCCATCAGAACGGAGAATCCCACGACCGTACCACCAGCCTTGTGGACCAACTCCACCGCGGCCCTGCCCGTGCCACCCGTCGCGAGTACGTCGTCGACGATGAGGACACGGCTGCCCGGAGTGATCGCGTCGGCGTGGATCTCGACGGTCGCGGTGCCGTATTCGAGATCATAGGCCTGATCGATGGTGTCCGCGGGCAGTTTCCCGGCTTTGCGCGCCGGAACGAAGCCCGCGCCCAGCGCCATGGCCACGGGGGCGCCGAAGATGAAGCCGCGCGCCTCCAGTCCGACGACGTGGTCGACGCCGGCCCCGCGGTAGGGGGCGCTGAGCCCGTCGACCGTGGCGGCGAAGGCCTCCCGGTGGTTCAGCAGCGGGGTGATGTCCTTGAACAGGATGCCCTCGTGCGGGAAGTCCGGGACGTCGCGGATGTTGGCCTCGATCAAGGCGAGGTCCGCGTCGGGCGTCACAGTGTCGTTGGTCATGGCGGCTCAGGCCTTCGTTTCAGATGGGAAGCGGGTTCGGCTGAAGTCACCGAAAAGCAGCGGTACCGGCCCCGGTGTTCGGGGGCCGGTACCGAAGTCTGTGGTGCGCCACGGGCGCGGGAGGGAACGGGCCCTCCGGGATCCTAGCCCTTGGGCTTGTCGTCGTCCCCGAAGTCCGGACGGTCCTCGACCGGGGTGTCGTCGGCCGCGGGGGTGATGACCTCCCCGACACCGGCCTTGAGCATACGGATACGGGTGCCCGGAGCGATCTCCAGCAGCACGTCCTGGTCGTGGATCTCGACGATGGTGGCGAAGATACCCGCCTTGGTCATGACCTCGACGCCGGGAACCAGGGAGGTCTGCATCTGCATCTCCTGCTGGCGGCGCTTCTGGTTCGGGCGCCAGAACAGCAGCCAGAAGACCAGGAGGATCAGTACGAAGGGAAGCAACATGCCGATGATGCTGCCCTCACCCTGGGGGGCGTCCGCTGCGAGATTGATAAGGCCCTGCACGGGGCGTCCTTCCTGACGGTTCTCGTGGACGACGGCTGTCGGCTCGTGACACCCGTGACGACCACCTTGCGGGTCGCCCGACCACGGCGGCCGGATTCGCACCCGGCGTATACAACGCACCAGAGTGCCAACTCGTTCCGCCGATGTCGAAACGACACCTCACGGGGTGGTGCCCCGCTCTTGGCCGGTACGTCCCAGTTTACGTGGCATGAGTCACCGGTCACCAGCCCCCCGGGTTCGGAGGGCTAACGGTTCGGCCCCGTTTTCGTTCGTGGGCTCCATCGTGACAGGTGGAAGCGGTCGACGCCCGGGCTTCAGGGCGTGGCGCCGTTGGTGCCCGTGGTGCCGCCGGTGTTCGCGGCCGCCTGGGCGGCGCCGAACGCGGCGTCGGGTGGCGGGGTGAGTCCCATGTGCGCCCAGGCCTGCGGAGTGGCGACCCTCCCCCGTGGGGTGCGGGCCAGGAAACCGGAGCGGACGAGGAAGGGTTCGGCGACCACCTCCACGGTCTCGGCCTCCTCCCCCACCGATACCGCCAGGGTGGACAGTCCCACCGGTCCGCCACGGAAGCGGTTCATGAGCACGTCGAGGATGGCCCGGTCCAACCGGTCCAGGCCCAGCTCGTCCACTTCGTACAGTTCCAGGGCGGCGTGCGCGTTGGCCAGGGTGAGCTGTCCGTCGCCGCGCACCTCCGCGTAGTCGCGGACCCGACGCAGCAGCCGGTTGGCGATACGAGGCGTACCGCGCGAACGCCCGGCGACCTCGCGGGCGGCGTCCTCGTCCAGGGGCGCGCCGAGCAGCCCCGCCGACCGGTGCAGGATGCGCTCCAGTTCGGCGGGTTCGTAGAAGTCCATGTGCGCGGTGAACCCGAACCGGTCACGCAGCGGGGCGGGCAGCATCCCGGCCCGCGTGGTGGCCCCGACCAGGGTGAACGGGGCGATGTCCAGGGGGATCGCGGTGGCTCCGGGGCCCTTGCCGACCATGACGTCGACCCGGAAGTCCTCCATGGCGACGTAGAGCATCTCCTCGGCGGGCCGGGCCATGCGGTGGATCTCGTCGAGGAAGAGGACCTCGCCCTCCTGGAGGGTGGAGAGCACCGCGGCCAGGTCACCGGAGCGTTCGATGGCGGGGCCGGAGGTGATGCGCAACGGCGCACCGAGTTCGGCGGCGATGATCATGGCCAGGGTGGTCTTGCCCAGACCTGGACCGCCGGACATGAGGATGTGGTCGGGAGCGCGGTTGCGACGCTGTGCGCTGTGCAGGACCAGGGACAACTGTTCGCGGACCCGTTCCTGGCCGACGAACTCGTCCAGTATTCGAGGGCGCAGTGCCCCCTCGATCCGGAGTTCGTCGACGTCGGCCTCGGGCGAGACCGCATCACGTTCGTGCACGGGGTTCTCCTTCGGGCCTTAGGCGCGGCTGAGTTTACGCAGGGCGCTGCGCAACAGGACGGTGACGTCGCTGGTGGTCTCGGCCTCGGCGGCGACGGCGGAGGCGGCGGCCTCGGCGTCCTTGCCGGACCAGCCGAGGTTGACCAGTCCGGAGACCACCTGTCCCCGCCATGCGCCGTTGGGTCGGGCGGTGGCGGTGGGGTCCGCGCCGGGCAGGGTGCCGTCGGTACTGATCGGCGCCTCCAGCTTGCCCTTCAGCTCCAGCACGATGCGTTGGGCCCCCTTCTTGCCGATGCCGGGGACCCTGGTCAGGGCGGCGGTGTCCTCGGTGTGGACGGCCTGGCGGAGGCTGTCGGGGCTGTGCACGGCGAGCATGGCCAGGGCCAGACGGGGGCCCACCCCCGAGGCGGTCTGCAACTGCTCGAACAGGTGCTTCTCGTCGTCGTCGACGAACCCGAACAGGGTGAGGGAGTCCTCGCGCACGACCATGCTCGTGGCCACGGTGCCCTCCTCCCCCACGTGCAGTCGGGACAGGGCGGAAGGGGTGCACTGGACGGACATGCCGACCCCGCCCACGTCGATGACGGCGCTGCCCGCGCCGCGTGCGGCCACCCGGCCGGTGAGGAACGCGATCATCTGTCATGGACACCCGGAGGGGTGTCCGTCTCCTTCCTGGGGGCGGTGTCAGCGGCCGCGCGCTCGGCGGGCCAGTTCCACCTTGCGGGCGAAGTCCTGTTGGGCCTGGGCCGCCCGGGACTGGGCACCGCCGCGCCAGATGTTGCAGATGGCCAGGGCCACGGCGTCGGCGGCGTCGGCGGGTTTGGGCGGGCCATCGAGACCGAGGATACGCGCCACCATCGTGCCGACCTGCGCCTTGTCGGCACGCCCGTTGCCGGTGATGGCGGCCTTGGCCTCGCTGGGCGTGTGGGTGACGACGGGCAGGCCGCGGCGGGCGGCGCAGACCAGGGCGAGGCCGCTGACCTGGGCGGTGCCCATGACGGTGCTCAGGTTGTGCTGGGCGAAGACGCGTTCGACGGCCGCGGCTTCGGGTTCGTACTTGTCGAGCCACTCCTCGATGCCGCGTTCGATGCCCAGGAGGCGTTGGGGCAGGTCGGTGTCGGGGCTGGTGCGGATCGCGTCGGCGGCGATCAGGCGCAGTGGGCGACCGATGGATCCCTCGACCACGGCGATGCCGCAGCGGGTCAGTCCCGGGTCGATCCCCAGCACGCGCACGTGGTCACCCTGCTTTCCATCGATTCATCGAACGTTCGTTCGCACCATGCTAGCGGCGCGGAGTGACAGCGCCCGCCGCCCTTCGGGCGTGTCGACGCCACCGTCCCGGGACTGGACAGCGGACGAAGCTCGGGTTATGTTGTTCTCGAATCGAGAATTACTCAGATTGAGAACAACCAGAGGGGTCAACGGTGTCCGAGGGGATCGATGGGCGATACGACGACGGGGACGAGCGCGGTTTCCTCTCCTCCTACGACCCGCACGCCTTCGCACCCGCCGCGGTGACCGTCGACGTGGTCGCCCTGACCATCCGCGAGGGCCTCCCCCACGTCCTGTTGGCCCGCCGCGCCGCGCACCCCCAACGCGGACTGTGGGCACTGCCCGGCGGATTCGTCCGTGCCCAGGACTCCGAAGCCGGACCGGCCGACCTCGACCTTCCCGACGCCGCGCTGCGGGTCCTCGCCGAGAAGACCCCGATGCCCACCGAGATCCACCTGGAACAGCTGGGGACCTACGGCGCCTTCGACCGCGACCCGCGCATGCGGGTGATCTCGGTGGCGTACATGGTGTTCGCCCCCGACCTGCCCGATCCCGGGACCGGACGCGACATCTCCGAAGCCGCGTGGGTGCCCTGGACGACGAAGGAGGAGACGGCCTTCGACCACGCCCGCATCCTCGACGACGCCGTCGAACGGGCCCGCTCCAAGCTGGAGTACACGTCGCTGGCCACCGCGTTCCTCCCTTCGACCTTCACCATCACCGCCCTGCGCGGGGTGTACGAGGCGATCTGGGGGCGCACCCTGCACGCCGCCAACTTCCACCGCAAGATCCTCGCCACACCCGGCTTCGTCGAGGACACCGGCGAACTGGCCGACCGCGGCGGCTCGGGCGGCGGACGACGCGCCCGCCTGTACCGGGCGGGCGAGGCCGCCCTGCTGCACCCACCGCTGCTCCGCGGCGCCCAATGACCGGCCCCGACCCACACCCCCGAAGGGAGGACGACATGGACGGCGAATCGCGCACGCACGACGACTTCGACTCGGCCCTGCGCGGGGTCGACATGGCCACCGGGCCCACCGACCTGTTCGGAGCACCGCCCCGGGACGGCCGGATCCCGCCGGACGCCACCGCCGTCTACCGCCGGCTCGCCAGGCTCCTGCACCCCGACACCGCGCCCACGCGGCGACGGGACGACGCGGCCGACGGGTTCGCCCGTCTCACCGACGCCTGGCGCCGCTACCGGAACGCGGTCCAGGGCGGTCCGGGCCTGGACGACCTGGTGCTGACCACCGAGGAGCGCACCTACCACGTCGACCGCGGCCGCCCCGTGGCCGAGGGCGACATCGCCGACCTGCGCGCGGTGCGCTACCGGGACGGGGACCGGTGGCGGGACGCGGTGCTCAAACTTCCCCGCGCGCCCCGCGACAACGACCTGGTGCGGGCCGAGGCCGGCGCGCTGCGGCGTATCCACGAACGCGGCGCGCCCCGCTACCGCGCTTTCAGGCCCGAACTGGTCGGAACGCTCCGACACCGGGACCCGGCCACGCGGGTGGAGCGGCACGGCAACGTCCTGCGGCGGCTGTCGGGGTTCTACGACCTGACCGAGGTGCGGCGCGCCTACCCCGACGGGGTCGGCCCCCGCGACGCCGCCTGGATGTGGCGCCGACTGCTGGTGGCGATCGGCGACGCCCACCGGGCCGGCGTCGTGCACGGGGCCGTGGTGCCCGAACACGTGCTGATCCACCCGGACGAGCACGGTCTGGTGCTCGTGGACTGGTGCTACTCGGTGACCTTCGACGCGACCCGTACCGCCCCGCATGTCCCGGCGATGGTGCCGCACCGCAAGGACGTGTATCCACCCGAGGTCGCCGCCCGGCGCCCCGCGCGACCCGCCACCGACGTGTACATGGCGACCAGGTGCGTGGAGTTCGTGACCGCGGGCCGGTTACCGCGTCAGTTGGCGGCGTTCGCACGAGGCAGTTCGCTGCCGGCGCCCGAGCGGCGACCATCCGACGCGTTCGCCCTGCTGGACGAGCTGGACCAGGCCCTGGAGCGGACCTTCGGGCCACCCCGGTTCCACCCCTTCCACATGCCCGACTGAAATCTCGCCCCCGCACCCACCCTCATCACGATCCACGGAGACAGACATGGGAAGCAGCCACTGGTCCACCGACGCCTACCACGCCCGCCAGGCCTTCCGGGACTCGCGCGGCATCGGAGCGTTCGACTACCACGACAACGCGACCAAGAAGGCGCGCGCCGGCTGGAAGCCGCACCCGACCCTCGACCCGCACGGGGTCACCGTCCGCGAGAGCCGCGACTCCGACGCCCACCCGAACTCGCTGGCGGTGTCGGTGCTGTTCGACGTCACCGGCTCCATGGGAAGCGTTCCACGCGTGCTGCGCACCAAGCTGCCCGACCTGTTCGGTCTGCTGCTGCGCAAGGGGTACGTGGAGGACCCGCAGATCCTGTTCGGCGCCGTCGGTGACGCCACGTGCGACCGGGTTCCGCTGCAGGTCGGCCAGTTCGAGTCCGGCAACGAACTGGAGGACGACCTCGGCAACCTGCTCTTGGAGGGCGGGGGCGGAGGCCAGATGACCGAGTCCTACGAGCTCGCCATGTACTTCATGGCCCGGCACACCGCCATGGACTGCCTGGACGAGCGCGGCCGACGCGGCTACCTGTTCATCGTCGGCGACGAGATGGCCTACGGCGCGGTCAAGGCCCGCGAGGTGCGCGAGGTGATCGGCGACGACCTGGACGAGAACATCGCCTTCCCCGCCATCCTGGACGAGCTGCGACGCCGGTTCGAGGTCTTCTTCATCATGCCGACCGGCAGCGCCCACTTCCGTGACGACCGGGTCCGGACCTTCTGGGAGAAGCACCTGGGTCAGAACCTGATCCTGCTGGAGGACCTGGACGCGGTGTGCGAGACCATCGCCGTCACCGTCGGCCTGGGCGAGGAGGCCATCGACCTGGAGGAGGGGCTTCGGGACCTGGCCGAATCCGGGTCGAACGCCGGCGAGGCCGTCGGCAAGGCGCTGCAGCCACTGTCGCGGGGCCGTGGGTCGGTCGTCTCCGACTCGGACGTGAGCGGGCTCGCCGGTGACGGACCGGGGGTGGACCGGCTGTGACCTCGCACGCGATCGTCGTCGACCTGGGGTTCGGCGACGCCGGGAAGGGGGTGACCGTGGACCTGCTGTGCGCGACCGGTGACTACGGCGCGGTCGTGCGGGCCAACGGGGGCGCCCAGGCGGCGCACAACGTGGTCGCCCCCGATGGACGGCACCACACGTTCTCCCAGTTCGGGGCGGGCACACTCGCCCCGGGCGGTCCGGCCCCCACCCACCTGTCCCGGTTCATGGTGGTGGACCCGTTCGCGTTGGCGATGGAGGCCGCGCACCTGGCGTCGCTCGGGATCGCGGATCCGTTGTCCCTGATCACCGTGGACCGGCGGGCGTTGATCAGCACCCCGTGGCACCGGGCGGCCAACCGGGCGCGGGAGCGGGCCCGGGGCGCGGACCGGCACGGATCCTGCGGGATGGGTGTGGGCGAGACCATGGCCTACGCCCTCGATCACCCCGACCTGGCGCCCACCGTGGGCGACTGCGCCACACCCGCGCGGCTGCGCCGCAAGCTGGTCGCCCTGGCCGAGGCGCTCGGACCGTCCGACCCGGATGCGGAGGGGCTCGACCTGGAGGAGTGCCTGGAGGCCTACGCCGCGTTCGCCGAACGAGTGCGCCTGGTGGACGAGACGTACCTGCCCCGGCTGCTGGCTCGAACCCCGGTGGTGTTCGAGGGGGCCCAGGGCGTGCTGCTGGACGAGTGGCACGGCTTCCACCCGCACACCACCTGGTCCACGACCACGACCGCCAACCCGCTGACCCTGCTCGACGAGGCGGGCCGGTCGGGAGACGCCCGCCGGCTCGGGGTGCTGCGCACCTTCACCACCAGGCACGGCGCCGGTCCGCTGGTGACCGAGGACCCCGTGCTCACCGCCCGACTGCCCGATCGGCACAACCGCGACCACCCCTGGCAGGGGGCGTTCCGGGTGGGGCACCTGGACCTGGTGGCGGCCCGGTACGCGTTGGCCGCGACCGGCGGGGTGGACGCCCTGGTGGTGACGCACGCCGACGCCCCCGAGCGGCTCGGGCGGGACCTGCGCTGGTGCACGGACTACCGGGACGGCGCGGGCGCGCCACTGGACATCGCTCCGGGCCCGACCGGTGACCTGGACCGGCAGGCCTCGCTCACCCGGAGGCTGGCCGACGCCCGCCCGGTGCTCGCGCCGATCCCCGAGGAACCGGCCGAGGCGATCTCCCAGGCCCTCGGGGTGCCACTGGCCGCGGTGTTCTCCGGCCCGACCCGAGCCGACGCGCGCGTGGTCACCGAAAGGGGCCGCGCCGCCTCGGGCCCTTCGGCCCGGGGACGACCGGGACCCGGCGTGTCGAGCGCGCGGGCGCGGGCGCGTGTCGGTCTAGCGTGAGGGCATGGCTTCCATCACCGACCCCGAGGTCCGCGCGTTCCTCACCGAGGGGACCCGTACCGGCAAGATCGCCTACACCTCCGCCGACGGTCGCCCCCTGGTCGTACCGGTGTGGTTCGTTCTGGAGGGCGACACCCTGGTGTTCAACACCGGCCAAGGCACCGCCAAGGCACGTTCCATCGCCCGGGACCCGCGCGTCACCCTGGTGGTCGACCTGGAGGAGCCTCCGTTCGGGTTCGTCCAGGTGCAGGGTGAGGCCCTGGTGTCCGAGGACCCCGGCGACCTGCTCCGCACCGCCACGGAGATCGCCCGCCGCTACATGGGCGCGGAACTCGCCGAGGAGTTCGGCCGCCGCAACGGTGTGCCCGGCGAACTGGTGGTGCGGCTGCGGCCCACCAAGGTGGTCGCCGTGATGAACCTGACCGACTGACGAGACGACGCGGGAACACCTGTGGCCGCACCCCGGGGTGCGGCCACAGGTGCTGAGGAGGAAGGGCGAACCCTAGAGCTCGGCCAGGACCTCGTCGGGGATGTTCGCGTTGGTGAAGACGTTCTGCACGTCGTCGGAGTCCTCCAGGACGTCCACGACCCGCAGGACCTTCTTGGCGGTCTCGGCGTCGACCGGGACCTCCATGGTCGGCAGGAAGCTGGAGTCGGCCGAGTCGTAGTCGATGCCGGCCTCCTGCAGCGCCGTGCGGACCGGGACCAGGTCGGTGGCCTCGCAGATGATCTCGAAGGACTCACCGAGGTCCTCGACCTCTTCGGCGCCGGCCTCCAGGACCGCCAGGGTCACGTCGTCCTCGGTGGTGCCCTCCTTGGGCACGAGCACGACACCCTTACGGTTGAACAGGTACGACACCGAACCGGCATCGGCCATGTTGCCACCGTTGCGGGTGACCGCCACGCGCACCTCGGAGGCGGCGCGGTTGCGGTTGTCGGTCAGACACTCGACGAGCAGTGCGACACCACCGGGGGCGTAGCCCTCGTACATGATGGTCTGCCACTCGGCGCCACCGGCCTCCTCACCGGAGCCGCGCTTGCGGGCGCGCTCGATGTTGTCGGCGGGCACCGAGTTCTTCTTCGCCTTCTGGATGGCGTCGTAGAGCGTCGGGTTCCCTTCGGTGTCCCCACCACCGGTACGCGCGGCCACCTCGATGTTCTTGATCAGCTTCGCAAAGAGTTTGCTCCGCTTGGCATCGATGACGGCTTTCTTGTGTTTGGTGGTGGCCCACTTGGAGTGGCCGCTCATGCGTGTCCTTTCACGATGTCGACGAAGAGGCGGTGAATGCGCGCGTCGCCGGTGAGTTCGGGGTGGAAGGACGTCGCCATCAGGCCGCCCTTTTGTACGGCGACGATCCTACCGGCCTCGTCCGGGCCGGTTACTCTCCCGAGGATCGTGACCTCCGGCCCGACCCTCTCCACCCACGGGGCGCGGATGAAGATCGCGTCGAAGGGGTCCTCGCCGATCCCGTCCACGTGCACGCGAGCCTCGAACGATTCGGTCTGGCGGCCGAAGGCGTTGCGGCGCACGGTCATGTCGATCCCGCCGACCGTTCGCTGGTCGTGGGTACCACCGAGGATCTCGTCGGCGAGCATGATCATGCCGGCGCAGGTCCCGTAGGCGGGCATGCCCGCCTCGACGCGTTCGCGCAACGGCTCCATGAGCCCGTAGCGCAGTGCCAGTTTGGACATGGTCGTGGACTCGCCGCCGGGCAGGATCAGCCCGTCCACGGTGTCCAGCCGTTCGGGCGAGAGCACCTTCACCGCGTGCACGCCCAGGGAGCGCAGGACGGCGATGTGCTCGGCGACGTCACCCTGTAGGGCGAGGACTCCGATGGTGGGTGCGGCGCTCAAGTGCAGTTCCTTCTCGGCCGATGGAGAGGGGCGGTGGGAGCCGGAGTGGCGACGGGGGCGGCGGGGCCTCCGTGGGCCCCGCCGCCCCCGTTCGTTCTCGGGTGCGTCCCTACCAGCCTCGACCGGCGTAACGCTGTGAGTCGGGCTGCTCTTCCAGGTTGATGCCGACCATGGCCTCGCCCAGGCCTCGCGAGACACGAGCGATCACGGCGGGGTCCTCGTAGTGCAGGGTGGCCTGCACGATGGCGTCGGCCCGCTTGGCCGGGTCACCGGACTTGAAGATGCCCGAGCCCACGAAGACGCTCTCGGCGCCCAGCTGCCGCATGAGGGCGGCGTCGGCGGGGGTGGCCACACCACCGGCGGAGAACAGCGGCACCGGCAGCTTGCCGAGTCGCGCGACCTCCTTGACCACCTCGTAGGGGGCGCGCAGCTCCTTGGCGGCGCCGAACAGCTCGGCCTCGTCCAAGGTGCCCAGGCGCTTGATCTCGCCCCTGATGGAGCGCATGTGGCGGGTGGCCTCGACGACGTTGCCGGTACCGGCCTCGCCCTTGGAACGGATCATCGCGGCGCCCTCGGAGATGCGGCGCAGGGCCTCGCCGAGATTGGTCGCACCGCACACGAAGGGGACGGTGAACGCCCACTTGTCGATGTGGTGGGCCTCGTCGGCGGGGGTGAGGACCTCGGACTCGTCGACGAAGTCCACGCCGAGGGACTCCAGCACCTGGGCCTCGACGAAGTGGCCGATGCGGACCTTGGCCATCACGGGGATGGAGACCGCCTCGACGATGCCGTCGATCATGTCGGGGTCGGACATGCGGGCCACGCCGCCGTCCCTGCGGATGTCGGCGGGGACGCGTTCCAGGGCCATGACCGCCACGGCACCGGCGTCCTCCGCGATCCTCGCCTGCTCGGGGGTGACGACGTCCATGATGACGCCGTTCTTGAGCTGCTCGGCCATCCCGCGCTTGACGCGCTGGGTGCCGACGGCGTTCTCGGCGTTGTTCGTTGCGTTCTCGGCCACGGTGATGGGCTCCCGTTGTCGTTTTCCGGTTAGGGGCTCGGCCCCTACGTGCGGGCCTCGGTGCACCCTGGGCCCGCGGCTCACCGGCGCACGCGCGAAGGTCACGCGGACACCGTCGGCGCCGCGCACCCTGGGTCGACCAGGCCACCATCCTAGTCAGGCCCCTTTCGGGACTTTTGGCCAGATGGTCGATTGTCGCGAATCGTGCACTCCACGGTGGAACACGACGGGTTCAGCGGGGCCCCGGGGCGGCGGCTCCGGGCGTCTGGTCGTCCATCTCGAAGAACTCGGGCAGGGCGGCGGTGCCGGCCAGACGCAGGAGCCGGACCAGGCGGGAACGTCGTGCGCGACGGGTGTCGCCGACCGCGTCGTTGTGGAAGACGCGGGCGAGGTGGACCCCGCGCGCGGCGACCCGCACCTCCTGGAGCTCCGGGGCGGTGGTGATGTCGGTGCGTGTGTCCAGGGTTTCGCGCAGGGTCGCCGACAGCGCGCTCTCGGCCAGCTCACGGTGGTCGTCGGCGCGGCGTGCCCGGTTGGCGGCCTCGGCGAGCCCGATCGACGCCTCGGAGGTCAGGTGACCGGAGGCGGCGAGGTCGAGGACGGCCGCGGCCCGGCGCAGCAGGGCGGCGTCCAGCGCCGCTCGCGCGGTCTCCACGCGATGGTGGAGCCGGTCCAACCGGGTGGCCCGCCAGGACAGGTAGAAGCCGGCCAGTACCAGGACCAGCAGGACGGCGGCCACCGTGCCCACGAAGGAGGCGTCACCGATCAGGGCCGCTCACCCCGGCGGTACGAGACGGCGGTCAGGGGCCTGTTTCCGGCCAGGACCGTCTCGTACACGTGGGCGATGTCGGCGGCGACGGCGTCCCAGTCATAGGCGCGCACGGCGGCGCGGGCCGCCCGGGAGAGTTCCGCGCGCCGGTCGGGGGCGTCGAGCAGGGCGGCGGCACGTTCGGCCAGGTGTTCGGCGTCGCCGGCCCGGAAGAGCTCCCCGGCCTCGCCTCCGTTCAGGACCGCGTCGAAGGCCGGGATGTCGCTGGCGACGATGGCGGCGCCCGCTGCCATCGCCTCGGTGAGGACGATGCCGAAGCTCTCCCCGCCCAGGTTGGGCGCGCAGAAGACGTCGGCGCAATGGTAGGCGCGGACCTTGTCGGCGTCGTCGAGTCGACCGAGCAGGACCACACGTTCGCGCAGATCGTCGGGGACACCGGACAGGTCGGGGTGACCCGGTCCTGCGACGAGCAGCCGAAGACCCGGCCGGTGCGGGGCCAGGCGGGTGAAGGCCTCCAGCAGCACGCCCAAGCCCTTGCGGGGTTCGTCCAGGCGGCCGAGGAAACCGATGGAGCCGCCCTCGCCGGGCCATCCGGGGAGCGGGTCGGCGTGCGCGAAACGACGCACCGACACCCCGTTGGGGATCAGTACGGCGTCACCGCCCACGTGTTCGACGAGGGTGCGTCGCGCGGCCTCGGACACGGCGATGCGCGCGTTGACCTTCTCCATGGCCGAACGCAGGGCGGTGGAGGTGGCCGACATCGCCCGGGAGCGCGGGTTGGAGGTGTGGAAGGTGGCGACGATGGGACCGTCCGTCGACCAACAGGCCAGCAGGGAGAGGCTGGGCGCGGCCGGTTCGTGGACGTGCACGAGGTCGAAGTCCCCCTCGGCGATCCAACGGCGCACAAGCGTGGAGGCCCGGGGGCCGAAGCGGACGCGGGCCACCGAGCCGTTGTAGCGAACGGGCACGGGACGCCCCGCCGAGACGAGGTGGGCCGGGGTCGGGTGTTCGGGGTCGCCCACGGGGGCCAGGACGGACACGTGGTGGCCCATCCCGATGAGCGCCTCGGCGAGGTCGCCCACGTGCTGTTGGACCCCGCCGGGAACGTCCCAGGAGTAGGGACAGACGATGCCCACCCGTCGCCCACCACCACCCTCAACGGACTCCTCCGGCGCGGTCGTGGCCCTACCCATGGTCCGCCTCGTGGTCGGAGCTGAAGACCGGCTGCAGCATGTGCCAGTCCTCGGGGTGTTCGGCGATGGCGCCCTCGAACACCCGGGCCAGTGCCTGGGTGGTCTCCTGTACCCGTTGGGCTCGGGTGGGCGCCTCGACGACGGGGATCTCCTCGTGCACACGGATGTTCCAGTACGGGCCGTCGTACCAGAGGGAGACCGGCATCAGGGCGGCGCCGGTGTTCAGGGCCAGGGCCGCCGGACCGGAGGGCATGCGCGCCTTCTCCCCGAAGAAGTCCACCTCCGGGCCGTTTCCGTGGATGTCGCGGTCGGCGAGCAGGCACACCAGGCCGCCCTCGCGCAGGCGCCGGGCGAGCACGCCCACGGTGTTGGCGCCACCTCCGGTGAGCGGCAGCACCTCCATGCCCAGGGACTCGCGGTAGGAGGTGAAGCGCCGGTAGAGGCTCTCCGGACTCAGCCGCTGGGCGACGGTGGTCAGCGGGGTGCCGCGGGCCGCGATCCAGGCGCCGGCGTGGTCCCAGTTGCCCATGTGCGGTAGGGCGGCGACCACTCCCCTGCCGGAGCGGATGTGCTCCTCCAGGACCTCCACACCGCTCTGTCGGGTGTGGGAGAGGATGTGGTCGCGCCCCATGGCGGGCAGGCGGAAGAGCTCGTAGTAGTAGCGCATGTAGGAGCGCATACCGGCCTTGGACAGGGCCCTGAGCCGGACGGTGGGGGCATCGGGGCCCATCAGCCGGCGCAGGTTGCGTTCCAGTCCCCTGGTGCCGCCGTCGTGGGTGCGCCAGGAGCGGTCGGCGATCCGGCGGAACACCGCCCGCCCCACGCTCTCCGGTGAGCGGCGGACCAGTGACCACCCGGCCGCGTAGGCCAGGTCGGCCATGCGTTCGTCCACGTCGCGCTTCCTCGTCCCGCTGCTTCTTCGTCGTTACGGTGCCCGGCCGTGTGGCTCAGACGTCGTTGTCGGTCTTGTGGTCGGCGTCCTCACCCTGCTCTTGGGCGAAGTCGGGGTCGTTGAGACGGGCGCGCGTCTCGATGAGCCGTTGGAGGATGGTGATGAGGCTCATCCCGGCCAGGAGCCACAGGCCGCCGGCGAGGATGTAGGGCACCCCGAGCGCGCTCACGCCGACCGCGATCAGGATGATGACCAGCCGTTCGGTGCGTTCGGCGACACCGACGTCGCAGTTGACGCCCAGACCCTCCGCGCGCGCCTTGATGTAGGACACCATGAACCCGCTGATCAGGCAGAACAGCGTGAGTCCCGCGAGCAGCGGGTCGTCGCCCTCACCGACGAACCACCACATGAGTCCGGCCAGGATGGCGGCGTCGGCGATCCGGTCGAGGCTGGAGTCCAGGAAGGCCCCGAAGGCGCTGGCACTGTCCCTGGCCCGGGCCACCGCCCCGTCGAGCATGTCGAAGAGCGCGAAGACGGTGATGACCACCGACCCCGCGTAGAGCTGGCCGCGGGGATAGAAGTAGAGGGCGCTGATGACGACACCCGCGGCGCCGACGATCGTGACGATGTTGGGGGTCAGGCCGATCCGGGCCAGGCTCCGGCCGAGCGGAGCGGTGACCCGGGAGATCATGGGGCGAAGGATTCTCAGCATGTCTTCTTGTGATCGTAGGACGGGAACGGTCATGGGGGTGGGAGCCGCTGTCCGCTGGGGGTGGCGCGTCACCGGGACGGCGATCTCACGGCTCGGGCCCGGGACCGATCGGGCTCACCCTCGCGGCCAGTGCTCGGTCAGGCGGGTCCGGGTCTGCTCCAACATCTCGGGCAGGATCCCGGTGTCGCCGATCACCTGCATGAAGTTGGTGTCGCCACCCCATCGGGGCACGACGTGCTGGTGGAGATGGGCGGCGATCCCGGCTCCGGCCACCGTACCGAGGTTCAGGCCGACGTTGAAGCCCTGCGGTCGGTGGGAGTCGGTGAGCGCTCGGATGCCCGCCTGCGTGAGGGAGGCGATCTCGGCCGTCTCGGTCTCGTCCAACGCGGTGTAGTCGGAGACGTGACGGTAGGGGCAGACCAGCAGGTGGCCGCTGGTGTAGGGGTAGATGTTGAGGACCACGTAGGCGGTCTCGCCGCGCGCCACGACCAGGCCCTCGACGTCGGTCACCTCGGGGGCCCGACAGAACGGGCAACCGTCCTCGGCCCGCGGGCCGGTGGGCTTGCCCTCGCCCTTGATGTAGGCCATGCGGTGCGGGGTCCAGAGCCGTTCCCGACCGTCGGGGACGCCGGTCCCCACCCCCGTCGGGGTCGCGTTGTCGGGCTCGTCGTCGGCGCCGCGCATGACTCGTCCGTCCCCTCGATGACCGTTTTCTTGCGTCTCGTCCCAGCATAGAAGCGTGGTGGAGCGCCCGTGTCGTGGGCCACGGGCGCTCCGATGACCGCGCGGTGAACGAACCCGCCGCTCAGAGCCCCAGTAGGGCTCGCAGGTGACGCGGGGGCGGGGCCCCGTGGGAGAGCATCGCGTCGTGGCGTTCTCGCTCCGACGCCCCGGGCCGGGCGATCTTCAGGTCGTGGGCGATGTCGGCGACCTCCGCCTGACCGACGTAGTAGGTGGACAGCTGCGCGCTGGTGAGTTCGGCCCGGCGCCACTTGCCGCGGGCCTCACCCTCCTCCTGGTGGCCGCGCTCGACCATCAGGGCGATCGCCTCGGCCTCGGTGATGTCCTTGGTGTGCACTCGAACGTCCAGGATGGCGTTGAGGATCATGCGCAGTCGCATCTTGAGCTGGACCAGGCGCAGCGCCAGGTTCTCCCTGCGGGAGGCCTCGTCGGTTCCATCGGTCCAACCGTGCCCGGCCAGGACCGACTCGGCGTGCACCGCCCACCCCTCGACGAAGGTGCCGCTCCACAGGACCCGTCCCACCCGGGTGGAACCATCGTGGCGGGCGGCGTGGGCCAGCTGGAGGGCGTGCCCCGGCAGCGCCTCATGGGCCATCAGGTTGCGCAGCAGCATCCCGTTGTACTCGCGGAAGAACGACTCCCGCTGTTCGCGGGGCCAGTCCGCGGGCGGCGGGGCGACCGCGACCAGGGTGGGCAGTTCGGCCATGCGGGGGTCCAACGGGCCGGGCGGCTCGCAGTAGGCCACGGCCACCCCACGGCGTGACTCGGGCATCGGCACCACCCGCACCGGGTCGTCGTGCACGGTGACCAGGTCGAGTTCGCGCACCCGCTCGTTCAGGTGCGCCAGGGCCCGTTCGGCGATGGGTCGGACCGTGTCCGCGTCGGTGGCGTTCTCCCGGGCCAGGGCGGCCAGGACCTCGGTCGCCTGCCCCCGATGTCGGGGGCGGCCCTCGTACTCGGCGGCGACCTCCGCCAATTCCTCCTCCGTGGCGATGAGGTCGCTCTCGGCGCGCACGCGCAGGGCCTCGGGTGAGAGTTCGGAGTCCAGGGTGTACCAGAGCCGAGCGGCGAAGACCCGCTCCCCCAGACGGGGATCGGCGGTGGCGAACTCGTTCTCCGCCCGCAGCCACGAGGTGTACTCGTCCACGGCCGCCAGAGCCGCCTCACGGGATCCCTCCAACCGGGAGGGCGGGGCGGACGCGGTCGCGGCGAGTACCGGAAGTGTGTCGGTGAGCAGCGTGCGGGCGCCGGCCAATTGGGCCAACGCGGTCTCCGCGTGCGCACGCGGGATACCCGGCCCCTCCGAGAGTCGCTCACGGGCGGTGGCCAGGTGGTCGGGAAGGGCCGCGCAGCGGGCGGCCAAGGCCTCCAGGCGCTCCGGCAACGGCAGGGAGTCGCGTTCGAGGAGGACGTGCAGGGCCTCGCCCGGCGCGTAGGTCAGGGGATCCCAGGTGTGCGGCCGCAGTTCGGTGGTGTGCCAGAGATCGGCCGATACGCGTGAACGCAGGACCTCCAGGTCGACCGAGTCCTCGGTCGGCAACAGGTCCTGGTCGATCTCGTCGAGGGAACCGAGTGCGTCGGTGAGGGTCGCCACACGGCGCGTGTCGGCCTCGACCGTGTGATCGGTCAACCGGTGGGCGCCACGGACGTCGCCGAGGTCCAACGCCCATTCGGGCGCGTCCTCCAGCAACGCGTCGAGCACCCGCTCGGCGACCTCACGGAACCGTCGGGTCATCGCGGCGGCGTCGGAGGAAGAGCTCATCCGGCCATGATGCCGGCACGGACGCCCGGTTCCCGTCAGACGGGAACCGGGCCGTGCTCGTGCGGGACCCCGGCCCGGGAGGTTCCGGTCACCGCCAGGAGTTCTGACCCCCGGTGGAGGTGGGCTGTTGCCCTGCGGCGCCCTCGGGGTCCCCCACCGTGATGGCGTGCTCGACGAGGGTGATGAGCGTCGACTTCGTGGAGCCCTTGTCACGGGCGTCCACCTGGACGATGGGGATCTCCGGGCTGAGCGTGAGCGCGTCCCGGACCTCGTCCGCGGCGTGGGGGTAGTAGCCGTCGAACCCGTTGATCGCGACGATGAAGGGCAAACGCGCCTCCTCGAAGTAGTCGATCGCGGGGAAGCAGTCCGCCAGCCGGCGGGTGTCCACCAGCACGACGGCACCGATGGCGCCCTTGACCAGGTCGTCCCACATGAACCAGAACCGGTGCTGTCCGGGGGTGCCGAACAGGTACAGGATCAGGTCCGAGTCGAGGGATACACGACCGAAGTCCATGGCGACGGTGGTGGTCTGCTTGTCCGGCGTCTTGGCGAGGTCGTCCACACCGACGCTGGCGCTGGTCATGACCGCCTCGGTCGTCAGCGGCACGATCTCGGAGACAGAGCCGACGAATGTCGTCTTCCCGACACCGAAGCCCCCGGCGACGACGATCTTGACCGACGTCATCGCGTTCCCCCCAGCACCGCCTTCCTCGGCTGGGCTAGAGCTTGCGAAGTCCACTGAGCACCCTTTCAAGCAGGTTGGTGTTGGGGCGAGCTTCGTTGTTGAGCGAAGACCTGATCTGGACCAGTCCCTGCTCGGACATGTCCGCCACAAGCACCCGCGCCACGCCGAGAGGCATCCGCAACAACGCGGAGATCTCCGCGACGGAACGCCATTCCCGGCACAGGTCACTGATCGCCTGCCATTCAGGCGTCAGCATGCCCGACTCGTTCCGGGCCGCCTCCGTGGCCGAGATCAGCGCTTCCAGTGGAAGCTGAGACTTCGGCTTGGTACGGCCCTTGGTGACCGCGTACGGACGCACCAGCGAACTGGGCGCGCTGCTCGACGCGGGTCGTTGGTCATACGGTTGTTGGATTGGTCGAGGAACATCTCCGCCGCCCGGCACGGCCGGCATCCCTCCCGTGGGGGGATGGCCCGGCTGTTGACCGAACCACGAGGCGCTCCCGGCATCTCTACTGTGAGGTGCCACCACTTCCTCCTGTCGGTGGTGGATCAGTGGATTCCCGAGGTACGCGCCGTTGGTGTCAGCGCCCTCCCGGCCCGCTCTACGAGCAGGGTCATCTCGTACGCGACCAGACCGAGGTCGCTCTCGGCCGCCGCGAGGACCGCGAGGCAGGAGCCGTCGCTGATGGCCATGATGAGCATCAGCCCCCGCTCCATCTCCACGACGGTCTGGGCGACCGCTCCACCCTCGAACACCCGGGACGCTCCCTGCGTCAGGCTGGACAGGCCGGAGGCGATGGCCGCCAGCTGGTCCGCCCTGTCGGTGGGGAAGCCCGAGGATGACGCCAACGGAAGGCCGTCCGAGGAGACGACGATCGCGTGGGCGACATCGGGTACCCGGTCGGCAAAGTCAGTGATCAACCAGTTGAGTTCATTGACCTGTCGACTCATCTGATCTCCTGTCCAAGTTCGCCGGCTGGTCTTTTGGCACTGCTACCGCCGGCACGGCATGTGACAGCACTGCCTCTGCGAACTGCCCGGCCCCTCCCGTGGGGGAAGCCGGGAGTCTGGTGTTGTGTTCTCGTCAAGTGACGGGTGTGGTGCGTCCGAGAAGCTCGATAGATGCTATTGCATCCTGCTTCCCGGAATAAGAGGGACCCCGTCCCACCACTGGCCACGTGAGTCACTCCTCCGCCGGATTGTCGCCAAGTCGGGTACGCCCGTCCCGGACGCCCTTCTGCAGGCCCGTGAAGCGGTTGCGGACTCGGTCCGCGCTTCGTGTGGGCATCTGCTTGAAGTTCTCCGGCTTGGGTGCGGTCCCTGGGACAAGGTTTGCCTTGGGAACTCGTTTTGGCAAGCCCGAGGTGGTCAGACCACCCGCGAGCGGCTCGGCGGCGGTACGCGCGGCCTTCCAACCACGGTCCGCGGCGGAGTTCCAGTCCTGGTCGGGACCCTGGGCCGGTTCGGCCCGCGGGGCCTGTTCGGCGCGCGGAGCGACCTCGCCGGCCGTGGGACGGCCCTCCGCAGGCGGGACCTGCGGGATCGGACCGGTCTCGGTGGCGTCCACGGTGGGTCCACCACTGCGACGCTTGAACCAGTTGGACTCGATCGCGTCGAAGATCGGCAGCGAGTCGGAGCCTTCACCGGCGGGCGTGGGGGGAACAACGGTGTTGTTCGGTCCCTGAGCCCCACCATAGCGGCGCGAGAGGTAGGCGGTGGAGCCGTAACCCTCACGGCTGTCACCGATACCGCTGCGGCGACCACCGGTCTCGTTGGGGTCGGCCTGGGCCGGCTGCTGCGACTGCTCCGGACCGGCCGGCGCGGGATCCCAGGCGGAGACCGCGGGGAACGACTCGGTGCTGGCCTCGTCGTACCGACCCGCGCCCCGGCCGGAGCCGGTGTCGAACGCACTCGTGCGGTGGGTCCCGGTGTCCGTGGGAGCGGCCTCGGTACGGCCACCGAACGCGTCGTAGGAGTCGGTCTCCCGCCGCTCGGCCTCGGTGGGCCGACGGAAGGCGCCGGTGTCGGCACTCGGTCGACGGAAGGCACCGGTGTCCGGTGCGGAGAACGATCCGGTGTCGGTGTTGCGCGGCGCCGGGTCGAAGAGGCTGCGACCGGTCTGTTCCGGCTTCGGCTCGTCCTCTTCCGGCGTGTCGTAGGGGTCCACCACGGAGCCGACGTTGTCGCCGAAGGCGCCGTTGGTGGGGGAGATCCCCTCGGCCCGCTTGGGTGCTTCCCAGACCGAACCGGTGTCACCGCTCTTGTCGGTGTTCCACAGGTCCTGTCCGCTCGGCGGGTGCTCCTCGTCGCGGGTACCCGCGCCGGGCGTGCGCTTGGGCAGGCCACCCAGCTCGCCCGGGGAGAGACCCGCGCCGTCCTGGTTCTCCCAGGGGTCGCCGGGCTCCTGCGCCGCCGGGGTGGCCGCGAAGGCCGCCTGGGCGTCGGCGAAGGTGTCGGGCGTTCCCGCGGAGAGCTCGGGACGGGCGTCGGGGCCGCCCAGGGCGTGCTGACCGTCGACCGGGGTGATGAGGAGGTCCGGCGGGAAGGTCACGACCGCGGTGGTGCCGCCGCCGTGCGCCTCCTTCAGGCTCATCTTGATGCCGTGGCGGTGCGCCAGGCGCGAGACCACGAACAGACCCATGCGGCGCGAGACCGCGACGTCGATGACCGGCGGGGCCGCCAGTCGGGCGTTGACCCCCGCCAGGTCCTCGGGCGCCATGCCGATGCCGCTGTCGGTGACGTCGACCTGGACGGCTCCGCTGTCCAGGTTCTTGGCGCTGACGAGCACCTCGGTGTCGTGCGGGGAGAACGCGGTGGCGTTCTCCACCAGCTCGGCGACGAGGTGGATGACGTCGTTGACCGGACGGCCCAGGACCGAGATGTGGGAAGGGGCGCGCACGTTGACGCGCTCGTACTGCTCGACCTCGGAGACGGCGCCACGGAGGACGTCGACCAGCGGGACGGGCTGAGCCCACTTACGGGTGTTGTCCTGGCCGGACAGAACCAGGAGGTTCTCGTTGTTACGACGCATACGCGTCGCGAGGTGGTCCAGCTGGAAGAGGTCGGACAGGCGGTCGGAGTCCTGTTCGGACTGCTCCAGACCGTCGATCAGACGCAGCTGCCGTTCCACCAGGGTCTGGCTTCGACGCGAGAGGTTGACGAACATCGCGTTGACGTTGCTGCGCAGCGCGGCCTCGTCGGAGGCCAGTGTCAGGGCGACGCGGTGAACGTCGTCGAAGGCACGGGCCACCTCGCCGATCTCGTCGTGGGTGTCGACCTCGATGGGCGTCACCTTGACGGTGTCGGGGACCGCTCCGGCCTCCTGCATCCGGTTGATCGCGTCCGGCAGGTCGCGTTCGGCGACTCGACGGGCGCCGTCCTCCAGGATGCGCAGTGGGCGCACCAGGGAGCGGACCACCAGCGAGGTCAGGATGAAGACGGCCAGGAGCACGCCGGCGACGATGACGAGGTCCATGATCGTACGCAGCAGGGCTGTGCCGCGCAGGTCGTTGGCGTCCTCGGCGATGCCCTCGGCAAGGCCGGTCTCGACCAGCTGGAGACGTTCCAGGGCGACGTCGGCGATGGCCTTGTAGTCCTCGGGACCGTCGTTGGCGGTCACACCGGTGAGGTCGTCCCCGCGCTCGGCGCGGTACATGACGCGCATGCGCATGGTGGAGACCTGGCTGACCTCCAGACCGGTGAAGTTCTCGTCGAAGATCGCGCGCTGGTTCGGGTTGGCCGCCTGAACGAAGTTGGAGATCTCGTTCTCGTAGCGGGCCCGGCTGGAGTCGATGGCCTCGGAGATACCGCCGGTCATCGAGTTCCGCGCCAGGGAGTGACCCATGAGCGCCGTCTCGTAGGAGAGCTGGTCTCGCGCGTTCGACAGCGCGGTGAGGGCGCGGACGCTCTCTCGCAGGTCGGTGTCGTTGGTCTCGTCCGCGATCGTCTGGTTGAAGTCCGCGAGGGACCGGACGATGGTGCGGTACTTGGTGACCACCGGAAGGACCGTGATGCGGGTCTCGTCCACCTCGGTGCGCAGGGCTTCGAGAGTGGCGAGCTGACTGCGCATCGTGGAGAGCCGGCCTTGGGCCAGGTCCCCGTCCATCTCGCCCATGTCGTCCAGGCGAGCGGTCAGTGTGCTCTGGAGGTCGCGGGAGGAGTCCCGCTCTTCGTCCAGTTCCTGACGGAGGGAGTCCGAACGATTGCTCGGGTCCGCACTGTCGGAGATGTAGACCGCGCTGGCCGTGCGCTCACGGCCCAGTTGGTTGGCCAACTCCACGATGAGGACGCCGACCTCGGCTCTGTCCTCGATGTGCGCGTGGGTGACGGTCGAGACCGAGGCCTCGTAAACCCTCAGACCACCGAGCGCGAGCGCCACGGCGGTGGGAATGACGATGAGGGCCACCAGTCGGGAGCGCACCCGCCAGTTACGTGGCCGCCACCAATTGGCTCTGCGCCGGGGCTTGGCATCGGCGCTGTCGGCCTGCGCGGCCTCGCTCTGCGCGCCGGCCCCGCTTTTCGTCGCTCGTGTCGACACGGACCCTCGCAACCTTTCGTGTCACCGCCTCGAACGGCTGTTGAACCCAGGGGTTGGACCGCTCCGGACCGGAAAATCGGTTGAGACCACGTGGTCCACCAGATAGAGAAAACGGTGGGAGTGTGGGGAGATGTGAAGACTGTCCGCCGGACTCGCCTGGGAGGAGAGGAGCCGCGCACCTAGAAACTTCGAGGTGCGCGTGCGGTGGATAGCGTATCAATGGGCGCGAAGCACTCGCTTCGGTCGTTTGGTGCCGATCCGCAAGATCATCATCGTTCACCCAGGGACATAATGCCCCCTACGTCCACATTATGACCAATCACCCAGGTCAGACGGGGAGACCGAAACCACCTCAGACATTGAGGTAACTATTTGGACACACCCCCACTCCATTACCAAGAGCGACGACTCGTGACATCCTGACAGGACACATATGCAGGTCCGGGGGAGTTTTCGGGAATGCGCACCACACGACGCTCAAATGCGAACACTCAGAGTGATGCTTCTGGCACTCTGGGCTCTACTATGGAATCGGATCGGGCCGGCACACTCGAACATATTTCGGTCATAGGCCTGCTCCCGTTGAGCGTCACCCTGCTGTGCGCGCTCTCCCTCGCCGCCCCCGCCGTGGCCGAGCCCGCCGACGAGCTCCGGACGCTGCGCGTCGAACTCGCCACCGCCCGATCGGAGGTGGCCACCCTCCGAGACGAGGCCACGGAGAAGATCGACCTCTACAGGGAGGAGGCCGGGCGGCTGGAGGAGGCCACCGAAACACGAAGGGCCGCCGACCGACGTTCGCGAACCGCGGCGGAGCGCCACGACGACCGACGCCTGGGCGCCGCCCGCCAGGCCGCCGGCGCCTACAAGGGGGCCGACCTGAGCATCACCCGCGCCTGGGCCGGCCCCGAAGGTCCCGTGGGGCTCCTGGAACGCGGCGCCTACCTCACCCTCCTGGGCGAGCACCGCTCCGCCGACGTGAGCCGGTCGGAGGCCGCCAAGGTCGCCGCCACCACTCTGGCCGAGGCCGCCGGTACCGCTGAGGAGGAACAGGCCGAGGCGACCGACGCCGCCGACGAGGCCCGCAAGGAGGCCGAGGAGGCGATCGAGAGGCAGGAGGAGCGCGCTCGGGATCTACTCGAACAGCAGACGGAGCTGGAGGAGGCCCTGGCCGCGTCCGACGACGGGCGGGGCTCGGGCGAGAAGGGGCGCCGTGACGGGACCCCGCCGGCCTGCGAGGGCGCCTGCGATCCCGGCGACACCACCGGGCCGGCGAACGGTCATGTCCCGGACACGATGCTGTGCCCGCTCCCCCAGACCGGGGAGAGCCTGCGCTCCGACGCAGCGGAGGCCTTCATCGAACTGGACGGCGCCTACCGGTCCGAGTTCGGCCGCCCGATGTGCGTGACCGACTCCTACCGGCCCTACCACGAGCAGGTGCGACTCTTCGAGGAGATGCTGCCCGGCATGGCGGCCCACCCCGGGACCAGCGCGCACGGGATGGGCATGGCCGTGGACCTGTGCGGGGGCGTCAACGAACCCGAGACCGTCGAGCATCGCTGGATGCTCGAACACGCCCCCGAGCACGGATGGGACAACCCCGACTGGGCGCGCGGTGGGTTCGAGCCCTGGCATTGGGAGTACACGCCCTGACCCCTCGGTCAGACCTGGGAGCCGACCCTGACCTCGAAGGTGCCGAGCTCGCCCACGTCGACGAACAGCTCGTCGTCGACCTCCAGAGCCGGTGTGACGACGGTGAGCAGCGCCCGCACCCGACCGGGACCATGGGCGAGCCCCTCGTCCTCCAGGTCGACCAGGCCGCGGCCGTTCTCCTCGTCCTCCACCGAGGTGGCGATCTCCACCGTGCCACCGACGATCTCGTCGGCGGTGGTCAGGACCGGGCCCAACATCAGTTGCACCGCGTCCCCGGTGGCGTCCAGCCACAGGCACGCGGGCGTGTAGGCCAAGGCCTCGCCCCGGCCCACGGTGAGCGCGGCCACGCCGACACAGGCGGTGCGGGCCTCGGAGAGCACGGCGTCGTCGACGCCGCGCACCATCTCAGGGTGGATCTCCAGCTCGCGGTCGCCGATCCGGACCGGGACCAGGGCGGTGGGCGCGACCGGGGCGCACATTCGCGTCTCCGGTTCCACGATGATCTCGATGGCGTGCTCCACGGCGCGCTCGTGTGCGGCCTCCAGGACCGCCGGACCGCCTTCCAACAGCCGGTCCAGGGCGCCCTCGTCGGGGCTGCCCATCACGTCGCCGTCGTCGAGCGCGCCCACTCGGGTACCGCCGCCGCTCGGCGACAGATAGGTGACCCAACGCAATGCGCCCACTCCCCGTGCTGGTCAGGCTCCTCGCGAGGTCGGTCCCCGCGGTCGTCCATCCCACGCGGCCATGGTCCCACCGCGCCCTCAGGTGGCGACCACCGGGCCGTGTTCCTTGCCGGTCCCGGCGCAGCCCCGACAGGGCTCGTCGATCCGCGACCAGACGATCACACCGCTGAGCTCCCGATACGGCCGTTCCGGCCGCCACCATCCGGTGCCACGGCAGTACCGGCATTCCAGCCCGTCCCGATCGCACCAACCGCACCCGGCGATGGCGCATCGGGCGTGGGTGGGCTCCCCCGTCGAATCCATGCGCTCCCACCGTCCCGAAACCTGGACCAGCCTCGCACAGGCCGGACCGGCGAGTCCAGAGGGACGAAAGGGACGAAAGTCCGGGTCAGCGGCGTTGTCGGGGTTCTCGTACCGATCCGGACCCCGGTTCAGGCCGACTCGCGAACCACCAGGTGGGTCTCCAGCGTGACCCGTTCGGAGTCGGCGGCACGTGGGATGGCCACGTCCACGAGGAGTCGGGCCATCTCCTGACCCATCTGGACGGTGGGTTGGTGGACCGTGGTCAGCGCCGGGGTGCTGTGCTGGGCCATGATGCTGTCGTCGAACCCGACCAGGGCCACGTCCTCGGGCACGCTCAGGCCGCGCTCGCGCAGGGTACGGATGGCGCCGATGGCCATCATGTCCGAGGCCACGAACAGGGCGTCCGGGTTCCCGCCCTGGTCGAGCATCTCCGCCATGGCCACGGCCCCACCATCGACGCTGAAGTCGCCCTGCACCACCAGGTTCGGATCGACCTCACGGCCGCTCTCGGCCATGGCCTCCCGGAAGCCCCGCAGACGGCTGATGCCGGCGTTCATGTCCTGGGGGCCGGTGATGGTCCCCACGCGTTCGTGTCCGGTCTCCAGCAGCCGGCGCGTGGCCATACGCCCGCCCTCCACGTTGTCGATGTCCACGAAGAAGCGCGCGGGCACCGCCTCGGAGTAGGGCCGGCCTCCGTGCACGACCGGCACGCCGGAGTCGGCCAGCCGAGAGGTGAGGGGGTCGTCCCGGTGCAGGGAGACGAGCATGGCGCCGTCCACGTGCGAGCCGCTGAGGTACTCGCCCACCCGCTTGTGCTCGGCGTCGCCCCGGGCGGTGGTGAGCATCAACTGCAGGTCGCGTTCGTGCAGCACCGAACTCACGCCGCGGATGATGTCGGCGAAGAACGGGTCTTCGAACAGTCGGTCCCTGGACTCCGAGACGACCAACGCGACCATGTCGGTGCGTCGGGTGACCAGGGTGCGCGCGGCATGGTTGGGGCTGTAGCCCAGTTCCGAGATCGCGTCGTGGACCGCCTCGCGGGTACGAGGGCTGACCTGTGAGGATCCGTTGATCACCCGGGATACGGTCCCCCGGCCGACCCCGGCCCGCTGCGCCACCATTTCCAGGGTCGGTCGCTGTCGACCGCCGCTCTTGGCCACTTCGAGGCTCCTTGCGCGTTCTCTACCGATCCGACCGGACCTTCCGGACGGCGGGCGTGGACGGGTTCGGTCCCGTGCCCGGGGCCGAACCCGTCCCGGAGCGCGTGGGATGCCCCGGAGGGACACCCCACGAACTCTCGTGGTTCACCGTGTGGGGAACCTCCCGGTCCTGGCCAGTTCGGCGTACCAGTGGCCCGTGTCCTTGACGATGCGCTCCTGCGTCTCGTAGTTCACGTGCACGATGCCGAATCGGCGGGAGTACCCCCACGCCCATTCGAAATTATCCAGTAGGGACCACGCGAAGTAGCCGCGCAGGGGGATCCCGGCGTGGATCGCCTCCTTGGCGGCCCGCAGGTGACCCTCGTAGTAGTCGGTGCGATCCACGTCGTGGACGGCGCCGTCGACCACGGTGTCCTCGAAGGCGCAGCCGTTCTCGGTCACGTACAGGTCGATGCCGCCGCTGTCGCCCGCCAGTCGTTGGAGGACGTCGAACAGGCCGCTGGGGTCGATCTCCCATCCCATGTGGGTGACGGGCAGCCCCTGGGAGACGTGCACCTCCTCGGGGTCGGCGCCCAGCCAGGCCTCGCCCTCGCCGCTGACCAGGGCCGGGTCGAGGCCCTTGGCCGAACCCGCGACGAACTCGGGCGAGTAGTAGTTGACCCCCAGGAAGTCCAGGGGGGCGGAGATGGTGGCCAGGTCCCCCTCCTTGACGAAGGAGAAGTCGCTGATGTCGGCGAGGTCCTCCAGGACGTCCGCCGGGTAGGCGCCCTTGAACAGGGGGTCGGTGAAGATGCGGTTGCGCACGCCGTCGGCCCGTCGGGCGGCCCGGGTGTCGGCGGCGTTGGCCCCGTGCGGTCGGATGACCGCCTGGTTGTGGGCCAGGCCCACGGTGGCCGGGTGACCCGTGGAGCGGATCGCCTCGACCGCCAGGCCGTGGCCGAGGAGCAGGTGGTGGGTGGCGGCCAGGGCCTTCTCCGCGTCCCGGTGTCCGGGGGCGTGGTGGCCGTTGTGGTAGCCCAGGAAGGCCGAGCACCAGGGTTCGTTGATGGTCATCCAGTGGGAGACCCGGTCGCCGAGGGCGTCGGCGACGACCTTGGCGTAGTCGGCGAAGCGCAACGCGGTGTCACGTTCGGGCCAGCCGCCCGCGTCCTCCAAGGGCTGGGGCAGGTCCCAGTGGTAAAGCGTGGCCCAGGGCTGGATGCCGGCTTCGAGGAGACCGTCGACGAGGCGGTCGTAGAAGTCGATGCCCGCCTGGTTCACCTTGCCACCGCCCTCGGGCAGGATCCTCGGCCAGGCGACGGAGAAGCGGTAGGAGCCGAGGTTGAGGCGCTTCATGAGCGCGATGTCCTCGGTGTAACGGTTGTAGTGGTCGTCCGCGGGGTCACCGGTGTCCCCGTTGAGCACCTTGCCCGGGGTCTCGGCGAAGGTGTCCCAGATACTGCGGCCTCGGCCGTCGGCGGTGGTGGCGCCCTCGATCTGGAAAGAGGCGGTGGCCGCCCCCCAGAGGAAGCCCTCGGGGAAATCGTTCGGGTTACTCACTGCTTTGTTACGCACCTTCCATGACGAGCGAAATCAGCTTGGGAGCGCTCCCATAACGGAAGCAGAAGCCACGGGTCAAGTCAACTCGCCAGTAGGCCCCCGAAACCCAACCGTTACCGACATGGCTCGGGCGTCGAAGGCGGATCCGCCTTCGACGCCCGAACACGAGACCTCTGGTCCCCTAGTCTTCGTCGTCGTCCCGCATCCCGCCCATGGGGATGACCACGCCCTGCCAGCGCTCCTCCATGAAGTCGCTCACCTCCGGGCTGTGCAGCAGCTCGTCGAGCCGCTCGATCTCCTCGGACTCGGCGTCCTCCGTGCGTACCACCAGACCGTTGCCGTACACACTGCCCTCGGTCTCCTCCCAGGCCATCACGTTCGCGTTCTCGGCCAGGTCGGCCTCCAGCGCGTAGTTGCCGTTGACCACGGCCGCGTCCAGGTCCTCCAGGGAACGCGGCAGCTGCGCGGCCTCCACCGGGGTGAGGGTGATGTCGAGCGGGTTCTCCTCGATGTCGGACTCCGCCGCGTTGTCCCCGGCGCCCTCGGACAGGGTGATCACGTCGTTCGCATCGAGCAGGTTCAGCGCCCGGCCCATGTTGGACACGTCGTTGGGCACCCCGATCTCCGCGCCCTCGGGGAGCTCCTCCAGGTCGGAGAACTCCTGCGAGTACAGACCGAAGGCCTCCAGGTGCACGTTGCTCACGTACTCCAGGTCGGCGTCGGTGTTGCCCTGTTGGTACTCCTCCAGGAACGGGACCGTCTGGTAGTAGTTCGCGTCCAGCTCTCCCTCGACGAGGGCGGCGTTGGGCTGGTTGTAGTCGGTGTACTCGACCACCTCGATGGCCAGGCCCGCGTCGGCCGCCAGCTCATCGTTCACGAACTCCAGGATCTCCGCGTGCGGCATCGGTGTGGCCCCCACCTTCAGGGTCACCACGTCGTCGTCGCCACCACCCTCGTCGGCCCGCTCACTCGGGCTCCCGCACCCCGCCAGCAGCACGGTCGCGGCGCCGAACACCGCGGCGCCCCGCAGTACGTTCGCTCTCCTGGTCATGGTTGTCTCCTTGCCGTTGGTACCGGACGACTCGGGGGGAATCACGGGGGGCGGGATCGAGAGGGACGCGTCAGCGCCTGGACAGTCGGCGCACCAACAGGTCGCCCAGGCTCTGCGCGACCTGCACGATCACCACGAGCAGGATCACGGTCGCCCACAGGTAGTGGTCGTTGAAGCGCTGGTAGCCCTCACGAATGGCGAGGTCTCCCAGACCGCCTCCGCCGATGGCGCCGGCCATCGCCGAGTAGGAGATGAGCGTGACCACGGTCATCACCAGGCCGGCGATGAGCCCGGGCATGGCCTCGGGCAGCAGCACCTTGCCCACGATGGTGAACTTGCGCGTGCCCATGGCGTGCGCGGCCTCGACGACGCCCCGATCCACCTCGCGCAGCGCGGTCTCCACCAGGCGCGCGAAGAACGGGATGGCGCCGATGCTGAGCGGCACGATGGCGGCAGTCGGGCCGAGCGTGGTGCCCACCAGGAAGCGGGTCAGCGTCAGCACCGCCACCATCAACACGATGAACGGCAGCGAACGGCCGATGTTGACGATGGCGCTGAGCACCGCGCGCGCGGCCGGGGCCGGGATGAGGCCGCCCTTGTCGGTGGCCACGAGCAGCACGCCGAGGGGCAGACCGAACAGGACGCTGAAGACCGTGGCCCACCACACCATGTAGACGGTGTCCATGGTTCCCAGCCACAGGCTCGGCCACATGTTCGGCCAGTCCCGGACGAAGTCGGTGATCGCGGTCACCGCGTTGCCCTCCTGGGCCAGGTAGAGGATCTCGTTGGTGATCACTTTCCGGCCTCCTCGACCAGCAGGCCGTTCTCGGACAGGTAGGTCAGTGCCTCACGACGACGGCTTCCACGCATGTCGACGCTGAGCCGGCCCACGGACTGACCGGCGACCTGCTCCACACCGCCACCGAGGATGTTGACGTCCACGTCGAACCGACGGGTCAGTTCGGACATGAACGGTTCGTCGAAGGAGCGCGGGTAGGTGATGAACACCGTCTCCGGCCCCCCGTGCTCCGGCAGCGGGAACAGCGAACGCGCCAGCAGCGAACCGGGGGTCCCGATCAGGTCCAGGACCCGGCCGGACTCACGGAACTCGCCGTCCTCCATGATCGCGGCGGAGTCACAGATCCGCTTGATCACGTCCATCTCGTGCGTGATGAGCAGGATGGTCAGGCCGAGTTCGTCGCGCAGTCGGCGCAGCAGCGCGAGGATGGACTCGGTGGTGACCGGGTCCAGGGCGGAGGTCGCCTCGTCGCTCAGCAACACCTTGGGGTCGGAGGCCAGGGCGCGGGCGATGCCCACGCGCTGCTTCTGGCCGCCGGAGAGCTGGGAGGGGTAGGCGCGGGCCTTGTCGCCCAAGCCGACCAGTTCCAGGAGTTCACCGACCCGGGTGGCGCGCGCGGCGCGGGACATCCCCGTGACCTCCAGCGGGAAGCCGACGTTGCCGGCGACCGTACGCGAGGAGAGCAGGGCGAAGTGCTGGTGCACCATGCCGATGTGGCGTCGGGCCTCGCGCAGGCGGGCGCCGCGCAGCGAGGTGAGTTCCTCGTCCCCGACGCGGACGGTGCCACCGTCTGGGCGTTCCAGGAGGTTCACCGAGCGCAGGAGGGTGCTCTTACCCGCACCGCTTTGGCCCACGACCCCGTAGATCTCGCCGGACTCGACGTGCAGATCGACCCCCTTCAGGGCTTCGATCCGACGTTTCTTCAACCTGTAGGTCTTGTGGAGACCCACTGCGTCAATCACGGTTTTCCCATCGACGTCTGGCGGTGGTGTCACGGCTCCCACGCGCGTGGGGGCGCGGAAGGAGACCGGACTCAGCGTGGGGGTCGACGCCCGCATCCGAGCGTACGAAGCGCGCGGTGGGCGAGCGGCGGCGACGCGCCGGAGCGGCGGTCGGAGGGCGCGGTGGCGCCGAACGGGGCGGGTTCTCGCCCTCGGACTCAGGAACGACGGGACGGACGACAGCGACCACCGGGCAGAGGTACGCACCGCCGGGTGGTGTCCGCCAAGGTGACGGGGGTCGTTTCGTAGTGTTCAGGAGCCATCACGGCACCAACTCAACCATCTCGGATGCCTCGATTCGGCAAAATCCTTGACCCGAATATGGTTATTTAGACCACACCTACGGCTTTGTTGGGGGATGTGATCACCTCGTCCCTCCCGAAGACCCGTGAGAATGCTTAGACTCATTACCGTCCCGTGACCTTTCCCCCTTCGAGCGGGGTGAGTGCGGCGCGGCCCGCGAAGACGACGTGCCCCGCGCCCCGTCCGGGAAAGACGAGCATCTGCGTCCACAGCGTCCCCGTGCCCGCTATGGGGTCCGTGTGTGGGCACGAGGAGCGACCACACCTTGCAGTCAGACGATCCGAGCCGAGTGGCCGACCACGCCGACTTCTGGGCGCCCGATCCTCCCGTCCGCACCTGGCGGGAGCTGATCGCCGACTGCGCGCGCCCGTTTCCGACGGTCGTGCGCACGAACCCGACCCCGGGCCGCACCGCGGCGGTGGTCCTGTCGCTGTTGGCAGCCCTCGCCCTGCCCGCGCCCGCCTTGGCCGCGCCGGTCCCCCGGGACAACGAGGACATGGGCACCCTGGAATCGCGCGCCGAGACCCTCACCGAGGAGTACAACGGCGAACTCCGGGACATGGAGAACGTGATGGAGGAGGCCGACCGCGCCCAGTCGCGCGCCGACTCCACCCGCGAGGACGTGGAGGCCGCCCGTGGGCAGGTCCGTTCCCTGGCGGTGGCGACCTACACCAGCGGCGGAATCGACCCCTCCATGTCGCTGTTCGTCGAGGCCGAGCCCGACGAGGTCATCGAGCGCGCGGTCGTCATCGACTACCTGTCCACCAGCAACCAGGACAAGATCGACCAGCTGGACCAGGCCCTGTCCCGGGACGAGGTCGCCCAAGAGAACGCCGAGGATCGCTTGGCCGAGGCCGAGGCCGACATGGACGAGCTGGAGGATCGTCGCATGGACGTCCGCCGGCTCATCGCCGACCACCCGGAGCAGCCCATGCGACCGCCGGACAACATCACTCCGCGCACCGAGCAGATGCGCGACCTGGGCATCGAGATCTTCGGGCGCGGGTCGGAAGTGGGCGGTGTCGGCTGCTACCGCGCGGTGGGCGGCTGGGTCGTGGGTGAGCACCCCAAGGGCCGGGCCTGCGACTTCATGGTGGACGGCAACGGTTCCATGCCCCCGGAGGACCAGGTCGAGCGCGGTTGGGACATCGCGAACTGGGCCCGGGACAACGCCGACGACCTCGGGGTCATGTACGTGATCTACCGCCAGCAGATCTGGGACGTGCGTCGAGGCGACACCGACTGGCGCCCGATGTCGGACCGCGGCAGCATCACCGAGAACCACTTCGACCACGTGCACATCTCGATGTTCTGATCCCCGGCGGGTGCGGCGAACACGACTTCCCCGCACCCGTCCTCTCGGGACCAAGGGCCGGAAAGGACGGCCCCTTTACCGGTGAAACGACTCGAAAAACCACACAGGATAATCACGATCAAGTCACGCCAAGGGTGACGTGTGGCTCGACCGGAACGAATCGATGACGATTCGCCCCGTTACCCCTGGCCCGCTACGCCGCTCCCCTTAAGGTCACGGTTAGGATGCTTGTCGTCCCGACCCCCGGTCGCCGTGGCCCGTCCCCTCGGCATCATCTCGGCGGTCGGAAAGAACCCCGCGCGCAGTCGGGGCATCCACTCACGACACGGGGAATTCCCGCTCCTCGCCGTACCGCACTCGCCCGCGGACCGGCGTTGGTCCCGGGCTCTCCTCCCCCACGGTCTCCCGTGCCGTCACCCACCCGGCGATCCGCCGGCGGCCGTCACGGGAAACTCGTGAGAACCCACCAATGGGCACACGCGTCCCAGAGAACACGGCCAACACTTCACCGGGCGAGGGGAGCCATGAGCGAAAACGGACCTTACAACCAGCCTCCGCAGAACCCCTATGGGGGCGGCACCGGCGGGCAGCCTGGCTACGGCCAGGGCCCCTACCAGGGCGGCCCCGGTCAGGACCAGGGCATGTACGCGGGTGGCCAGCCGCCCTACGGTGGCCCCGGCGGTCCGGGTGGACCCGGCGGATACCCCCCGCCCCCGCCGCCCCAGAGCGGTGGTGGCGGCGGCAAGGCCGGCCTTTGGGTGGTCATCGGCGGCGGCGCGATCATCGTGGTGCTCGTCATCGCCGTGATCGTCATGCTCGTCACGCGTGACACCGGCGGCGAGGAGATCGCCACCGGTCCCGACACCACCCAGGGCACCGAGGAGACCGACGAGCCGGTCGACGACGACACCGAGGAGCCCGACTCCGGCGGCGGTGACGGGCCCGCCGGGGAGCCGCCCTACGCGCTGCCCATCGAGCCCTGCGACGCCATCACCGAGCAGGTCTCCACGGACTTCATCCTGCGGGACGACCCCAGCAAGAGCGTCTCCGACAACCGCGCCAGCTGCACCGCCACGGGTGACGCCCCCGAGGGCAACCCGGAGCGCGCCTACAGCAGCCTCTGGTTGGAGTACGCCACGCCCTACGCCGGCAGCGACTCCGTCGAGGGCGCCTCGTCGGACTACCAGGACTCCCTCGCCAACTACACCGGTGGTAGCGACTACTACCCGGAGGAGAACCTGGAGGAGGAGAAGGAGATCGACGGTCTCGGCGATGAGGCGCACCTCATCATCACCGAGAACATCATCCTCGACGACCCCGCCCCCACGGCGATCATGCTGGTCCGTTCGGCCAACATGAACATCGAGATCACCTACCAGGTCTCGGACTTCGAGGGCTCCGACCTGACGATGGTCGACGACGTCGAGGCCCTGCTCACCAACTCCGCCGAAGAGGCGATCGCCCTGCTCGGCGCCGAGTAGGAAATCACCGGCTCCTCCCCGGAAGAAACGACGAGAGGGGGCCGCGGCTTCGTGCCGCGGCCCCCTTTTCGTGCGTTCGGGGTGGGATCAGAGGTCGGCGCGCACCCGGCGGGCCGCCTCCACCATGTTGCGCAGCGCCTGCTCGGTCTCGGTGTAACCGCGCGTCTTCAGACCACAGTCGGGGTTGGCCCACAGGTTCGCGGCGTCCACGTGCGAGACCGCCAGTCGCAGCGAGGCCTCGATCTCCTCGACCGAGGGCACCCGCGGCGAGTGGATGTCGTACACGCCCGGACCGATCCCGCGCTTGTAACCGCGCTCGCCCAGGGCCTCCACGAGCTCCATGCGCGACCGGGCCGCCTCGACGCTGGTGACGTCGGCGTCCAACGCCTCGATCCCGTCGACGATCTGGTTGAACTCCGAGTAGCACATGTGCGTGTGGATGGTCGTGCTCGACGCGACCCCGGAGGTGGCCAGTCGGAACGAGTCGACCGCCCACTTCAGGTACGCCGCCCGCTGTTCCTCGCGCAGCGGAAGCAACTCGCGCAGAGCCGCCTCGTCGACCTGGATGTGCCGGATGCCGGCCCGCTCCAGGTCGGCGACCTCGTCGCGCAGCGCCAGACCCACCTGGCGGGCGGTCTCACCCAGCGGCTGGTCGATACGCACGAACGACCAGGCGAGCATGGTGACCGGACCGGTCAGCATGCCCTTGACCGGCTTGTCGGTGCGCGACTGGGCGTAGGTGATCCACTCCACCGTCATCGGCTCGGGACGCGAGACGTCCCCGAACAGGATCGGCGGGCGCACGCACCGCGAACCGTAGGACTGCACCCACCCGTTCTCGGTGGTGGCGTAGCCCTCCAGCTGTTCGGCGAAGTACTGGACCATGTCGTTGCGCTCGGGTTCGCCGTGCACCAGCACGTCCAGACCGATCTCCTCCTGGAGCGCGATGACCCGGTCGATCTCCGCGCGCAGGAGCGCCTTGTAGTCCTCGGTGGGCAGTTCGCCCCGCCGGTGCGCGGCGCGGGCGCGACGCAGCTCGGCGGTCTGCGGGAAGGAGCCGATGGTGGTCGTGGTCAGCGGTCGCAGGGCGGCCACGTCCCGATCCTGGGGACGCTCGTAGGCGTCCGGGCCGAGGGCGTCCAGGCGGGCGCGCACCCGGGCGTCGGTGAAGGACGCGTCCCGCGGCTCGGACGCGCCCTGGTAGTCGGCGTCGGCTCCCTCGGAGAGCACCCGACCGAGCAGCGCGACCTCCCTGGTCTTCTGCTCGGCGAAGGCCAGGGTGGAGCGCAGCTCGGGCGCCAGTGAGGTCTCGGCGTCCAGGTCGATGGGCACGTGCAGCAGCGAGCAGGAAGTGCTCACCGTGAGCTCGTCGGTCAGGGCCAGGAGGGTGCCCAGTTCGGCGACGGCGGCCGGCAGGTCGGTGCGCCAGACGTTGCGGCCGTCCACCACGCCCGCGACCAGGCGGGTGGAGCCCAGCCCCGAGACGGCGGTGAGGTCGGAGGCACCCTCGGAGTCGGTGACCAGGTCCAGGCCCACGGCCTCGACCGGAGAGTCCTTGAGCACGCGCAGGGCGGCGGCGCCGATGGAACCGAAGTAGGTGGACACCAGGAGCGAGGGACGCTCGGTGAGCGACCCCAGGCGCTGGTAGGCGCGCTCCAGGTGGCCGACGGCGGCGCGACCCTCGTCGGTGGCCAGGATCGGCTCGTCGAGCTGGACCTCGGTGACGCCCGCGGCCGACAGGTCGCTCAGGAGCTTGGCGTAGGCGTCCAGGAGCTGGTCGAGGAGCTCGATGGGCTCCCAGCCCTCGGGAGCGTCCTCGGCGGCCTTGGCCAGCAGCAGGAAGGTCAGCGGACCGACCAGGACCGGGCGGGTCTGGAAACCGGCCTCGGCGGCCTCACGGAACTCGGCGAGGGGCTTGTCGCCGACCAGGCGCGGGCGGGTGCTCGGGGAGAGTTCGGGGACCAGGTAGTGGTAGTTGGTGTCGAACCACTTGGTCATCTCCAGCGGCGGCGCGCCCTGCTCGCCGCGGGCGAGGGCGAAGTAGCGGCGCAGCTGCTCGTCCCGCTCCTCTGCCTGGGCCGGGGAGGTGAAACGGGCGGGCACGAGGTCGAACAGGACCGCTGTGTCCAACACCTGGTCGTAGTAGGAGAAGGTGTTCGACGGGATGTCGTCCACTCCGGCCTCGCGCAGTCGGGCGTAGACGCCCTTGCGCAGGTCGGCGGCGACGGCGTCGAGTTCGGCGGCCGTGGTGTCGCCCTTCCAGTAGGACTCACTGGCGCGCTTGAGTTCGCGGGCGGGGCCGATGCGCGGGTAACCGTGGACCGTGGAGCGCACGGACGGCCCGGAGGCCGCGGGGTTGCTGACCATGAAGCTTCTCTCCCTCGTCGAAAGCCGGGTACCGGCCACGAGAGCGGGGCGAGGAGCGCGGCACGACGAGGGGCTCACCCGGGGCGCACGTGCCTGACGACCTCGGCCCTCCCTCGGGGCGCGGGACCACCGGCGGCACAGGCGCACCACCGGGTGGAGGCAGGTCTTCGGACTCGTGGGCGTTTCCGACGTCGTGCGCCGGTCGTCCTAATGATCACCGCTTCCCGGTTTTCCGACTTTTCCGGTCGGATCACCAGTGCTTATGGCGACGCTCGTTCCCACATACCGCTGCGGGGCAGTCCCGGATTCGCACCGGGTTCCCTCTTTCGACACACTCCGACCGACCGGAGCGGGCTCCGGGAGTCGATGGTGGGAGTGTGTACCTTCCACGCCTGCAAGTATAGGGAGCACCCCCTTCGCCCCTGCACCCGGCGTGACCCCTTGGCCCGGAGCACACCAGCGAACCCATTTCGTGTGCCCGGCATCACACCCGATACCAGCGTTACGCGAAAGACCCCCGTCCTTTCGCGAACGTTCGTCTGACGATGAGCGTGGAGAGCCCCCAGGTGAAGCAGCAAGACGGTCCCAGCATGGCCCCCGACCGCCCCGTTCTCACGGCAGCGATCGCGATGGTCGTCCTCTTGGGACTGGTGCTGTCGGCGACACGACCACCGGGCCTGCCCGAGGACGGAGTCATCGAGAGCATCACACGGAACGTGGCGGTGGACACCGACGACGACCTTCCGGCGGAAGGTTCCGAGGAGGGGACGACCGTGGTGGACACGGCCGCGCTCCCCGGCACCGAGGAGGCCTCGGTCGACTACGAGGGCGACAGTGAGGTGGCCGTCGCCTACCCGGCCATCCCCAACGCCGACCCCCTCACCGACTTCCTGGACCGCACCCTGACCGACCAGGTGCACGCCTTCGACGCCGCCAACCCCGGCGCGGCCTCCTTCGAGGGCGAGTGGCGGTTGACCGCCGCCGGTGACGGGGTCGTGGGCGTGCGGATCACCACCACCGAGACCGACTCGGAGGAGACCCGCGTCGGTCACAGCACCTACTGGTACGAGACCGACGACGGCTCGGTGCACGGTTCCAGCGGCCTGCTCGCCGGACAGGACGAGCTGGCCGCGCTCAACGACCGCGTACTCGAAGAGGTCCCGGACACCGTGGCGGCGGTGTCCCTGTACCCGATCAGCGGCCTTTACGACTCCCTCGCGTTCAGCCCCGAGGGCGACCTGATCGTGGAGTTCGACGATGGACAGGTCGCGCCCACCTCCGAGGGTCGCGTCGGCGTCGTGATCGAACGCGACGAGGCCGAGGAACTGCTGTCGGAGTTCGGGGTGCGGGCGCGCGACGCCGCGACCAAGGGCGTCGAGGAGTTCACCGTGGCCGCGGCCCCCGAGGCGGAGAAGGATGGCACCGGCGTCGCCTCCCCCGGTGAGATCTCCCCCGTCGACGACGGGATCGACTGCACCGACCCCGAGACGCGCTGCGTGGCGCTGACCTACGACGACGGCCCCGGCGGCCGGACCTCGGAGCTGCTGGACACACTCGCCGAGCACGACGCCAAGGCGACCTTCTTCGTCACCGGCCACCCGGTGATGGAGGACCCGTTCACGGTGCGCCGCACCTACGCGGAGGGCCACGAACTGGCCAACCACACCCTGGCCCACCCCGACCTGGCCACGCTCGGCGCCGGAGGCGTGCGCGCGGACCTGGACCCGGTCCAGGCGCTGGTGTACCGGGAGACCGGATACACGATGGACCTGATGCGTCCGCCCTACGGTTCCACCAACGACACCGTCGCCCAGGTCACCGAGGAGATGGGCATGGCCCAGATCCTGTGGAGCGTGGACACCAACGACTGGAAGGACCGCAAGGCCGGTGTGGTCGCCGACCGGGCCGTGGACGGCGCCTCGGACGGGGCGATCATCCTGATGCACGACATCCACGACACCACCATCGACGCGTCCCGCGAGATCGTCCGTGAGCTGGACGAGCAGGGCTACACCATGGTGACGGTCTCGCAGTTGCTCGGCACCCCGGAGCCGGGTCGCAGCTACGTCGACGGGGTTCCGGAGGAGCCCGAGGACGAGGAGTCCGAGGGGGCCCAGGGGGCCGCCGAGGACGGCTGACGGGGATCCTGGGATTACCGGGCCCGGGGCGCTGTCCACATGTGGACAGCGCCCCGGGCCCGGCGTTCTTCTCCCCTATGTTGCTCCCATCAGGTGCGGGAGCATCCGCTTTCAGGGAGAGGGAGCCGGGTTTGTCGTCGAGCGAGAACGCACCGGGACACACCACCGCCCGACGTCGTGGGAGCGGTGGGGGACGGCTCTGGCCCGGATCCCTGATGGTCGCCCTGGCCCTCCCCCTCGCCGCGTGTACGCAGGACCCGGCGGGCGGCGGCGACCCCGAGTCGATCGGAGTCCTGTCCGCGGAGATCGGTGACGGCGTCCGGGAACGGACGACCGGCGCGGAGGGGTACGAGGATCACCACCACGTCCCGGAGGCCGAGGTCGCGGTCTCCCTCCCCGAGTTCGCGAACGCCGAGCCCTTCACCGAGACCCTCGCGGCCCGAGCCGACGACGAGGTCCAGGACTTTCGCGCGGGAACCCGCGACCCGGTGAGCCTGGACATCGACTGGGAGCTGGTGGCCGCCGCCGACGGAGTGCTCGGGGTGCGACTCCTGCGCACCGAGGAGGACATGCACGGCCTTCGCGAGGGCTATTCCACCTACTGGTACGACGGGACCACCCGGCACACCGCCTACTCCACCGAGCTGCTCGCCGGGCAGGAGGAGCTGGACGCGCTCAACGACATCGTCCGCGAAGACCTCTCCGAGGACGTGGAGGTCGACCCCGACTCCCTGTTCCCCGTCCTGCGCACCTACGACTCCATCGGTTTCAACGGCGACGGCGACCTGGTGGTGGAGTTCGACGACGGGCACCTGTCACCCGTGGAGGAGGGACACGTGCCCTCCGCCGAGTTCGGCCGCAAGGTCGTGGTGGTCGACCACGAGACCGCCGCGCCGCTCCTGTCCGACCTGGGCGAGCGGGCCAGGGAGGCCTCCCTTGTGGACGAGACCGATCTGACGCTGCCCACCGCCGAGGACGACGACGCGCAGGACCCACCGCCGCCCGGGGTGTTCGTCCCCCATGTCCCGGACGTGGACTGCTACGACGGCGAAACGCGTTGCGTGGCGCTGACCTTCGACGACGGTCCGGTAGAGGCCACACCACACCTGTTGGACATCCTGGCCGAGGAAGAGGTCACCGCGTCGTTCTTCCTGAACGGAGGCCCCACCCTCACCCGGCCGGGGGTACTGCGTCGCGCCTACGCCGAGGGCCACGAGATCGCGAGCCACGGCGACGTGCACGACCCGATGAACCGGATGGAAGCCGAGGAACTGCCCGCCCAGGTCGCGGCGGTGGGAGCGATGATCCGCAGGCAGACCGGGCACACGGTGGAGCTGTTCCGGCCACCGTTCGGCGCCACCGACGAGGACGTGCACGGGGCCATCGCCGAGCAGGAGCTGGTGGAGACCATGTGGACGGTGGACAGCCAGGACTGGGAGGACCTGAAGCGCGACGAGATCGTGGAGAACGTGATCGGCCGGGTCGAGCCGGGCGCGGTGGTACTGATGCACGACCCGCTGCCCGAGACGCTGGCGGCCGTCCCCGAGATCATCGAACGCCTGCGGGGACTGGACTACGTGTTCGTCACCTCGACCCAGGCGATGGGCCACCCCGAACCCGGCTACAGCTTCCCCGAGGACTGGGACGGCGACTGGTGACCGGTCGCCGTCCCGGGCGTCAGCCGGCCTCGGTGGTCTCCGGGACCACCTTCAGGGCGGGGGCCGGGGCGTCCACACCCACGGCCTCCTGGATCGACCGGTAACCGGCGGCACGCACCAGGCGGGCCAGCCCACGGTGGATGCCGCGCGGCCACAGCGGACCGCCATAGATCAGACCGGTGTAGCCCTGCACCAGGGTCGCCCCGGCGCGGATGCGCGCCCAGGCGTCCTCAGGGGTCTCGATACCGCCGACGGCCACCAGGGTGACGCGGTCGCCGACCTTGGCGCGCAGCCGGCGCAGCACCTCCAGGGAACGCGTCTTGAGCGGGGCACCGGACAGGCCGCCGGCGCCGGCCTCCGTCACCCGCTCCTCCGGGGCGTCCAGCCCCTCCCGGGAGATGGTGGTGTTGGTGGCGATGATCCCGTCCAGGCCCTCGGCCAGGGCCAGGTCGGCGACGGCGTCGACGTCCTCGTCCGCCAGGTCGGGGGCGATCTTGACCAGCAGCGGCAGCGTGGGGCGGCCGGCCTCGACCAACGCCGCGCGGACCGCGGCCAGCAGGGGGCGCAGCTGTTCCACGCCCTGGAGGTTGCGCAGGCCGGGAGTGTTGGGCGAGCTGACGTTGACGACCATGTAGTCGGCGTAGCGGGCCAGTCGTAGGGCGCTGAGCGCGTAGTCGGCGGGAGCCTCGGCCTCCGGGGTGACCTTGGTCTTGCCGATGTTGACCCCGAGCAGGGGACGTTCCCGACCTGCGCGGCCTGCCTGGCGCTCCAGACGGGCCTGCTCGTGGTGCAGCCGCTCGGCGACCAGGGCCGAACCCTCGTTGTTGAAGCCCATCCGGTTCACGATGGCGCGGTCCTCGACCAGGCGGAACAGGCGGGGCCGTGGGTTGCCGGGCTGCGGGTGGGCGGTGACGGTGCCCACCTCCACGTAGCCGAAGCCGAGCGCGGCCAGGCCGCGTGGGCTCTCCGCGTTCTTGTCGAACCCGGCGGCCATGCCCAGGGGGCCGGGGAAGTCCCGGCCCAGGGCGTGCACGGTCAGCTCGGGCTCGCGCGGCCCCAGGACCCGGGTCAGGGTCTCGGCCACGCCGGGGATCGCGGTGACTCCGCGCAGTGCGGCGAAACTCAGCTTGTGGGCCCTCTCGGCGTCCATGTGCCGAAGGACCGAGCTGAAGAGGATCTGGTAGAACACGGCTATCCGTTTCCGTCGCCCTCGCGCTCTGCGAGGAAGCGTTCGAGTTCCGCGCCGAGTTCGTCGGCGGTGGGCAGGCCTACTTCGTCCTCGCCCAGCGGGGAGCCCGGGGTGTCGCCCTCGGAGCGCGAGGACATGATGTCGTCGTACTGGCGTTCCAGGTTGGTGACCACACGCTGGATCTCCTCGGAGGACGCTACCTGCTCGGCGATCTCCACATCGGTGGTGGCCGCCGTCTCCTCCACCTCGGTGGTGGACACGGCCAGTCCGGTGGCCCCGGTGACGTAGCCCAGGGCCGCGATGGCCGCGCGCGGGTACTGGGACTGGGACAGGTAACTGGGTACGTGGACGGCGTAGCCGATGAAGTCGTGGCCGCTCTCGCCCAGGCGGAACTCCAGCAGCGACACGGCGCTGCCGGGCACCTCGACCCGACCGATCCAGGGTGTGTGACCGGCGACCAGTTCGGGGCGGGTGGAGTGCGGGGTGACCGTCACCGGGCGGGTGTGCGGAACCGCCATGGGGATCCCATGGGTGCTGACGGACAGCGAGACGGTGAAACGGTCGACCAGCCGCTGGACGGCGGCGACGAACAGCTCCCACTCACGGTCCGGCTCGGGGCCGTGCAGGACGAGGAAGGGCGCGCCCTCGTCGTCGTGCATCCGGTACAGGGCCAGTTTGGGCGCCGTGTAGTCGATCCAGGTGTTCTCACGGAACGTCATCGATGGGCGACGGTCGCGGTAGTCCACGAGCCGGTCGGTGTCGAAGGTCGCGATCTCCTCGGCGGAGAACCGTTCGAAGAGCAACTCGGCCATCTGACGTCCCGCGTGTCCGGCGTCGACGAAGCCGTCCAAACAGACCAGCATCGCCTGCCCGGCGACGTCGTCGAAACCGGGATGGAGTTGGTACAGATCTGCGGGGTCACGCACCGGATTCTCGTCTCCAAAGGGGTCGGGAACGCAGGACGGCACTCACACCGACATCGGTCCGAGATGTTCCGTTTCGATGTCCTTCGGGGCTACCGCACCCTGCGTTTCCACAATACCGACCCGCCCCGACCAACGACCGGCCTCGACCCCCTCCGGGTGACCACGGACACACCGCGGCCACCCCACGGGCGGGTCCCGGCGCGAACTCAGCGTTGTTCGGCCACCCGCATGCTCCGCAACCGGTTGAGGACGGCTGCGATCTCCTGCCTGCGCGGCAGCGCGTAGTCCCCGGCGAAGTCCTCACCGAGCAGGGTCACGCCCCGCTCGGCCAGACCCTCCTCCAGGGAGTCCAGGGCCTCGGCCAGGGTCCTCCCACCGTCCAGGTGGCCACCGGCCACCAGGGCGCGCAACGCCAGCCCCGCTCCGGTGATCTGCCCGGCGTCGACGAACTGCTCCACCGCGCGCACGTCGATGTCGCTCTCGCCGAACACCAGCACGTCCATGTCGCGTCGCTTGAGCTTGGACCGCCCCCGGTCGGTGCGATCGTCCACCGACGCGCGGTCCACGATGCGGGCGCGTGGCAGCGCGAACTCCGCGTCGGTACGATCCCGGGCCAGGTCCCGGGCACGTTCGGTCACGTCGTGCGGGTGGTAGGCGTCCAACATGATCACGTGGTCGGCCACGTCGAAGTAGTCGCCGCTGCCGCCCATGACCAACACGGTCGAGACCCCGTGCTCTCGGCGCAGCGGGCGCACCAGGTCGACGAAGGGCACCAGGGGTTCGCGGTCTCCGTGCACCAGGGACTGCATGCGTTCGTCTCGGATCATCAGGTTGGTGGCGGTGGAGTCCTCGTCCACCAGCAGGGTGCGCGCGCCGATCTCCACCGCCTCACAGATGTTGGCCGCCTGCGAGGTGGAGCCGGAGGCGTTCTCGGTGCGGAAGTCACGGGTGTCCGCCCCGGTGGGCAGGTTGCGCACGAACGGGCTGACGTCCACCCGCTCCACCCGGCGACCCTCCTCGGCGCGGATCTTCACCGCGTCGTCCCTGGTCACCACCAGTTCCCGGCCGTCCTCGGGTACGTGGTCGTACACCCCGCGCTCCAGGGCGTGCAGCAGGGTCGACTTGCCGTGGAAGCCGCCGCCCACGATCAGCGTGATGCCCTCGGACACCCCCATCCCGGTCACCGTGCCCCGGTGTGGCAGGTCCACGCTCACCCGTAGGGAGTCCGGGGAGGTGAAGGGGACCACGCCCTCGCCGCGCATGGGTTCGTCGCTGATCCCACTGAGGCGGGGCAGGATCGCCCCGTCGGCGACGAACGCCACCAGTCCGCGCTCGGCCAGAGAGGCGCGCAGCGCGACGGTGTCGGCCACACTGTCGGCGAAGGCACGGGCGGCGTCCTGGTCGATCTCCTCCCAGTCCAGGTCGTCGACCAGCTCGGGGACGGTGCGGCACAGCTCGCGTTCGGCGGTACGGCCGTCGATGCGCCGCCCGTGCCCGGGCAGGTCCAGGCCGATCCGCAGGTCCAGTGAACCGTCCGCGCCCACCTGGCAGGACGAACGCGCGATGACCTCCTGACCCCCGGTGTCGATCCGCAGCAGCGACCCCTTGAGTCGGCGGCGGGCCAACCGGCCGAGGAAGTCGGCGGTGGCCCGGCGGCGCACCGGATCGGCGTAGGCGCCGCTCGGGATCCCGGCGTCGGGACGGAGGATGCGCACCCGCGAGGGTGGGGCGAACGGGTCGGCCTGGACCCGCTCCACGGTCAGGGTGAAGTCGCCGAAGTCCCAGTCGCCCTTGAGGGACTTGTAGCGCCCGTAGGAGGCGCCGTCCATCCTCAGCAGTTCCTGGGACAGACGGGCGTCGTCGCGCACGCCGCGGATGGGTTCGGGTTCGGGCCTGCGGCCACCACCCCCACGGCCACCGCCACCGCCACCTCGGTGACCGTTCCCCTGACGTCCCGACATCGTTTCCCCCAGTTCGGTGTACTGCGCTGCCCCGCCAGGTTAGGACTTTCCAGAAGTTCTCGCTCCGAGCCTGTGGACAACGTTGCCGTGTCGCGGACCGGGCGACTACGTTGCCTAGAGGCCCTTCCAGACAAGGAGTTCCGCCGTGAACACGGTCCTGTTCGCCCCGGAGACCTTCAACCTCGCCGAGACCACGCGGGCGATCGAGGTGGCCCGTCGACTGCGGGACCGGTACGAGTGCGTCTTCGCCGGTTACTCCGAGCGCTACGCGGGGCTGATCGAGGAGGCGGGGTTCGAGTACCACGCGCTCACTCCCCCGCTCAGCGAGGAACAGGCCGACCAGGCGATCCGCTTCGACCAGGGCGCCGGGCTCGAACACCCCTTCACCCCCGAGATGTTCCGGGAGCGGGTGGAGAGCGAACGCGCCCTCAACGCCCTGCTGCGCCCGGCCGCGACCGTCATCGGCAGTACCCTCAGCCAGTTCGTGTCCGCGCGCGCCGACGGCGTCCCCCTGGTCTACGTCAAACCGTTCGCGTACTCCTGGCCGCACCTGCGCCAAACCTCCGCGCTGCCCGTCGTCCAGGGGCACGGTCGCCTCGCCCGCGCCGTCAACACCACCGCGGCCCGGCTCCTGCGCGAGACCGCCCGGCACACCACCCTCAAACCCCGGGGTTGGGTCCGGATCGCCCAGGAGAACGGCGTGCGCCTGCCCCGGCGCACCGTCGACGCGCTGGACGGCGACCTCAACCTCGTCGCCTCCATCCGGCTGCGCCCCTACCTGTTGCCGCCGAACTACCGCTGGGTCGGGCCGGTCTACGCCCACCTGGACCACGAACTCCCGCCCGAGGTGCCACACCTGGTGCGCAAGGCCCGCAAGAGTCAACGCCCGGTGGTGTACTTCGCCATGGGCAGCTCGGCGAACCGGGACATCGTCCTTCGCGTCCTGCGTGAGCTGTCCCGTCTGCCCGTCACCGTCCTGGCCCCGGTCGCCCGCTACCTGGTCCCCGACGACCACCCGGAACTCGGAGAGCACGTGCACGTGTTCGACCTGCTCCCGGCGCATCGGCTCGACGACCTGATCGACGTCTCCGTCATCCACGGCGGCGAGGGCACCGTGCAGACCGCCGCCGCCTCCGGAAAACCGTTCGTGGGTATCGGCCTGCAGTTCGAACAACGCTGGAACGTCGACGAATGTGTACGCTTCGGCAACGCCGTGGGGCTCAGCCCCCGACAAGCCCACGGAGAGTCCCTCCGCCGCGCCTTCGAAGCGGTCCTGCACGACCCGGCCCTGCGCGCCCGCGCCCAGGACCTGCGCGAGCACCTCGCCCACACCGACGGCGCCCGGAACGCGGCCGACCACATCCACGCCCTGATCACGAGATGATCCGCGTCGAGCCGGTCTTGGAGCTCCCTGACGGAGCCTTCCTACCGCTGTCCGGTGACCTCTCCCCCGCCGAGCTGACCATCTTTCTGCGCGAATGGACCGACTACAACGGTGTCGAGAGCCTGCGCGAACTCCTCACGGAGGAGATGACCCTCGTCCCGGGAGGCCTGCGCACCGTCCACGCCTCCGGAACGGGCGTGAACCCGGGCTGCTGCTGCGGCCTGGAGTACCGGCGAACCTGGCTGGGCCTGCTGGACCGACTGCCCGTGTGGATGGGCCACGACCCCGGCGTCGACCAGGAATTCGTAGGCGACAAGGTGCACCTGTCCCAGGAGGGCCGAGAACAGCGCATCGAGATACCCCTGCGGGATCTGCCCCACTTGCTCGCCCAGGCCCGTGGCCGGCTTCTGGGCCTGCTCGCTCTTGTCGAGGCCGGGGAGGGCCCGGAGGTCGCCGCCCTTCTTGATCGCGACCTCCACATCACCGACCCGTTCCCCTGACCGCGTCGGCTCAACACGTCGGCTCCCGGAAGGGGTGGCGTGAGTGAGTGGGGTGGGTTGGTGGGGCGCCTCGGGTCGGGGCCCCGCCCACACACCCCACACCCGCCCAACAACCCCTGGTCAGCCACCAGCGGTACCGGAGATGGTGGTGCGGAACGCGCGGTCGTGGTCGTCGACGGGCGCGTCATCCAGCGACGCGACGAACACCGCCACGGCCCGACCACCACCATCCCGGAGTTGCTCCGACACCTCCACCCAGTGGTGATGGTTGGGGTGTTCCATCTCGGTGCACCCCACGGCCGGGGACAGACCGGCGATGGCCGTGTCCAGCTGCTCGGGGGTGAGCTCGTAGGTGGCGGTTCCGGAGGTGTGCCCACAGGCACGCCCCAGGGCGATGGCGGGGAGGAGGCGCTCACCGACGTTGACCAGGGTGAAACCGGTCTCGCCCCCTTGGTGCACACCGACGGCGTAGGCGGCGGGTCGCTCCCAACCGGGATGTTCCTCCTCCAGTCGGGTCAGTCCGGCGACGATCTCGTCCCTGGTGTTCCACTGCTCCATGGGGGATCCCTTTCAGACCTTGAGGTCGCCGGTGGCGACGGAGACGGCGTGCCCGCCGATGTGGACCCGGTCGCCGCGCCAACGCAGGAGCAGGTCGCCGCCGCGCGCTGAGGCCTGGTGGGCGGTGAGTTCGGTGCGGCCCAGGCGTTCGCCCCAGAAGGGCGCGAGCACGGTGTGGGCGCTGCCGGTCACCGGGTCCTCCGGTACGCCGGAACCGGGGGCGAAGAACCGGGAGACCATGTCGTACTCGGTACCGGGCGCGGTCACGATGATTCCACGCGCGGGGATGTCGCGCAGGCCGTACAGGTTCGGCTCCAGGCCTCGGACGGCGGCTTCGTCGGCGACCTCGACGAGCAGGTCGTCGGTTCCGCCGCGACCGACCCAGAGGGGTTCCACGCCCAGGTGTTCGGCGAGTCCTTCGGGGGCGTCGATCTTCTCGGCCGGTCGTGAGGGGAAGTCCAGCCACAGCCGCCCGTCCTCCGCGGTCACGGTGAGGGGACCGCTGCGGCTGCTGAAGCGGTAGGGCCCCTCGACACCGAGTTCGGTGAGCACGTGTGCCGTGGCCAGGGTCGCGTGCCCGCACAGGTCGATCTCGACTTCGGGGGTGAACCAGCGCAGTTCACGCGTGCCGTCGGCCAGGGGGCGCGTGAAGGCGGTCTCGGAGAGGTTGAACTCGGCCGCCACCCGCCGGGCCCATGCCTCGTCGTAGGGACCGTCCAGGACGAGTACGGCCGCGGGGTTGCCCTTGAAGGGTCGGTCGGTGAAGGCGTCGACGACTCGATATTCCATACCTTCAGGGTAGGACGTGGCGGTCACTGTAGATGTGGCTCGTCCAGGATGAACATGGTCTGGGTGCTCTTGACCTCGGGCAGGCGTTGGAGGCGTTCGAGGACGAACGTGCGCAGCGCCGCGGCGTCGGTGACGCGTACGAGGAGGAGCAGGTCGACGTCGCCGGAGACGAGTGCGGCGTGGTCGACCTCGGGGATGTCGCGCAGGTATTCGCGAAATCGTTCCCAGGAGTGCTGTTCGATGCGCACCGACACGTAGGCGGACAGGGCGGTGCCGTACTTCTCAGGGTCGATGACGGCGGTGAAGCCCCTGATCACCCCGTCGTTGCGGAGGCGTTCGAGCCGGGAGTAGGCGTTGGCCCGGGAGATGTGCGCGCGCTCGGCGACGGCGCGGATCGACATACGACCGTCATCGCGAAGGAGGGCGATGATCCGACGGTCGGTGTCATCCAGCTGCACGGCCATGTGTCTTACCTCATACCGTCCAGGTGATGGACATATTAGATGTTCTGTACCGGGGGGCACCATGCCGAGCAATTCGTCCAGCATCGGCGTGGAGGGATCGACAATATGGGGTGATTCGGCTCATATTCAAGACATGAAGCACACCGATGAGCGAACTCGTCCGGTTCCTCCCCTGCCCTCCCAGGAACCGGTGCGCCTCGTGGACCGGCACGGCGGCCGTCGCGAACACTCCTCGTTCACCGCTCCCGACCCCGCCGTGCTCGCCGAACTCCACCGAGCGATGGTCATCGGACGCCGCTTCAACCAGCAGGCCGGCACCCTCGCTCGCCAGGGACGGCTCGCGGTCTACCCGTCCTCCACCGGACAGGAGGCCGCGCAGGTGGGCGGGGTGCTGGCCCTGGGCGAACGGGACTGGCTCTTTCCCAGCTACCGCGACAGCGTCGCCATGATCACGCACGGCGTGGACCCGGTGGAGACGCTCACACTCTTCCGCGGGGACTGGCACTGCGGCTACGACCCGCCCCGTTACCGCTGCGCCCCGCAGTGCACCCCGTTGGCCACCAACGCCTCGCACGCCGTCGGCCTCACCTACGCCGCCCGACATAAGGGCCACGACGTGGCCGCCCTGGTCCTGATGGGCGATGGGGCCACCAGCGAGGGCGACGCCCACGAGGCCTACAACTTCGCGGCCGTGTGGAACACCCCGGTGGTGTTCCTGGTCCAGAACAACCACTGGGCCATCAGCGTGCCGCTGCACCGGCAGAGCGCGGCCCCCACGCTGGCCCACAAGGCGGTGGGGTACGGCATGCGCGGCCACCACGTGGACGGCAACGACGCCGCCGCCGTGCACGCCGTGGTCGCCCACGCCCTGGCCGAGGCCCGCGCGGGCGGCGGCCCGGCCATCGTGGAGGCGCTCACCTACCGGGTCGATCCGCACACCAACGCCGACGCCCCGCAGCGGTACCGCGACGACGGCGAGGTGGCGTACTGGGTCGAGCGTGACCCGTTGATCCGTATGGAGACGCTGCTGCGCAACGAGCAGATCGTCGACGACGGACTCCTGGAGGTCTACGAACGCGACGCCGAACGGGTCGCCACCGTGGTCCGCGACCGGATGGCGGGCGAGGACCGACTCGACCCCGCGTCCCTGTTCACCGACGTCTACGCCGAGGTCCCGCCGGTGCTGGAGCGGCAACGGAGCGAGCTCGCCGAGGAGTTGCGGGAGGTCTGATGGCGCACACGTTCCCCACCTCCGAGACCACCATGGGCGCGGCCCTGAACCGTGCCCTGCACGACGCCTTGGCCGCCGACCCGAACGTGCTGGTCTACGGCGAGGACGTCGGACCGTTGGGCGGGGTGTTCCGGGTGACCGACGGGCTGACGGCGGCCTTCGGCGAGGAGCGCTGTTTCGACTCGCCCCTGGCCGAGTCGGGGATCGTGGGCACCGCGATCGGGATGGCCGCGTACGGGCTACGGCCCGTGGTGGAGATGCAGTTCGACGCCTTCGCCTATCCCGCGTTCGAGCAGGTCACCTCACATCTGGCGAAGATGCGCAACCGGACGCGCGGCGCGGTGACGCTGCCCGTGGTGATCCGTGTCCCCTACGGCGGTGGGATCGGCGGAGTGGAGCACCACAGCGACTCCTCCGAGGCCTATTACACGCACACCCCCGGACTGCGGGTGGTCACCCCGGGCACGCCCGCGGACGCCTATTCGATGCTGCGCGAGGCCATCGACTGCGACGACCCGGTGCTGTTCCTCGAACCCAAGCGCCGTTACTGGGCCAAGGAGGCCGTCGAACTGCCCGTACGCACCGAACCCATGGAGCGTTCGGTGGTACGACGGTCCGGCTCCGACGCCACCCTGATCGTCTACGGCCCCATGGTGGCCACCGCTCTGGAGGCCGCCGAGACCGCAGCCGGCGAGGGGCGCGACCTGGAGGTGGTGGACCTGCGTCAACTGGCCCCGTTCGACGACGCCACCGTGACCGCTTCGGTACGCCGGACCGGCCGCGCCGTGGTGGTGCACGAGGCTTCGGTCTTCGGCGGCTACGGGGCCGAGGTCGCCGCGCGCGTCACCGAACAGTGCTTCCACCACCTGGAGGCCCCGGTACTGCGCGTGGGTGGGTGGGACGTCCCCTATCCCCCACCGAAGCTGGAGGAACACCACCTGCCCGGGGTCGACCGGATCCTGGCCGCCGTGGACCGCCTGCAGTGGGAGTCGGAGTGGGTGGAGGACCGGTGAGCACCTTCGAACTCCCCGACCTGGGTGAGGGGTTGACCGAGGCCGAGATCGTGTCGTGGCTGGTGAGCGCGGGCGACGAGATCGCCGTGGACCAGCCGGTCGCCGAGGTGGAGACCGCCAAGGCCACCGTGGAGGTCCCCTGTCCCTTCGGTGGCGTCGTCACCGAACTGCACGGAGCGGTCGGCGCGGTCGTCGCCGTCGGCGCTCCGCTCATCTCCGTCGCCCCCGCCCGACCCTCCGGGGCGGGTGGCGACCCTCAGATCACCGTGCCGAGCACACGGGAGGCCCCGGACTCCGCGGGCGGCAACGGCGCCGCCGACCACAGCGCGGATTCGGGTGCCGTCCTGGTGGGCTACGGCACGGGAACGGGCGCGCGGCCCTCACGTCGTGCCGCCCGCGGGTCGGGCGGGCCGCCTCGATCAACGGCGATCGACGGCTCGCCCACGACCTCCGATGGGCCGACCAGGGTGATATCGCCCCTGGTCCGACGGCTGGCACGGGAGCACGGCGTCGACGTGTCCGCGTTGCGCGGCAGCGGAGAGAACGGGCTGGTGCTGCGCCGGGACGTGGAGTCTCGGATCGCCTCTGCCCCACCGCCCCGCACGTCCGAGGAACCCGGGGTGCACCGTGCGCCGTTGCGGGGCGCGCACCGGACCATGGCCGAAAGACTGTCGCGTTCACGCCGGGAGATCCCGGAGGCCACCGTGTGGGTGGACGCCGACGCCGGCGCGATGATGGAGCTGCGTTCACGGCTCAACGAGGCGGCGCCGGACCGGCCGGTGAGCGTACTGGGCCTGGTCGCCCGGTTCGCGCTGCTGGGTCTGGCCCGCTTCCCCGAACTCAACGGTCACTTCGACACCGAACGCGGTGAGACCGTGCGCTTCGACGCGGTGCACATGGGGTTCGCCGCGCAGACTCCGCGCGGCCTGGTGGTCCCGGTGCTCGCCGACGCGCACCGCCTCACCACCCGTGAGTTGTCGGCGCGGTTGGGCGAGCGCGCCGAGGCGGCGCGCTCCGGTTCCCTCGGCCCCGGCGAGTTGTCCGGCGGGACCTTCACCGTCAACAACTACGGGGTGTTCGGGGTGGACGGCTCGGCGGCGGTGATCAACCACCCCGAGGTGGCGATCCTCGGCCTGGGTCGGATCCTGCGTCGTCCGTGGGTGGTGGGCGACGACGTGGTGCCGCGCCCGGTGGTGGAGCTCACCCTGGCCTTCGACCACCGTGTGTGCGACGGCGGTGTCGCGGGCGGTTTCCTGCGTTGGGTGGCCGACTGCGTGGAGCGCCCCGAACTTCTGCTCGGCGACATGTGAGGAAGGGCCGCGCGATACGCGCGACCCTTCCTCTGCCCACTCTCCGGTGAACCGTCCGGGGTGGTGGTCTCTACTTGTCCTTGCCACGCAGACGGTCGATGAACGAGGCGATGCCGTGACGGCCGTCGCTCTCGGCCATGAGTCCCTTGCCGCTGTCGTCGGTGGCACCGGCGTGGGCGCCTGAGGGACGACGGATCCAGGCGAAGGCCAGCGCGATGAGGATGGCGGGGATGATCGCCAGGGTCAGCAGGCCGGCGGCCGAAGGGGTGCCCTCGGCGTTCATCAGCCCGAAGCCGGACAGGTCGTTGGCCGCGGTCTCGGCGGTGACGCCGTCGTCCTGGCCCTCGTCCTCGGAGGTCGCGGGAGCGGCGTCCTGCTGCTCCTCTTCCTCGGTCTCCTGCTCGTCCTGCTTCTCGGAGGAGTCCTCGGACTCCTTCTCGGCCTGCTCTTCCTCGGGCTCCTCCTCTTCCTCTTCCTCCTGGGGCAGGTGCTCCTCGGGGACCGGGGCGACGGCGTTCTCGCACTTGTTGTCGGGCTGTTGGAAGGGGTGGGGGGCGCCCTCTTCACCGTTGCCGTCGCCCCATTCGGTGATGAAGTACTCGACCTCGGCGTGACCGTTGCCGCCGTCGACGACGAGGGTCTCGTCGTTCCACTCCTCGCCCATCATGTCGGCGAAGGTCTTGCCGTCGATGTCCAGGAGGACGTCACAGTCGTTGGAGGGCTCACCGGGACCGCGGTCGCCGATGAAGAACTCGTGCTGCTCACCCTCGTACTCGATGTAGCCCTCGGTACCCAACGGCCAACTGGGGCTGGAGAAGAGCCCCTTCTGCATGGGCTCGCCACCTGCGGGCGCACCCGTGTCACCGTTGATGCCGGAACCGTCGTCCCAGAAATAGGTCGCGGTGACTTCGCCGTACTGGATGGGAGTGTCGTTGCTCATGGATTATCAGCCAGGTTGGTGACAGGGCCGAGAAGGCCGCCCAGGACAGGTCGGGGCACACGGGGGCACGCGGAGCGGCACACGGTGGGTGAGATCAGGTCATGGGGCTTCCCGCGTCGCCGGCGGCGAGCGGCGGGTGGGAACGGGGGGCCGGATCGGCTCCGCCGTAACAGCCGGCACTTGGATTCGCGCGGCTCGTTCCCTGAGACGAAAAGAAGGCCTCGTCTTCCCTTCCGGCCTGTGGCCGGTCAAGGGCTCGGCACCGGCTCGTTAAAGATCAATAACGAACCGGTCACGAAGGACACTAACCCAGCGGTTGGCAAAGTACCGAAGGATTCTGGGTAAAATGACGGTCGGCATTCGTGCAATTACCGTATGACGCCACCCGACAAAGGGCCTGAAACCACGAAAAACCCCTGACCACAGGGGACCCAGGGTCTGAACGAGGGCGGCGAAGGGGCCCGATGGTGACCCTCGCCATAAACCGAGATACATGGCGCGAGACCACCCGGAACCCCTCTCAAAGCCCTCATAACGGCCGGTAGGTCACGACACGCCGCATATGTCGGACGTGACTTCGGAGGGGCCTGTCGTGGTAAAGGACACGCAAGTCCATGCCGGCCCGGGGTCAGGTCACATCGGTCGAGGTCCATCGGACGTAAAGAACTCCCCGGTGGGTCGTCCCACCGGGGAGTCGATTCCGGGTCATCCGGGTCAGGTGACCTGTGACCTCCGGTTGAAGCGCTCGTCTCGCCACTCACCCGACTCCACGACCTCCACCAGGTGGGCGGCCGCGTCGAAGACGTCCACGTAACGCAGGTACAGCGGCGTGAACCCGAACCGCATGACGTCGGGGGACCGGAAGTCACCGATCGCGCCGCGTTCGATAAGCGCCTGCACGATCGGATACCCGGCGCCCTCCTCCGGTTCGAGCAGGGACACCTGACTGCCACGACGATCGTGTTCGGCCGGGGTGATCGAGGACAGTCCCACCGAAGCCGCACGGGCCAAGAACAGGTCGGTCATGGCCAGGCTCTTGGCCCGCACCCCTGCCATGTCGGCCTTGGCCCACACGTCCAGCCCCGCCTCCAGCGCGGCGTCCGCCACCAGGGGCTGTGAGCCGCTGAGAAACCGGGAGACGCCCGGGGAGGGCTCGTATTCGGGGGTGAAGTCGAAGGGGCGGGCGTGACCGTGCCAGCCGCTCAGCGGCTGCTCCGCCGTGGTGTGGTGGCGACGGGCCGCGTACAGGAACGCGGGCGCGCCGGGACCGCCGTTGAGGTACTTGTACGTACACCCCACGGCGAAGTCCACGTCCTGGCCGGACAGGTCCATGGGGACGGCTCCGGCGCTGTGGCACAGGTCCCAGACCACCAAGGCGCCGTGTTCGTGGGCCATTCGGGTGATGCCGGCCATGTCGCGCAGCACGCCACTGCGGTAGTCCACGTGGCTCAACAGCACGACGCCCACGTCGCCCCTGGCGAGTTCGGCGGCCAACGCGGGGCCGTCCGGGTCGATCCGGCGCTGGCGGGCGCCGGTCAGGGAGACGGCGCCCTCGGTGACGTACAGGTCCGTGGGGAAGTTGCCGGCCTCCCCCAACACGACCGATCGGCCGGACAGGCGCAACGCCGTGACCAGGCACTTGAACAAATTGGCGGAGGTTCCGTCGCCGACGATCACCTCGTCGGGGTCGGCGCCCACCAGAGGGGCCACCTTCGCGCCCAATGTGCGCGGCTTGTCCCACCAGCCGGCGTCGTTCCAGCTACGGATGAGGTCCTGTCCCCACTCGCGCTCGATCATGTCGGCCACCCGGCCGGGGGTGGAACGCGGCAGCGCGCCCAGCGAGTTCCCGTCGAGGTAGATCACCCCTTCGGGGAGGACGAACTCCTCGCGGAGGTGGGCGAGGGGGTCGGCCGCGTCCAGCGCGGCGCAGTCCTCACGGGTGGTGGGTGTCATCGGGTCCCGCTTCCTACATAGATCCGGTGGGCCGGGGTGGCTCGAAAGGTTCGGGTCGACGTCAGACCGTGCTGCGCAGCGACCACAGCTCGGGGAAGACGTCCTTCTCGACGTTGCGGGCCAACCAGTTCAGTCCGTTGGACCCGCCACTGCCGGGCTTACCCCCCATGGTGCGCTTCACCGCCATCAAGTGCAGGTGACGCCACCGGGTGACCCGCTCGGCGACGTCCAGCAGTCCCTCGGCCAGCAGGAACAGGTCGTTGCCTGGACGGTCGTCCTCGTAGACCCCCAGCCAGACGCGCTCGACCTCGGCGGAGGGTTCGTACTCACCGGTCCAGTCGCGCTCGGTGACCGTGGTGGGGACCGGCAGACCGCGTCGGCCCAGCAGGCGCAGCGCGGCGTCGTACAGACCGGGGCGTTCCAGGATCTCGGCGAGTTCGGCGGCCACACCGGTCATGCCCTTGTGCGGGCGGATCATGGCGGCGGACTTGTTGCCGAGGAGGAACTCCAGCTTTCGGTAGCCGTAGGACTGGAAGCCCGAGGCCTCGCCGAAGGCGTCCCGGAACCGGTTGAACTGGGTGGGGGTCATGTCGGAGAGCAGCCCCCAGGAGGAGTTGAGTACGTCCTGGACGTTGCACGCGCCGCGCAGCGCGACCAGGGCCGCGGGTACGTCGTCGGCTTCCAGGGCGTCGCGGGCCGTCTCCCACCGTCGCTGTACCTGGGGGAAGAGCAGCTCCATGACCTGGGTGGTGACGATGAACGCGGACTCGGCGGGTTCCTCGGTGCGAGGTCGCTCCAGGTCGAGCAGGGTGTCGATGCCCACGTAGTCGACGTAGGGGGTGTTGTGGTCGAAGGCCAGGGTCGGCTCGCCCTTGTTGCTCTCGGCCTTGCGGGCCCGGGCCGTCGCGGCGTCCTGCGCGCCGCCCTCGGCGGGTGCGTAGGGGCACTGCTGGACGGACGTGTTGGAGAGCATGGTCTCTACCCCTCGGGTACGGCGTGGCTTCGGTGTTCGCACGCCCTGCGGCGCCACCGGGTTCCGCCGTGCACGGCGCCGTGAACGTGAGCTCACATGATCGGACATATCACCCAGGGAAGGAATGGCCGATGGTAACGCGGATCCCCCATCGGGTTTACATTCATTACTGGAAACCGATCTCGACCTTGGGAACGAAAAGCATGGCCCCACACACTCCCCTCCCGTTGGACGGCGTTGACCAGCGGATCCTCCACGAGCTCCAACAGGACGGGCGTCTGTCGTTCAACGAGCTGTCCCGCCGGGTCAACCTCTCGGCGCCCGCCGTGGCCGACCGTGTCCGCAGGCTCACCGACCGCGGGGTCATCACCGGCTACCACGCGCACGTCGACCCGGCCGCCGCCGGGCTGCCGGTGACGGCGTTGGTCCGGATGGAGTGCTTCGGCGCCCACTGCCTGCTGCGCGAACGGTCCTCGCTGGAGCTGCCCGAGATCCTCCAGGTCCACCGGGTCACCGGTGACGCCTGCTGCTTCCTGCTCATCGCGGTGCGCTCCATGGAGCACTTCGAGGAGGTCATCGACCAGCTCGCCGAGCACGGTCGGCCCTCCAGCACCATGGTCATGTCCAGTCCGGTGCCCTGGCGCGCGGTGACCGCACCGGAGGCGTCGTGAGCGTCCTGGTCGACAGCCCGGTCTGGCCCGGTCCACGCGGATGGCGCTTCGCACACCTGGTCAGCGACGTGTCCCTCGACGAACTGCACGCCTTCGCCCGCGAGCTCGGGGTTCCCGAGCGCGCCTTCGAACGGGACCACTACGACATCCCCGAGCACGTACACGCCCGGGCGGTGGCGCTCGGCGCCGAACACGTCAGCGGACGCGAGTTGGTCACCCGGCTGCGCGCCTCGGGGTTGCGCAGGCCCAAGCACCGGCCGATGCTCGACCGGAGAAGCCGGCCCTCGTCGCAGGTCTGACGCGGCCGTTCGATCTCGGCGCTCACGTCGGCCCGGGCCCGAGCCTCCCACCGTCGTCGGCGTCCCGCTCCACCAGGCCCGCCTCGTAGGCGAGGATGGCGGCCTGGACCCGGTTCTTCATCCCCAACCGGCCGAGGATGGCGCTCACGTAGCTCTTGACGGTGCCCTCCACCAGGAAGAGCCGTCCGGCGATGTCGGCGTTGGACAACCCCGTGCCGACCAGGGCGAGCACCTCACGTTCGCGATCGGTGAGTTCGGCCAGACGTTCGGCGGCGGCGGCCTCCCTGGCCGCCCTCCCGGAACCGATCCGGCTGATCACCTGCCGTGCCACGTGTGGGGACAGGTAGGCGCCACCGTCCGCGACGGCGTGCACTCCGGAGATGAGCTGGCGCGGGTCACCGGCCTTGAGCAGGAACCCGGCGGCCCCGTCACCGAGCGCCTGGGCGATGTACTCGTCCTCGCCGAAGGTGGTCAGGATGACGACCCGGGTGTCCGGCGCGAGCTTGCGGAGTTCGGCCGTGGCGGCCAGGCCGTCCATCCGGGGCATGCGGATGTCGAGCAGGGCGACGTCGGGGCGGTGGGCGAGGACGAGTTCCACGGCCTCGCGTCCGTCCGCCGCCTCGGCCACCACCTCGATGTCCGGGTCGCTCTCCACGATGGCCCGCACACCCGCGCGGATCATCGCCTCGTCGTCGGCGAGCAGCACCCTGATCACGAACGTTCCTCCTCGGGGGTCGGTGGTCCGCGGGAAGCATCCCACAAGGGCCCGATCACGGCCCCCGCAACTCCTCCTTGCTGACCAGGACCCCGTCCTCGTAGCAGAGTTGGTAGAAGTCCGCGTCGGTGTCGGACGCTCCCTGATCGACCCGGTACTGGTCGCAGTCGGGGTCGGGGTCGGCGACCTCTTCGAGCTGTGTCGTCTGGTCGAGCGGGTAGGCGGGCAGCAGGGGGGCGAGTTCGTCCTGGTCGCGCCCCACCTCGACCTCGGCGTAGTCCTGCGGGGAGAGTGTGGACTCCGTGAGGACGTCGAGGACGAACAGGTACATCAAGACGGCCACGGCCATGAGCAACATGATGGGAGCGGCGAACAGCGCCACGGACCAGTTCCGGACCCCGCGACGGGCATTGTGCCGGAGCCGGTCGATCTCCGCGGCGCCGTCGGTGCGGATCTCCTCGTCCGGAACCGCCTCACCGTCCAGAGGCAGGATCGCGCACACCTCCCAGCCGTTCTCGGCGGGACCGGCCGCGAAGGTGCCGCCGGTCAGCCGGACCCGTTCCCGCAGGCCGGCGAGTCCACGGTGACCGCTGACCGCGCCCTCCCCGGAAGCGCCCTCGGTGGCGGTGTTGGTGACATGGACCGCCAACCTTCGGCTGTCGGCGGTGAGCCGCACCGTGGCCCGCGACTCCGGGGCGTACTTGACGACGTTGGTGAGGGACTCCTGCACCACCCGGTGGGCGGCTCGATCCACCATCGGGGCCAGATCCTCCATCGGTCCCTCCTGGACGAGCATCACCCGGAGTCCGGAGTCGCGGACCCGTTCGACCAACGCGACGACGCTCTCGCCGGCGGGGCCGGTGGGCGCCGACCGCTCGCCTTCGTCGTCGTTCAGGACCCCGATGATCTCGCGCAGGTTCCGGGTGGCCGAGACCGCGGTCTCCCGAAGCTCGACCACCTTCTCCCGGTGCCGTTCGTCCAGGTCGCGGGCGACCTCCAGGGCACCCGCCCGGAGCGCGATGAGGGTGAGTTCGTGGCCCAGGGAATCGTGCATGTCGCGGGCGATGCGGGAACGTTCGCGCATCCTTGCCTGGTCCGCGGTCAGCCGTTGCTCCCGGCGTGACCGGCGGGCCTGTTCCCATCCGCCCTCGATCAGTTCCACGTGTTGGCGTCGGTAGACACCGACCAACCACGGCACGGCCACGGACAACACGGTCACCAGGAGCGAGAGGATCCAGATCACCGGTTCCCCGCCCATCCCGCTGCGCCACACGTCGGCGAACACCACGACCGCGAACACGATGAGGATCGCCACCGGCCTCGCCTTCGGGGAACGCCGTCCGGCCAGGTAGGACGCGCACGTCAGCACGACGACGAAGGCCAGGAGCAGGTAGCCGAGGATCATGGCCGCGCAGGGGGCGAGCAGCGGATGGAGACGGCCGAGCAGTACCACCACCACCGGCCCGATGAGCGCGCCCAGGACTTGCCAAGGGCCGAGGATGTCCAGCACCGACAACGCGTACAGTTCGGCGGCCATGAGCAGGTAGAAGCCCAGTGTCAGGAAGACGTCGCGTACGACCGCGCTCCGGTCGGGCCAGCCGGGCCCGGGGGTGAGGAATGAGCGTGGCCCGCCGAGGGGATGGGGGTGGTCCATGGGAGGGAACCTACACATTCGCGAACCCGAATCGGGACTTCGGTGGACCTATCATGGGATGGTTCGCGGCCGAGGGCGAGTACAGAACGAGGGCGGATGTCACCATTTGAAACCCTGCGGCGCATGCACCGGATCGCCGGTTGGCCGTTGCTCCTCGCCACCTTCCTGGCCCGTCTCCCCATCTCGATGACCTTGATCGGGCTCCTCACGCTCGTCACCGTCACCACCGGCAGCGTCGCCGCGGCAGGGCTGGTCTCGGGCGCGTTCGCCCTCGGAGAGGCCGTGGGCGGCCCCGTCATCGCCCGTTTCGCCGACCGTCACGGGCAACGTCTCCCGGTCCTGGTCACGGCCTTGGTGGACACCGTCCTGATCGCCGCGCTCGTCATCGCGGTGATCGCCGACGCCCCCTTGGCGGTGCTGGTCGCGCTCGCCGCACTCGGCGGCCTGTGCCTGCCCCAGGTCGGCCCCATGGCACGCACCCGTTGGGTGGTACTGATCCGCGAGGGGCCCGAGCGCGGCCTGGAGCGCGAACGCTCGGTGTCGGCCGCCATGTCCGTGGAGGGCGTACTGGACGAGGCGTCCTTCGTCCTGGGCCCGGCGCTCGTGGGCATTCTCACCGTGACCATGTCCCCCACCGCGAGCGTCATCGGCGCCGCCGTGCTCCTGGGCGTGTTCGGCACCGTGTTCGCCCTGCACCCCACCGCCCCGTCCGGCAGCGCGCCGGCGCCCGGTAACGGCGGGCGCATCCTGCGCCCGGCCCTGATGGTGCTGACCGTCCCCATGTTCTGCCAGGGCCTGTTCTTCGGCGGGATGTCCACGGGTGTGACCGCCTTCGCCGACAACGCGGGCCACGGCGACCTGTCGGGGCTCATGTACGCGGTGATGGGGACCAGCAGCGCCGTGGCGGGCCTGCTGATGGCCTCGTTGCCGGTGGGGTTCACCCTGACCGCCCGCACGCGAGTGGCCGCCGCGGGGTTGGCCCTGCTCACCCTGCCGCTGTACCTGGAACACGGTCCCGCGACACTCGCCGTGACGCTCTTCGCGCTCGGCTTCGCGATCGGCCCGCACATCGTGAGTCTGTTCGGTCTGATCGAGCGGGCCGCTCCGCCCGAACGGCTCTCGCAGTCCATGGCCATCGTACTGAGCTGTCTGATCCTCGGGCAGGCGCTGGGTTCCATGGTCGCCGGGGCCCTCGCCGACGCCCACGGTCACTACGGCGCGTTCGCGCTGGGGACGGCGGGCGGTGTCATCTCGCTGGCGATGACCACCCTGGTGATGCGGGGTCGTTGGTACACGCGCCGGAACGAGTCGGCCCCGGAGGCGCCCGCCGAACCCTCGTTGAGGACGTAGTCGGTGCGCCGCCGGGGCCGGGGCGTTATTCGCTGGGGACGATCTGGAGACGGATCTCGCGCTCGGTGAGCTCGTCCACCGCCGAACGGGGCAACCGGTCGTCGGTGACGATCAGGTCGAACTCCTCCAGACGGGCCACCCGGAAGGTGCCGAACTTGCCGTACTTGGTGCTGTCCACCACCAGGACGCTCTTGGAGGCGATGCGCAGCAACTCCTGCTTGGCGATCACCTTGGCCTCGGACGGGGTGGTGGAGCCGCGGTCGACGTCCCAGGAGCTGCTCGCGATGAACGCGAGGTCCACGTTGACCTTGCGCAGGAAGTCCGCGGTGAACTGGCCGACCGAGGAGTGGTCCGAGTGCGAGACCACGCCACCGGTGTGGATCAGCTCGATGCCCGGGTACTCCATGAGGTGGCCGACGACGTTGAAGTCGCTGGTGATGACGGTCAGCCCCACCTTGTCGGTGAGCAGCGGCACCATCTGCAGCGTGGTCGTGCCCGCGTCCAGGTAGATGGTGAAGTTCTCGCGCACCAGGTCGGCGGCGGCGCGCGCTATGGCGCGCTTGGCGGGGACCTCCAGCTGGGCCTTGGCCAGGTAGGAGGGTTCGCTCTTGAGACGGGCGGCCAGACGCACCCCGCCGGTGACCGACAGGACCTTGCCGTCGTTCTCCAGGGCCTGGATGTCCCGGCGCACCGTCATGTGGGACACGGACAGCATCGACGTGAGCTCGTTGATACTCAGCACATGGCGCTCCTGGAGGAGTTTGAGGATGTGCTCTCGTCGTTGGTCCGGAATCATCGTTCGCCTCACACTCGGGGCCTGCCTGAGGGTGCCGTGCCGTCACGACACCCGATAACAAAGTTTCCCAGTTCGTCGCGGTCGGAACGGACCGACGCGACGTGACAACGCTCGCACTGGGTCCGCGGGGGACCATCCATGCGTCCACAAGCCCGACAGGGACGGCCTTGGTAGGCGTTTTTCCTGTTTGCGCCACGTGCGGCGCCGGTTTTTGCGACCCTTGGACACATGACGTTGTCCATCGCACTACGCGGAGACACCGCACGCTACCCGGGTAACACGCTGCCGGCCCTACGTTCAGCCTTGCGCGGCGGGGTCGACCTGGTCAAGATCGACGTCCACCTGACCGCGGACGGATATCCCGTCCTGGTGGACGAACGTGTCGTGACCGTCCCGGGTTCCCAGACTCGCCAGGTGGGTGAACTGACCCTGGCCGAGCTCGCCGCCGCTCGCGAGGACGTGGAGCGGCGTGTCCCGACACTGATGGAGGTCCTGGCCGAGTTCTGCGGCCGGGAGGCCTCCCCGCTGATGATCGACGCGCTCACACCCGAGACGGCCCTGGCCGCCGACAAGGTGTTGCGCGAACACGGTTTCGTCGATCAGGCCCTGTTCACCGGACCGGTGGAGGTGCTCCGGGCGCTGCGCGAGCGCAGCCCGGGCGCGCGGCTGATGCTGGCCTGGGATCGGCCGGGGGCCCCACCGCAGGACCTGGTGCGTTCACTGTGTCCCACTTTCCTGGGCACTCACTACACCCTGTTGGACCGGGAAACGATCGGTGAGATACACCGTTCCGGTCACCGGGTGGTCGCCTGGACCGTGAACGAATTCCCGGAGATGGCACGACTCATCGGAATGGGAGTGGACGCACTGGCCACCGAACGCGTCGACGACCTGGTGTCGTTGACCACCGGCCGGGCGCAGGCGCCTCCGATACCCGTGGAAGCCGATTCCGGTGCCCTTCCCCCCGTTGCCCCCGGGGTGGCCGGCGCGAATCGGGTTCCCTGACGATCCGCACGTGTCAGGGGTGGAGGGAGGGGTCCGTCCACCCCTGACGAAAACGCCGAAAGGTACATCGACCACTTCAACCAGAACATCGACAACATACGTATCGTGATCTCGACATTCCTCATCGAGTTTCGCCGTTCCACGCAATTCGCCACCCCTTCGGCGATATCCTTGGCGCCCTTCCCCTTAAAGGCGTACGACGACCGACTGAGATAACCAGAGCAATGACGGCCGACCTCTCCCCTCACGCACTGCGCACCACGGCCCCCGTCCTGGAATGCGCCGCCCGCCTGTTCGACGAACACGGCTCTCGCGGCATGCCCATGTCCGTCCTGACCCAACGGATCGCCGTCGAGACCGACATCGACGCCGCCGACCTACGGCGTGCCTTCCCCACGCGTTTGGACCTGATCCACGCGGTCGTCCTGCACGCCACCCACGAGCACGTCCAGGACCGGCTGGCCGCCGACGATCCGCGTGCGAGCGCCACCGAGCGCATGGCCGGCCTCGTGCGCGGCCACATCATCGGTGGTTGGAAGCACCGCACCGCCCTCGCGCTCAGCCGCGAACTCATGCCCACCCTGCGCGCCATCGACCCCGCCCGATACCGGGAGATCGCCGGGCTGTACCGCGCCCTGCGCGAACGCGTGCGGGAGATCGTCGTCGCCGGGGTCACCGAAGGCCGCTTCGTGGTGACCGACACGGGCGGGGCCGCCGACAAGGTCCTGGAGACCTTCGACTCCCTCGTGCACTGGTACGACCCCGAGGCCGGGTTGAGTCTGCGGGACCTGAGCGAGGTCTACGTCGACCTGGTCATCCACCACCAGCTGGGCTGTCCTCGCTGAACCGTGCGGCTTCCGCCCCGGGCCGTGCCCCGCCTCCGGGTCACACCCCGAGCAACTCGTACAGGTCCACCGACTCGGCGATCGCGCGCAGACCCGCGTCGTTGGGGTGCAGGTGGTCACCGGAGTCGTACTCGGGCCGCATCCGCGTCGGGAACTCCGGGTCGCGCAGCACCGCTTCGAAGTCCCACACCCCGGCGAACGACGACTCCGGGTCGTACGCCTGTTCGCGCAGGTAGGAGTTGACCCGGCTCCGTTGTTCCTCCACCGTGGCCGTGCAACGCGGCGATCCGGCGCACGGCGCCAACGTCGACACGAACACCCGCACGTTGTGGTCCCTGCCCATCCGCGCCAGCCGGTTCAGACCCGCGATCACCTCCTCGGAGGAGGCACCCCAGCGCAGGTCGTTGATGCCCGCGAACACCACCACGGTGCCCACGCCGCTCTGCGAGAACACGTCCCGTTGGGCCCGGTGCAACATGCTCACACCGTTGGCGTAGACCGAGACGCCCTCACCCGGGTAGCCGTCGGCCGTGACCCGGTTGCCGGCCACCCCCAGGTTCAGCACACCCGGGTCGGGCAGGTCCCGGCTCGCGTGCAGGCGCTGACTGAGCACGTCCGGCCAGCGCCGGTGGGCGTCCCTGGTCGAACGGATGCCGTCGGTGATGGAGTCCCCGAAGGTCACCACCGAGCCCGGACCGTCCGTCACCTCGATCCCGGTGAGGAAGGGCCACTGGTCCACCTCGCCCGTGTAGGGCTCACCCGAGCGGTCCAGGGTCTGGTCTCCGCTGCCCGGGGGGCTGGTGTAGTTGGTGTCCACCGCCGCGTAGTGGATCGGCGCCGACCGCACCTGTTCGGGCAGGTGGATGCTGACCAGGGCCTCGGTCTGCGGTGGTAGCAGTACTTCCACAGGGTCGCTGAACAGGCGACCGCCGGCCGGGATGACGGCACCGGGCGCCCCGTCGAAGGTCAGTGGGACGGCCGCGCCGTACGTGGCCGGGCCGTCTCCCTGCAGGGCGATGGACGCCGCCCCGATGGTGACCGGACGCGCGGCGAAGGTGTTGTCCAACCGCACGCGCACCTTGTGGCCGCCGGTGGTGGAGCGCACCGCCAGGCGCAGGGTCTGGTCCTCCCAGGGACCGACCTCGGCGTATCCGGAGGTGGCGCGCGCCCAGGTTCCGGTCCACTCCTGACCCGCCGGGCGTCCGCCCACGGAGAACACGTGCATGTTCGCTCGGGGGTCGGCGACCTCGGGCATGACCACGTGGTCGACCTCGCGGCCGGGGTCCAGGGGGATCGAGCGCGCGTATAGGCGCACCGAACCGATGGCGTCCTGCCCGAAACCGGTCGAGAAGTTCGCGTAGGGAAGGGTCAGGGCGGCGTCTCCGGCGGGGCCGGCCACCCACTCCGGGACGACCAGGTCGAACTTGTGCTCCTCACCATCGGTGTAGACCACGCTGCCCACACCGCGAACGTCGGCCCCGGTGCCGTCGGTGCGGGTCCCGGTGGCCAGGAAGGTCACCGAGTCCATCCGGGTGGGGACGTCGGTCAGGGCGAGGCGTTGACCTTCGGCGACCATGTGGTCGGGGCGTCCCTCCCCGTAGGCGGGCAGGCGCAGCTCGGTGTCCAGCAGGGTGACCTCTCCACCGGGGAGCCAACCGGCGGATTCGAGCGTGCGCGCGGACAGGCTGTTGCCCGCGCCGTCGAGATCGCCTCCGTCGGCATCGCCGTCCTCGGAGACACCGGTGCGATCCAGCAGGGAGGCCAACGGGAGGGCGTCCGAGCGCTCGGACTCCGGCACGGAGCGATAGGTCACCTCGAAGGCGTCCTCAGGGCCGATCCCGGTCAACAGGATCGCGCCCGCCACGGCCACCGCGACCCAACGCAGGGCCTGGACGGGTCGAGGCCGCCGCCACCCCGTTCGTGTCGATCGACCTCCGTCCACTCCACGCCTTCCCCCGGTCGCACCATGTCCTTCGACCCGTCCGACGTACTCATCCCGGCGTTGGTTGCCGAGACCTGGGACACGTCGGGCCCCTCGGGCCGGCCGCCAGTTTAGGGGAGGTCGGGCTACCGGCCCGCCCCTCGCCGGTCACTGAGGACGGACCCACATGCCTCGATTCCGAACGGTCTTTCTGCTTTGTGCGAGAAATCCCCCATATGCATAAACGGGAGAACCATTCGGACAAAGGTCACGGCAGTCGAGAGAGTTGCCCAACCCCACCCAGAGCGACCGTTTCGGTAGAGCCGGGAACAGCGACGGCCGAACGGCACGGGAGTAAGCGCCCCGGTCCGCGCCGCAACGATCCGTAGTCACTCGGATAACGAGAAAAGCGCCGCTGGCCTGTATCCGCAGGCCGGCAGCGCTTTTTGCATGCTGGGAAGGAGTAGGCCGGGCAGGACTCGAACCCGCGACCCAGGGATTATGAGTCCCAGGCTCCCCACACTGCCCTACCGGCCCTGACCTGCGGCGCAACGTCTTCGCTATCAGTGCGCCGAGGAACTTCAACGTGTATTCCCCGCAGCGACCCTCACCCCCAATGGCTAGCCAGTGGGGGGTTGTGCGCACCGGTCACTTTTAGAGACTAAGAAGAAGTAGCCTCCGCAGCCTCCGCACAGGACCACCGACAGACGCTGATCTGCGGAAACATGCGGATCCTGAAGAGGAACACCAGCCTCCGCACAGTCTCCTCAGCCCCCGGTTCAGCCTCCACCCCACAGAGAACTCCCATAGAGTGACAGAAGTCATACTCTAGCCCCCTGGGAGGCTCCGTGGAGCTCGGGGAGCACCGAGTCGAGGAGCCCGAGTACGCACTTCGCGTAGGCCAGCTCGACAGCCTCCGCCAGCATGGATGGCGGCTCGTCTCTGAGGTCGTTACCAAAGACCCCTGCAAGAGCTACATCAGTACCCAGTGGCCTAGCGATCCACAGGAACCTTACGATTTGACTGCAATTCTCAATAGAGAAGCTCTTTACCAAGAAGGACAACGAACATACTTGCATGTTCATCAGAAAGGAGTTCACCTTGCGCAATAACATCGGAGGCAAAGTATCAGGAACCTCTATTCAAGCCGAAACGATCCACAATGTTTCAATCCAAAGAATAAAAGAAAACAAAACCAACAACCAACCTCCTGGAAAGCCAATTTCCGCCCTCAAGGCCGACCCTCGAATGCTAGGAGTACATTCAGCTCGCAGGGGAATTGATGGATCACCACTACCTCCCTACGTCGAGCGAGATAAGGACGTAGAATTGCAGGCCCTACTTAGCCTATCGGCAGACCAGGGAGGTGCGATACTAATCGAAGGCGACTCGACTTCCGGAAAGACCCGGAGCGCACTTCATGCCGTCAGGAAAAAATTACCGGAATCGCTAATTTTCATCCCCACCCCCGGGCAAGACATAAATAATATTATCCCGCATATATCCACAGAGAAAAACCAGGGCCCTTCCATCATTTGGATGGATGACTTGCACCGGTTCCTCGGGCTAGGCGAACGCGGACTAAACGAGCAAGTAATGGACGATCTTCAGAATTGCAGGGCTCTCCTTGTAGCCACACTGCGCTCGGAATTCTCCGATATCTATCGTTCTCCACAGGGGGGAATCTCATCAATAGATGGGGGTCACTGGAAGGCGGCTCATGGCGAGCGTGAATCTATATCGCTACTACTGAGGAGGTTTGCCCGGGTCGAGCTTGAGAGAAATTGGTCGCTAGAAGAAGTTAACAGAGCTCGAGAGACAGGAGACGACCGCTTAGAAGAGGCTGCAAATTACCACAACACTCATGGTATTGCCGAATATATTGCAGCTGGTCCAGAACTCCTACGCAAATGGACTCAGGCTCGCAGGTCCACTCACCGGGGAGGCCACCCAAGAGGGCATGCAATCGTAGCTTCTGCAGTCGATCTAGCACGGACAGGTCTCCTCTCCGCAGTCACAAGGCAAGTGCTCGAGCAAACGCACCAGCACTACCTAGAAGGCGTCGCTGTACTTCGCCCTGAATCATTTAGCGAAGCACTAGAGTGGGCACAACAACCTGGACTAGGAGCGAGCGGACTTTTACTTCCCGCCAGTGATAATAATCAAAATTGGCGCGCCTTTGACTACCTAATCGAGGCAACATCTTCCCCTATCCCTAAAGCTGTATGGAGGATTGCTGCCAACCAGACAGAAAACCATGACGAACTTATGGCGATTGCCATAAACGCTCACTACTCCGGCCAGAATGAAATAGTCATGGAAATCTGCGGACCTCTCGCCCATAAGGGCGTGCCAAGGGCCATGAATCGAGTGGGTTACTGGGCACAAAGCAAGGGCTTAATAGACGAGGCCGAGGAATGGTACAAAAAAGCAGCAGCTGCCGGAAATACAAATTCCCTAGTAAACCTAGGATCAATCATGGCAGAGCGAGGCGACTACGCCCTCGCTGAAGATTTTTACCAACAAGCCGTCACTGCAGGAAATAGTACCGCCTTCTTTCACCTGGGACTTATGTTCGATAAAAAGGGTAATAAAAAAGAAGCGGAAGCATTCTATCGTCGTGCCATTGAAAACGGGAGCACGAAAGCCTCAGGACTACTAGGTACAATCCTCCACACCCAACACCGCTGGAAGGAAGCCGAAAAGTTCTACAGAAAAGGAGTCGCATCAGGAGACAGGTACGCTATTTACAATCTAGGAATCCTCCGAGAAAACCAAGGACACTACAGGGAGGCAGTTCAATTACTGCGCGAAGCACTAACACACTTCAACGAAGACGACGAAAGTTCTCCATTGACTTCCGCAAGGGAGATCATAGACCGCTGGAAAGACGCAACCTCTGATTAGCAATCTATTTTTCGGTTAACAAAGCAGCAATCCCGGGGATCCAAACTTTTTTTCTGTGACCCCACTATCTCTACTCTTTAAGCCACGGAATATGAACCTATAGCTAGGTAGATGGTGATACGTAGGCTTGGGCGGGGATAGAAGTTCCCGCAACGTCATGCTGAATCGCAGCGAGCCGTGCCCAGTCGAGATTCTCGTAGAGGCGGATCGCCTTCTGGTCTTTCTCCATTACGTCGAGAACCAGTCGGTGACCGCGCTCTTGTGCCCATTGCATGGCAGCCTCCGTCAACTTCCCCCCGAGCCGGTGCCCCCGAGCCGCCGGGGTGACGAACAAGCGCGCCAACACGTAGACCGGCTGGTCGCTCTTCTCCTTCCACAGCATCACCGCGGCTTCGTCGTGGGGCTCGCTGACAAGGACGTGCCCCACGGCCTTCCCATCCAGTTCTGCGACCCAGGCGGCCGTGAGCCCAGGAGGAGTGAGCCACCCCAGGGCATCATCGACCCCCTCGACCGGATAGCCGTCCTTGGCATGCACTTCTCGGAGCGCGGCGGCACAAGCGGGAAGGTCGTTCTCAGTGCGGGGGCGGATTCTGGCCGTCATGTCATCCCTCAATCGGCATGTCGTAGTCGAGTCCCCCGAAGTCTGCCCTCATGACGAAGTTCGTCACCTCGAAGGCAACCCCGTCCTGGTCGAATCCGGTGTGGAGAACATCGAGAACCGGGACCCCGTCCGGCAGATGTAGGCCGTGCACTTCTTCGGGAGTCGGCATGCGTGCCGTGACCTCTTCTCGGCTTCGGGTGATGGGGTGTCCCAGTTCCTCGAACCGCGCGTACAGACTCCCCTTGCCCAGTTGAGCTGAGGTCGCGAGGACACTGCCTTCCGCGATCGACCAGGGGATATAGGTGACTCCTACCTGGACCGTGTACTCGGAATCGTCATCGCTCGCGTAATACCAGTTCTCCCGCCGCACGACCGTGGGCTTGCCGGCCTCCAGCCCGAGGCGTTCCGCCACGTGGTCGGGAGGTGTCGCCTTCTCGATCGAAGTGCAGTCGACGCGAGGTGTGAGCCCCTGTTTCGCCAGTTCGGCACGGTAGGGCGACAGGCCGGTCGCTTCCCTTAGGCGCTTCGAGTAGCGCTCCCCGCCGAACCTGAGCAGCTTGCGCTTCCGGCGCACGAAGACCCCGCGGCCGTGCTGGACATCCACCAGCCCTTCCTCCGCCAGGAGCCGGATGGCCTCCCGGGCGGTGTTGCGGGCGCTCTTGTAGCGCTCCGCCAGCTTCCTCTCCGACTCCAGCTTGTGGCCAGCCGGAAGCTCCCCTGAAGCGATCGCCTCCCTGATTTCGTCCGCGATTCGCCTACTCGGAAGCCTCTTGTCCTGCGGGTTCTCGCTCATACAGAGGAGTCTACCCAACTGGCTCAAGCCAATAGCTTGACTGGCTTAAGCCAGCATGCTCTACTGGCGTCATCGCCACTGGCTCAAGCCACTTGATCCAGTGCGGGAGCCCGGTAGAGGACTCCGGTGACCGGGGCAGAGCCCTGTCCGCCGTGTGGAATCTCGGAGCGTTCGAGCTTTAAGAAGCCCCTGCGGCACATAGCGAGCAAGCCCTGACCCCATCCCGAGCAGACAAGGGACGGCGAAGGGAAGACGTGGCCACGGCACCCCGACAAGGGTGCGCCGGCTGGTGAACAACCAGCGGTACGGAATGGCCGCGCCGCACCCCTGGGGTGCCCGTCCGCCCCCGATCTCCGTGACTCAGCGAGGCCGGGGGCGAGCGGGGTCACCAGGGACACACCCGCTGACCACTCAACGGACGGAGAACCCCATGATCGACCTGCTGGCCGCCCCTGAGTTCGGCCTGATCGCCCTGGCCGCGATGCTCACCTCTGGCGTGGTCCTGTTGGTCATCGCGGTCCGCGCCGCGAACCGCTGACCAGATCCCAAACAGCAGAAGAGCCCCGCCGGGATGCCGCCCGGCGGGGCTCTGACACACCCACCCCACCTGCAAGGAGAGAACGAGTGCGTACCGCCATCATGCCGCCCCCGGCCGCCCCGGAAACTCTGGACCTGCCCGACTCGATCACCCCGGCCTCACTTACCGCGCTCGACATCACCGAAGCCGAATACCTGTGGGTCGACCACCTGTCCGACGAGACGGAGGAGGAGCGCGCCGCCCGGCTCACCGCCGGGGCGGACATCCTTCACGACCGCCTTTCGGAGATCGCCTCCCGATTGGTGGCCCCCGAGGTCATCGAGAACTGGTCCCGCTGATGATCGCGCTCCTGTTGATGCTCTTGGCCGCATTCGTGGTCTTAGCCCTGGTCGTGCTGTTGATGCACCTGACCGGCGGCCTCTTCTTGATCACTCACGAGCGCACCCTCCCCCGAACGAAGACCACCACGAAGGAGAACGTTCGATGAGCCGCTTGATGCACCGCACCTGTGACACCACTCTGGCCGCCCGCGAGTCCGAGCTGCGCGAGAGCACCACCCGCGCCGCCCGCCTGGAAGAGGCGCTCGACACCGAGATCGCCCGAGGCAAGCGCCGCCTGGACCAGCTCGCGCAGTCCGGTGACGCGCTGCTGGACTCCCGAATCAACGCCCAGATCGAGCGCAAGGCCGCGGCCGCTCGGGAGGCCGCGCTCCTGGAGGAGATCGACTCCCTCCAGCACCGGATCACCGACCTGGAGGAAGAGGACACCTCCCGCGAAGCGACGCTGGAGACCCGCCGGCGGCGGGTTGCGGAGATCGCGTTGGGGGGCGCCTGGTACGGGCCCGGGTTCGAGAGTTCACCGGGACGTGTGCAGGTTGCTCAGGCCCTGCTCGCCCTGCTCCTGGCTAGCTACGACGTCACCGTGACCTACCAGCGTGACGGCAACAGCAGCTGGTACTGGGCGATCGACGGCGACCCGATCAACCCCTACCGCTACAGCCACTCCAGCGCCACCTCCTCAGAGGAGGTGCTCCTTCGGCGGTACGGGTTCACCGACTCGGAGCTGTCCCAGATCCGCCGCGACGCCGAAGCCGCCTACCGCCGGATGCGGACCCTGACGGAGGACGACTTCTGATGGATCGCCACATCGCCGCCTTCGGCCTTTTCATCATGGCTCCGGCCGTGGTCATCGCCCTCATCGTCATGGCCTTCCAGGCCTGAAAGGAGACCCCCACACCATGAGCAAGCCCAAGAAGACCGACGTGCCGGCCACGGTGGACGCCTCCCAGGTACAGGAAGCAGTCCAGGCCGCCAAAACGCTGGCGTCCATCCCGGGGCAGGAGCTCCTGGAGGAGGCCGCGCACAACCCGGCGACCCGCCCCAAGTACGACACCCTCACCGCGCAGCGCCTGGAGCGCGAGCTGGAGCTGACCCACCAGCGCCGGCTGCGGGCCGCCGAAGAGGCAGACCGCAAGGAAGGCGAGACGGCCGAGATCGACCGCGCGATCGCCGCGGCTCGCAAGGCCACGTCGCCGGCCCGCACGGTGCTGGACATGACCCGCCACCAGCGCACGTTCGGCCGCGTGGTCCTGACCGCATCCCTCGCACTGAGCATCGGGTCCGCGATGGGGATGGCCGAACTGGTGGACAGCATGGACGGCCCCGTGCCGGTGGGCTACCTCGCAGAGGTCGGGCTGACCGGGTTGTCGACCACGGTGATCATCTGGCGCGGCATCCTGGCGCGGGCCGGCGCCGAGATCGAGGACACCACACAGAAGCTGTTCGCGTTCCTGGTGGCCGTCCCGCTGCTGGTGTCGATCGTGGGGTCCTCGATCGGGTCCGGCCCGGTCGGCGCCGCCTGCTCGATCGGCAGTGCGCTGTTCGCCGGTCTGGCCTACCTGATCAACACCAGCGCGGCCGCCACGATCGGTCAGGCCATCGCCAAGATCGACGCGGCCACCAAGAAGAACGACAAGAAGGAGGAGGTGGCCGCCCCGGCCGCCACCCCTGACGGCCCGCTTCCACGACGCCGCCCCCGCACCGAGGACACCTCGGTCGCGGACACCGGGATCGGGGACCGGGCGGCCGCGTGGCTGGAGGAGATCACCGCCGCCCGCCAGGGGGTGGACGAAGGGGCCGCCACCCCTGACGAGAGTGACCGCCAGGGAATGACGGAGACCCCGGCCACCCCGGATGTTCTGGGGCTTTACCCGGACCTGGAGGGCACCCGCTGGGAGATCATGCTGGCCATTCACGCCTACGGCCGGGACATCTCCAACCGCCAGCTCCACAAGCTGACGCGGAAGTCGCGCGACACCATCCGCACCCACCGCACGGCCCTGTGGCACGACAGCTACAGCGCCTTCGACCCCAACAAGGTCAACGACTCCTGATGATGATCCGCCACCCCTGACGGCCTTCTCCGTCAGGGGTGGCGGTGCCTCGCTCCGGCGGGCGCCCAGAGTCCCCGCGCCGCCCATGGCGCGGGGGCTCTGCGCACTACTCCGGCATCCCGAGCGCGGCCGGCAGACGCGCGGCCTTCGAGCCCGCGAGCCACGCCCGCCCGGAACCGCCACCCCACCGACAACTCAGAAAGGAGAGCACGTGGCCGCTTCCCCGACCCGCTTCCTCGACCCGACCGGCACCCGCTTCGGCATCCCCACCTACCCGTGGGGATGGTCCAAGCACTTCGACACCGACCTGGGCACCAAGGCTCAACTTCGCGAGCAGGGATTGAGCATCGCGGGTCTGGAGGTGGTGGCCCAACTGATGTGGGCCTCACGCAGGGCCGGGAACGTGGCCGGGGTACGCACCGCGAACCTGTACCGGCCCTCGCTGGCCCGGCCGGTCCGTCCCTTGACCTTGGCCCAAGAGCGCGCCCTTCTTCGCGCGCACCTGGCACGGCACACCTGCACCGAGTGCGACCGGATCTGGGACTTCTACCTGCCCACCGGCAACGACCGGATGTGCCCGCCCTCGTTCGGGTGCGCGGCCTCTGAGTCCCTGGTGGCCGAGTTCGAGGACCTGATGGCGGTGGCCGCCTGATGGGCCACCGCACCACGATCCGGCCGGTGCCGGTCCCTCAGTGGACCCTGCACCGGCCGCTGTGCACCTGCGGATGGGCAGGCGACATCGTGCGCACCCACCCGCTCGCCCGCGACCAGGTCGACGAACACCTGGCTAGCGAACACCCCGACACCATCCCCGTACCCGTGGCGCAGCCCGCGCTGTTCGACCTGCAAGGAGATCCCTGATGCTCCGTGGATGCCTGGCCCAGATCATCACCTGGGGCCTGATCGGTGCCGTTGTCCTGTGGTTCTTCCGCGCTCCTGAGTCCGTGGCCGGGCTCATCTCCGGAGCGTTCGGGCTGGTGACCGGCGGGGCTGACGCCCTGGGCCGGTTCGCGACCGCCCTGACCCCCACCATCAGCAACTTGTTCTAACTGAGGAGGTTGACGTGACCGTCACCGATGACCGCCAGGAGGTGCCCGACGCGGCCCCTCTTCCAGCCGAACCCTCCCCACCGGACACCGAACCGGACGGGGAGCATCACGATCAGGAGCACGAGCACGACGCGGATGGTCCGCCGCCGCTACCGCCGCTGCTGGAGACCGGCGCCTCGACTCTGGCCACCGCCGGGTCGGGCCTGTACGCCGCTGCCGGCCCGGCCGGGCTGGTGGCCGCCGCCGGCATCGCCACGGTGGCCGGGGTGGCCTACGGGATCCGCCACCACCAGAACAAGAAGAACACCACCGCAGGCACCACCGGTGCCGGGCGTAATGCTGCTGGTGGTCGGGGCCAGTTCTTCGGCTCCCCCGCCCTGGGTGGGGGTCGCGCCGGTCGTTCGGCCCGCTCGGGTACCGCGTCCGGCCGCTCCGGTGGCCGCGGTGCCGGCCCCGGACCGGGCGGGGGTCGGCACCGCTCCTCGCGGGCCGGCTCTGGCACTCTGGCCGGTGCCGGTGGCCGTAGCGCCCGCAGCGCCGGGCGCGGGGCTTTCGGTTCCTCGGGATCCTCCGGTCGGGGCGGGGGCCGGGGCCTGTTCGGTTCCGGCGCCTCCCGGGCCGGCACCCGCTCCTCCGGTGCCGGCTCCGGTGGTGGGTTGCTCGGTTCGGGTGCTTCCCGTTCGGGGCGCTCCGCCACCGGTCGGGGCGGGGGCCTGTTCGGCGGTGCGGCCGGCAGCCGTTCGGCCGGCTCCTCCAGACGCTCCCCGGGCCGTAGAGCCACCGGTGGTGGGCTGTTCGGTGGTGGGGCCGCAGGGCGTAGCGCACGCCGCGCCCGGGGCCGTTCCACCGCCATCACCGATCCGGCCATCCCGACCGGATCGGGTCGGGGCCCGATCCGCCGGGCGGTGCGCCGGGGCTGGGAGCACCCGCGCGCACACCGCGCCCGGGTGCGGGCCCGCAAGGGCTGGCACAAGAGCCGGGTCCGCACTCGTCGGATGGCGAGCCGTGCCCGAGTGCGGATCCGTTCGCACTCCCAACGCCTGGGCGACTACCTGCGCAAACGCAAGTGGGCGCTGCGGGTCCGGGGGTGGGGAACCTCGTTCTCGGACTGGTGGTCCCGCCTCTGGGACGGCCTGCGGGGCCGGGCCTCCGACCCTCGCTACGGCCGGCTCAAAGGCTGGCAGCTCACCGCTGCCGCCGCCGCGATCGGCGCCCTGGGTGCCGGCAAGAAGAAGAACACGCCCCGCCCCCCGCTGGTCGGGCGCATTATCGGCACCGCCGCCCCCACCCCGGGGGACGCCGGGCCGCTCACCATCGCCGGACGCACGCTTCTGGCGCTCACCACTGGAGAAGGAGAAGCACCGTTGGCACCCGAGGTTCAGAGAGTCAAGGACGCGGCCGAAGAGATGAAGGCGGCTCTGGCCCTGCTGGGTGGGTCCCAGGTCGGGATGCTCACCTACGAACAGGGGCTGAAGGAGCTGGGCCCGGTACTGGGGATCATCGCGGACGGGCTCAAGGACATGGCCACCACCGCCGAAGACGAACAGCCCCTCGACGGGAGCGTGCTGGAGTTCTTCGGCACGATCGAGGACGCCGCACGCGGCGCCTCCCAGGTCGCTGACGAGATGCCCGGTCTGTTCCGGGCCGCCCACGAGGTGGAACTGGAGCGGCTGGAGAACCCGCGTCGGGGCGAAGAGAAGTGGGACGTCTCCCAACAGCACTGACTCTGACCAAGCACATCACGGCACCGCCGAAAGGGGCGGGACCCGCGCGGGTCCCGCCCCTTCTGCCTGACCCCTGACCACCTCCTGGAGGAGACATGGCCGCGCCCACCACGCCCCCGAAGAAGAAGCGCAAGACCAAGGCCGACCTGGAAGCACACAAGCGCCGGTGGTCTCACGAGCAGGGACCGTTCCTGGGTGCGGTCAACGCCGCCTCCGCCGCCCTGGCGGTGGCCTCGGTCGGGTCACTGCCCGAAGTCGCTTTGGCCGCCGGGGCCCCTCTGGCGGTCGGTGCGATCGGAGCCACCGCCTCCTTCAGCCGGTCGGCCACCTCCAAGGCCCCGTGGCTGCCCCGGTTGTATCGGCCGGCCCGGTGGATCGGTTACACCGGTTGGTGCTCCTGGACGCTGGCCGCCGGCACCCCCTGGGACTTCACCGCGATGACCGCTCTGGGGGTGGGCACCATCGCCGCCGCGCTCCTCCAGCCCGCCTCGAAGTCCTTCGAGATCGCGGCCGAAGACCGGGCCTCCGCTGAGGAGCGGATCAAGGTCCGGGCTGGTCTGGCGGGGAAATGGGAGAGCAGGATCAACCGGATCTGTCGCATCCCCCGCCCGGGGGTGCGGGTGACCGACATCGCCGAGTGGATGATGCCCGACCCCGACAACCCCGGGGAGGAACGCCAGACCGGGATGTCGATCGTGCTGGAGTTGCCGGCCGGTTCTTCCTCGTGGAAGACCATCCGCCAGCGGGCCGAAGACCTGGCCTCGGACGCGGACCTGCCGGACGCCTGCGGGATCGAGGTCACCTCCCACGGCTCCCGGCGCCGAGTCCTGCTTTTGGTCTCCCAAGTGGACGCCCTGGAGGGCGACATCCCGGCCGGTGATGACTTCTCGCCGCTGTCCATCTACGATCCGCTCCCGGTGGGCATGCACCGCGACGGCTCCTACGTCAAGCTTCCACTGAAGTGGAAGTCGATGGCGCTGGTGGGCGCCACCGGGTCGGGCAAGTCCGCGCACCTCTCACTGGTCATGCGCCAGTTGCTGCGGTGCACCGACACCTTGGTCATGGGCATCGACTTCAACGGCGGCAAGGCGTTCCTGCCGTTCCTGCGGCCGTGGCTGGAGGGCACGTCTACCAAGCCCGCCATCGACTGGGTGGCCACCACCCCCAAGGAAGCACTGCTACTGCTCGACTTCCTGATCGGCGCCATCGCGACCCGTAGCGCCGGGTACGCGGACCTGATGGCCGAGGTCAACGACGACAAGGTCCCTTCCAGCCCGGCGATTCCGCACATCGAGCTGATCACCGATGAGGCCGCCGACCTGCCCCGCAAGATCAAGGACAAGCTCGTGGAACTGTCCAACCGCTCTCGGGCGGTGTCGATCCGGCCCCTGACCTGTGCGCTACGTGCGATCTCGGCCGGCGGGGAGCAGTTGCCCAAGCCGCTGCTGGCACAGGCCGGCGTCCGCACGGCCATGCGGGTCAACGAGGAAACCGAGCTCAACCACATGTACGGCTACAGCCGCGGGCTGCCCAAGGCTGACGAGATGCCCGAGGCCGGCTACGGGTTGGCTCAAGCCGACCCCGCGCACGCCCCCCGCATCTTCAAAGGGCTTCTGGTCAAGCCCACCGACTCCAGCAAGGTCGCGATCGAGACCGATGAGCGCCGCCCGGTCCTCGATGAGGTCACGATCAACACCGCCCGCGACACCTACCTGCGTCGATGGGACCGGGCGCACGCCGCCGGATGGTTGGGCACCAAACCTCCGGCCGCCCCGACCACACCAGCACCGTCCGCTCCGGTCCCCGACACCGCCGGCAGTGACCGGCCGGTGCAGCGCCTGGAGGAGATGGACCTGGGCGGGGCGGTGGAGAAGGCACGCGCCAAGAAACGGGAGTTGGAGGACCGCAACCGCCGAATGCGGGCCGCTCGCGATTCCGACGACGGGTTCGCCGAGATCGTGCGCGGCCTCCAGGGCCTCACCCCGCCTGAGGGTGGCCAAGTGCCCCGGCTCCTGGCGGTGGCGCTGGAACAGTCCACCGACAAGGGCGTGCATTACTCCGTGCTGGAGGAGACCACCCGGTTGCCGGGTGCTCGTATCCGGGAGCTGATGTCCCTCCTCGGGCTGCCTCCGGTGGACGCCACGTTCCGGATGCACCCCGGGACCGATTCCCCGAAGAAGCGCGGTTACCGGCGCCAGGACTTGGACCGGGTGGCCGCGGGAATCCAGCTCGGAGACGTCCAGGTGCCGGCCGAAGTTCGCGACGCTCTGTGATCGGTGGGTGCGTCCCACCTGGGACGCGCCCACCGTCCCACCCCGGGGACGCTGCTGGGACGTCCCAGCAGCGTCCCCTCATCGTCCCAGGCTCCTGGGACGCCTTCTGAACTGCGTGTCCCAGGCTGGGACGCTGCCGCGTCCCACCCCCTCCAACCGGTCTCCACCGGGCCTACGGGCGGGTGGGGCGAGAGCGTCTCTGCCCTGGGACACCTCCCCCGCACACATCGACGGAGAGTGATACCCGCCATGGACATCGACTGGCCGCGCACCCTCACGGTGGGCGGCATCACCGCCGCCGTGATGGTGTCCATCTACCTCGCGGACACCTACGAGGGGCTCCAGTCCGGAGAGGGGCCGGCCGGCTTGGCTCCGCTCGTGGGGATGACCGCCGGACTCCTCACCGGCCTGTTGGCCGCCAACCTGTTGTTCGCCTGACCGGGTGACGGCCCGGGACTCCCCACCGCGAAGGGTGGGGCGTTCCGGGGGGCCACCCGGCCCATCACAGACCGCCCGCTCCCCCGATCTCTGTTGGCGCAGTCCAGGGGGAGCGGGCGCCCGACTCCAAAAGGAGCACCACCATCATGACGAAGCCGTGCGACGGCACCTCGGTCGGCATCTACATCTGGTCGACGGACCGCACCGAGCTGCTGATGATCGAACGCAACACCGCCCCGGCCGGCATCGCCTGCGTGTCCGGGCATGGAGACCTCACCACCGAGCACCCCACGTTCGAGGCGGCTGCTCGGGCTGAGGTGTTCGAGGAGATCGGCCTGGAGGTCACCGGCCTCAAGCCGCTGCCGGGCGGTGGGTTCCACCCCGGCCGGTGCCGGCGCCCCGGATCGACCGGCCACCGGTGGCACCGGTTCGAGGCGACCGTTTCCGGGGACCTGATCATCTCCCCGCGCGAGGTACGCCGCGCCGGATGGTGGTCACTGCCCGAACTCCAGCACCTGGCGGAGAGGACGGCCGACTACGCGGCCGGCCTCATCACCGCCCCGGCGTTCGCCGCGCGCCCCGGCCTGGAACCGGTCTGGTGCCACCACATGGCCGAAGACGGACACATCGACCTGGACGCCGAAGCCCTCGACGCGATCGAGACTCTGGCCGCCACCCCGCCCGTACAGAACTAACACCCCAACCACGCCCCGGTCCCCTGCGGCCCGGGGCTTTCTCATGGCCAACCACACGAAAGGGAACTGGGCATGTACGAGCACTCGGACGTCAAGACCGGCCTGCGCAACTGGGCGGAGGGCTCCTGCGCTGACCGCGCCGCGGTGGAACTGCTCATCGAACACGACCGCTGGCTGAACCGGGCGGACTTCGTCCGCTGCATCGACGTCATCCCCGAGGCTGAACTGTTCGACCCGGACCGGCCCGTCGCGGTCCCCGACTGGAAGCGGATCTCCGCCGGTCTCGCCGGCAACGAGTTCCCCGCCTCCTCCTCAGAGGTCGCCATCCTGCGCATCGTGCTCTCCCTGGCGGACAACACCCCGGTGTGTCTGCAAACCGCACTGATGGGGCTCGACAGCACCAACGCGGCCGCCGTCGTGGACGCCGTGATCACCACGACCGGTGCCGGTCTCGACGTCCTCGCTACCCGAGGCCCGGAAGCTCGACGCCGCGTCATCGACTGAACGACGTGACCCTCCAGCGACTCACCGGGCGCTGGCTCTGCCCTCCCCTCACGGGGCGGGCGGGGGGACCGCCCGGTCCACCACACAACGACGGCCCCACCCTCAGCTTGCAGGCGCGGGTGGGGCCGTCTCTCTCACTCGGAGAGGACCACATCCTATGCACACCACGACCCAGGTCGCCGAACGCCCCTGCCCGCAGTGCGGCGACTGGTACGACATCAGCGACCCCGGCGCCTCCTACCCGCACAACAACCACTGAGAACCCTGTGCATCCGCCTCGGGCACGGGCCCCGGGGCGGGATTTGAAGTTGGACGCCGTCGGAGCCGACCTGGACGACGCGCCTGCCACTGATCCTGTGCCCCGCCAGGGGTCGGACTGTCGCCACGAAGGTCCGGCCCCGCCTCCCTTGGAAGACGACTCTGCAACATTTTGGTGGGGGCCTCCAAGAAGGGAGAACGAGTGAGGAAGGATGGCAGGCATCTGTGATCCGATGAGAATGGGCCAAGGCATGTCGCAGCCGCTACGAGACGCTGACATACGCGAGGTGCTGGCCACCGAGCTGCAGGCCCGTTACGCCGATGACCCCCAGACGCTGATCCGGCACGAGTTAGGATTGTGCGCTGGCGAACGCCGAGTGGATCTGGCTGTGATCAACGGGGAGATGGTCGGCTATGAGATCAAGAGCGACGTCGACAGGCTCGACCGTTTGGCTGATCAGGCCACGGCCTACGGGCGCGTATTTGATCGGATGTTGATCGTGACCACCGATCGCTATATCGATGCCGCTGTCGCAATGTTGCCGTTGTGGTGGGGGGTCTTGCGCATACACCACAGCCAAGACGGTGTTTCCGCAGAGCGAGTCCGTGCCAGTAGGCGAAACAAAGGGCAGGACTCCTTCGCCCTAGCACAATTGCTCTGGCGCGAAGAGGCCCTGGCCGAGCTCAAAAGCCGCGGCTTAGCGAAAGGGCTATCGAAGAAGCGGCGCTGGATCGTATGGCAGCACCTTGCCCAGGCTATGCCATTGGACGAACTCCGATGTGTGGTTAGAAGTCGCCTTAGGGAGCGCCCAGAGTGGCCAAGCGGTGCTTGACCACTTCGAAGTGTCGGGCCATCCCTAACGATACCCACTTTGTGGCGTTCCCCCAACCCTCACGTTTGCGCGCGCCAGCGGCAATCTGCCGATCCGCCCAGGAGAAGGATTCCCCCTCCCAATCCGGGCTGTCGATCACTTCCTGGCAGATGTCATAGAAGGCGTTATTCCCCTCATCCTTTGTGGCTTTCCTACGGTAGACGATCCACGCATCGTCTCGTGCATACCGAAGGTTGGGATAAGGCCCCCTGAACGCCGGTCCTGTTTGAGTGGCAGGGTGGTTGGTGGCGTAATCACCATAGTGAAGATCGACCCCGTTCGATTCGCCGAGGGCGAGGTTTCGCCAGAGCTGCACTTCAAAGCGCGGAAGGATGTTCTCCTGATCGAAGTCAAGATGGCTGATCGTACTGGGGAATGAACCGCACAACAGGGTGACGCTTCTCCAGTTGCGCCTTGCGGCCCACTGCACTGCCTCCTGTGCGCTGCGTGAGATGCGATCAACGGTTCGCTCAGAGTCGATCTCGGCATAGTCCAAGACGAGATCGATCTCCTCGGAATCAGCATCTAGGGTACCCAAGAGCAGAGGAATTCGAGATTCAGCCTCAGCGATATCTGGGTCAGCTTCCGCAGATCCTAGGCGCAATAGGTATCCACTCTGGTATTTTTCACTGATTCGTTGAAAAATATCCAGTTCAGCGCAACCATCGCCCAGGCGAATTACTGGCACAACCGATATTTTCCAAGCCTCACCATCTGATTCTGACTCTCCTTTGCTCCTGAGCGCTTCTTCGATCTCAACAAGCGCTTCGCCCCTTGAAGGTCCTCCATCCAGGGCAATAGAAACTCCCGTAGGGAGTTTCGTTAGGTAACCACCCAGCCTTCGCGCCCCACCCTCTTTGGCATCCACTACCTGCACAAGGGGGAGAGTGGAATCGAATCCAGACAGGCCCCGAAGAGCTTCCATTTCTCCCATTTTTCCCTTGATTGCTGGAACGTATTTCACCAAGGTGAGCCTTCTTTCTCAGTCCAGGGGCACGGTTTTCAATCAATGCTTCCACTGAAGGCAGCAAGAGTTCTAGAAGACTCAAGGGACAGAAAACCCTCGCCTGAGTGACACATCTGTCACCTTTCCATCTATTGCACTAAATAGACAGGAGGAGTAAGAGATGCACCACCGCTTTGCGTTGCTCGACTACGCCCTGGCCGCCGCCCGCCGTGGCTGGCCCGTCTTCCCCCTCACCCCCGCTTCCAAGAAGCCTCCGTTGGTCCGTGGGTGGGAGCGGGCCGCCACCACCGACCCCGATCGGATCCGCGCCTGGTGGAAGCAGTGGCCAGAAGCCAACTACGGCATCGCCACCGGCCCGGCCGGACTGGTCGTGGTCGACCTCGATGTCGCCAAGCCCGACCAGGACCCGCCACGGCCGTGGAACCGACCCGGCGTCACCGACGGGACGGACGTCCTCGCGCTCCTGGCCGAAGAGGCCGGGCAGCCGTTACCGCTGGACACCTTCACCGTCCGTACCCGTAAGGGCGGGCTGCACCTGTACTTCACCCACCCCACCGGCCAGAAACTGGGCAACACCAGCGGTTCCCTGGGATGGCTGATCGACACCCGAGCCCACGGCGGCTACGTCGTGGGCCCCGGTTGTCCCGTCACCGCGCCCGACGGATCGGGTCGCTACGAGGTTCAGGCCAACGGCCGGCCAGCGGCTCTGCCGGGGTGGATTCAAAGGAGCCTGCTTCGCAGGCACGATTCCCCGGATCGGCCCACCACCAGCGCATCCCCGTCGACGGGGCCCGTACCGGATGTGCTGAGCGCGATCACCACCGATGACCGCCGCCGAGTGGCCTACCTGCGGGCCGCCGTGAACGGGGAGCTAGCCAAGGTTCGGGCTGCTCAGCCCGGTACCCGCAACGAGAACCTCTACATCGCCGCCGCGTCCCTGGGACAACTCGCCCGTGAAGGGCTCCTGGAGGCCGGCTGGATCACCACGGCTCTTCGTAACGCCGCCTTGGAGGCCAACGCGGGCGGTGACCCCAACTCGGCCCGAGAGATAGAGGCCACCATCCGATCCGGTCTCGCCAAGGGGCTACGAGAGCCCCGCCGCACCCGAACCAACCGACCAAGACCAGGAAGGACGGCCGCATAGATGAGCGGGAACAGCGACGAGAAGAAGCCCTCCCAGGCCACGCTGCTGATCGAGATGGCAGACCGCCGAGTCGACGTGGTCGCCGGCGGTGACGGGCGCACCTACGCGGTGCGCCGTGGTGGGCCCCACATCGCGTTCCCGCTCCTACGCAAGGACGGGCTTCGAGCCGAGTTGGCCCGTCGGTACTACGAAGAGCACCAATCGGTGCCCTCTCAATCAGCGTTGACCGACGCGATCTCCGTTCTGGAGGGACGTGCCATGAACCAGGACCCCCAAGACATCCATCTGCGCCTTGCCACCCACCGCACCGAGGACGGCGACCAGGTCGTCATCGACCTGGGTAGCAAGGACGGGCGGTGCGTGGTGGCCGGCCCCCGCGGCTGGCATGTCACCGAGCACTCCCCGGTGTTGTTCCGCCGCACCAAGCTGACCAGTCCGATGCCCGACCCCGGACCGGCGGGCCGCACCGACCAGGGGTTGGCCGGCCTACGCGGACTGCTCAACGTGGACGAACCCGCGTTCCGGTTGATCGTGGGGTGGCTGGTCGCCGCCATGATGCCCGACATCCCCCACCCGATCCTGGCCGCCAAGGGCGAACAGGGCACCGGTAAGAGCACGGCATTGGCCATGCTGATCAACCTGGTCGACCCGTCCCCGGCACCGCTCCGGTCCCTGCCCAAGGACATCAAGACCTGGGCGACCGTGGCTTCCGCCTCCTGGGCGGTGTGCCTGGACAACGTGTCCACCATCCCCATGTGGTTGTCGGACACCCTGTGCAAGGCCGTCACCGGTGACGGCCTGGTCGACCGGGCCCTGTACTCCGACGATGACGTGTCCGTGCTGTCGTTCCGACGGTTGATCGCGCTCACCTCGATCGACACCGGCTCCCTGGCTTCGGACCTGTCCGAGCGGATGCTCACCGCCGAGTTCCTGCCCATCAAGGGCGACCAACGCCGCACCGACGCAGAGGTCAAGAAGGCGTTCGATCAGGCCGCCCCCGGGATTCGGGCCGCCCTGTTGGACCTGCTGTGCCGGGTCCTGGCCGAACTGCCCCACACCCACCTGGCGGAGCTGCCGCGCATGGCCGACTTCGCCCGCATCCTCGGTGCCCTGGACACCGTCATGGGGTGGGACACCCTGGCCACCTACCGGGCCGCCTCCCAGGTCTCCAGTTCGGATCTGTTGGACGCCAAGCCCTTCACTTCCGCCGTGGCCGACTTCGTCGACGAGAAGGTCACCTGGACCGGGTCCATCAGTGAGCTCCTGGCGCTGATCCCCGCTCCCGAGGTGCGCCCGCGTTCGTGGCCCATCGACGCCACCCGCGCCTCCGGGCAGCTCAAGCGGGACGCCCCGGTGTTGCGCGACATCGGGATCACCGTGGAGAAGGCCAGCCGGTCCCAGGACCGGCACCGCCGGCAGCTCTACACCTTCACCGCGCACGCGATCCACGCACAGCCTCCGCAGGTAGAGACGGCCGCCCCGATCGAGGTGACCGGGCAGGACGCCCTTCCCTGGAGTCAGCCGGCCGCCGGTGGCGGTGCGGAGGCTACGCGAGCAGCCTCCGCAGACTCCACATCAGGCCCCGCGCGAAACGCCAGTTCAACGGCGGTCCTGGAGGCTACGGACCCTGCGGAGGCTGACTTCCCCCGACTCTCTGGAAGTGGCCCCCGGCCGGTCGAGGCCGGCACTTGCACTTCCTGCGAGGCCTCGTTCCGCCGTTTCGAGGCCACCACTCACCCGACGGTGTGCACCGGTTGCGCGCACCGCCACCGGTCCTGACCGCACACACGACAAAGCGGCCCCGGCTCGTACCGCCAAGCACCCGCCGGGGCCGCACCTCAACCGAAGGAGAGGCACCTTCAGCATGACCGATCAGCGCAAAACCCGCCTGGATCTGGCCAAGGTCCGGGTGATCGGACCGCCCGAGGTCGTGGACCAGGTGGTCGACGCCATCACCACCGCGTTGCCGTCCGCCAACCCCTCGCGGCCCTACCCCAGCCGCCACAACCCCGAGCACGTCCGTGTCTACCTGGAGGTCATCCCCGCATGAGCACCAAGATCCTCAGCGTCCCGGCACAACGGTCCCGGAACTGGTTGACCGTCGACGAGTTCTGCGAAGAGCTGGGAATCGCCAGGTCGACTTTCAACGACTGGCGGGCGAAGGGCCGGGCGCCCAAGTGCGCCAAGCTCCCGAACGGACAGCTTCGAATCCGCCGGTCGGTGTTCGAGCAGTACATGGCCGAGTTGGAGGACCTCTCCTGATGGACGGCACGACCTTCGACGTTCGGATCTGGAAGAAGATCGAGGTCTACAAGGGCAAGCGGAAGACCACCCATACCGTCCGCTGGCGTGTGGGAACCGGAGAGTTCCGCGAACCCCACGCGACCGCGGCCATGGCCGACTCCTTCCGGTCCCGTCTGGTCACCGCCACCAACCGTGGTGAGGCGTTCGGCCTCACCACGGGGCGGCCGGTGTCCTGGGTGGAAGAGGCCGCGAACGAGGAACCCGAGGCGACCTCGTGGTTCGAGTTCGTGACGGGCTACATGGACACGCACTGGACCACCGCTTCGGCCTCGCACCGGAAGGACCGGGCGAAGTATCTGGCCAATGCCTCCGTGTCCCTGATGGACCACCAAGCGGCCGGACAGCCGGACGTGGACCTTGTCCGCGAGGCGCTGCGGAACTGGGCTCTCAACAAGGTTCACCGGCACTCTGAGCGGCCCCCGGAGATCGAGGACGCTCTGGCGTGGCTGACGCGACACACCCTTCCGGTGGAACGTCTGGAGGATCCCGTGGTGGCCCGTGAGGTCCTCACGAGGATCACCAGCAGGTTGCCGGCCAATGGTGGTGGGCCGCTCGGGGCGAAGGCCGCGGTGAAGGCCAAACGCATCCTTTCGCACTGCCTCGACTTCGCAGTCGAACAGGGCCATCTCAAAGCGAACCCGGTGAGCCATCACAGGAACCCCACCGGGGCCATCAAATGGCGGCCTCCGAAGGTGAACAACCTGGTGGACAAGCGGTCGGTACCCAACCCGCAGCAGGCCCGGCGCCTGTTGGACGCCGTGTCGTCGGAGGGACGAAGCGGTCACCTTCTTCGTCCATTCTTCGCGGTGATGTACTTCGCCGCCCTACGTCCCGAGGAGGCAGTGAACCTTCGTTGGTCGGACCTGACCCTTCCCGAGTACGCCTGGGCTCCCGAGAAGGACGACTGGCTCCCTCTGAGTTCGGGGTGGGGAGAGATCAACGTCCAGGAGGTGGCTCCGGACGTGGGCCGGCGGTGGACCGACAGTGGCCGGCACCGGGACAGGCGACCTCCGAAGGGCCGGGCCGAGAACGAGACCCGGCCGGTCCCGTGCGCCCCCAAGCTGAGCCGCATCCTGTGGGAACACCGGAAACTCCCCCACCAGGGGCCGGATGGCCTGGTCTTCTTCGGGGAGAGGGGACGCCAACTCGCCACAAGCACCTACTCCAAGCAGTGGCGCAAGGCTCGTGTGAGGGCTCTCACCGCCCAAGAGGTGGCCTCTCCCCTGGCGAAGCGCCCGTACGACCTGCGTAGCGCCTGTGTGTCCACCTGGTTGAACAGTGGCGTCCCGCCCCGACAAGTGGCCGAATGGGCGGGTCACGGCCTCGATGTCCTGCTTAGGATTTATGCCCGAATTCTGGACGGCAGTGAGCACGAATCCCGGAGAAGGATGGCGGATGGCTTCGAGGACTTCTGACCCGAGGAACTTCAACGTGTATTCCCCGCAACCGACCGGACCGACCCGTAGTCGACCGTAGTCACTCGGATAACGAGAAAAGCGCCGCTGGCCTGTATCCGCAGGCTGGCGGCGCTTTTTGCATGCAAGGAAGGGGTAGGCCGGGCAGGACTCGAACCCGCGACCCAGGGATTATGAGTCCCCTGCTCTAACCAACTGAGCTACCGGCCCTCCGCCGTTGGCAAACGTCATCCTAACAGGATGCGTCCGCCGTTTCCGCGCCCGAATCCGTTACTCGGCAGAGGTTGCACGACCACCCGGTATGCGTCCCGTGGCGACTGACCCGACCTTGGTCACGGACGTGGGAGACGGGCGGTCTAGGGTGGGTTGGTGCGGTGCTCGCCAGGCCGTACCCCCTGGGCCCGGCGCCGGAACCGCTTCGAACCCGTTGGTAACATCGCGGGTCGCACATCGTCGTCAGGAGAGTTCACGCATGTCCAAAGCACCCGTCAACGTCACCGTCACCGGCGCCGCCGGCCAGATCGGCTACGCCCTGCTGTTCCGGATCGCCTCCGGTCAGCTGCTCGGCGCCGACACCCCGGTGAAGCTGCGTCTCCTTGAGATCCCCCAGGCGGTCAAGGCCGCCGAGGGCACCGCGATGGAGCTCGACGACTGCGCCTTCCCCCTGCTCGCGGGCATCGACATCTTCGACGACGCCAAGAAGGCCTTCGAGGGCACCAACGTCGGCCTGCTGGTCGGCGCCCGTCCCCGCGGCAAGGGCATGGAGCGCGGTGACCTCCTGGAGGCCAACGGCGGCATCTTCAAGCCCCAGGGCGAGGCCATCAACGCCGGTGCCGCCGACGACGTCCGCGTCCTGGTGGTCGGCAACCCCGCCAACACCAACGCCCTCATCGCGCAGAACCACGCTCCGGACGTTCCCGCCGAGCGCTTCACCGCGATGACCCGTCTGGACCACAACCGCGCGCTCACCCAGCTCGCCAAGAAGCTCGGTGTGTCGATCAACGACATCAAGAAGCTCACCATCTGGGGCAACCACTCCGCGACCCAGTACCCGGACCTGTTCCACGCCGAGGTCAACGGCTCCAACGCCGCCCAGGCCGTGAACGACCAGTCGTGGCTGGAGAACGACTTCATCCCGACCGTCGCCAAGCGCGGCGCCGCGATCATCGAGGCCCGTGGAGCGTCCTCCGCCGCCTCCGCCGCGAACGCCGCCATCGACCACGTCCACGACTGGGTCAACGGCACCCCCGAGGGCGACTGGACCTCCGCGGCCATCCCGTCCGACGGCTCCTACGGTGTGCCCGAGGGCATCATCTCCTCCTTCCCCGTCGTGTCCAAGAACGGCGCGTGGGAGATCGTTCAGGGCCTGGAGATCGACGAGTTCTCCCGCGGCCGCATCGACGCCTCCGTCCAGGAGCTCGTCGAGGAGCGCGACACCGTCCGCAAGCTCGGCCTGGTCAAGTAGGACCTTCGCGAGTACGAACGGCGGGCACCTCCCATGAGGGGGTGCCCGCCGTCGTCTTCCCCCTTTGTCCCGAAGAGGGTTCGAGAGCGGGCAGTATAGAGACCGTGAGTCTCATCGATGTGCTTCCGGCCGAACCTGAACCCGATTCCCTCTTCGAGGCTTTCGCTTCGTGGGCCGAGGAGCGGGGTCTCACCCTCTATCCGCACCAGGAGGAGGCCTTGATCGAGGTCGTCTCCGGATCCAACGTCATCCTCAGTACCCCCACCGGTTCCGGCAAGAGCATGGTCGCCACCGGTGCCCTCTTCGCCGCCCTGGCCCGGGACGAGTGCGCGTTCTACACCGCGCCCATCAAAGCGCTCGTGTCGGAGAAGTTCTTCGACCTGTGCGAGATCTTCGGCACCGAGAACGTCGGCATGATGACCGGTGACGCCTCCGTCAACGCGGATGCCCCCATCGTGTGCTGCACGGCCGAGGTCCTCGCCCAGATCGCCCTGGCCGAGGGCGAGAACGCCGACATCAACACCGTCATCATGGACGAGTTCCACTTCTACGCCGAGCCCGATCGCGGGTGGGCGTGGCAGGTGCCGCTGTTGGAGATGCCGCAGACCCAGTTCGTGTTGATGTCGGCCACCCTCGGCGACGTCAGCCGCTTCGAGGAGGACCTGGAGAAGCGCACGGGCAGGTCCACCTCCGTGGTCTCCTCCGCCGAGCGCCCCGTGCCCCTCTACTACGACTATCGGGTCACCCCGCTGCACGAGACCCTTGAGGAACTCCTGGGCAGCGGCGACGCCCCCGTGTACATCGTGCACTTCACCCAGGCGCAGGCCGTGGAACGCGCGCAATCGTTGACCAGCATCAACATGTGCACCAAGGAGGAGAAGGCGAGGATCGCCGAGGAGATCGGCAACTTCCGCTTCACCACCAAGTTCGGTCGCAACCTGTCCCGGTACGTGCGGCACGGCATCGGCGTCCACCACGCCGGGATGCTGCCCAAGTACCGACGCCTGGTGGAACGGTTGGCCCAGGCCGGACTGCTCAAGGTCATCTGCGGCACCGACACCCTGGGGGTGGGCGTGAACGTGCCCATCCGCACCGTGCTGTTCACCGCGCTGAGCAAGTACGACGGGGTGCGGGTGCGCAGGCTTCGGGCCCGCGAGTTCCACCAGATCGCCGGACGCGCCGGCCGTGCCGGGTTCGACACCGTCGGCAACGTCGTCGCCCAGGCGCCCGAACACGTCATCGAGAACGAGAAGGCCCTGGCCAAGGCTGGTGACGACTCCAAGAAGCGCCGCAAGGTCGTGCGCAAGAAGGCCCCGGAGGGCTTCGTCGCCTGGGATGACGCGACCTTCCACAAGCTCATCGAGGCCGAGCCCGAACCCCTCAACTCCCGGTTCCGGGTGAGCAACGCGATGCTGTTGAGCATCATCGCCCGCCCCGGGAACTGCTTCGCGGCGATGAAGCACCTGCTCACCGAGAACCACGACGACCGCAAGGCCCAGCGCAAGCACATCGGCGAGGCCATCGCGATCTACCGTTCGCTGTTGGACGGCGGCATCGTGGAAACCCTGCCCGAACCCGACGAGCAGGGGCGCACCGCCCGACTCACCGTCGACCTGCAGGCCGACTTCGCGCTGAACCAGCCGCTGTCGACGTTCGCGTTGGCGGCGCTGGACCTGCTCGACGTGGAGTCGACCACCTACCCGCTCGACGTGCTCACCATCGTGGAGTCCACCCTGGACGACCCACGGCAGATCCTCGGCGCGCAGCTCAACAAGGCCCGTGGCGAGGCCGTCCAGCAGATGAAGATGGACGGCATCGAGTACGAGGAGCGCATGGAGCTGCTGGAGGACGTCGACTACCCCAAGCCGCTGGAAGAGCTCCTCGAACACGCCTACGACGTGTACCGGCGAGGCCACCCGTGGGTGGGCGACCACCCGCTGCGGCCCAAGACGATCGCCCGCGACATGTACGAGCGCGCGATGAACTTCGTGGAGTACGTGGGCCACTACGAGCTGGCCCGCTCCGAAGGGCTGGTCCTGCGCTACCTGGCCGGCGCCTACAAGGCCCTCAACCAGACGGTGCCCGACGACGCCAAGACCGAGGAACTGCGCGACCTCATCGAGTGGTTGGGCGAGCTGGTCCGACAGGTCGACTCCAGCCTCCTCGACGAGTGGGAGAAGCTCACCAACCCCGAGGACGAGGTCGAGGGCGAGGACAAGGCGGAGGCCGAGGAGAAGGTCCGCCCGGTCACCGCCAACGCCCGTGCCTTCCGTGTCCTGGTGCGCAACGAGATGTTCCGCCGCGTGGAGCTGGCCGCCCGCCGCCGCTACGGCGAACTCGGCAAGATGTCCGAGGACGACGAATGGGACGGCGAGGAGTGGGCCGAGGCCTTGGAGGCCTACTACGCCGAGCACGACGAGATCGGTATCGGCCCGGACGCGCGCGGCCCGAAGATGCTCCAGATCGAGGAGGAGAAGGACGTGTGGCGGATCCGTCAGGTCTTCGCCGACCCCGAGGAGCACCACGACTGGGGCATCAGCGCCGAGGTCGACCTGGCCGCCTCCGACGCCGAGGGCCGGGCGGTCGTCCACGTCACCGACGTGAACCGGATGTGACCGAGGCGTTCAATCGAGCAGGTGCGCGTTGACCTCGCGTACCCGCGCGGCGAGGTCGGGGCGTTCCACCACGACCCGGCCCGCCGCGGCCAGGCGTTCGGCGCCGTCGCAGTCCACGAACACCTCGGGTTCGCGCCAGGCCAGCACCACCCGCGGGATCGGGGTGTCCAGGATCAGGGCGCTGCAGGCTCGGGGCCGGGAGGCGCGGGCGCTGCACGGTTCCAGGGAACTGTAGATCGTGGCCGTGGCCAGCCGGGGGTCGTGATGGTCCACGCCGCGCAGGGCGACCTCCTCGGCGTGGTCGTGGGGGTCGTCGCGGCGGGAGTACCCCTGGCCCAGGACCAGGCCGTCGGCGGTGACGATCACGGCGCCCACGGAGTAGGCGGTGTCCGACGGAGGGCAGGATCGGGACAGCGTGATCGTGTGTTCCAGCCAGTGGGTATCGGCGTCGCCCTCCGCGGGGGCGGGTCCGCGCATCGTGTGTGCCATGGTCATCGTCCTTCCTCCGGGGCGAGGCAGTAGCGCAGGACGGCGACCTCGCCCAGGGCACGGGCCTCCACCAGACGCATCGGCGTTTGCGGGGTGTAGGGGTAGGCGCCCGGCCGGACGAAGCTCGGGGCGTCCTCCTGCCCCACGAAGAACGGGGCGACGGCCAGCCGCAACTCGTCGACCAGCCCCGAGGTGAGGAAGAGGGTGTGGATGTGGCCGCCGCCCTCGACCAGGACACGTTCGACCCCGCGATCGGCGAGGTCGGTGAGGATCCCCTCGACGGTGGGCGGGTCACCGGCGTCGACGACGTCCACGGGCGGGTGGGTCTCGGGCCGCTCCGAGAGCAGTCGGGTGGCGGTGCGCACGCCCGCTCCCCCGGTGTACACCACGGCGCCGGCGTCACCGGTGGCGAAGAACCGGGCCTTGGGGTCGAGGTCTCCACCGCGGGTGACCACGGCCTTGAGGAGGTTCTCCGTGCGTCCCTGCTCGCGGCGGCGCTCGCGCAGCACCGGCGAGCGGACCAGGAGACGCGGGTTGTCGGCCCGCAGGGTGCCGGCGCCGACGAGGATGGCGTCGCATCCGGCGCGCAGTTCGTCGATCTCGGCGAAGTCGGCCTCGTTGGACAGCCGAAGTCGTTCGGGTCCACTGTCGTCGATGCGCCCGTCGACCGACATCGCGCAGCTCAGGATGGTGTAGGGACGGTCCATGCGCTCAGGCTAGCCGGACCCGGAGCGGAGCCGGGCGAGTGCACCGGCACGGCGCGTTCCCTTCCCGGCGTCGTACATTTCATGAGGGATTCGGAACCACGTCGAACGAATACGGTCGGGCTCTTCGGTAGTGGATTCTCGCTGGCAGTGGACGGTTCCGCTAATTGAGCGGGACCATTCCTTTAGGGTGGCGGAGTATTTTCACCATGCCCCTTACCTCCATCGACTCCCATGGTCGACCGCTGGAGGCCGTTCGCGACCGAGTGCCCGGGGCGCTCGGCACCTCGGATCCCCACGGTGGCCCGCGCTCCCCGCGCACACTCCCCGAGCCCGTTCCTCGCATAATGGACATTAGGCATAAAAACACAAGGGACCCCAGGCCGAACCTTACCCACAGGACCAGCCTCTTCGAGGTCGACCTCGGGCGACGTTTTTTACCACATGTATCCTGGACTCGGTTAACAACCAGGCGAACTCCGAATACAATCCTGGGAGTCGACCACACTTCCCCACCTCAGAACAAGAGGACGGCGATGTCTCGTTTCACCTCCCCCGATTTCCTGAGGCAGGCGGGGGAAAATCACGTCCGGGCGAAACCCCCGCCGCCCGTCAACCTGACCAGGGCCGCCATCAGCCGGCTGCACTCCTTCCACCTCAAGGGTAAGGACCACTTCGAGGTGGACCGGGAGTTCGCCGCCCAGGCCGACCAGGTCGCGCCCGGCTTCGTCGACCTCGTTCTGGGGGAACGCGCCTTCCAGCAGCGCGCCGTCCGGCACATGGCCACCGATCTGGGAATCACCCAGTTCCTCCACGTGGGGGCGGGTCTGCCGGCGCCGGGTGATCCTCACCAGATCGCTCAGGAGGTCTCTCCCGAGGCCCGCGTCGTCTACGCCACATCCGACCCGATCGTCCTCACCCACCACCGCGCCCTGACCCGCGACGGCCGCACGACCACCGCCGTGCCCGCCGGCCTGGAGAACCCCGCGCGGCTGCTGCACGACCCCGAGAGCAGCCGCTTCCTGAACCTGGAACGACCGGTCGGCCTCCTGCTCACCGGTGCCGTCTCGCATACCCCGAACACGGAGGACGCCGCCCGCAACATCGCCACCCTGCGCGACGCCCTCGCCCCCGGCAGCCACATGGTCCTCAGCCACTACTGCCGCCCCGACCCCGTGCGGCACCCCAAGGACGCACGTCGCGCCGAACAACTGGAACAACTGTTCCTACAGCGACTCGGTCACGGCCACTGGCGCACCGAGGAGCAGATCACCGCGTTCTTCGACGGGTGGGAATCGGTTCCGCCCGGCCTGCTCCAAGCCCAGAAATGGCGCACCATGCCGGTGGCTCCCCCGGTCCCGGGCAGCTACCAGATGCCGCACCGCAACCGTCGACTGATCATCGGCGGTATGGGCCGCATCTGACCGCGACATCCCCGTACCCGCGTTGGAGCCCTGGAGGACCGGCAGCGGGCGGGGGCCGCGTCTGTTCGCCTCCACCCCGCGCACGACGAAGGCCCGCCGGATTCCTCCGACGGGCCTCGCTCACCGCTCCCGCGACTGGACTCGAACCAGTAACCTGCCGGTTAACAGCCGGCTGCTCTGCCGATTGAGCTACGCGGGATCGCGTTCGGGTACAAGCCCAACGCTCCCGTGAAAGGGACGCGAACCCCTTGTCCACAGCTCCCGCGACTGGACTCGAACCAGTAACCTGCCGGTTAACAGCCGGCTGCTCTGCCGATTGAGCTACGCGGGATCGCGCCTTTTCCCGGGGCCCTGTGGGCCTCGGCGACATCACTAGACTAGCGCGCTCCCGGAGTGCTCGTGACCGGTGTCGGCCCGTGTGGTGGGAACCACGAGGCGGTAACGTCGGGCACGGACCACTCCGACCGTCACCAAGGCTGTAAAGAGGGACCCATGCGCTACCGGATCACATTCGTCGCCGGACTGGCCATCGGCTACGTCCTGGGCGCCAAGGCGGGCAGGGCCCGCTACGAGCAGCTCACCCGCACCGCGCGCAAGGTGGCCGACAGTCCGCTCGTGCAGGAGGTCGCCGGGCTCGTCGGCGCGCAGGCGAGCAACGCCGGCCGCGCCGTCTACGACAAGGCCGTGGACAAGATGCCCATCACCTCCGTGCGGGACTTCCTGTCCCGCCCCACCGAGGAAGAGTCCGAACTGCTCGATTGGGAGGCCGGCACCGTCAACGGGACCGCGCCCGAGCCCCGCACCGGACCCGACCGGGACCTGTGAACATGGCGTGGTTCGGACGGGACGACGTACCCGCCCAGATCCGTTCCCGGTTGGAGCGCGGCGAACGTGTGCTCGCGCACGCGCCCGTCGCCGCTCCGGCCGGGGCCGGGCCCTCTCCCGAGGAACGGCCACCGGTTCTGGTGGCCTCCACCCGCTCCCTGTACCTGCCCGACGGCCACGCCGTCCGTTGGCAGGACATCGATCAGGCCAAGTGGGGCCCCGAGGAGCTGAGGTTCATCGAGGAGGGACACGGTGAGCGCACCGTACGGTTGCGCACCGAGCTGACCGGCGGCGTCGTCGACTACCGACGGATGGCCGAGACCGTCGCCGAGCGGGTCACCTCCAGCATCCTGGTCAACCGCTTCGTCCCGTTCCCCTCCCCCGACTCCACCGAGGGTTTCCGTCTGGTCGCCAGGCGCGCCCCACTCGGCGACGAGATCGACTGGCGGGTGCACCTGGGCGAGGGCCTGGACCCGAACGACCCGCGTCTCTCCGACGCCGTCTCCCGGGCCCTGGCCCTGATCCGCGAGCAGATGGGCGTCTAGTTCGACTCACCGAGCGCCCGGGCGAGGACCTCTGCCAGGTGCAGGGCCCGGCGGCCGGTCCCCTGTTCGATCTGGGTGCGGCAGCTGTACCCGTCGGCCAGCACCAGGGTGTCCCGCTCGGCCTCGCGCACGCGCGGTAGGAGTTCGCGTTCACCGATGGCGCTGGAGACCTCGTAGTGCCCCTCGGTGAACCCGAAGTCGCCGGCCAGGCCGCAGCAGCCCGAGTCCAGGACCTCGCCGTCGATGCCGGCGCGGGCGATGAGCTCCCGGTCGGCGTCGAACCCGACCACCGCGTGTTGGTGGCAGTGCACCTGCGCCAACGCCGAGGCGTCCACCCGCGGCGGGGTCCAGTCCGGGGCGTACTCGTTGAGGAAGCCCGCGAAGGTGTGCACCGCGTTCGCCACCCGGCGGCTCTCCTCCCCCGGCAACAGCTCCACCAGGTCGTGCTTGAGCGCCGCCGTGCAACTGGGCTCCAGGCCCACTACCGGCAGCCCCTGGGAGACCAGGGGCGCCAGGGCCGACACCGCCCGGCGCATCACGGCCCTGGCCACGTCCAACTGTCCGGTGGACACCCAGGTCAGCCCGCAGCACACCTGTCCCTTGGGCAGCACCACCGAGAACCCGGCGTCCTCCAGGACCCGGACCGCGCTCGTCAGCACCCCCGGGTTGAGCAGGTTCCCGAAGGTGTCCGGCCACAACACCACCTTGGGACCGCCCTGGCGTCCCTCCCCGCGGTTCAGGCGCCGTTTGAAGGCCCGGGTGAAGGTGGTGCGCGCGAACGCCGGGAGGTCGCGTTGGACGGCCACCCCGGCGGCCTTCTTCGCCAGGGAGGACACCCCCGGTAGCCGCGCCAGTCGGTTGGTCTCGGCCGGCGCCAGCGACGCCAGACGGGCCAGCACCGGCAGCCAGCCCATCGAGTAGTGCGCGGCCGGCCGTACCCGGCCCCGGTAGTGCTGGTGCAGGAACTCGGCCTTGTAGGAGGCCATGTCCACGTTGACCGGGCAGTCGCTCAGACAGCCCTTGCAGGACAGGCACAGGTCCAGGGACTCGCGCACCTCCTCGGACCGCCACCCGTCGGTGATCACCTCGCCGTTGGCCATCTCGAACAGCAGGTGGGCGCGCCCGCGCGTGGAGTGCTTCTCCTCCTGGGTGACCTGGTAGCTGGGGCACATCACCCCGGGTCCGCTCTGCCTGCGACACTTGCCCACGCCCGAGCAGCGGCGCAGCGCCTTGACGAAGTCCCCGTCGTCCTCGGTGTAGGCGAGCGTGGTCTGGGAGATCAGCGGCAGTTCGGGACGCAGGTCGGTGGCCACGCGCACGTCGGCGTCCAGGGGCAGCGGGTCGACGATGATGCCGGGATTCATCAGCCCCCGCGGATCCCAGATCCGCCGGAACTCGGCGAAGGCGTCGATGACGCCGCGCGGGTACATGCGCGAGAGCAGCTCCGAACGGGCCTGACCGTCACCGTGTTCCCCGGACAGGGATCCGCCGTGGCGGACGACGATCTCGGCGGCCTCCTCCATGAACGCCCGGTATTCCCGCCGTCCCCGTTCGTGGGTGAGCTCGAAGTCGATGCGCACGTGCAGGCAGCCGTCACCGAAGTGCCCGTAGACCAGCCCGTAGCGCTCGTGCCGGGCCATGAGGGCGTCGAAGTCGCGCAGGTAGTCGCCCAGGTTCTCCGGGGGCACCGCGGCGTCCTCCCATCCCGACCAGGCCTCGGCGCCGGTGGGGGTGCGGGAGGTGAGCCCGGCGCCCTCCTCCCGGATGCGCCACAGCGCCTTCTGGTGGACGGAGGAGACCACCACGGACGCGTCCCGGGGTCGGCTGTCGCCCTCCAACGAGGCGATCATCGCCTCGGCGGTCTCGGCCGCGTCCCGGGGGTCCTTCCCGGCGATCTCCACCAGCAACCACGCCCCGCCCAACGGCAACGGAACCCGGGAACTCGATCCCTGCCGGTCCAGGGCCGCGACCATGCGGTCGTTGATGCCCTCCACCGTGAGCGGGGAGTGTTCCAGCAGGGCGGGAACGGCGTCGGCGGCCGACGGCGCGTCGTCGTACCCCAGGACGGCAAGGGCCCGGGCGGGCGGTGACTCCACCAGGCGGACGGTGGCGCCCAGGACCATCACGCAGGTGCCCTCGGTGCCGACCAGCGCCGCGGCCACGTCGCGTCCCTTCTCCGGCAGCAGCCGGTCCAGTCCGTAGCCGGAGACGCGGCGGCGGAACTCGGGCATGGCGGTGCGCAGTTCGGCGCGATGGGTCTCCACCAGGCGGGCCAGGGCGGCGTGGATCTCGCCCTCACGGCCGGGGCGTTCGGCCAGAGCGGCGAACTCCTCGGCGGTGTGCCCGGAGCCGACGGTCATCCGGGTGCCGTCGGACAGCAGCACGTCCAGGGCGACGATGTTGTCGGCCGTGGTGCCCCAGGCCACCGAGTGCGAGCCGCAGGCGTTGTTGCCGACCATGCCGCCGATGGTGCAGCGGCTGTGCGTGGAGGGGTCGGGGGCGAAGGTCAGGCCGTGTTCGGCGGTCGCGGCCCGCAGGTCGTCGAGGATCACCCCGGGTTCGACGGTGGCGGTGCGCGAGGCGGGGTCGACCTCGACGACGCGCCGCAGATGGCGTGAGGTGTCGATGACCACGCCGGTGCCGATGGCGTTCCCGGCGATGGAGGTGCCTCCCCCGCGCGGGATCACCGGCACCCCGTGCGCGGCGCAGGCGCGGACCGCGGCCACGCAGTCCTCGACCGTCTCGGGGATGACCACGGCCAGGGGGACACGGCGGTAGTTGGAGGCGTCGGAGGTGTACAGGGCGAGGGTTCCCGCGTCCAGGGCCACGGTCCCCTGGACGGAGTCCTCCAGGTCCCTGCGCAGGGCGGCGAGATCGGGGCGTGCGGTGGTGCTGCTCGGGTCGGCCATGGGATCAGCGTGGCGTGAGGCACGTCGTCCTGGCAACCACGCCGCGCGACCACCCGTTCACCGCCTCGGAGCGGATCATTCCAAAGACTCGTCCATGGCGCGCACCAGGTCACCGTCGGTGTCCATGTCGAGGTTCCAGACCATCATCCCGGCCAGACCCTCCTCCCGCACGTACTCGCCCTTGAGGGCGATCACGTCGGGGTTGTCGTAGGTCCACCACTCGTCGCCGTCGTAGACCCAGTAGGCGCCGGCCTCCTCGTCGAGGAAGCGGCGTCCCTCCGCCTCCTCCAGCTCGCCGAACGCGCGGGTCGGGCCGTCGTAGTCGTCGTCCGCCGGTCCCTGCGCGGTCTGGCCGCGGCCACCCTCGTCCGCGGGCACGCCCTGCCAGCCGCGCCCGAACGCCGGAACCCCCATCACCAACCGACCGGGGTCGGCGCCCAGGTCCAGGTAGCGGCGGACGGCCTGGTCGACGCTGTTGGCCTCGTCGTCGTAGTCGGGGACGTAGAGGTTGGAGTGGTGGGCGGTGCTCTCGCTCCAGGGACCGGAGAAGTCGTAGCCCTGCACGGTGGCGAAGTCGACGTGGTCGAAGATCTCCGCTTCGTAGGCCTCGCTGTGGGAGGCCCCGCCGGGCAGGGACGCCGACAGGACGTACTCCTGGCCGGTCTCGGCGGAGAGTTCGTCCATCTGGCGGCGGAACTCGGCCAGCAGGAGGGTGAAGTTGGCCGGGTCGTCGGGGTGTTCGACATTGGAGGCGTTGCCCTGGCCGCCCGGCCATTCCCAGTCCAGGTCGATGCCGTCGAAGACACCCGCCGCGGCCCCGTCCCCGCCCTGGGGTTCGTCCCCGCGCACCGGCAGGTTCCCGCGCAGCCACAGATCGAGGCAGGAGGACACGAAGGCCTCTCGGGACTCCTCGGTGCGGGCGGCGGTGGAGAAATGCACCGACCAGTTCCACCCGCCCAGGGACAGGCTCGCGCCCAGGTCAGGACGCAGGGCGCGCAGTTGCCGGAGTTGGTTGAGGCTGCCGGCCAGTTCCTGCTCGTACTCGTCGGCCTCCCCGTTGACGCTCTCGTCGGCGTCGTAGCGACGCTGGTACAGCTCCCAGGGCTGGTCGTGGTCGTCCTCGGGGATGTGGCACAGGCCCTCGGGGTCGATGTCGCCGAAGGCCCACATCAGCCGCGTCAGGTGTTCGGGGGCCCCGCTCTGCCTGAGCCGTTCGATGGTGAATCCGCGGTTGGCCACGTTCCAGTCGGCGAAGTAGCCGATGCGTTCGAGCGGCCGCTTGTTCAGGAGCACGATGGTCCCCACGATGAGTACGACGGCGACGACGGCCGCTCCCACCACCAGCAGCGGACGCCGTCCGGGGGACGGTCGGGGCCTGGAGGGTGTCGGCAGGGCGTTCACACCACGACCGTAGGGGCAGGAGCCCGGTGGGGGCGGTGGTTCGTCCCATGTCGGCCACATGAGGCCGTTCCGGGACGTTGGGGAACCGTGGGCGGCCCCCGGACGTTGTACGGCGATCAACCGCCGCGCAGGAAGTCCTTCAGGGTGCCGGCCCGCGAGGGGTGGCGGAGTTTGGCGAGGGTCTTGGCCTCGATCTGCCGGATGCGTTCCCGGGTCACCCCGAACTCCCGGCCGACCTGCTCCAGGGTGCGTGGACGACCGTCGACCAGCCCGAACCTCAGTCGGATGATGCGGCGTTCACGTTCGGACAGGTCGCCCAGGATCACCCGCAACCGCTCCTGGAGCAGGCTGAAGGCGGCCGCCTCCACCGGTATGACGGCGTCGGAGTCCTCGATGAAGTCGCCGAAGTCGGACTCCTCCTCGCCGATGGGGGCCTGTAGGGAGACCGGTTCGCGGGCGATGCGCTGGATCTCCAGGACGCGCTCCCCGCCGAAGCCCGCCGCGGCGGAGATCTCGGCGAGGCTGGGTTCACGGCCCAGTTGCTGGTGCAACCGGTGCTGGACCCGGATGATCTTGTTGATGGTCTCCACCATGTGCACGGGGATGCGGATGGTGCGCGCCTGGTCGGCGATGGCGCGGGTGATGGCCTGGCGGATCCACCAGGTGGCGTAGGTGGAGAACTTGAAGCCCTTGCCGTAGTCGAACTTCTCCACGGCGCGGATGAGCCCCAGGTTGCCCTCCTGGATCAGGTCCAGGAACATCAGGCCGCGCCCCATGTAGCGCTTGGCGATCGACACCACCAGGCGCAGATTCGATTCGATGAGGCGCCGTTTGGCCCGGCGACCCTCCTCGATCAGTTCGGCGAGTTCCTCCGCCGTGCAGAAGTCCTCCTCGGGGTCCCTGCGCCCGGCGTACAGCCCCGCCTCGATCGCCTTGGCCAGGTCGACCTCGTCCCGCGCGGTGAGCAGGGGTACCCGGCCGATCTCCCGCAGGTACATCCGGACCAGGTCCGAGCCGGAGCGGCGGCCCTGGTCGAGGACGATGGGCACCTCCTCCGGTTCGGCCACGTCCACCCCGGCGCGGGACAGGTCGGAGATCGTCCGGTCAAGGGAGTCGGGTGGCGCGTCCAGACGTTCCAGCGCGGCCGCGACCTCCCCACGACTGACCGTTCCCCGACCCGAGTCGGGGAGAAGTGGGACGACCTGACGAATGGAGGGTATTTCCTGGGACACAACCGTGGGAGCCACCCGTACATTGTGCCCACAATACTAGCGAAATAGGGAGAACCATTATTGTCACCCCCGTGCTACATACCCTCGATCCCCGACTCTCGCAGTGCGCGTTTTTGCTGGCCGAGCCGCATGAGTTCGGCGAACACCCGGTTGAACTCCTCCGGCTGAGCCGCCTGATCGATACGGTGCAACTCGGATTTGAGGTTTGCCTCGCGCCGATTGATGGAATGAGTCTTGATTGTGCTCAGCATTACTCGGGAGGAATGTTCGTCGAGTTCTCCATAGAACTTGATCTCCTCTACACCGAGGCGCGTGACGAAATCGCGTTGGAGATCGTTGGGCGCCGCCTCGCGCAGAACGATCGGCCAGTGCTGGGGGTCTCCCGCGGCGGCCACACCGCCCCGCTCCCGGATGATCCGTAGCACCGCCTGGTGCTGGGGGACGGTGAAGTCCTCCTCCCCCAGCGCGTCGAAGCCCACGGCCAGGTGCGGTTGCTGGATCGCGAGTTTGAGCGCCTGGCGTTCGCGCTGCACCGACGGGTCGCTCAGGTCGTAGGGGGCCTCCCGGGCGTCCGGGGTGGGCGTGACGGGGGCCGGGACGGCGGCGCGTCCACGGCCTCGGCCCATGTGCTGGCGGACCCGGCGCAGCACGAAGGCCTCGTCCATCAGCCCGAGCCAGCGGTCCAGGTTCTTGCCGTAGGTTAGGCGCACACCCTCGTCCCGGATGCTGGCGACCACGGGCGCGGCCGCGTCCAAGGCGGCGATGCGGCCCTCGGCGTTGGTCAGGTCATAGCCCTCGACGATGGTGCGGATCATGAACTCGTACAGCGGGCTGGCGCCGTCGACCAGGTCGGCCACGGCCTGAGGGCCTTGCTGGAGTCGCAGGTCACAGGGGTCGAGACCGTCGGGTTGGACGGCCACGAAGGTCTCCGAGGTGAACCCGTGTTCCTCGGCGAACGCGCGCACGGCCGCCTTCTGTCCGGCCTTGTCCCCGTCGAAGGTGAACACGACCCGGCCGCCCTGGTTGGAGCGGCCCAACAGCATGCGGCGCAGGATCTTGAGGTGGTCCTCACCGAAGGAGGTTCCGCAGGTGGCGACCGCGGTGGTCACCCCGGCTTCGTGACAGGCCATGACGTCGGTGTAGCCCTCGACGATGACCGCCTCGCCCTTGCGGGAGATCTCCCGTTTGGCCAGGTCCAACCCGTACAGAAGGCGCCCCTTGTGGAAGATGGGGCTCTCGGGCGAGTTGAGGTACTTGGGGCCGTCCTCGCTCGGGTCCAGCTTGCGCGCGCCGAAGCCGACCACCTCGCCGGTGACCTCACGGACCGGCCACAGCAGCCGGTTGCGGAAGCGGTCGTAGGCGCCTCGCCGCCCCTGGCTCGCCAGGCCGCCCTCGATGACCTCGGCGTCGGTGAAACCCTTCCGACGCAGGTGGTCCACGAGGTTCTGCCAGCCCGCCGGGGCGAAACCCAGCCCGAACTGTTCGGCGTGCGCCCGGTTGAACCCGCGCTCGTCGAGGAACTGTCTCGCGGTCACCGCGGCCGGGGTCAGGAGTTGTTCGGCGTAGAAGTCCGCGGCGGCCTTGTGCGCGTCGAGCAACCGTTGGCGTTTGCCCTCGTCCCGCCTGGGTGTGCTGCGCCCACCCTCCTCGTAGCGCAGCGTGATGCCGGTCTGGCGAGCGAGCGTCTCGACCGCCTCAACGAAGCTGAGGCTGTCGATCTTCTGCACGAACGAGATGACGTCCCCGCCCTCGTTACAGCCGAAGCAGTAGTAGAGGTTCTTCGACGGGGTGACGTTGAAGGAGGGCGACTTCTCGTCGTGGAAGGGGCACAGTCCCTTGAGGGAACCGCCTCCGGCGTTGCGCAGCTGGAGGTACTCGCCGATGACGTCGGCGATGGGGGTGCGCTCGCGTACGAGTGCGATGTCTTCGTCTTTGATCCGTCCTGCCACGGTTTTCAGCCTAGTTCGCTCCCGAGGCGGTCCGGCCACACCTTCCGGGTTCGTCCGGGCGCAACCGCGGTGTCACCTGGGATTCGGTCCCCCGCCGGATCCGGCGGACATGCTGGGGATGTCCCTTCTCTTCCCCCGGGAGGCCCCCTTGCCGGATCCGCAGTCCAGGTCCGACCGTGTCCGAAGGTGGATCGTTCTCGTGGGCGGGGCCCTGGTCGTGATCCTGGTCGCCACGCTCGGATTCGTGGTGGTCGACCGCTTCGGGGGTTCCCCGGTGGTGGTCGAGGGGGTCGTGGGTTCGGAGAAGGTGGACCTGTTCGAGGACGAGCGGGTCCGGGAGCGGTTCGCCGAACTCGGGTACGACGTCCGGGTTCGCCCGCGAGGCTCGCGGCTGATGGCCGAGGAGGCCGATCGGTCCGACTTCGTCTCCCCCGGGTCCACCATCGCCTCCGAGCACGTGCGCGAACTGCACGGGGTGGACACCGAGCACCGCCCCTTCAGCACCCCCATGGTGATGCTGACCTACGCGCCCATGGCGGAGGCGTTGCGGGAGTTCGGTGTGGCGCGCGAGGCCGAGGACGGTGCCTGGTCGTTCGACATGTCCGCCTACCTGGAGCTGACCGAGGAGCGCACCCGCTGGCGGGACCTCCCGGGCGACTCGGTGAGCGCGGGCAACCGCAACGAGGTCCTGGCCCGCACCACCGATCCGCGCACCTCGAACTCGGCCGCGATGCACGTGGTGGTGCTGTCCTACCTGCTCAACGGCGAGGAGGTCGTCTCGCCCGGCGCGCAGGACGAGGAGCTCGTCGAGACACTGTCCCGGTTGTTCCTGTCCCAGGGGCAACCACCGGAGTCCTCCCAGCAGCCCTTCGAACAGTTCCGAGACCTGGGCCCGGGGCACACCCCGCTGCTGTGGGCCTACGAATCACAGTACGTGCACGCGGCGGTGCGCGGCCCCGCGTTACCGGAGGACACCGTGCTGATGTACCCGGAGCCGACGGTGTTCTCCACCCACACGATCGTCCCGTTCGGCGAGAACGGCGACGAGGTCGGACGGTTGCTGACCAAGGACCCCGAACTGCGGGAACTGATCACCGAACACGGTTACCGCACCGACGACACCGAACACTTCGGCGACCTGGTGGAGGAACACGGGCTGCCCGTGCGGCCACGTGTCGGTGACGTGGTGCACTCCCCCGCGCACGATGCCCTGGAGGCCCTGTTGAACGGCGTCGAGACGGCCTACGAGGACACCGGGGCCGGCCCCGCGGTGGAGGAGGAAGCGGCTTCGAGCCGTTCCGGGGGTGGTCGGTCGTGAGGAGGGCATGGGGGGCGGCGGCCGTCGCGGTGACCCTGCTGACCGCGGGCGCGTGCGCGCCTGAGGCCGAGGACGCGACACTGCGGGTGCTGGCCGGCAGCGAACTGGCCGACATGGAGCCGCTGCTGGAGGCGTCGGCGCAACGCACCGGGGTGAGCCTGGAGCTGGAGTACTCCGGGACCCTGGACGGAACCGAGCGGATCGCGGCGGGTCGGGCCGACGGGTTCGACGCGGTGTGGTTCCCCTCCAACCGCTACCTGCACCTGGTCGACGGGGGGCGTTCCACGATCCATACCGAGACCTCGATGATGCTCTCCCCCGTGGTGATGGGGGTGCTGGAGTCACGGGCCGAGGCGTTCGGTTGGACCGTGACGGACGGGACCGTCCCCGACCTGACCTGGGAGGACATCGCCCTCGCGGTCGAACGGGAGGGGTTGACCTACGGGATGTCCAGCCCGGCCGCGTCCAACTCCGGGTTCTCCGCGCTGGTCGGGGCGGCCTCGGCGATGGCGGACACCGGCGCGGCCCTGGAGAGCGAGGACGTGGCCGGCGTCGAGGACCGTCTGGAGGCGTTCTTCTCCGGTCAGGGGCTCACCGCCGGTTCCTCCGGGTGGTTGATGGACGAGTTCGTGCTGCGGCAGGCCGGCGACGCCGGGGCGCAGGGTCCCACCCTGGACGGGGTGCTCAACTACGAGTCGGTACTGCTCTCGCGCGGCTCCGACCTGGCCGGGGACGACCTGGCCCTGGTGTACCCGCAGGACGGGGTGGTCACCGCCGACTACCCGCTGACCCTGTTGTCCGGTGCCTCGCAGGAGCTGGTGGACGCCTACGAGCGGGTCGTGGCCGACCTGACCTCGGAGGAGGTCCAGACCGAGATCGCCGAGACCACGTTCCGTCGTCCGGTCACCGCCGAGGCCGCCGGCCGGGACCTCCCACCGGTGGTGGAGCTGCCGTTCCCCGCCCGCCAGGACGTGGTCGACGACCTGGTGGCGGCGTACTTCGCCGAACTGCGCCGCCCGGCGCGCACCGTGTACGTGCTGGACGTGTCCGGGTCGATGGACGGAGAGCGGATCGACGACCTGCGTACGTCGCTGACCGCGTTGACCGGCACGGACGAGGGCCCGTTGTCCTCGCGTGGTCAGACCTTCCAGGAACGGGAGGAGGTCACGCTGTTGCCGTTCTCCGACGAACCGGGGGAGCCGCTCACCTTCGTCCTGGAACCGGACGGTTCGGAAGGGGTGCGCGCGGAGCTGGCCGAGGAGGTCGCCGCGCTGGAGGCCGACGGTGAGACGGCGGCCTACGACGCGGTGGGACGCGCCTACGACCTGTTGGAGGAGGCCGGTGAGGACTCCCACCTGCTGTCGGTGGTGTTGATGACCGACGGTGAGGTCAACCAGGGCAGGGACCTGGACGAACTGCTGGGTTCGTTGGCGGAGGCGCCCTCGCACGTGGCGGCGGCCCCGGTGTTCACCGTGTTGTTCGGCGACGCCGACGCGGCGCAGATGGAGCGATTGTCGTCGGAGACCGGCGGTCGGGTCTTCGACGCGCGGGAGATGGAACTGGAAGAGGTCTTCCGGGAGATCCGCGGCTACCAGTGACCGGGCCGGCGGCTCCGGGCTCAGCCCAGGAGCCGCCTGTGCAGGGCCGAGGCCGAGGTGTCGGTGAGCGTGGAGACCTGGTCGATGATCACGCGCAGCGCGGCGGCGTCGTCGGGCGCGGTCTCGTACGGGGCCCGGAACAGGGGTTCGAGGGCCCCGGGGGCACCATGCCAGAGCACGTCGACCAACTCGGTGAGGACGCGGCGTTCCTCGATCTGATAGCGGCGCGCCTCCGCGCGGTCCATCACGAAGTGCGCGGCCATGGCCTTGAGCAGGGCGCACTCCAGGAGGGTGCGGCGGGGCACGATGAGGTCGGCACCGTAGCGGGTGAGCGCGCCGGGACCGTAGGCCTCGCGGGTGGCCAGTTCGGCGGCGTGGCAGAACCGGCCGATGAGTTCGCTGGTGAGGTTCTTGAGCCCGGCCAGGGAGGCGAGGTCGCCGGTGAACTCGCGGGGCCAGATCGGCTCGGCGAGCAGGGAGAGGTAGGCGTCCTCCAGTTCGGCGGCGTCGGCGTCGCAGTAGTGGGCACCGGCGATGCGCACCACCTCGGCGCGTTCGGCCGGGTCGCGCAGGGCCGTCATGCGCACCATCCCGGCGTGCATGGCGTCCTCGACGTCGTGCACCGAGTAGGCCACGTCGTCCGCCCAGTCCATGACCTGGGCCTCGAAGCAGGTCCGACCGGTCGGCGCGCCCTTGCGCAACCAGGTGAACACCTCGACGTCGTCGGGGTAGCAGTTGAACTTGTGGGTGTCGCCGCCCTCCCCTCTTCGCCAGGGGTACTTGACCGTGGCGTCGAGGGTGGCGCGGGTGAGGTTCAGTCCGGCGCTGCGGCCGTCGGGGTCAACGACCTTGCCCTCCAGTCGCATGAGCAGGCGCAGGCTCTGGGCGTTGCCCTCGAACCCGCCGCAGACCGCGGCGGCCTCGTCGAGGGCGCGTTCGCCGTTGTGCCCGAAGGGCGGATGTCCGAGGTCGTGGGACAGGCAGGCGGCCTCGACCAGGTCGGGGTCACAGCCCAACGCCTGTCCGAGCTCCCGGCCGATCTGGGCGCACTCCAGGGAGTGGGTGAGTCGGGTACGCGGAAAGTCGCTGACCCCGGGCTGTACCACCTGGGTCTTGGCCGAGAGCCGGCGCAGCGCGGAACTGTGCAGGACACGGGCCCGGTCGCGTTCGAACGGACCACGTCTTCGGCTCTTGCGGGATTCGAGGGCGAAGCGTTCGGTGTCGTCGGCGGTGTAGCCGCGATCGGTGGCCTCTCCCGGGGTGGTCGTCATGTTCGTGACCCTACTCGCCGAGGTCAGGCGGCGTTGACGCGGAGTTCGCTGCTGTCATTGAAGATCCAGTAGTACCAAAGGGAAGCGGTCTCCCTGGTGATGTACCAGAGTTGGGTGCGGCGTTCGATGACGGCGGGTCCCGAACGCGAGGGCGAGGTTCCCGCCTCGATGCCGAAGTCGGAGGCCATCACCTTGGAGCGCAGGCTGTGCCAGGGGTCGGAGACGAGGATGGCGGTCTCCCACTCGTTGGCCTCGTACACCTCCGAGACCGCCTGGAAGCTCTGGAGGGTGTCGCTTCCCTCCTCGACCGCGACGACGTGGTCGGCGGGCACTCCGACGTCCACCAGCCAGTTCCGTCCGGCTGCGGCCTCGGTGAAGTTGTCGTCGGGCTGTTTGCCGCCGACGGTGACGATGACGGGGGCGACCCCGTCCAGGTAGAGGACCTGGGCCTGGCGCAGTCTCGCCTCGAAGACGGGCGAGGGCACACCGTTGTACTGGCTGGCCCCGAGCACGATGATCGCGTCGGAGGCCTCGCGGTCGTCCTGTCGCGCCGTGTACCAGACCCAACCCCAGGTCGCGGGTGGGATCGCCAGGGCGACGAGAAGGATCAGGGTGATGATCCGGCCCAACCGGAAGCGGCGACGCTTGCGCCGCCGGGGCCGGGGCCGGGGCTCGGGGTCCTCGTCCAAGGGCCCGTCGTCGTAGGGCCCATCGTCGTAGGGCCCATCGTCGTAGGGTTCGTCGTCGTAGGGCTCGGGAGGCGGGGCCGGCGGGCGCTCCTCACGGGTCCGGGGCCGGGGCCGGGATCCGGGCCGTTCCCGCACGAACTTGCGGGTGAACTTGTCCGGTTCGCCCGCCGCGGGCCCGTCGGACGGGGGCTCGGCCCGCCCGAACTCCTGGGTGGGCTCGGTGTCCTGGGCACGGGTGAAGGCTCTGGTGGCCTCACCGGAGGAGGCGAGATCATCGCGGGAGAAGACCCGAGTGGCCTCGTCGTCGGTCGAGCCGGACGTGGAACCGTTCCACGCCTCGTCACCGCGATCGTCGCCGACCATTCGCACCGGCTCACCTCCACACAATCGTCACCGGGATACCTGTCCCCGACTGGGACGGCCCCCACCCCGCGCTGGTTCGCGAACCCCACGTGAACGTGGTGAGGAAGGTGTGGGGGTGCCGGAGACGTCGGCGGGGAGACCGTCACGGCCGCCAGAATATATCACGAGGAGATCACGAAACCGGTTCGCGCGAGGCGGCCCCGCACGCCGAGTCTATTCACGAAACGGCCCGTGGGGACGCCTCCGAACAGGCGTCACCACGGGCGGTGATCCGGAGCACGGTCAGTGGGCACGCCCGGCGGCGCGACCGGCCTCCAGGCGGGCCACGGGGACCCGGAACGGCGAGCAGGACACGTAGTCGAGCCCGGCCTCGTGGAAGAAGTGCACCGAGGCGGGGTCGCCGCCGTGCTCACCGCACACGCCCAACTTGATGCCCGGACGGGCGGCTCGCCCCTCCTCGACGGCTATGCGGATGAGCCGGCCCACCCCGTCCACGTCCAGGGACTCGAACGGCGAGACCCCGAACACACCCTTCTCCAGGTAGGCGGAGAAGAACGACGCCTCGACGTCGTCGCGGGAGAACCCCCACACGGTCTGTGTGAGGTCGTTGGTGCCGAAGGAGAAGAACGCCGCGTTCTGCGCGATCTGACCCGCGGTGAGCGCCGCCCGCGGCAGTTCGATCATGGTGCCGACGGGGAAGTCGAGTTCCATCCCGTTCTCCTCGCCGACCTCGCGCAGCACCCGTAGGGCGTCGTCGCGGATGATCTCCAGCTCCTGGACGGTGCCCACCAGCGGGATCATGATCTCCGGTCGGGGCCGCCCGCCCTCACGGATCCGATCGACGGCGGCCTGGGCGATGGCGCGCACCTGCATGGTGAACAGGCCGGGCACGACCAGGCCCAGGCGCACGCCGCGCAGGCCCAGCATCGGGTTCTGCTCGTGCAGCTTGTGCACGGCCTGTAGGACGCGCAGGTCGTTCTCGTGGCTCTCGCCGCGGGCCTCCGCCACGGCCACGCGCACCGACAGCTCGGTGATGTCGGGCAGGAATTCGTGCAGCGGCGGGTCGAGCAGGCGCACGGTGACGGGCAGGCCGTCCATGGCTTCGAGGATGCCGTTGAAGTCCTGGCGTTGCAGGGGCAGCAGGGTTTCCAGGGACTCTCGCTGTTCCTCCGGGGTGTCGGCGAGGATGAGGCGCTCCACCGACTGACGACGGTCGCCGAGGAACATGTGCTCGGTGCGGCACAGTCCGATGCCCTGTGCACCCATGCGGCGGGCACGGGCGGCGTCCTCGGGGGTGTCGGCGTTGGCGCGCACGTACATGCGGCGGGCGGCGTCGACGTAGTGCATCATCCGGTCGACCGAACGCACGAGGTCGTCGGCCTGGTCGGAGGCGGGGTCGATCTCGCCCTCGAAGTAGCGGACCACCGGGGAGTCCACGACGGGTACCTCGCCGAGGTAGACCCGGCCGCTGGTGCCGTCGATGGAGATGACGTCGCCCTCCTCGATCACCCCTCCGCCGGGCGCGGTCATGCGCCGGTTCTTGGTGTCGATGTCGATCTCCTCGGCGCCGCAGACGCAGGTCTTGCCCATGCCGCGGGCCACGACGGCGGCGTGCGAGGTCTTGCCGCCCCTGCTGGTGAGGATGCCCTCGGCGGCGATCATGCCTTCGAGGTCGTCGGGGTTGGTCTCACGGCGGCACAGGATGACCTTCTCGCCGCTGCGCGACCACTTGACGGCGGTGTAGGAGTCGAAGACGGCCTTGCCGACGGCCGCGCCGGGAGAGGCGTTCATGCCGCGACCCAGGAGGTGGAAGTCGTCGCCCACGGCGACCTCCTCGTCGAAGCGGGGGAACATCAGCTGGGCGAGCTGGTCGCCGGTGACCCTCTGGACGGCCTCTTCGAGGGTGATCATGCCCTGGTCGAGGAGCTGGTCGGCGATGCGGAAGGCCGCGGCGGCGGTGCGCTTGCCCACCCGGGTCTGGAGCATCCAGAGCTTGCCGCGCTCGATGGTGAACTCGATGTCGCACAGGTCGCGGTAGTGGTTCTCAAGCTTGTCCATGATGCCCATGAGCTCTTCGTAGCCGTGGGCGTCGATGTTCTGCAGGTCGGAGAGGGGCACGGTGTTGCGGATGCCCGCCACCACGTCCTCGCCCTGGGCGTTGCGCAGGTAGTCGCCGTAGACGCCGGGTCGCCCGGTGGCGGGATCGCGGGTGAAGGCCACTCCGGTGCCCGAGTCCATGCCGAGGTTGCCGAAGACCATGGAGCAGACGTTGACGGCGGTTCCGAGGTCGGCGGGGATGCGTTCCCGGCGACGGTAGAGGACGGCGCGGGGCGCGTTCCAGGACTCGAAGACGGCTTTGACGGCCAGGGCCATCTGCTCGCGCGGGTCGGTCGGGAAGGGCTTCCCGGTCTGGTCTGCGACGACCTCCTTGAACCGTTCGACGAGTCGGCGGAAGTCGGCGGCGTCCAGATCGAGGTCGTCGGTGACGCCCTTCTCGGCCTTGAGTTCGTCGATGGCGGCCTCGAAGAGCTCGCCATCGATGTCCAGGACGGTCTTGCCGAACATCTGGATCAGGCGACGGTAGGAGTCCCAGGCGAAGCGCTCGTCGCCGCCCTGGATGGCCAGTCCGACGACGGACTCGTCGTTGAGGCCGATGTTGAGGACGGTCTCCATCATGCCGGGCATGGAGAAGCGCGCGCCCGAACGTACGCTCACCAGGAGCGGGTCGTCGGGCCTGCCGAGTTCACGGCCCATCGTCTTCTCCAGCTCGACGAGGTGGGCCTCGATCTCCTCGTCCAGTCCGGCGGGCATGGTGCCGCTGTCGAGGTAGTGGCGGCACGCCTCGGTGGTGATGGTGAAGCCGGGGGGAACGGGGAGACCGATGTTGGTCATCTCGGCGAGGTTGGCGCCCTTGCCACCGAGAAGATCCTTCAGATCCTTGTTGCCCTCGGTGAACTTGTAGACATGCTTGGTCACGGGGGTGCTCCCTCGTTCTCGCGGCGACCCGGCGTTCGGGGCCGGCCTCTGGATCTGGGCGCGACCCTATCCACATCCGACAAAAGCAACCCTCCAGATACCACCACTTCATGGCATATTCGCAGTTCAAAGGCGTTAAAAAGGTCTATACCAATGGTCCAGTTATTCATCAGCGCCCCCACCTCGACTTCCTTGGGATCGGCGCACATCCATGGAACGAACCCACCGGTCAAGGCCGTTCGACCAAGGAGGATCCGAACGCACCAGGCCCACCACCGACCCCGGCGACCCCGGGACCACTCCCCCACCCCGGCCGACACTCCAAGCCCATATTGTGCGGGGCGACACAGCCCTACCTTTAAGTAACCTACGCTCCCGTAAGTTAGGCTTTACCCGGACCCGTCAAGGGGCGGGACCGGACCGGCAGAAGGGTGCGCGACGTGATCAAGAGGCAAGGGCGGGTGGAGACCGAGGCGAACGCCTCCGTACCCGAACGGGCCGCGACGGCCGCCGGTGACCTGCTGGAGGCCGTCAAACCCAGACTGCGCGGCTGGCTGCACCTGGGCACCGCCCCGCTCGCGCTCGCCGCCGGTGTGGTCCTGGTGGCGCTCTCCCCCACCCTGCCCGCGATGCTCGCCGCCGCGATCTACGCGCTCAGCTCGGTCCTGCTCTTCAGCACCTCGGCCGTGTACCACGTGGGCCGCTGGTCACCGCCCGCCCAACGCGTGCTGCGCCGGATGGACCACTCGAACATCTACCTGATCATCGCCGGCACCTACACGCCGTTCATCACGCTGGTCCTGGACGGCACCCTGCGCGTGGCCATGCTCGCCCTGGTCTGGGGCGGGGCGATCGCCGGGGTGACGTTCAAGCTCCTGTGGCTCAACGCCCCACGCTGGCTCTCCACCGCCCTGTACCTGGCCATCGGCTGGGTGGCGGTGCTGTTCATCCCCGACCTGGTCAACGGCACGCACCCGGCCACCTGGATCCTCATCCTGGTCGGCGGCGTGCTCTACAGCGTCGGCGCCGTGGTCTACGGGCTCAAGCGACCCGACCCCGCGCCCCGCTGGTTCGGCTTCCACGAGATCTTCCACTCGCTGACCATCGCGGCGTTCGTGTGCCACTACATCGCGGTGTCCTTCGTCGTGTACACGTCGGGTTGATCCACCCGGTGGCCGGAAACCGCTCCCCCCGGTCCGGCCGTCTCCGCGTTCCCGGGGAGCGTCAGGCCACGGGGGAGGCCGCCTCGATCAGCACCCTCTCCCGGCCCGCGTAGACGTTCATCGACTCCCCGCGCAGGAACCCCACCAGCGTCATCCCCGCCTCGGTGGCCAGGTCGACCGCGAGGGAGGACGGCGCCGAGACCGCCGCCAGCGTCGGGATCCCCGCCATCCAGGCCTTCTGGACCAGCTCGAACGAGGCGCGCCCGGACACCATCAGCACGCTCTCGCGCAGCGGCAGACGTCCCTCTCGCAGGGCCCAGCCCACCACCTTGTCGACGGCGTTGTGCCTGCCCACGTCCTCACGCACCACCAACAGCTCGCCCTCGGTGGTGAACAGCCCGGCCGCGTGCAGGCCACCCGTACGGTCGAACACCCGTTGGGCCTCGCGCAGCCGATCGGGCAGTCGCGTCAGCGTCGACAGCCCGACCCCCGCCTCGTTCTCGGTCACCGACCACCTGGCCTGGGTACGCACCGCGTCCAGGCTCGCCTTGCCGCACAGCCCGCAGGAGGAGGTGGTGTAGAAGTTGCGCTCCAGTGAGGTGTCCGGCGCCGGGACGTGCGGGGCCAGGGACACGTCGAGCACGTTGAAGGTGTTGGAACCGTCCTCGGTGGCGCCCGCGCAGTAGCGGATGACCCGCACGTCCTCGGTGTGGTGGACCACGCCCTCCCCCACCAGGAACCCCGCGGCCAGGTCGAAGTCGTTGCCGGGGGTGCGCATGGTGACCGTGAGCGGGGAACCGTCGATCCGTACCTCCAGCGGTTCCTCGGCCACCAGGGTGTCCGCCCGCTCGCTCACCACGCCGTTCCTGATCCGCAGAATCCTCTGGCGTGTGGTGACCCGTCCCATGTGCCCCCCGTTCCGACGCCGGTCCGCACCGGTCGTGTGTCCGCGTCACGTTACAACCGTCGGGCCGACAGGTACAGATCGGCTCCTATCGCACCAGGGCATTTCGGGTGGGACGGGTAAGGACGAACGTCCCCGTCCCCTCGGACGAGAAGGGCCCCGTGCTCCGCGAACGCGAAGCACGGGGCCCGAACCCCGATGTACCGATCAGCAGCCGGGCAGGCGCTCCACCAGGTACATCTCGACGTTGTCCAACGACACGCGCTCCTGCGACATGGTGTCGCGGTCGCGCACGGTCACCGCGTTGTCCTCAAGGGTGTCGAAGTCCACCGTGACGCAGAACGGGGTACCGATCTCGTCCTGGCGACGGTAGCGACGACCGATCGCACCGGCGTCGTCGAACTCCACGTTCCAGCGCTTGCGCAGCGCGGCGGCGAGCTCACGGGCCTTGGGCGAGAGGTCGGAGTTGCGCGACAGCGGCAGGACCGCGGCCTTGACCGGCGACAGACGCGGGTCCAAACGCATGACGGCGCGCTTCTCCAGCTTGCCCTTGGCGTTGGGGGCCTCGTCCATGTTGAAGGCGTCCAACATGAACGTCAGCACCGCCCGGTCGACACCGGCCGCGGGCTCGATGACGTAGGGGAAGTAACGCTCGTTGCTCTCCTGGTCGAAGTAGGACAGGTCCACGCCCGAGGCCTCGGAGTGCGTCTTGAGGTCGTAGTCGGTGCGGTTGGCCACGCCCTCCAGCTCACCCCACTCGCTGCCCTGGAAGTTGAAGCGGTACTCCAGGTCGACGGTCCGCTTGGAGTAGTGCGACAGCTTCTCCTGCGGGTGCTCGTACAGGCGCAGGTTGTCCTTGGCGATGCCCAGGTCCAGGTACCACTGGTGGCGCTGCTGGATCCAGTACTCGTGCCACTCCTCGTCGCTGCCGGGCTTGCAGAAGAACTCCATCTCCATCTGCTCGAACTCGCGGGTCCGGAAGATGAAGTTGCCCGGGGTGATCTCGTTGCGGAACGACTTGCCGATCTGGCCGATGCCGAAGGGGACCTTGCGGCGGGCGCTCTGCTCGACGTTCTTGTAGTTGATGAAAATGCCCTGCGCCGTCTCCGGGCGCAGGTAGGCGAGGCCCTTGTCGTCCTGGACCGGGCCCAGGAACGTGCGGAGCAGACCGTTGAACATGCGCGGCTCGGTGAAGGAGGCCTTGGCGCCACAGTTGGGGCAGGCGATCTCGGCCAGGCCCTCGGCGGGCTCGTGACCGTGCTTCTCTGCGTAGGCCTCGATCAGGTGGTCCGCGCGGTGGCGCTTGTGGCAGGCCTGGCACTCGGTGAGCGGGTCGGCGAACTCACGGACGTGACCGGAGGCCTCCCAGACCTCGCGGGCCAGGATCACACTGGAGTCCAGGCCGACGATGTCGTCACGTTCCTGCACCATCGAACGCCACCACTGGCGCTTGACGTTGTTCTTCAGCTCCACGCCCAAGGGGCCGTAGTCCCAGGCGGCGCGCAGACCTCCGTAGATCTCACTGGAGGGGTAGACCAGACCTCGGCGCTTGGCGAGGTTGACCAGTGCGTCCATTGCCTCTGACTTGGCGGCCATGGGTGACTCTCCATCCGGCTGGCGGTCGGTGGATCGCTGTTCGCGATACATCGTCGTGTGTTGGGAACGCGGATCACGCGCGGAGCCACGGATGTGGCGCACCGGGCGACCGCGTCACCCCAGGCTAGAGCAACCAAGGGACTCTCGCGCACTCCTTTCCCAGGACCGGGGCCGGCCGACCCGCCGCGTATCAGGTCAAGGGGTCTTCGCGGGGTGGAGGATCTCGAAGGCGCTGGGTTCGTCGATGGCTCGGGACAGCAGCGGCACGGCGGTGACCTTGACCTCGTAGGAGGACAGGGCGCGACGGTAGAAGCCGGCGCCGTCCCACTCGGTCACGACGGTCCACAGGGTGGGATCGTCGGCGGCACGGCCGATGCGGTGCCACCGGAATCCGGGGCGTTCGGCGAGTACCGCCACGGCGGCGTCGGCGTCGGTTCGGAAGGCCTCGGTGTCGGCCTCGGGCACGGAGTAACGGGTGATGACGATCACGATCCCATTGTGGCCCAGGAGACGGGCCGGGCCGTCCCGGGAGTCCCGGAACGGCCCGTGATCGGGTCTTTCCGCACCTACTCGCCGAACACCCGGTCCACGACCCTGGCGGAGGCCCGACCGTCGTCCAGCGGGCAGAACCGTTCGACGAACGACCGGTACTTGGCGCTGTTGCGCGCCGCGACCTCGTCGATGTCGAGCAGGGCCTCGATGACGTCGTCGGACTCGGTCAGCAACGGGCCGGGCGCGGTCTCCTCGAAGTCGAAGTAGAAGCCGCGCAGGTTGTCCCGGTAGCCCTCCAGGTCGTAGGTGAAGAAGAGCATGGGACGCCCGGTGTTGGCGAAGTCGAACATCATCGACGAGTAGTCGGTGACGAGCACGTCGGTGATCAGGAACAGTTCCATGATCTCCGGGTACAGGGACACGTCGTAGACGAAGTCCTCACCGACGATCGGCACGCTGTCGACCACACGGGGGTGGCGGCGCACCAGCAGCACGTGGTCGTCGCCGAGCTTCTCGTACATCCGGCGCAGGTCCAGGTGCAGGTCGAGCTTGTGCTTGCCCCGGGTGTAGTACTTGTCGTCACGCCAGGTCGGCGCGTACAGCACGACCTTCTTGCCCTCGGGCAGGCCCAGGACGCGCCGGATGCGTTCGGCGACGCGCTCCTTGTCCGCGGAGAAGAAGATGTCGTTGCGCGGGTAGCCGGTCTCCAGGATCTCGCCGTCGAAGCGGAAGGCGCTGCGCAGGATCGGTGTCGCCCAGGGGCTGGGCGAGACCAGGTAGTCCCACTGCTGTGTCTCCCAGGCCAGCTTGTCGAAGTAGTCGCGCGACTTGCCACGGATGTTCTCCACGTCGAAGCCGATGCGCTTGAGCATCGACCCGTGCCAGGTCTGCACGACCAACTGGTCGGGGTGGCGATGGAACCAGGCGGGCTGGCGGGAGTTGGTCACCAGGTAGCGGCTGCGAGCCAGCTCCCGGTAGAACTCCTCGCCCTTGTGACGGACCGGGGTGAGGTCGTCGGGCAGGCGCACCTGCCCGTCGGCGACCAGCCACGACATCGGGTAGTCGGCCCAGCCCTCGCGCTCGCGCAGCTCCGCGTAGATGCTCTGCGGGCTGTCGGAGTACTGACGACCGGTGTAGGTGTCGAACAGGACGCCATCGGTCACCGGCAGTTCGCGCTGGGCCGGGTAGAAGACCTCGCGCAGGCGACGCTGGGCGAAGGTGCCCCGCTCCACCGGGCGCAGGTCGCTACCGACCTGGATCACCGGGATGCCACGGTTCTGGTAGGTGAGCGTGTAGGTGCGCTCGGGGCTCTCGGTCTGCGACGGCAGCTCACCGATGATGGCGTCGGCGAACTCCACGCCCACGTCGACGGTGGCCTCCGAGCCCTCGTCGGCGCCCTCCTCCCCGATACGCCCCCACAGCTGGTAGGAGCCGGCCGGCAGGGAGATCTCGCCGGACAGGGTGCGGATGCGGGAGGGATCGAAGCGGGTGGTGAAGCGGCCCCCGTCGCGTTCGATTTCGAGTTCGTGCTCCTCGTCGCGGCCCCGGGCCTTGGCGACGATGCGCAGGTCCACCCCGGCGGGGAAGTCACCGCCCAACACGAGGGTGCGCTCCTGCCACTCCGCGCTGTCCACCACGGGATGGGCACGACCGGCGCGCAGCTTCAGGTGGCCGGTGGCGCTGCGCAGCACCACGAGTTCCTGCTGGGCACCGTCGGAGTTGTAGGGACGTCCGGGCACCTCGTCCGGCAGGATCAGGGGCACCCGGGCCCCCGCCTCCGTCACGAGTTCGGCGTCCCACTCCTCCTGGCGGATCACACCGCCGCACTCGCTCAGGCTCCGGGCGAAGAGCTCGTCGGCGCGCACGCGTGCCCTGAACCGACCGCCCTCGATCCGGACCGGGTAGGTCAGGCGAGCGGTGCCGGGACGGCGGATCAGGCGCATCCCGGTGGCCTCCGCCGCGGGCGGGGCCAGCAGTTCGCCCTCGATGTGGAGTTCGGCGTCGCGCTTCTCGAAGTGGTGTTCGGTGACGCGGGCACGGGCGGGTTCGACGCTGATGAGCAGGTGGCGTTCCCGGCTCCAGTGCGGGCGGATCCACATGTCGCCGCCGACGCTGTGGTAGCCAGGGCGCTCGGGCTGACCGGAGACGGGGTTGGAGATGAACTTGCGTCGGGTCAGGCCGCGGTTGAACACCACCAGTTCGAGCTTCCAGTCGCCGGGCTCCCAGGTGCGCGACGAGCGCAGTCGACGCGGGTCCACGATCGCGGTGAAGCCCCCGTAGTCGTGACGGGCCGCGTCGGGCAGGTCGGGCAGACGGTACTCGGCGGCCAGGCGGACCTGGACGGGTACGCGGATGCGTCGCTTGGTGGCGGTGTTGACCGCGAAGGCGACGATGTGCTGGTGCCAGCGCTTGTGGGCGCGCAGGTGGCGGATGCCGACGCGCCCCTTGATGTGCAGGCGCCCGTCCTCCCAGTGGACGGCCTCGGTCTTCTGCCGGACCTTGATCTCGTCCTCGAGCCGGTAGATCTCCCGGGGCACGGACTTGGTCTGATCGTCGGTCTCGAAGAAGGGGTAGCGGATGTAGTAGCCCAACCCCTGACGGACGGCGGGCGCCTTCTTGATCTCGACGCTCTTGGCGAAGGTGGCGACCTCCAGCACGTCCTGGGAACGGCGCTTGCGCACCAGGTGGTACAGGAGTCGGTTCAGGACCGACAGGCCGCGCAGCAGGGACGGGGACACGTGGTCCAGGTAGGCGTTGACCAGGTCCATGGCGATCTCGCGCACCTGCGCGTCCGCGTCGTCCAGGCGCAAGAGGAGGTTGTGGATCTCGCCCTGGAGGAGGGTACGGTCCCACAGTTCGCGGTCGGCCGCGCCCAGATCCTCGGCGATCCGGCGCATCGCGGTCAGCCGCCGCTTCAGGACGGCCTGTTCCAGCGGCAGCCGGGTGTCGGTGCGTTCGCGCTTGAGCAGCACCGGGGCGGGCAGGACGTCGACGGCGTCGGCGCTCAGTGAGAGTCGCCGGACGGCGAGGTCGTCGTCCTGCGGGTCGATCTCGGGCGCGGTGCGCGAGAGCCAGAACTCCTTGCGCCAGAGCCGGTTGCCCAGGGTGGCGTCGGAGGCGAGGCCACCGATGTTGCGGGGGTCCTCGGCCAGGCGGAGACGGCCGCAGAGTCTCTTGTGCGCCTTGGAGGGCGAGGCGCCCAACTCGTTGAACCGGTACACGTTGCCGATGACCAGGTCCGAGCGCGTGTCGGTGGCGCTGTGGAACAGGTGGGCGACCGCGTAGCTGGTCAGGGCGTCGGAGCCGGTGAGGAAGAGCAGGTGGCTGCCGCCGGCCTCGGCCGCGCCGCGTGCGCGGGCCTCGGGGTGGTGCGGCGCCGGTTCCCCGTCCAAAAGCCGAACGCGCAGGCCGGCGGGCGGTGCCTGCGCGAAGGCGCGGGCCGTCGCCAAGCCGTCCTCGCGCGCGGAGGCGACGGCCTCGTCGCCCTGCTCGTCCTCCTCGGGACCGGGCCCCTCGGAGCCGGTCTCGGGCTCCTCGTTGTCCTCGTTGTCACCGTTGGTATCCGATTCGGTGGCCCGCCCCTCGGGGACCTCCGGATCGGTGGACTCGTCGACGGTGTCGCCACCGCCGTTACGGACCGGCACGAGGACGATCTCGGTGTCGGTCCTGGCGTCGTCGGGCGACGCGTCCCCGGTCTGGACCTCGTCGCGTTGACGGGCCAGTGAGTCGAGGCAGTTCTGCAGATGAGGCTCGGTGACGTCGAACGTCACGATGACTGTGGGTTCGGGCACGGAAGTTGACACCCTCCGGAGGGTTCGTCGCGGTGCGACGTGCGGGCACCGTAGTGCGGACGGTCCGCGCTGATCAGACGGTCACTAACTGAATGTAGAAGGTACTTGACCCTTCGTGCACCGAGCCCCGGACAGCGAAAACCGGGGGGAGAGGGGCTGCGAGGGACGGGCGACGGTGCCCGCTCCCACGCCGCGGTGCCCTGCGACAGGGTCTGACCCACGAACTCGGCTTCCTCCCTGGACGGGATTTCCACTCGACGATCCTCGACCTTCGAGTGGTGTCGCACGCCTCGCGGCGGCGGCCGGTTCCTGCTTCACTGACATGGGCTTCACTGACATGGTGTGACCCAGAGGTCTCGGCAGACTGGCACGGATCGCCTACCCGCGCATGCCCGCCACCTGCGGCGGACACGCATGTGAATCTACCAGGCAAGCGGGACGGGACATCCCGATGAACACCGATGAAGGGGAAACGGGCGACGATGACCTCTCCCGAGCACGAAGACGAGCGCCCACTTCCCGAGGGGGACTCCCTGTTCACTCCGGGCGCGGGCCGACTGCGCCGCGAGGTGGAGCGGCGCAGCGCGGTCCCACTGGTGTGGTTGCACCAACGCCCTCGGTGGTCGGCACCGGTGGCGCTGGGCGCCCTGTTCATCGCGGGCCTGATGGCGCCGGGTGTGCCGGGGGCACTCTGTCTGGCCCTGGTGGTGGTGTTCTTCTCATGGTTGGCGTACCTGACCTGGCCGACCCTGGACCGACGCCGGCGGGCGCCCCGGATACTGATGATCCTGGTGGTGTCGGTGTTGGCGGTGGCCCGTGTCCTGGGCTATTGACCTGCGGCGAACCGAACATCAAGTTTTGACAACCATTTTCGTTTTCGCCATAATGTGTGAGTGTCTGACCAGTTCACCGGGGCGAGGGCGAACGCCCCCGAGACCCCGCCCGCCTTCCAGGCCATCGACGCGCACGCCGCCTACGACGGCGCTCCCGTCCTCAACGGCGTCGACCTTCGGATCCCTTCAGGTCAGACCATGGCCGTCCTGGGACCCAACGGTTCGGGCAAGTCGACCCTGATGCGCGCGATGCTCGGCATCGTCCCGCTCACCTCAGGTGAGATCCGGATCCACGGCACGCCGCTGCGCCGCTTCCGCGACTGGAAGCGCATCGGCTACGTGCCCCAGCGGCTCACCGCCGGGGGCGCCGTGCCCGCCACCGTCCGCGAGATCGTCGCCTCGGGTCAGGTCGCCCGACGCCGCAGATTGTCGCTGTCCACCAAGGCCGACCGAGCCGCCGTCGACGACGCCCTGGCCGCCGTCGACCTGAGAGACCGGGCCGGCGACGCCGTACGCGAGCTCTCCGGCGGCCAGCAGCAGCGGGTGCTCATCGCCCGCGCGCTGGCCGGACGCCCCGACACCTTCGTCATGGACGAACCCATGGCCGGGGTGGACGCCGAGAACCAGCGGGCACTGGCCCGCGCCATCGCACGCCTGCGCGAACAAGGCAGCACCGTGGTCCTGGTCCTGCACGAGTTGGGGCCGCTGGAGAACGTCATCGAACGCGCCGTGGTCCTGGAGCACGGCCGGTCGGTGCACGACGGCGCCCCGCCCGAGGCCACCGGTGAGTGCGCGCGGCCCGGGCACGAACACCAGCACCCCCACCCCGATCCCAACGACCCCGACCCCCGCGTGGCGCCCACCGACGTGAACGCGGAGATCGTCCGACTAGAGGTGCCCCACCGTGACTGAACTGCTGCACTACGAGTTCATGCGGCGGGCACTGATCGCCGCCGTGCTGGTGGGTCTGGTCACCCCGGTGATCGGCACCTTCCTCGTCCAGCGGCGTCTGGCCCTGCTGGGCGACGGCATCGGCCACGTCGCGCTGACCGGTGTGGCGCTGGGCCTGATGACCAGCACCTCCCCCGTGGTGACCGCCGCGGTGGTGGCGACCCTGGGCGCCGTCCTCATGGAGTTGGTCCGGGTCCGTACCCGCACCAGCGGCGACGTGGCGCTGGCGCTGCTGTTCTACGGCGGCATCGCCGGTGGCGTGCTGCTCATCGGGCTGACGCCGGGGGCGAGCAACGCCACCCTGACCTCCTTCCTGTTCGGTTCGGTGAGCACCGTCGCCGAGGAGGACATCTGGGTCGTGGGCGTACTGGCCGTGGGCGTACTGGCGGTCCTGGCGATCTTCGGCCGGGAGCTGTTCGTGCTGTGCCAGGACGAGGAGGTGGCCCGGGCCCACGGGCTGCCGGTGCGCTTCCTCAGCATCCTGTTGGCGGTGACCGCGGCGTTGACCGTGGTGATCGCGATGCGGGTGGTGGGCGTGCTGATGGTGAGCGCCCTGATGATCGTCCCCGTCGCCGCGGCGCAGCAGCTCAGCCGCAGTTTCCGTGTGACCATGGGCCTGGCCGTGCTCATCGGCCTGCTGTCCTCGGTGGGCGGACTGACCACCGCGTTCTATTCGGACCTGGCTCCCGGAGCCACCATCGTCCTCCTGGCCCTCGCGGTGTACTGCGTGGCCGTGGTCGCCGGTGGGGTTCTGCGCCGGGCCACCAAGGGCCGTGGGGTGGCGCCGACATCGACAGGCCCCACGGATACGATGCTCCAGACCGATCGGGGGAAGGTGACACCATGAGTACACGACGTGAGGCCGTGCATCAGGCACTGACGGCCTCCTCCGGTTTCCGTAGTGCGCAGGACCTTTACGCGGACCTGCGGGCCGACGGCTCCAAGATCGGCCTGACCACCGTCTACCGCGCCCTCCAGGCGCTGAGCGACTCGGGCGACGTGGACGTGCTCCGCACCGACGAGGGCGAGGCCGTCTACCGCGCGTGCGACACCGAGAACCACCACCATCACCTGGTCTGCCGGGTGTGCTCCACCGCGGTGGAGATCGAGGGGCCCGCGGTGGAACGCTGGGCCGCCGAGATCGGCGCCCAACACGGTTTCACCGGGGTGACCCACACCGTCGAGGTCTTCGGTACCTGCGCCGAGTGCTCCAAGGGCTGAACCGTTTCGCTCGCCCTCATGAGTGAGGCCCCCACCGATCGGTGGGGGCCTCACTCATGCTCGGACGGCTCCGGGCACCGGGTCAGTCGGTGCGATGGTGCGTGGGCTCGCAGCGTTGCAGGGTGGGGCGCTTGGCGCTCACACCGTCGCCGGAGGAGCGACCGGTCAGCCGGCGGTGGATCCACGGGACCAGGAACTCTCGCGCCCAGTGCAGGTCCTCGTGGCGGGCGGTACGCCAGTCACGGGGCTCCGGCGGGGGCCAGGGTTCGTTCCAGTCGCCCTCGACCGGCACGTCCAGCACCTCGCACACGCGCAGGGCCAGGCGCCGGTGACCTTCAGAGGACAGATGCAGGCGATCCCAGCTCCAGGCACGGTTGTCGTCGAGGGCGCGCATGCTCCACACGTCGACGACCTCGCAGCCGTACTTGTCGGCGACCGCGCGCATGTGCATGTTGTAGGTGGCGATCTTGCCGCGCAGGTGGCGCATGACCGGCTGCCAGTTGGTGTCGAAGCCGGTGAAGATGACCACCCGGGCGCCGGTGGCGCGCAGTTCGGCCACCATCGACTCGAAGATCGCCACGACCTGGTCCGGATCGCTGCCGGGGCGCAGGATGTCGTTCCCGCCCGCGCACAGGGTGACGAGGTCGGGCTTCATCTCGACCGCGCGCGGCACCTGCTCGTCGCGGATCTGGCGAATGAGGCGACCTCGGATCGCGAGGTTGGCGTAGCGGATCTCACCGACGTGTTCGGCGAGATGCTCGGCCACACGATCGGCCCAACCCCGATAGCGGCCGTTGGGCACGCTGTCGCTGTCCGGGTAATGATCGCTCATACCCTCGGTGAAGCTGTCACCGAGGGCGACGTAGGACAGGATGTCCTTGCTCTTCCATTCACCGGAGGAACCGGTCCGCACACCACTCATGGTGTTCGATGATGCAACCCGAGACCCGGGTTACGCGACAGTAGGTTGATGGTTCGTCACGTTTTGGGGTGGACCTCACACCACGGGCGGTGCGCCCTGGGTCGCTCGGGGCGACCGCCCATGGTCCCCGCCCGCCGACCGGGTCAACGATCCTTGGTCAGGGGCGTCAGTTCAGGACGTTTGGCGGTCACCGTGTCACCGGAGGAACGCCCGGTAAGGCGGCGGCCGATCCACGGGCCCAGGGACTCCTTCACCCAGTGCAGGTCCTCACGGCGCGCCTGGGCCCAGCGCACCGGATCGATCTCGGGCCAGGGCTCGTCCCAGCGCTCGGAGGTGGGAACGCCGAGGACGTCGGCCACGCGCAGCGCCAACCGACGGTGTCCCTCGGGGGACATGTGCAGTCGGTCCTCGTCCCAGGCGCGGGAGTCGGTGAGCACGTCCATGGACCACTGGTCGACCACGTGACAGCCGTACTCGTCGGCGATCGCGCGCACGTTCATGTAGTAGCGCGCGAACAGGCCGATGGTGCCGCGCATGTACCCGGTCGCGATGTTCACGCCGGTGAAGAGGACCACGTCGCTACCGCCCTCGCGCAGGCGGGACACGGTGTGCTCCAGGACGCGGGCCAGGCGCTCGGGGTCACCGGCCGGGCGCAGCAGGTCGTTGCCGCCGGCGCACAGGGTCACCAGGTCCGGGGCCATCTCCAGGGTGGGCGGCAGCTGGTCGGTGACGATCTGCCGGATGAGCTTGCCGCGTACCGCCAGGTTGGCGTAGCGGATCTCTCCGACGTGGTCGGCCAGGTGTTCGGCCAGCCGGTCGGCCCAACCGCGGAACACCCCGGAGCCGTCCGCGTAGGGGTCTCCCACGCCCTCGGTGAAGCTGTCCCCCATCGAGACCAGGGACATCCCGGGTCGGATCAGTGCGTCCTCGCGATCCTTCACTTCTTCTCCCCCTCGACCGGGTTGGGCACGGCACCTCCGTACCGGCGGTCCCGGCTCGCGTAGATCTCACAGGCACGCCACAGGTCGCGGCGGTCGAAGTCGGGCCAGAGTGTCTCCAGGAAGACGAACTCGGCGTAGGCGCTCTGCCACAGCAGGAAGTTGGACAGCCGCTGTTCCCCGGAGGAGCGCACGAACAGGTCCACCGGGGGGACCTCGGGGGCGTACAGCTGCTGGGAGATCGTGTCCTCGGTGATCTTCTCCGGGGACATGCGGCCCTCGGCGACCTGACGGGCCAGAGCGCGGGCGGCGTCGACGATCTCGGCCTGGCCGCCGTAGTTCACGCAGAACTGGAGGGTCAGCGCCGTGTTGTCCTTGGTCATCTCCTCGGCGTCCTTGAGCTCGGAGATGACGCTCTTCCAGAGCATCCCCGCGCGTCCGGACCACTTGACGCGCACGCCACGGGCGTGCAGCTCGTCACGGCGCCGACGGATGACGTCGCGGTTGAAGCCCATCAGGAACCGCACCTCGTCGGGGGAACGCTTCCAGTTCTCGGTGGAGAAGGCGTAGGCGGACAGGTTGGACACACCCATCTCCAGGGCGCCCTCGACCACGTCGAAGAGGGAGGCCTCCCCCGCCTTGTGGCCCTCGGTGCGCGGCAGACCGCGTTCCTTGGCCCAGCGGCCGTTGCCGTCCATGACCACGGCGATGTGGCGGGGTACCAGGTCGGCGGGGATCCGGGGGGGCCGCGCCCCACTGGGGTGCGGGACGGGTGCGGTGTACTCCCGCTGGTCCCGCCCTCCTTTGTCGAAGCTGAACAGGCTCAAGAACGCTCCACATGGCGCAGGGATCGAATTCCGTTCTCCAGGTGCCACTGTAGGTAGGCCGCGACCATCCCACTGCACTCGGAGCGGTGCCTGCCGTCGCTGGCGTCCGCGCTGCCCCAATCGCCTCCGAGCAGGTCGAACATGAGTCGAACCGTCTCGGGGGCGGGGTACACGGAGCCGTGCGGGCGGCACACCGAGCAGACCATACCGCCGGCGTGCACCGCGAAGGCACGGTGTTCCCCCCGGGTTCCGCAGCGCGCGCACTCGGTCAGGGCCGGGGCGTAGCCGGCCACGGCCAGCGACCGCAGGAGGTAGGCGTCCAGGACCAGCCTGGAGTCGTGGCCTCCCTCACCCAGGGTACGTAGGGCACCGATGAGCAGGAGGAACTGGCGCAGCGCCGGATCCTTCTCCACCGCGACGACCTTCTCGGCCGTCTCCAACATCGCGGTCGCGGCGGTGTACCGGGAGTAGTCGTGGGCCACCGCCGTGCCGTAGGACCGAATGGTCTCGGCCTGGGTGATGACGTCGAGGGATCGCCCGGTGTGCAGTTGGAGGTCGACGTGGGTGCACGGTTCCAGGCGGGCGCCGAAGCGGGACTTGGTACGGCGCACGCCCTTGCCGACGGCGCGCACCAGTCCGGTGCGGCGGGTCAGGAGGGTGACGATGCGGTCGGCCTCGCCCAACTTCTGGTTGCGCAGGACCACACCCTCGTCTCGGTAGAGGCTCACCCCTCCATTGTCGCGGATGCGTCAGACCATCTGGTCGGCCGCTCCCGGAAAGACCGACCAGACGGTCTGTCCATACCGACGCGCACACCCCTGAAGTGGTTTAGTACCGTTTAGATTCCCTTTTTAGGACATTTGCTCTACTCTCACGCGCTAGGGAGTTTCGACGTTCGGGATGTGCCGCCCTTCCCCCTCGGCTTCACAGGACCCCCGACGTCGCACACGCTCCTTCTGACGCGGGCACGGGAACGATCACCCCGAGACGGATCTCGGCCCCGACCCGTATCCCCACGGGGGTGCCCGCGCGATCCCCGACCCCGCACGGAAGGTACAGCGAAATGGCGCGAGGCCGCCGAGGCAGGCGCAGGATGAGCGCTCGCGAACAGCGCTCGCTCCGCGACCACCCGTCATCGGAGTACGACGCTCGTTACGACGACGAGTACGACGATGACTTCGACGCGCGGGGCCATGGCTCCGCGCGTCGCAAGAAGCGCCGAGTGGTGCCCCTGGTCGCCGGGATCATCGCCGTTCCGGTCGGGCTGACCCTGGCCGGGGCCCTGGTCCTGAACACGGTCGGCGAGGACGGTTCGGACGCGGCCGATGGCGCGAGCGCCGTCGGAGAGATCGGGGAGGGCGCCGTCGCCGACGACTCCCAGGTCCCCGAGAACGCGGAGGACGACGATTTCTTCGACGAACCGACCGCGACGCCGGAGCGCGCCGAGCCCTCCGGTGACAGCGCGACCCTCAGCGCGCAGGCGACCGCCACGTTCTCCCCCCAGGACGGCGAGGACGCCGGCTCCGAGGGCGACGGCGGTGGTGGAAACGGCGACGGTGGTGGAGGCAACGGAGGCGGCGGTGGCGACGGCACCACCTCCAACGCCGGTGGCCCCCTGGCCAACGAGGTCGTGAACCTGGTCAACAGCGAACGTTCCGCGAACGGCTGCGAACCGGTGCACGTGGACGACCGGCTGACCGCCGCCGCCCAGGAGCACAGCGACGACATGGCCGCCCGTGACTACATGGCGCACCAGAGCCCGGACGGGGAGGGCCCCGGCGAGCGAGCGAACCGCCACGGCTACGACTCCTGGGGCGCGGAGAACGTGGCCAAGGGGCAGCAGAGCGCCGAGCAGGTCATGGACGCCTGGATGAACAGCGAGGGCCACCGCGCCAACATCCTCAACTGCGACCTGCAGGCCATCGGCGTCGGCGAGGCCGACCGGGCCTGGACGCAGAAGTTCGGCTACGAGTAGTTCGAGGAACACGCGCGACGGGCCGCGTCCCCGATGGGGGCGCGGCCCGTTCCCTCAGTGCCAGGGGTCGGTTTCGAGCGTGGCTCAGGCGCGGCCGATGGCGCTGCACATGGCCTTCAGAGAAGCCGTCGTGATGTTGCTGTGGATGCCCACGCCCCACACGACCTCGCCGTCGATCTCGGCCTCCACGTAGGCGGCGGCGCGGGCGTTGCCGTCCTCGCCCATGGAGTGCTCCACGTAGTCGTTGACGCGCACCTTGACGTCGACGTCGGTCAGCGCGTCGGCGAACGCGGAGATGGGACCGTTGCCGGTGCCCTTCAGCTCACGGATCTCGCCGTTGACGCGGGCGTCGGCCTCGATCGTGTACGTGCCGTCCTCACCGGTGCTGGAGCGGTGCGCCAGAACCGCGACCGGGCCCTCGTCGGCCAGGTAGGTCTTGGAGAAGATCTCCCAGATGCGGCCGGCCGGGAACTCGCCGCCCTCGGCGTCGGTGAACTGTTGGATGACCTGCGAGAACTCGATCTGCAGGCGACGCGGCAGGTCCAGGGAGTGGTCCCGCTGCATGATGTAGGAGACGCCGCCCTTGCCGGACTGGCTGTTGACCCGGATGACCGCCTCGTAGTTGCGGCCCACGTCCTTGGGGTCGATGGGCAGGTACGGCACGTCCCAGGGGTACTCCTCGACGGGGACCCCGGCCTCGACGGCGCGCTTGTTCAGGTCGTCGAAGCCCTTCTTGATGGCGTCCTGGTGGGAGCCGGAGAAGGCCGTGTAGACCAGGTCCCCGCCGTAGGGGTGGCGCGGGGCCACGGGCAGTTGGGTGCAGTGCTCGACCGTGCGGCGGATCTCGTCGATGTCGGAGAAGTCGATCTTGGGGTCGACGCCCTGGCTGAACAGGTTCAGACCCAGGGTGACCAGGCAGACGTTGCCGGTGCGCTCACCGTGGCCGAACAGGCAGCCCTCGACGCGGTCGGCGCCGCCCATGACCGCCAGTTCGGCGGAGGCCACACCGGTGCCGCGGTCGTTGTGCGGGTGCACGGACAGGACCACGTGCTCGCGGCGGGACAGGTTGCGGCTCATCCACTCGATCTGGTCGGCGTAGATGTTGGGGGTGGCCCGCTCGACGGTGGCCGGCAGGTTCAGGATGATCTCGCGTCCCGGGCCGGGGTTCCACACGTCCATGACGGCCTCGCAGACCTCCAGGGCGAAGTCCAGCTCGGTGTCGACGAAGATCTCCGGCGAGTACTGGTAGCCGAAGTACTCGGTCTCGCCCAGGTACTGCTCGGCGAAGCGTACGACGTGGCGGGTGCCCTGGACCGCGATGTCCTTGCACGCCTCCTCGTCCACCTTGAAGACGACGCGACGGAAGGTGGGCGCGGTGGCGTTGTACAGGTGCACGGTGGAGCGCTTGGCGCCGATCAGGCTCTGCACGGTGCGCTCGATCAGGTCCTCGCGGGCCTGGGTCAGCACGGAGATCTGCACGTCGTCGGGGATCAGTTCGCCCTCGATCAGTTCCCGGACGAAGTCGAAGTCGGTCTGGCTGGCGGCCGGGAAGCCGACCTCGATCTCCTTGTAGCCCATCTTGACCAGCAGCTGGAAGATCTCGTGCTTGCGCGCGGGGTCCATCGGCTCGATCAGCGCCTGGTTGCCGTCGCGCAGGTCGGTGGACAGCCAACGCGGAGCCTCGGTGATGGTCTCGGCGGGCCAGGTGCGGTCCGGCAGGTCCACCGGCTTGAAGGCCTGGTAGCGCTCGAACGGCATGGAACTGTGCTTTTGCTGCGGCACCATAACGGTGTTGCTCCTCGGGAGAAATCAGTGGCACGTGATGTAACGGCCGACAAGGCAAGCCGAAGTCCCGCGGCGAGGGGCCGACCTTCTAACGATCCCCGCCGCGGCCACTAAGGAGGAGCAGCTCGCGCAACATAACGATCGTCACGCTAGCAGACGGTCGCGAAATTTCGACACTCGATGCTCACATGCTGAGACGGTGCCCACGTGATCTGGGGTGACGCGAGGGGCCCACAACGATTTGAGATGATCGTTCAAAATGGGTACCTCGACTTCAAGATACAGGCGATGAGGGCTACCCTGGAGGGGAACCCTTCAGTGCTAGGGGGGTCATACGGAGTCCGTCGGCGGGACCCAGGGTGCGGCCAACACCCGAGGCCTCGGCAGGCCGGTAAGCCCGAGCCACCGCGTGCCGGTACCGCCGACGGACATCCTTCTTCTCTCAGCCCGTAGCGCCTCGGGCCACCGTCACCGGCGGCAGCGCGAACTCCGCCCAGAGCGCGATCACCGGCTCTCCCCACTCCCAACGAAGCCGCCGCGCGCCCCACCGGTCACTGAGGTGGTCGACCATCTCCAGGTTCCGGCTCTCGGACTCGGGATCGTCCGCCTCCGGGTACGGCATCGCCTCGACCGCACTGCCCACCGGCCGCTCGGTGACGATCAGTCGCAGCATGGTGCGGGCACCGTTCCGCCCCAGGGAGAGCACGCGCACCACGTCGGCGCTGCGCCCGCCGCGCGCGGCCCGTCTCATGGTCACCGTGAGCATCTCGCTGACGCAGAGGATGACGGCCGCCTGCTTCGAGGGATCCATGCCGGGCACCTTCCTCAGGTCCCGGGCCGCGTCGAACCTGGCCCTGGTCAGCGCCTCCACGACCTGTGGATACCGACGTGAACTGGGAAAACCCGGATAGGCGGTGCGTGAACCACGTGCTCGCGGCCGGACACGTTCACACGGACCGACCCGGCCCTCGAACCCCCTCATGCGGTCACCGCCCACACCGTGCGCTCGTCGTCCAGCCAGATGGTCTGTCCCGTGGGCCCGGCCGTCACCCCGAAGCGATCCAGTCCCGGCCGCCCGACCCGCTTCCACGCCATGTGGGCGCGCGCCCACTCGTCGAAGAGCATGCGCGGGCCGCGTTGCCTGGCCAGGACCCCTCGTGGCGCCTGGGCCGCGACCGCGCCCAGCGCCCAGGAACCGGACTCCGGATCGATGAGGTAGAGGGCCACGCGCAGGTCCGACCGCAACAGCGCCGGCCGCACGATCCGCCGCACCCCGGGCATCGTCAGACCACAGCACAGCGCGCTCGCCTCGTCCATCAGGTCCCACGCGTCCAGGTCGAAGGCGTGTGACCGTTCCTCCTCACCCGGTCTGACGTACCGGGAGATCAGGGCGGCCTCGTGCTCCCCCGCGAGCGCGGGAGCCCAGGGGCGCGCCACCGTGAAGTGGCCACGGGCACGATCGTCGGCGCCCACGCGCAGGTCGGCCACCAGGTCATGGGAGAAGGAACCGCCCCAACGGGTGAGGATCCGCCCTCCGGGCAGGCACTGTTCCACCCACCGGTCGGGCAGCCGCTCGACCGGCACCGAGGAGACCACCCGGTCGAAGGGCGCTCGGATCGCGCAACCGTCCACACCGTCACCGGCCACCACCGTGGGGACCGCTCCCGCGCCCAGGAGGTTGACGCGCGCGTGATCGGCGCGGTCGGGATCGATCTCGACCGAGACCACCGCGTCCTCTCCCAGGAACCCGCACATCAGGGCGGAGCAATAGCCGCTGCCCGTACCGATCTCCAGGACGTGCATGCCGCGGGTGAGATCGGCGCGGAGCAGTAGGTCGGCGGCCCGGGAGGGCGAACACACGGAACCACCGATCGAGCGCGCGCCGTCGAGTCCGCCGGCCTGGTGGTGTCCGACCGTGGCCCCCTGGTCGGCGTAGGCGGCCTCCATCCACGCCGTCTCGTCGTGCCACCGGTCGACCTCGTCCCGCCCACCGTCCGGGACGAAGCGGTCCGGAAGGAACCGGTGGCGCGGGACCTCGGCGAAGACCTTCTCCCAGTCGGAGCCCACTCGCACCTGCGCGCGAAGACGGTCGACCATCCTCCGGTGGGCCCGGCTCACGTCCCCACCTCCCCCGCTCCGACCGGGCACGTTCTTCGTTCGATGGCCGCCGGTCCGAGCTCCACGCTCATGGAACGCTCGCGTGTCGATCGGGAGATGGACATGGGGACCTCCACATGTGGCGGGCACACGAACCGATCAGGGTCTTCGGTCCATTCACCGGCCACCGAATCCGGGTAAGGATGAACAAGGCGAGCAAACCTCGTTTTCCCCTCGGCACGGAATCCCGCACAGATATACACCGGTGATATGTATGGCGAAATCGCAGCTCCAGACCCGGGTACTCCCGCCGGGTCCGTTCTGGAATCGAAACGACGTTCGTGGCTGCCTCGCACGAAGGGACGCGGGTGCCCTCTTGGGGCTCGTGCGCCTGCACACCGGTGCGAGCCAGCAGACGATCGGTTCGGCGATCGACATGGCCCAGCCCCACGTGAGCGCGATCATGTGCGGGCGCCGTTCGGTCACCGCTCTAGACACCTGGCTCCGTGTGGCCGACGGTTTATCCATGCCCTCGCAGGCCAGAAGGGTTCTCGGACTCGCGGCCTCGGATTCCGAGAATGAAATGGAGGCGTCGTGGACAGAATCCTCCTTACGCGTTAGCGACTCCTCCCCCGCCGCGGATATGGCGCGGGAGATGGCCGAGCAGACTCTGAGGGACCTGATGAAACGTAGAGAGGCATTCGCCATCGGCGGCACGATCCTGGTCGGGGCCGCGCTGACGGAACTCCTGGAACGGTGGACCGCACCCGGCACACCAAGGACCCGAAGTGGCGGATCGACCATCGGTGTGATGGAACTGGAGCGGATCGAGGCGGCGACCGTGTGCCTGCGCCACTGGGACGAACGGTGGCGGATGGGGACACGACGCAAGGCCGTGATCGGGCAGCTCTCGGAGGTCTCGGAGTTGGTCGAGCACCGACAACGGCCCGACGTGCAACAGCGCCTGTTCGCGGTGATGGCCGAACTCGCGCGGGTCGTGGGGTCGATGTCCTTCGACTCGGGCGACCACGGCACGGCGCAGCGCTACTACTCGCTCTCCCTGCGGGCGGTCCGGTACGCGGGCCCCGAGCACTCGTCCTTCGGGGTCCGGGTGCTGGCCGACATGGCGCGTCAGATGTTGGACCTGCACCACCCCGAGGACGCGCTCGACATCACGCGCCTGGCCCTGGACCAGGCGGCCTCGCTCGGGGCCCCGCCCTCGGTCCGTGCCCTGTTACGCACGCGCGAGGGGTGGTCGTACGCGCGCATGGGTCGCGTGGCGTCGTTCGAACGCACGGTGGGTCAGGCCCAGGACCTCCTGGCACGGGAGGAGGGTCCCGCACCCGAGTGGTCGCAAAAATTCGACGAGGCCGAACTGGCCGGTGTCGTGGGCGCGCGCTACCGCGACCTGGGTCGGTCCCTGGAACGGCCCGAGTCCGAACGGTTCGCGCTGAAGTCGGTCGAGTACATCTCGTCCGCGCTGGAGCGACGTGGGACGGGCCGGGGAAGGACCCTCGACCTGATCGGACTCGGCCGCACGTACGCGGCCCTGGGAGAGGGCACGGAGTCGGCTCGTTCCGTGCGCGCGGCGCTGGGATCGGGCCCGGGCCTGGCCTCGGGGCGGGTGCGCCGACGTCTGCGCGATTGGTACGTCGAATCCTCCGCACTGCACAAAAACCCGGACACGGCGGCGATCCGTGACGAACTTCCCCTTACCCTGCTGGCAACGCCATAGAAGACAAAGGGGGCAGGATGCCACGGATCGGGATCACCGGACACTCTAACCTGACCGAGGAGAGCCGCGAGGCGGTCGTCAAGGCGCTCGGCGCGGCCCTGACGCCCTACCGAGGCGAGGACCTGGTCGGCATCTCCTGCCTGGCGCGCGGTGCCGACCGGCTGTTCGCCGAGGCCGTCCTGCGCGCGGGGGGCAAGGTCGAGGTCGTGCTCCCCTCCGCGGACTACCGGGAGAACAAAGTCAAGCCGGAGGACCGCGAGGACTTCGACGGGTTCCTCATCCGCGCGTCGTCGGTGCGCTACATGCCGCACCGGCGGGCCGGCCGCGCCGCCTACGAGGACGCCAACCAGGCGGTGCTGTCGAACGTGGAACGGCTCTTCGCGGTCTGGGACGGGCATCCCTCCGACGGACGCGGAGGCACCGCCGACGCGGTGGTCGCGGCCCGGGACCGGGGGTTGCCGGTCGAGGTGATCTGGCCGGACGGCGCCCGACGCGGGTAAGCGGTCGAGGGGCGGCGGTCGACGTGGCACGGGGGTCCCATGTGGCCGGATCCGGCCACGCTCGGCATCCGCGCGGTCACGGAAAAAGCGGGCTTCACGTGGCAAGTACTCCAAACAAGACGATTCGCCATCTCGCGGCCGGAAAATCCGCCACATTGACAGGTCGGGGTGGCCCGATCTCCAATACCGCCTAGTATTCGCCGCCTCACTCCCCGCTCATGGAGGCATAGTGGAGTACCCCTCCCCCACGACCCCCGTCAGAAGAGTCCTCGTCCCCGTCGCCGCCGGCGCCCTCCTCCTGGGGACGCTGGCCACCGGAAGCGCCACCGCCGAACCCTCCTACGGTCTGTACGAGGTCGACGGCGTGAGCACCGCCGAGGAACGTTCCGAGATCGCCGCCACCGGTGTCGCCATCGACCACGTCGGCGACGACTCGTTGCTGATCACCGGCTCGATCGACGACGTCGACGAACTGGACTCCCTCGGTTACGCCGCCGAGCCCTACGAACTCCCCGAGACCCTGGCCTCCCCCGACCCGGGCTACACCACCTACCCCGAACTGCTGGAGATCGTCGACGAGGTCGTCGCCCAGCACCCCGAACTCGCCGCCAAGGAGGTCTACGGGCAGTCCTACGAGGGCCAGGACCTGGTCGCGGTGAAGATCAGCGGCAACGTGTCCGTGGACGAGGACCGGCCCGAGGTGCTGTTCACCCACTCCCAACACGCGCGCGAACACCTCACCGTCGAGATGGCGATCTACCTGATGGACCTGCTCACCGACGGGTACGGCGAGGACGACCGGATCACCGAACTGGTCGACGGCCGTGAGATCTGGATCCTGCCCAACGTCAACCCGGACGGCAGCGAGTACGACATGGCGGATGACACCTGGCGGGACTGGCGCAAGAACCGCCAGCCCAGCGAGGGTTCGTCGGCCATCGGTACCGACCTGAACCGTAACTGGGCCTACAACTGGGGCTGCTGCGGCGGTTCCTCCGGCGACCCGGAGAGCATCACCTACCGGGGCGACGCGGCCGAGTCCGGTGTCGAGGTGGCCGCCGTCGCGGACTTCGTACGCGGCCGCGTGGTGGACGGCGAACAGCAGATCACCAGCGCCATCGACTTCCACACCTACAGCGAGCTCATCCTCTGGCCGTTCGGCCACACCTACGACGAGACCAACGACGCGATGTCGCAGGAGGAGTACGACACCCACGAGGCGCTGGGCGAGTACATGGCCGAGGCCAACGGGTACACGCCCCAACAGTCCAGCGACCTGTACGTCACGGACGGGTCCATCAACGACTGGTTGTGGGCCGACCAGGGCATCGTGAACTTCACATTTGAGATGTATCCGAAGTCGCCCGCGGACGGTGGTTTCTACCCGCCCTCGTCGGTCATCGAGCGTGAGACCTCGCGCAACGAGGAGGCGGTGCTGCGCCTGCTCGACTACGCGGACTGCCCCTACCGCATCATCGACCAGGAAGAGACCTACTGCGGCTGAGCCGCCTCATCGAGGCCCCCGGTCCGCCCGCTCGGACCGGGGCCTCTCCTCTACCCGAGGCGATCGCGATACGTCAGCCCGTCCTTGACGATGACCGACAGGTTCCGCTCGGGGTCGGCCAACAGGGAGAGGTCACGGGTGGGATCACCCTCCACCACCAACAGGTCCGCCCAGGCGCCCGGCCGCACCACCCCCAGCTCGGCCTGACCATAGGGATCGCGGGCGCCGGACATGCGCAGCAGGGCCGCGTTGCCCGAGGTGCCCACGCGCAGGGCGTCCACCGGTGACATGTACCGGTCCAGGCGGGCGAACATCCGTGATTGTCGATCACCCGCGTCCGGGGCGAAGAGCAGGTCGGTGCCGAAGGCGATCCGCGCGCCGTGATCGCGAGCCCAGGTGAACAGGTGGTCCACTCCCCGACAGACCCTGGCGTCCTTCTCCTTGGAGCGCGGGTCGGGGAAGGTGTGGTCGCCCTCGGCGAAGGGCTGGGTACTCAGCCACGCCCCCTTGCTCGCGATGAGGGCGACCGTCTCCTCGTCCGCCAACTGCCCGTGTTCGATGGAGCGGACCCCCGCGTCCAGGGCACGCTTGATCCCCTCGGTGGTGAACACGTGCACGGCGACGTAGGTTCCCCAGTCCTGGGCGGCCTGGACCGCCACCCGCAGCTCCTGCGGGGTGAACTGCACCACGTCCAGGTCGTCGTAGATCGAGGTGACCCCACCACCGGCCATGAGTTTGACCTGGCTGGCCCCCTTCTTGAGCTGTTCGCGTACGGCGGCGAGCACCCGTTCGGTGCCGTCCGCGACCCGCATGATCCCCACCTGGTCCGCTCGGGAGAGGGGCCCGCCCAGGGCGGTGGGCGCGTCGTAGACGGCGGAGAAGTCGCCGTGTCCGGCGGTCTGGGAGATCGCGGCGTTGCTCGGATAGATACGCGGACCCGGGAAGTCACCGGAGTCGATCACGTTCTTGATCGCCGCGGTGGGCCCGCCCATGTCACGCGCCGAGGTGAACCCGCGCATGAGCATGCGCCGGGCCTCGACGAGGGCCTTGCAGTGCACCAGCCCGTCCGGACCGGTCAACACTTCGAGGGCGGAGATGCCGCCGACCGCCAGATGCGTGTGGGCGTCGATGAGCCCGGGCATGAGCACCCGGGTGATCTCTCCCGCCTCACCGGCGCAGTCGATGACCCGGGCACCGTCGGGTTCGGCGACCGGGTCCGTGTGAGGGACGATCCGGTCGACGCGCCTTCCGCGCACCACCACGTGCCCGGGTTCGAGTCGGTCGTTCTCACCGTCGAAGACGCGTACGTTCTTGATCACCAGCGATGATGACTCAGAGTTCTTGTCCACATGGTCTCTGTGATCGCCTTGGGGTCTTTCGAAACCTCCGCGGATGTACCCGGCGAGGGAACGCCGGAAGCGGGGAAAGGGCCCCTCCTGCCGGTCTCGGAGGGGCCCTGCCACGGGGCTCGGGTGCAGGTCCGGCCCCGTGGCGGTCTTCGGATCAGGCGCTCGGCAGCGGCTCGAACTCCTTGACGGCGTCGATCGCCGGACCATGCGGGGTGTTGGCCTCGCGCTCGATCATGATCTCCACCAGCACCGGACGCGAGGTCGCCTTGGCCTCCTTGCGGGCCCACTCCAGGGAGTCGCGGACCTCGCCCGGTTCCCACACGCGCCGCCCGGAGCACCCGTAGGCCTCCATGAGCTTGACGTTGTCGGTGCCGTACTCGTCGTAGTGGACGTCCACCTGGTAGTTCATGTCGAACGGGATGGAGGCCTGACGGATCAGACCCAGGTACTCGTTGTTGAGCATGATGATCACGTACGGCACGTCGTACTGGGCGGCGACGGCCAGCTCCTCGACCATGTACTGGAAGCCGTAGTCACCGACGATGCCGACGACCTCGGCGTCGGGTTCGGTGTTCTTGAGCGCCTTCTTGACACCGATGGCCGCGGGGATCTCCCAGCCGAGCGGGCCCGCCTGGCCGCAGATCTGGTAGTGGCGCGGCTTGTACGCCTTCTGGTGTTGGCCGCCCCAGATCTGGTAGAGGCCGATGGCGGTGACGAAGTAGGTGTCGGCGTCGAAGACCTCGTTGATCTCCTTGTACACGCGCGGGGCCTTGACCGGGACGCTGTCGAAGTCCTCGCGACGGGTCAGGGTTTCCTTCAGCTCGCCGACGCGGGCGATCCACTCCCCCACCCGCGCCTTGGTCTCACGACGCCTGGCGGCGGCGAGCAGTTCCCGGATGAACAGTTTGGCGTCGGAGACCACGCCCAGGTCGGGTTCGAAGACCCGACCGATCTGGGTGGCCTCGATGTCGACGTGGACGAACTTGCGCTCGCCCCGGTAGACGTCGATCTGGCCGGTGTGACGGTCCGCGAAGCGCGCGCCCACCGCCAGGACCAGGTCGGACTCCAGGAAGGACGTGTTGCCGTAGCGCTGGGAGGTCTGCACGCCGGTCATGCCCGAGTACAGGGGTGAGTCCTCGTCGAAGGAACCCTTCCCCATGAGGGTGACCTGCACCGGGACCTGGAGGTACTCGGCGAGTTCGCGCAGGTCCTCGGAGGCCTCGGCCAGGATGACCCCGCCACCGGCGAGGATGAGCGGACGCTCGGCCTCCAGCAACAGGTCCAGCGCCTTCTCCACGCGTGGAAGGTGCGGCTCGACGGTGTTGATCTTGAGCGCGGCGTCCAGCGCGGGGTCGTACTCGATGACCCGCTGGGCGACGTCCAACGGAATGTCGATCAGGACCGGTCCGGGGCGCCCCTCCTGGGCGACCCGGAACGCCTCGCGGAAGATCCACGGGGCGGTGGCCGCCTCCTTGATCTGCACGGCCCACTTGGTGACGGGCTTGGCGATCTCGACGATGTCGACCGCCTGGAAGCCCTCCTTGTCGAGCAGGTCGGTGCGCTGCTGACCGGTGATGCACACGATCGGGACCGAGTCGGCGATCGCGGTGTACAGGCCGGTGATCATGTTGGTGCCGGCCGGGCCGGAGGTGCCGATGGCCACGCCGACCTTGCCGGTGGTGCGGGACCACCCGTCGGCCATGTGGGTGGCGCCCTCCTCGTGGCGGACGGTCAGGTGCTCGATGCCGCCGACGTCCTCCAGGGCCTTGTAGAGGGGGAGGATCGCCGCGCCGGGGCAGCCGAAGGCGGTGTCGACGCCTTCATCCTTGAGAACCTCCACGACGGCGTTCATCGCGGGCATTTTCGCCATGGGAGCGAACCCTTCAGTGCTGGGGTGACTGTGTGTGCCAGGGGTGGGGGCTCCGTCGTGCCGATCCCGGGTGGGCCAACACCCGGGGACGACGGCCGCGCCCCGTGTTCTACGGGAGGATCGGTTTCCTACCGGTCGCGGCCGGAGAGCCGTTCGACGATCTTGAGCAGCGCGGAGTGGTCGAGGCCGCCGTGCCCCTGGTTCTTGAGCGCGGCGACGTACTGCGCCACCTGCGACCCGAGCGGGATCGCCACGCCGGCGGCGCTCGCGGAGTCGGTGATGATGCGCATGTCCTTGTCGTGCAGGGCGATGCGGAAGCCGGGCTCGAAGTCGCGCTCGCGCATGCCCTTGCCCTTGCGTTGCAGGACGGTGCTGCCGGCGAGCCCGCCGCCCAGGACCTCCAGGCCGGCCTCGGTCTCCACCCCGTGCGCCTCCAGGAACACCAGGGCCTCGGCGAGGAGCTGGAGATGGCCGGCCACGATGAGCTGGTTGGCGGCCTTGACCGTCTGGCCGGAACCGCTGGGGCCGACCAGGACCGGGGTGGTGCCCAGGACGTCGAAGATCGGTCGGGCCGCGTCGAAGTCCTCCTGGGCGCCGCCGACCATGATGGACAGCTTGGCCTCGACGGCGCCGGCCTCGCCCCCGCTGACCGGGGCGTCCAGGACCCGGAAGCCGCGCTCGGCGCCGGTGGCGGCGAGGGCGCGGGCGACGTCGGGGCGGATGGTGCTCATGTCGATGACGAGCGTCCCGGGCTTGGCGCTCTCGAAGACGCCGTCCGGACCGGTCAGGACGGCCTCGACGTCCGGGGAGTCGGGGAGCATCGTGATGACGACGTCGGCGTCGGCGACCGCGTCGGCGACACCGCCGCCGCGTAGGCCGCCCTCTCCGACCAGAGCGTCGACGCGCTGCGTGCTGCGGTTGTGACCGGTGACGGTGTGACCGGCGCGGACGAGGTTGACGGCCATCGGCAGGCCCATGATGCCGAGGCCGATGAAGGCGATCTTGCGGGCGGACATGGCGGGTCCTTGTCTGTCGGTGTGTGCGCTGTTCACGGGAGCCGGGTGAGGCTTTGGGCGGAGGGGACGGTGGGCTTGTACTCCAGGCCCACCAGGCCCTGGTAGCCGCCGGCCCGGGAAGCGGTGAGGAGTTCGGCGAGGGGGAGTTCGCCGGTACCGGGCTCTCCGCGTCCGGGTGCGTCGGCGATCTGGACGTGTCCGAAGTCGGCGGCGTGCTCGCGCACCACGGCGGCGAGGTCTTCGCCGTTGACGGCGAGGTGGAAGAAGTCGGCGAGGAGGGCGACGTTGTCGGCCCCCGCGGCCTTGGCCCGGGCGACGAAGGCCAGGCCTTCGGCCGCGGTCTTGAGCGGGTAGGTCTCGGACCCGCTGATGGGTTCGACGAGGACCGTGCCGCCGACCTTGGCGACGCCTTCGGCGGCGGCGAGGGTGTTCTCCAGCGCGACGCGGTCCTGTTCGGCCGGGTCGACACCGTCCTGGCGCAGCCCGTAGAGGGCGTTGAAGCCGGTGACCCCCGTGCGTTCGGCGATCTGGACGACGACGTCGACGTTGGCGCGGAACTCGGCGACGCGGTCGGGGTGGGAGAGCACGCCGCGGTCGGGGCCGGGCAGCCGTCCGGCGAAGAAGTTGAGGCCGGTCAGGCGTACGCCGGCGGTGTCGATGGCGGCGACGAAGGCGTCGACGTCGGCCTGCTCGGGGGTGGCGGTCTCGAAGGGCCACCAGAACTCGATGGCGTGGAAGCCCGCGTCCTTGGCGGCCTGAGGGCGTTCGTTGACGGGGAGCTCGGTGAACAGCAGGGAGCAGTTCACCGTGTACCCGAGTGTGTGGCTCATGCGCGGCCTCCAGAAGCTACTTCCACTTTGCGGAAACTACTTTTCACTTTAAGGAATGATTTGAGTGTGCAGCGCCCCACCGAGGCTTGTCAACCACTCTTTCGGCCCCACCCCCACCCCAACGACCGGCCCACCACCCGCGAACAGCAACTTCCCGCGTTCTTCGCGCGAGGACACAGAACCGGGACTTTTTCCCAGAAAGCCCCTTGCCAGTGTTGACAAGGTCACACTGTCATCGTTTAGAGTCCCTTCAATCCGTAATGCGGAATCAGCTATCTGCCCTACGAAACCAAGGTCCGAGCCGCGGGACTCCCCGCCCCGTGGGCCCTGTGCCCCGTGAGCAGGGGGACACCGGCCGGACCCAGGGAGAACACATGCCCGAGACCACCCCGGACACCTCGGGGGCCGTCCCCGAGCCGGGACTGGCCCGCCTGAACCGGCTGTCGAAGGAGGACCTGCGCACCGAACTCGCGCAGTGCCTGGACATCGACCGCTGGGTGGAGGCCGTCGCCACGGAGGCGCCCTTCACCGACCGCGCCACCCTGCTCGCCCGTGCCGACGAGCACGCGCGTGCGATCACCCCCGACGAGGTCGCCACCGCCCTGGCCCGCCACCCGCGCATCGGGGAGAAGGCCAAGGGCGAGAACACCGAAGCGACCTGGTCACGCGGGGAACAGTCCGCGTTCTCCGCCGACACCGACGACGCCTCCACCCGCGTCCAGCGGATCTTCACCTACGCGCAGGGGGAGTACGAGGGTCGGTTCGGGCAGATCTACCTCGTCTGCGCCAGCGGACGCTCCGGCCGTGAACTCCTCACGGACCTGGTCGCCCGCCTGGACAACGACCCCGAGTCCGAACTGGCCGTGGTCGGCGACGAACTGCGCAAGATCGCCGGGCTGCGCCTGGTCAAACTGTTGGAGGCGGCATGAGCCACGTGACCACCCACATCCTCGACGCCGCGCTGGGGCTGCCCGCCCGGAACGTGCCCGTACGTCTGGAGGCGGCCGCCGACGACGCGCGCACCTCCTGGAAACCGGTGGCCGAGGGCCGTACCGACGACGACGGGCGCATCCCCGACTTCGGCCCCGATCGGCTCGACGCCGGGTACTACCGGGTCGTGTTCGACACCGGGTCCTACTTCACCGCGACCGGGCAGAAGGGCTTCTACCCCGAGGTCACCATCGTGTTCGACCTCGCGGACGAGGACGCGCACTACCACGTGCCACTCCTGCTCAGCCCGTTCGCCTACTCGACCTACCGGGGCTCCTAGCCCCGGACCACCGGCCCCGAGAAGGAGGAACACCAGACCGTATCCCCGCCGCACACAAGGCATCCCCCGACTCTTCGAGTGCGTGACAGGTCCTTCCGCATGACCACAGCGGTCCTCCCTCATACGCACAGCGCGCACCGGCGCGAGCGATGAAACGAATCCACACGGATGGAGTTCACCCTGATGGGCATCAGGCTCGGAGACAACCAGTACGGCAAGGCCGAGGTCCGCCTCGTCCACATCAACCGCGACACCGACGTCCACCGGATCAAGGACGTCAACGTCACCTCCCAGCTCCGCGGAGACCTGGAGGAAGTCCACACCATCGGCGACAACGCCAAGTGCCTGCCGACCGACACCCAGAAGAACACCGTCTACGCCAAGGCCCGGGAGTGGGGCGGCGTCGGCGCGATCGAGGACTTCGCCCTTCGACTCGCGCGGCACTTCGTGGACGAGCACGACTACGTGTACGGCGCCCGGCAGGAGGTCCAGGAGTACTCCTGGGACCGCATCACCACCGCCAAGGGCCCGCACGACCACGCGTTCACCCGCCGTGGCGCCGAGACCCGCACCACCGTCGTCAACAAGGACGGGGACAAGGAGTGGGTGGTCTCCGGCTTCGAGGGCCTGACCGTCCTCAAGTCCACCGGCTCGGAGTTCCACAGCTACCCCAAGACCCGGTACACCACGCTGCCCGAGACCAACGACCGGATCCTCGCCACCGACGTCACCGCCCGCTGGCGCTACGTCGGCACCGAACACGACTTCGACAAGGTCTACGCCTCCGTCCGCGGCCTGTGCCTGGAGGCCTTCGCCGAGACGCACAGCCTCGCCCTGCAGCAGACGCTGTACGCGATGGGCAAGGCCGTCCTCGAAGCCCACCCGGAGATCGCCGAGATCCGCTTCTCCATGCCGAACAACCACAACTTCCTGGTGGATCTGTCCCCGTTCGGCCTGGACAACCCCAACGAGGTCTTCTTCGCCGCCGACCGTCCCTACGGCAAGATCGAGGCCGTCGTCGAACGTGACGACGCCCCCGAGGCGGGCGACGCCTGGAAGGCCGTCCCGGGCTTCATCTAGTACCACGTCGAGGGACCACGTCCCCATGATCGCGACGTGCGGGGCCGAGGCGGCACCGTCTCGGCTCCGACCTCGACAGGACTCCCGTTCTCCGGGGCCCGCATGTGCGGCCGGGCCCCGGTCCCTCGTCGGCGTACCCCGCGACCGGTTCATGCTCCCGTCCGCTCCGCCGTCCTGAGGGCACCATCCGAGGACCACCTCGCCTGGCCCACGCTCCAATGGGCCCCGCCGGCCTCAGGCGTACCCGAAATCGGTCCGCCGGGCCGTAGCGACACCACGGATCCCCCGCATCCGCAATCAGGTCTTCCACGACCGCCGATCGCAAAGGCTGGAAACTGGCCATGTCGAACAGTCCGTCCGCGAAGGACTCGGCCACAACGAACGCCACGACCCCCGATCGTCCGGAGGACGAGAAGCTGCCCGTCCGGCTCCTCCTCGTCTACGGGCTCCAGCACATCCTCACCATGTACGCCGGTGCGGTGGCACCGGCCCTCGTCATCGGCAGCGCCGCTGGACTCGCGAACGACCCCGCGGCCATGGGAATCCTCGTCAGCGGCGCGCTCCTGATGGCGGGTATCGCCACGCTCCTGCAAACCGTCGGGCACCGGAAGGTCGGCGCGCAGATGCCGATCGTGGTGGCCTGTTCGTTCGTCCCCGTCAGCGCCATCGCCACCCTGGCCGCCGGGCAGGACGGGGAGAACATGCCCGTCGCCCTCGGCGCGTCCATGGCCGCCGGCGTGTTCGCGCTGCTGCTGACGCCCTTCTTCGGCCAGCTCATCCGCTTCTTCCCCCCGATCGTGACCGGCACGATCATCACCGTCATCGGCATCAGCCTCATGCCGGTGGCCGCCGGCTGGATCATGGACGACACCACCACGGTCCTCGACGACGGCTCCACGGTTCCGGCCGCCCCCATGGCCAACCTCGCCCTGGCCGGGGTGACCCTCGCGGTCATCCTGATCGGTTCCCGCGTGTTCCCCGGCATCTGGGGACGTCTGTCCATCCTCTTCGGCCTGGTCGTCGGCACCCTCATCGCCATCCCCTTCGGCATGGCCGACTTCAGCCGCGTGGGCGAGGCGGACATCGTGTTCAACCCGACCTCGGTGTTCTACTTCGGCGCCCCCGAGTTCGAGGTCGCCGCGATCGCCACGATGTGCGTGATCATGCTGGTGGTGCTCACCGAGGGCGCCTCGCACATCATCGCGGTCGGCGAGATCACCGGTTCCAAGGTCGACGCCAAGCGCATCTCCGCCGGTCTGCGCGCCGACGTGAGCGGCTCCATCATCGGACCGATCTTCAACACCACCCCCACCAGCTCCTTCGCGCAGAACATCGGGTTGCTGGCCCTGACCGGCATCCGCAGCCGTTACGTGGTGGCCACCGGCGCCGGCATCCTGCTGCTGCTGGGCATGTTCCCGATCCTGGGCGGGGTCATGGCGGCCCTGCCGACCCCGGTCCTGGGAGGGGCGGGCCTGGTCCTGTTCGGCACCGTGGCCTCCAGCGGCATCAAGACCCTGACCAAGGTCGACTTCACCAACAACCTCAACCTGATCCTGGTGGCCACCTCCATCGGTGTCGCCATCATCCCCCTGGCCTACCCGACCTTCTACTCCTTCCTCCCCGAGGCCGTCGAGATGATCGCGCACTCGGGCATCATCGGGGCGGCGATCGTGTCGATCCTGTTGAACATCTGCTTCAACGTGATCGGACGACCGGCCTCCGGCCCGCCCTCCGACATCGACCGGGAGGACATCGGCAGCGCCGGTCCGGGCGAGGCCAAGTACTCCGACCACGCCGGGCACGCCTACCGCGACGGCACGACCGACCCGGTCTGATCGACGACCCTCCGGGGCGGGCGCACGGGATCGTGCGCCCGCCCCTCTCTCGTTCCACGGATCCGATTCCGTTCAGCGAAGGTGAATGGTATGCCTGTGAAGGTGACCGACTGGGACCTGCGCAAGCTTCGTGTACTCCGCACCCTCCACGAACGCGGAACCGTCCGGGAGACCGCCGAGGCGCTGTCCATGACACCCTCCGCCGTCTCCCAACAGCTGTCATCGCTGTCCCGACAGGTGGGGGTGGCGCTGCTGGAGGCGCACGGGCGCCGCGTCCGACTGACCGACGCGGCACACGTGCTACTGCGCCACGCCGACGTGGTGCTGGCCCAATTGGAGCGGGCCGAGGCCGAACTGGACGGATTCGTCCGGGGCGAGGCCGGCCGGGTGCGCGTGGGCGCGTTCGCCACCGCCATCCCGACCCTGGTGGTGCCGGCGTTGAGCGCCCTGCGCCGCACCCATCCGCACCTTCGCACACGGGTGCACCAGGCCGAAGCCGCCGAGGTGTACGAACTGCTCTCCGCCGGGGAAGTCGACATCGGTCTGTCCCTGGCCGCTCACGCCCCCGGTGACCAGGACGGACGCTACGAACGAGGCGAGTTGCTGACCGACCCCCTGGACGTGGCGCTGCCCGCCGGGCACCGGCTGGCCGACGCCCCCGCGCCGCACCTGCGCGACCTGTCCGACGAACCGTGGATCTACGGCGCGTCCGGCCCCTGGCGCGACATCACGGTGGCCGCCTGCGCCCAGGCCGGCTTCGTACCCGAGCAGGGGCACGTGGCCTCGGACTGGCGGGCCATCCTCGACATGGTGGCGGCCGGACTGGGGGTGGCCCTCGTCCCACGACTGGCCGCGGCCGACGACGCGCCCGGGGTGGTGCTGCGGACCCCACGGTCGGACCGACCCCGCCGGCACGTGGTGTGGGCGGTTCGCGCGGGTTCGGGCCGACGCCCCCAGATCGACGCGGCCCTGCGCTCCCTTACACGGGTCGCCGAAGAACTGCACAGCACAACCGTTCAGTACAAGTGAACGTATAGATCAAAAAGTTTCGCTGGAAGTTATCGGTCTCCCCTGCCAACCTGGATACGTCCCCACCCACCGACGTGACAGGAGAACCATGAGCGGGGCCCAGCCCTTCGATCCTCGTGACTACAACGCCCGGCCCTACGGCGGAGGTGACCCCTACGCCGACTACAAGAAGACCGAGCTCGACTTCTCCGGCCTGGTCGACCTCGCCGACCGACGTCTGGGCGGCGGCGTGCTCGCGGCCAACGACGAGTTCTTCGCCCAGCGCGAGAACCTCCTCAAGCCCGAACCCGCCTTGTTCGACCCGCACGCCTTCGGGCACAAGGGCAAGGTCATGGACGGCTGGGAGACCCGGCGCCGCCGCGGCGTCAGCGCCGAACGGCCCCACCCCACCGCCGATGACCACGACTGGGCACTCGTCCGCCTGGCGCTGCCCGGCGTGATCAGCGCCCTGAACGTCGACACCGCGCACTTCCGAGGCAACCACCCCACCGAGATCGGTGTGGAGGCCGCCCAGGTGGAGGGCACACCCACCACCGAAGAGCTGCTCGCCGCCGACTGGACCGAGCTGGTGCCCCGCACCCCCGTGTACGGGCACGCCGCCAACGGCTTCGAGGTCACCTCGACCCGCCGCTGGACCCACCTGCGCCTCAAACAGTTCCCCGACGGCGGCGTGGCCCGCCTGCGCGTGTACGGCGAACCCGTCGCCGACCCCGCCTGGCTGGCCGCGCAGGGCGCCTTCGACGTGGCCGCGCTGCTCAACGGCGGTACCGTCGAGGACGCCTCGGACCGGTTCTACTCGCCGCCGGAGAACATCATCGCCCCGGGGCGTTCGCACAAGATGGACGACGGCTGGGAGAACAGGCGCCGCCGCGACACCGGCAACGACTGGGTGCGCTTCCGGCTGACCGCCCAGGCCACCGTGCGCGCCCTGGAGGTGGACACCGCCTACCTCAAGGGCAACGCGGCCGGGTGGATCACCATCAAGGGCCGTGACGCCCGCGGCACCGACCCGGACGCCTGGTTCGAGATCGTCGGCCGAACCCGCCTGGAACCCGACAGTCCGCACCGCTTCGTCCTGGACGCCCCGGTGACCGTGACCCACGTGCGCGTCGACGCGTTCCCGGACGGCGGCATGGCCCGCCTGCACGTCTTCGGCACCCTCACCGAGACCGGTGTGGCCGACCTGGAGTCCCGCTGGAAGGCCACCGGCTCCTGACCACTCGGTCCATCGATGAATCGATGAGGGGAGGGCCCCACCGTTCGTTTCGGTGGGGCCCTCCCTACGTCCGAGGACGGTCTTGCGACCCGAACACGCCTACCGGGTGATCATCCGCCCGTTCACGCTGTCCGCGGTGACCTCGACGCCGCGCAGCAACGTGCGACGCACGCGGCCCTTGAGTTCGGCGCCGTCGTAGGCGCTGACCGGGTTGCGGTGGGCCAGCTCGCCCACGGACACCCGGAAGGACTCCTGCGGGGCGAACACGGCCAGGTCCGCCTGGGCGCCCACCTCGATGGCGCCCCTGCCCCGAACCCCGGCGACCCGGGCCGGCCCCTCCGACATCCACCGCACGACCTCGGCCAGCGGAACCCCGCGGCCGGCCGCCTCGGTCCACATCGCCGACAGACCCAGTTGGAGTCCCGAGACACCGCCCCAGGCGGTACCGAAGTCGCCGGTCTCCAGCTCCTTCAGATCCGGTGTGCTGGGCGAGTGGTCGCTGACGACACAGTCGATCAACCCGTCCCGCAGCGCCCGCCAGAGCAGGTCCCGGTTCGCGGAGTCCCGGATCGGCGGGCAGCACTTGTAGCTGGTGTCCCCCGCCGGGATCTCCTCGGCGACCAGGGTCAGGTAGTGCGGGCAGCTCTCCACCGTGAGCGGCACGCCCTCCCCCTTGGCCTGGGCGATCAGCGGCAACGCGGAGGCGCTGGACAGGTGCAGCACGTGCGCCCGCACCCCGGTACGGCGGGCGGTGTCGATGACCCGGGCGATCGCGGCGTGCTCGGCCTCGTCGGGACGCGAGGCCAGGAAGTCCGCGTACTCGCGCCCGGACGCGGCGGGCGCCGAGTCCAGCACCGTGGGGTCCTCGGCGTGCACGATCAGCCGACCGCCGAAGGCGTGGATGGCGGCGGCCGCCGTGTCCAGGTGTTCGGGGTCCAGGTGCCCGAACTCGTCCACTCCGGAGGGCGACAGGAACGATTTGAACCCGAACACCCCCTCCGCCCACAGGTCGGCCAGGGCGCCGGTGGTGTCGGGTCCGGTGTTCTCGGGAACGGCACCGCCCCAGAACCCCACGTCGACGGCGAGCTTGCCCTCCGCCGCCGCCTTCTTCGCCTTGAGGCCGGCGGTGGTGGTCGTGGGCGGCACGCTGTTGAGCGGCATGTCCACGATGGTGGTCACCCCGCCCAGGGCGGCGGCGCGGGTCGCGCTGGCGAACCCCTCCCACTCGGTACGCCCGGGCTCGTTGACGTGCACGTGACTGTCGACCAGTCCGGGCAGCAGGACCTCGTCTTCGGCCGGCCGCAGCTCACGGCGGGCGCCGACGGCGTGGTCGGTCCCGGGGAGGACGTCGGTGATGCGCCCACCGTCCACCACCACGGTGACGGGGCGCTCCCCTTCGGGGGTGAGGGCGCGGTCGGCCCGCACCACGAGTTCGTGTTCGCTCATCCCTGCTCCTGTCCGACCCGGCGGGTGGCGAGGGCCTCGATGCCGGCGGCGTCGGTACCGCAGGCGTCGACGACCTCGGGCTCCTCCAGGGCACCGCACCGCAGGCCGCGGGCCAGGACGGAGGCCAGCGCCTGGGCGGTGGCCGGTTCGTCCACGACGTTACCGGCGGCGTGGCCGAGGTAGGCCTGCAAGCGCGCCGCCGCGGGGGCGAAGGCCTCGCGGTAGAACGCGTAGGTGGCCAGGTAGCGGATGGGCAGCTGGTTGGGGTGCAGGTCCCAGCCCTGGTAGAAGCCGCGCTCCAGGGAGCGCCGCACCAGCCCGGCGTGCAGACGCCACGCGGAGTGGACCTCCTCGGGGGTGCCGGCGGGCATGATGTTGCTGCCGCCGTCGGAGAGCCACACGCCGGTGCCGGCGGCGGCCACCTGCATGACGGACTTGGCGTGGTCGGCCGCGGGGTGGGCCAGGCTCTGGTGCGCGGCGGTGATCCCGCAGGCCGCGCTGTAGTCGTAGGTGCCGTAGTGCAGGGCGGTGACGCGGCCCTGTCCGGCCTGGATCATCCGGGAGACCGCGACGGTGCCGTCGGGCAGCAGGATCGATTGGGGGGTCTCGATCTGCAGTTCGAAGCGAATCCGCCCCTGTGCCAGGTCCAGGTTCCTCTCCAGGCGTTCGCTCAGCCAGACCATGGCCTCGACCTGCTCCATCGAGGTGATCTTGGGCAGGGTGAGCACGAGGTTGTCGGGCAGGGATCCGTGTTCCTCTAGGAGGGTGCCCAGGAACATGCCCAGGGTGCGCACCCCGCGGTGTCGGCCGGCGGCCTCCATTCCCTTCATGCGGATGCCGAAGTAGGGCGTGGCCTCCCCCTTCGCCAGGTCCGACGCGAAGGCGCGGGCCACCTTGAGCACGTCCCGGTCCTCGGCCTCGTCGCCGGGGCTGCCGTAGCCGTCCTCGAAGTCGGCGCGCAGGTCCTCGATGGGTTCACGGGCGAGTTTGCCGCGGACCAGGGGCAGGGCGTCGGCGACGGCGGCCTCACCGATGCCGGTGGCCGCGGCCAGGTCGGCGGCCTTGGGGGCGAACTCGTCGAGCGCGGCCAGGGCCTTGGCGCCCCAGTCGGCGGCGAGAGCGGCCCCGACCTTGTCGGCGGGGACGTAGACGCTGTGGATCGGCTGGCGGCCGCCCTGATCGCCCGGGTACTCACGGTCCAGGCGGGCGTCGGCCTCGGCGAGCCGGGAGTCGAGTTCGGTGGCCAGGCCGCTCAGGCCGGGTGGGGTGTCACTCGCCACGTGGGGTGTCCTCCTCCGTCTGCGTCACCGGTCTCCACTCGAAGACCGGTCAAGTTTTCTACATGCGGATACTAACTTTTGCAATTCGGAAGAACAAGAGCTCTCGGGCGGCGAAAATCCGTCGCCGAGAGCTTCCCCGCGTGACCGAGAGCGAAAGACACCTTTCGTATTGCAGAATGAGAGCGTGACCGTAGCGGCCCTCAGCATGGGAGCACGACCCTTGTCAGCCTCACAGACCCCCCCTATGGACCAACCCCGCCCCGCCGCGGAGACGGCCCGTCGCCCCGGTGGCGTACAGTCCCTCGACCGTGCCTTCTCCCTGTTGGAGATCATGGCCGAGGCGGGTGGCGAGGCCTCACTGAGTCAACTCGCCGACTCCTCCGGGCTCCCCCTGCCCACCATCCACCGCATCATCCGCACGTTGGTCGGCAACGGCTACGTCCGCCAACTCCCGTCCCGCCGATACGCCCTGGGCCCGCGCCTGATCGGGCTCGGCGACAAGGCCGCCCAGATGCTCGGCACGTGGGCCCGACCCCACCTCGCCCAGCTCGTCGATGACCTCGGGGAGACCGCCAACCTCGCCATGCTCGACGGCGACAAGGTCATCTACGTGGCGCAGGTCCCCTCGCCGCACGCGATGCGCATGTTCACCGAGGTGGGCCGGCGCGTCCTGCCGCACTCGGCGGGGGTGGGCAAGGCCCTGCTGTCCCAGCTGAGCGACGAGGAGGCGCTGGCCACCGTACGGCGCACCGGCATGCCCGCCGCCACCGAACGCACCATCACCGACCCGGACGCCTTCCTCACCGAACTCCACCGCATCCGGGAGGCCGGCTACGCCATCGACGACGGCGAACAGGAGATCGGCGTGCGCTGCGTGGCCGTCCCCGTCAAGGACGCCCCCTCGGGCATGGCCGTCTCCATCTCCGGACCGGAGGCCCGCGTGAGCTGGAAGTTCGTCGACCGGGCCGCACCCATCGTGCGAAGCGCGGCCACGCTCCTGGCCACCGACCTCAACAACCAGTCCTGAGGCACCCATGACGAGGGGCCCTGACCGTTTTCGGTCAGGGCCCCTCGTCATGCTCACAAGTGCCGGCGGAGACCCAAAATGACTAAGTCTGTTGGTCGAATCCCAGCTTGCGCAGCTGCTTGGGGTCACGCTGCCAGTCCTTGGCCACACGCACCCGCAGATCCAGGAAGACCCGCTGCCCCAGCAGACCCTCGATCTGCTTACGGGCCCGCGAACCCACGTCCCGCAGCCGCGAACCCTTGGAGCCGATCACGATCGCCTTCTGGCTGGAGCGCTCCACGTACAAGGACGCGTAGATGTCCACCAGTTCCTTGCCGGGCTTGGTGTTCTCACGCTCGAACATCTCGTCCACCACCACCGCGATGGAGTGCGGCAGCTCGTCGCGCACACCCTCCAGGGCCGCCTCGCGCACCAGCTCGGCCACGAGCATCTCGTCGGGCTCGTCGGTGAGGTCGCCATCGGGGTACAGCGGCGGCCCCTCCGGCAAGTGCGAGCAGAGCACCTCGGCGGCGGTATCAAGCTGGAAACCACTCTGTCCGGACACCGGCACGATGTCGGCCCAGTCGCCCAGCTCGTTCACGGCCATCAGGTGTTCGCCGAGCGCGCTCTTGTCGACCAGGTCGGCCTTGGTCACCATCGCCACCACGGGGGTGTTTCGCTGGGCGGCCAGTTCCTTGGCGATGTAGGTGTCGCCGCGGCCGATCGGTTCGTTGGCCGGCAGGCAGAACACGATCACGTCCACCTCGACCAGCGTGGACCGCACCAGGGAGTCCAACCGCTCCCCCAACAGGGTGCGGGGTTTGTGCAGTCCGGGGGTGTCCACGATGATCAGCTGCGCTTCGGGGCGGTGCACGATCCCGCGCACCGTCCGCCGCGTGGTCTGGGGACGATTGCTGGTGATCGCCACCTTCTGCCCGACCAGCGCGTTCATCAGGGTGGACTTGCCGACGTTGGGTCGGCCCACGAAGCACGCGAAACCGCTGCGGAAACCCTCCGGATAGGTGGGGAGTTCGAGCGGAACACGGAGCTTCTCGAGGTCGAGATCGTTCATGGGTCCTTCTCAGCGCCGGGTGATGCTCGCGGGCACCCCGTCAGGGGCGGCGATCACCAACACCTGGGTCTTCAGGTCGTCCGCCACAGCGCGGTCGTCCTCGGTCAGCTCCTTGGCCTCGGTGACGACCACCGCGGCCTCCAGGGCGGAGGCCTCGCTGGAGACCGCCGCGGCCACGGCGGCCTGGAGCGCGGACAGGCGCAACGAGCTCAACGACACCGTCGTGGCCACGTACGTTCGGCCGGTCTCATCGCGCACCGCGGCGCCCTCGGCGGTCGCGTTGCGTGCCCGGGAGGCGCGCGCGAGCGTGATGAGCTTGGTGTCCTCGGGGTCGAGCCCCGTCGTGTCCGTCACTGGTCCATGCTCCTTACGTTCTCTTCCTTGCCCGCCTCGGGGCCGGAGTCCTCCTCCGGCAGCCGTTCCACCAGGACGGTCGTCATCCGGTTGCGGCGGCTGCTCTTGCCCTCCAGCGTGAGCCTGAGTCCAGCGTATTCGGCCTGGGCCCCTCCGGCGGGGACCCGGCCCAGCACGAACGCGACGAGTCCGCCCACGGTCTCCACGTCCGACACCTCAAGGTCGAGTTCGGGGAAGAGTTCGGCGAGCTCGCCCAGCGGAAGACGGGCGGTCACCCGAACCCGGGATTCGTCCAGACGCTCCACCGGCGGGATCTCGTGGTCGTACTCGTCGGTGATCTCCCCGACGATCTCCTCCACGATGTCCTCGATGGTGACCAGCCCGGCGGTCCCGCCGTACTCGTCGATGGCCACGGCCACGTGGTTGCGCTGCTTCTGCATCTCGCGCAGCAACTCGTCGATCGGCTTGGTGTCGGGGACGTAGGTGGCCTGACGCATCACGTCGCCCGCGGTCAGCGGAACGTCGTCGGCACCGCCCGCGGCGGCCGCCCAACGGTCGCGCAGCCGCTCCACCAGGTCCTTGAGGTAGACGATGCCGACGACGTCGTCCTCGTCCTCACCCGTGACCGGGATGCGCGAGTAGCCACTGCCCAAGGCGAGGGTGAGCACCGCGTCGGCGTCGGCCTCGCGCGCGGTGAAGACGATGTCGGGCCGGGGCACCATCACCTCGCGCACGGAGGTGTCGTCGAGCTTGAACACGGAGTGGATCATCTGCCGTTCCTCGGCGTCGATGACCTCACCCCGTTCGGCCAGGTCCACCAACTGCCGCAGTTCGGTCTCGGTACTGAAGGGTCCCTCTCGGTCGCCCTTGCCGCGCGGGGTGAGCGCCCGGCCCGCCCCCACCAGCAGCCGGGCCAGGGGACCCAGCACGACCTGTACCGGGTGGATGATCGCGGCACTGAACCTGGCGACGGGTCCGGCGAACTGCCGGCCGAGGATACGCGGGGTGACGGCGATCAGGACGCACTCCACCACGATCATCACGACGGCGGTCAGAATGATCGCGGGCCAGCCGATGCCCAGCAGGAACACCATGCCGATCCCGGCGGCCAGGACGGCGCACACCTCGCACACCACACGCAGGAACAGCAGCATGTTGAGGTGCGCGGTGGGGTCCGCGGCCACCCGTTCCCAGGCGGGACTCGCCTTGACCGCCCGCTCGCCGTAGGTCGCCTCCATACCGACCGCCACCACGCGGGTGACGGCGACCTCGGCGGCCACGAGAAGTCCGGCCAGCGCTGTCAGCACCAGCGCGACGACCAGGGCCAGCGCCCATTCCCAGGGTTCCCCGGTGCTCACCGGTGCCAGATCGGGCCAAAGCGCGCTCATCGTGCGGTCTCGTCCCCTTCGAGCTCTTCCTTCCGCGCGGCCTCACGCTCGCGCCAGGAGGCCAGGATCTCACCCTGGAGCCCGAACATCTCCTTGTGTTCGTCGGGCTCGGCGTGGTCGTAACCGAGCAGGTGCAGGATGCCGTGGGTGCACAGCAGGTCGATCTCGGCCTCGGTGCCGTGTCCGGCCTCCTCACCCTGGCGTTCGGCGACCTGCGGGCAGATGATCACGTCACCGAGCACGCCGGGGTCGCTGGTGCGGCCGGGGCCACCGGGACGCAGTTCGTCCATGGGGAAGGAGAGCACGTCCGTGGGTCCGGGCTCGTCCATCCAGCGCACGTGCAGGTCGGTCATCGGCCCTTCGTCCACCAGCACGACGGAGAGTTCGGCCAGCGGGTGGACGCGCATGGCGTCGAGCACGTGCCGGGCGAGGCGGGAGAGCCTCTCCTCGTCCATGCCGGAGACGCCGGACTCGTTGGCGACGTCGATACTCATCGAATGCGGGTGCCTCACTTGATCGGTGGTGGTCGGCGGGGCGACCCGCCGGGCGTTCTCGCGACAACGCCGTATCCGACAGCGGTGGGCCCGCGCGTTCGGCGGACCCACCGGCCGGTGTCACTACGTACTCTTCCTCAGTCTGCCCGCTCCGGGCCGTCCCCGGAGACGTCCTCTCCCCGGGTGTCGCCCGCGGGTCGGCGCCCGCGACGGGGCCGCGACCCACCCGCGTCGCCGCCGCGCCCGCTCTGAGCGGCGTCGTAGCGGCCGTAGGCGTCGACGATCTGCCCCACGAGCTTGTGCCTGACGACGTCCTCACTGGTCAGCCGGCAGAAGGCGATGTCGTCGATATCACGCAGGATGTTCTCGATGGTGCGCAGCCCGCTGGTCTGTCCACCGGGCAGGTCCACCTGGGTGACGTCACCGGTGACCACGATCTTGGACCCGAAGCCCAAACGCGTGAGGAACATCTTCATCTGCTCCGGCGAGGTGTTCTGCGCCTCGTCCAGGATGATGAAGGAGTCATTGAGGGTCCGGCCACGCATGTACGCCAGGGGGGCGACCTCGATGGTGCCGGCGGCCATCAGCTTGGGGATGGAGTCCGGGTCGAGCATGTCGTGCAGGGCGTCGTAGAGCGGACGCAGGTAGGGGTCGATCTTGTCGTAGAGGGTGCCGGGCAGGAAGCCCAGGCGTTCACCGGCCTCGACCGCGGGGCGGGTGAGGATGATCCGGTTGACCTCCTTGTCCTGCAGGGCCTTGACCGCCTTGGCCATCGCCAGGTACGTCTTGCCGGTACCCGCCGGGCCGATGCCGAAGACCACGGTGCGCTGGTCGATGATGTCGACGTAGCGCTTCTGGTTCAGCGTCTTCGGGCGGATGGTCTTGCCCCGGTTGGACAGGATGTTGGTGGTGAGCACGTCCGCGGGGCGTTCGTCGCCCGGGGCGCCCAGCATGTGGATCATGCGCTCGATGGTGTCCGGGGTGACGTGCGTGCCGCTCTTGGCGAGTTCGATGAGCTCCTCCACGAGGCGGACCACGACGGCCGTCTCCTCGGGGTCTCCCTTGATCGTGAACTCGTTGCCGCGAACGTGGATGTCGCTGTCGAAGGCCCGCTCCAGCGCTCGGAGCAGTTCGTCACCCGAGCCGAGCAGGCTGATCATCGTGTGTTCGTCCGGCACCACGACCTTGACCTGACTGCCGGCGTCCGGGTGCGTGTGAGTTGAATCGGCCATGGTGTGGCCTTACGGCCGCTGTCCCTACCCTTCGGTCACAGACCCCTCGTCGGGGCCGGGTCCCGGGCCAGGCACCGCGGTCGACGGCGCCGTTCCGGCTCACCACGGGGGTTCGGTTCACCCGAAGTGGCCGGTGGGGCCCTGTGTTCGAGTCTACCAAGGCGGATCCGGCGGATTCGAGGAGTTTGTTCGCGCCCCACCGTCACTTCCGGCCACTCACCCGGGGGGCCAGTTGAGGCCACGACCTCCCAGGACGTGCGCGTGGAGGTGGAACACGGTCTGCCCGGCACCCGCGCCGGTGTTGAAGACGAGCCGGTATCCGGTCTCGTCGATGCCCTCGGCCACGGCGACCTCGTGGGCGTCCTGGACCAGGGCGTCCAGCAGGCCGGTGTCGTGGGCGGCCGCGGAGGCCGCGTCGGGGTGGTGGTCGCGCGGGATCACCAGGACGTGGGTTGGTGCCTGGGGGTTGATGTCACGGAAGGCCACCGTCCGCTCTCCCTCACGGACGATCTCCGCCGGCACCTCCCCCTCGACGATCTTGCAGAAAAGGCAGTCGGGGTCGGCCATCGCACACCTTCCATCATGGGACCCTCGCCGTGCGGCGGGGCCCGTACCCGGTTCGTCCGTGGACCATGATGCCGCAGTGGCCCGTAGGTCGCAGGGGACACAAGGAAGAGATGAACCCTCAACCTTTCCGGGATCGTACCGATCCCGGCTCCCCCCACGGGAGTGGGATACGGCACGATAGGCTTGGCGTCCGTGCGCGTCGAAGTGTCCATTCCACCTGCCCTTCGGCCGGATCCGGCGCGTTCGGACGGGATCGCACGACTACCTGGAAAAGAAGAGGTATGCCCTTTCGTAAACCCCGCGACAAGGGTGTGCGTCGAACAGACGTGACGACAGAAACCATGGTCGCCGGAGCCGGCACGGCGCCGCTCTCGGTCGAGTGGGACGCGGACCACGCCGTGACGGAGCTCTATCGAGAGCACTACCGTCCACTCGTTCGACTCGCCACCCTTCTCGTCCGGGACCACGCGACCGCCGAGGAGGTCGTCCAGGACGCCTTCGTGGCCATGCACGGAGCCTGGCGCCGGCTGCGAGACCCCAACAAGGCCCTCTCCTACCTGCGTCAAGCGGTGGTGAACAAGGCCAGGTCCGTCCTGCGTCACCGCGCCGTGGTCGAGAAGCACGCCCCCAAGGCCCTGCCTGACGCCCCCAGCGCCGAGCACGGGGCCATGAACCTGTTGGAACGCGAGGCCGTGATCCGCGCCCTGCGTAAACTTCCCACCCGCCAGCGAGAGGCCATCGTGCTCCGGTACTACGGTGACCTGTCCGAAGCACAGATCGCCGATGCCATGGGCATCAGCCGAGGCGCGGTCAAGAGCCACACCTCCCGTGGTGTTTCCGCGCTCCGCTCTGCACTGGAGCAGACCTCATGAGCAGCCCCAACGATCCGAACGAGATGGAGTTCGAGAACCGACTCCGGCAGGCCCTGCACGCCTCGGCCGACGAATTCACACCGTCGGCCGAGGGACTCAATCTGATCCGTGAGCGCACCGAACGCCGCCGTGGCGCGCTCTGGCTCGGTCTTCCCTGGCTACGCCCCGTCGCCGCGGTGGCGGGGGCCGTACTCATCGCCGGTTCGGTGATCATGTCGAACCCCCAAGTGCGCGACCAGGTGATGGAGATCGTGCCCGCCGGGGCGGACCGCGAGGACACCCCTCCCGCCGCCGGTGAGGAGCAGGGCGGTGACGCGTCCGCTTCGTCCACCGCGAGCGACTCCGCGACCGGGACCAGCCACCCCACCGAGAAGCCCGAGGAGGGTTCCGAGGCCTCCCCCTCTCCGGAGGACGAGGAGGACACGGAGGAGGAGGGCGTGGAGTCCACCTCCAGCTGCCCGCCCAAGGACGAGGTCACGCCCACGGCGACCGACTCCGAGCGGGACAAGGAGGAGCGGGACGCGGCTTCGGCCGATCCCGAGTGCGACCCGGAACAGGAGCCGACCGAGGAACCGACCGGCCCCGGCACGGACCCCGGCACCGCCCCGGAGGACGACCCCGAGGACGACGAGTCCCCCGGTGGCGGCACCCCCGGTAACGGGAACAACGGCGGCGGCGGTACCGAGGACGAGCTTCCCAGCGCCCAGTGACCCGGGTGGCATGAGGACTCCGGTGGTGTGACACCGAGAAAACGAGGAGGACCCGCGCCTACGGCGCGGATCCTCCTCGTTTCGTTCTACCAGCGCCCGGTTCGGGCCTGGAGCAATGACAGGGCCGCCACCCCCGCGGTGGAGGTGCGCAGGACCGAATCGCCCAGCAGAGCCCGGACGGCACCCGCCTCGTCGAACGCGGCGAGCTCCGCTTCGGACACTCCGCCCTCGGGCCCCACCACCAGTACGACCTCGGTGACGGAGTCCGGCAGCGGCAGTCGGGACAACCGTTCGGTCGCGTCCTCGTGCAGGACCACCGACAGGTCGGCCTCGGCCAGCAACGCCGCCGCACCCTTGCGGTCGACGGGTTCGGTGACCTCGGGCAGGCGCGCCCTGCGGGCCTGTTTGCTGGCCTCCCGGGCCACGGCCCGCCACTTGGCGAGGGCTTTGGCGCCCCGGTCGCCCTTCCACTGGGTGACACACCGTTCCGCGGCCCAGGGGACGATGGTGTCGACCCCGACCTCGGTCATCGTCTCCACCGCGAGCTCCCCCCGGTCCCGTTTGGGCAGGGCCTGGAGCACGGTCAGACGGGGACGCGGCTCGGGTTCGTCGAGGCGTTCGAGAACCCGGCACAGGAGGGCTTCCTTGCCGAGGACCTCCACCACCTCACACCGCGCCCGTGAGCCGAGACCGTCGGAGAGATCGACGGTCTCGCCCTCACGGACGCGTCGGACCGCGGCGGCGTGCCGCCCCTCGGGCCCGTCGAGCCGGATCCGGTCGGCGGCCAGGGCCGCGGTGTCGACCAGGAATACCGGTGGGGTCACTTGCCGGCGCCGAAGGCGTCACGGATCTTGGAGAAGAACCCGCCGTGGCCGGGGCTGAACCGGCCCGGGTTCTGGTCCTCCCCGCGCAGTTCGGCGAACTTGCGCAGCAGGACCTCCTGCTCCTCGTCGAGCTTGCTCGGCGTCTCCACGTCCACCCGGATGCGCAGGTCGCCCCGTCCACCACCGTCGAGGTGGCTGACGCCCTTGCCGGGAAGGGTGATGACGTGTCCGGAGTTGGTGCCCGGGCGCAGGTCGATGTTCTCTGTGCCGTCGAGGGTGTCGAAGGCGAAGGAGGCGCCCAGCGCGGCCGCGGTCATCGGCACGGCGATGGTGCAGTGCAGGTCGTCACCGTGACGCTCGAAGGTCGGGTGCGACTTCTGGACGATCTCCAGGATGATGTCGCCGCGCGGTCCGCCGTTGGGGCCGACCTCGCCCTCTCCCGCGAGCTGGATGCGGGTGCCGTCGTCGACACCGGCGGGGATCTTGACTGTGCGGGTGACCTTCTCGCGGACCCGCCCCTCACCGGCGCAGTCGCCGCAGGGGTTGGTGATGACCGAGCCCTGGCCCGAGCACTGCGGGCAAGGGCGCGAGGTCATGACCTGGCCCAGGAAGGAGCGCGTGACCTGGGATACCTCACCCTGGCCATGGCACATGTCGCAGGTGGTTCGCTGTGAACCGGCCGCCGTCCCCTCACCCTGGCAGGTGTCGCACAGGATGGCGGTGGGGAAGGTGATCTCCTTGCTGACGCCGAACGCGGTCTCGACCAGGTCCAGCTCGATGCGGATCTTGATGCTGCGTCCGCGCCGGACCCGCTCGCGCGGGCCCCGCCCACCGGGCTGGCCGCCGCCGAAGAAGGCGTTCATTATGTCGTCGAAGGCGAAGCCGCCCGCGCCACCGAAGCCGCCGGCGCCGCCACCGCCTCCGCCACCGGGGGCGAAGGGGTCGTGACCCATGTCGAACATCCGACGCTTGTTCTCGTCGGAGAGGACCTCGTAGGCCTGGGTCACCTCTTTGAAGCGATCCTGGGTCGCCGGGTCGGGGTTGACGTCCGGATGCAGCTCGCGCGCGAGCCGCCTGTACGCCTTCTTGATCTCGTCCTTGGACGCGTCGCGACGCACCCCGAGAACCTGGTAATAGTCTCTGGCCACTGAGTTACTGTCCTGCCAAAATCTGTCCGACATACCGAGCCACCGCACGGACGGCGCCCATCGTCCCCGGGTAGTCCATCCGGGTGGGTCCCACCACACCGATCTTGGCCAGCGACTGGTTTCCCACACCGTAGTCGGCCGACACGATGGAGGTGGACCGAAGGCCCTCGTGGAAGTTCTCGGCGCCGATGCGCACCGTGAGCATCGAGGGGTCCTTCGCCTCACCCAACAAACGGATGAGGACCATGTTCTCTTCCAGTGCTTCGAGCACGTCCCGCAGACTCGCCGCGAAGTCGACCGCGGCGAGGTTGGCGGTTCCCGCCAGTACGATCTTCTCCTCGTGTCGTTCGACGAGGCTCTCCAGCAGGACCGAGAGGACGGCGACCGCCACGGGCCGGTCCTCCGGGGCAACCTGCGCGGGGAGGTCGTCCACCGCGTCCGGTACGTCACCGAGGTGCTTCCCGGATATGGCGCGGTTGAGCATGTTGCGCAGATCGTCGACCACCTTCTCGTCGACGACGCCCAGACCGTCGATGACGCGCTGTTCGACCCGTCCGGTGTTGGTGATGACGACCATCATGATGCGTTGGCCGCCCAGGGGTACGAGTTCCACGTGCTGCACCGACGAACGGGTCAGCGACGGGTATTGGACGATCGCGACCTGACGGGTGAGCTGCGCGAGCAACCGCACCGTGCGGGCGACGATCTCGTCGAGGTCCACGGCACCGCCGAGGAAGGACTCGATGGCGCGGCGTTCGGCGGCCGAGAGCGGCTTGACCGAGGAGAGCCGGTCCACGAACAGGCGGTATCCCTTGTCCGTGGGCACTCGCCCCGCGCTGGTGTGCGGCTGGGCTATGTACCCGTCCTCCTCCAGCGCGACCATGTCGTTGCGGATGGTCGCCGGGGAGACACCGAGCGGGTGTCGGTCGGCCAACGACCTGGAACCGACGGGCTCGTTGGTGTTGACGAAATCCTCGACGACGGCACGCAGGACCGCGAGCTTGCGCTCATCCAGCAACTCGCCACCTCCTGGCACTCCGTGGTCCTCAGTGCTAATTCTATGCCCGACCGCAAACGCGTGTGGGTACCCGCCGGTAGTAACACGGGAGCGAGGCCGTCTTCTTCCCGACGGATCGGCGACGTGCGCCACCCGACCACGCGGTTCCTGAGCCTGTCACCAGTACACTGCGGCACCGTGGTTACCAATGGAACCGGCCGTTACGGCCGCGACGTTCTGGCCGGAGACCGGCGACTCCCCAAGAAGGGCACGGTGCCCGAGATCCCACTCGACCACGACCTGGTGGTCGAGGACGCCGACGAGACGTTCTGTGGGGCGGTGGTGGCCTGGGACAAGGCCACGGTGACCCTGGAGGACCGTGACGGTGGTCGCCGGGTGTTCGAGTTGGCACCCGCCGCGTTCCTGGTGGACGGGAGACCGGTGACGCTGGTGCGCCCCACCGCGAAGCCGAAGGGCCCGCTGCGCAGCGCCTCGGGATCGATCGCGGTGACCGGCGCGCGGGCGCGTACCGCGCGGGAGAGCCGTATCTACGTCGAGGGCGCGCACGACGCCGAGCTCGTGGAGAAGGTGTGGGGTCACGACCTGCGGGTGGAGGGCGTGGCCGTGGAGTTCCTGGAGGGTGTGGACGACCTGCCCGCGGTGGTGGCGGAGTTCGCCCCCGGGCCGGGGCGCCGGTTGGGTGTGCTGGTGGACCATCTGGTGCCCGGGTCCAAGGAGAGTCGTATCGCCGAGCGGGTGCGCGGCGAGGACGTGCTGGTGGTCGGGCACCCGTATGTGGACGTGTGGCAGGCGGTCCGGCCGGGCGCGGTCGGGATCGGGGCCTGGCCGCGGGTGCCGCGTGGACTCCCGTGGAAGGAGGGGGTCGTGGACGCCCTGGGGTGGCGGATGGAGACGGGTGAGGCATGGCGCCGCATCCTGGGGTCGGTGCGCGGCTATGGTGACCTCGAACCCTCCCTGTTGGGACGTGTCGAGGAGCTCATCGACTTCGTCACGGGCCCCCATCCCCTGGAAGACTAGGCTTGCGGGACCACCGGCCCCACCATTCGGGCACGTCCGATCAGCATCCCCGACAGCGGATCCAAGGAAGACCATGAGCGAGACTCCGTCGAATCCCCCGTCCCCGGACGAGCCGCAGGGGCAGCAACGGCCTCCGCTGCCGCCACAGGCGCCGCAGGCGCCCCCACAGCAGGGCGGGCCGGGGTACGGGCGGACGCCCGGGCCGCATCCGCAGCAGCCCCCGGGCGCCCGGCCCGGTCCCGGTCCCGGTCAGCAGTATCCGCCTCAGCAGCCGCAGCAGCAGGCCCAGATGCCGCAGCAGTACGCGCAGCGGCCACCCCAGCAGGGACAGCCGGGTTTCGCCCCGCCCGCATCCGCGCGACCCGCCGACCACGGGCAGCAGTACGCGCAGCAGCCGCAGGCGCCACAGCAGGGGTTCGCCCAGCAGCCCCAGCAGGTTCCCGGGCAGCAGCCCTACGTTCAGCAGGGGTACGCGCGGCAGCCCCAGCGGTCGAGCGGCGACGATGGCATCCTGGTCGCGATGTCGGCGCACCTGACCGGCTTCATGATCGCCTTCCTCGGCTGGATCCCGCCGCTGGCCATCTACTTCGCCAAGCGCAACACGTCGCCGTTCGTGCGGCACCACGCCGCCGAGGCCGCGAACTTCCAGATCACGATGCTGATCCCTTACGTGTTCGCGGGGGTTCTGTACGTTGGTCTGGGTATCTTCTTCGGGAACCTGGCGTGGATCGGTTCCCTTCTCATCGCCCTCGTATGGATCCTTTCCATCGTCTTCGGCGTCCTAGGGGCCTCAGGCGCGAACAAGGGGGCGTGGTACCGCTACCCGTTCAGCATCCGACTTCTCAAGTAGATACAGCTCTCGCACCGACAAGGAAACCGAGCCATGTCCTACCCCAACGGCCCATCTCCGGAGGATCCGTACTCCCAGCAGGGCGGCCAACCCGGTCAGCCCTCGGGCGGCTATCCCGCGCCCGACCAGGGCGGAGGATACCCGCCCCCGCCGCCCGGTCAGCCCGGCTATGGTCAGAGCGGCCCGCAGCAGCCCGGATATGACCAGGGTGGCCACCCGCAGCAGCCCGGCTACGGCCAGGGCGGTTACCCGCCGCCTCCCGGCTACGACCAGGGTGGTTACGCGCAGCAGGGCCAGTACGGCGGCTACGCCCCGCACCCCGGCATGCAGGGGTCCTCGGCGACCACCGGTCAGCCCAACCAGGACGAGCGCACCATGGGTCTGCTCAGTCACCTGAGCGGCATCCTGCTCGGCTTCCTCGGCCCGCTGATCTTCTTCCTGATCAAGAAGGACGAGTCCCCGTTCGTTCGCGACCAGGCCGCTCAGGCGCTGAACTTCCAGTTCATCCTGTTGATCGGCTACCTGATCTCGGCGGTGCTGTACATCATCTTCATCGGGGCCATCCTGCAGCTGGCCGTGTGGGTGTGCGCGGTCGTCTTCGGCATCCTCGGCGGCATCGCGGCCAACAAGGGCGAGTGGTACCGCTACCCGTTCAACGTCAGCTGGGTGAAGTAGTCTCCGGCCACGACCGGGGCTCGGCTTCGGCCGGGCCCCTTCGTCGTGTCCGGGTCGCGCGTTCGCCGGCGCGACTCAGGTGAGGTCGCGCACGACCGCGTCGGCGAGCAGACGGCCTCGGCGGGTCAGGGCGGCGTATCCGCGGGCGTGGGCTCCGGGTTCCAGCAGCCCCTCCCCCACCAGGCGTTCGGCGGTGGTCAGACCGGAGGCGTCGAGCAGCTCCAGGGGGCAGCCCTGTTCCATCCGTAGTTCGAGCAGGACGCGTTCGAAGCGGCGTTCGTCCTCGGTGAGGATCTCCCTGGCCTGTGCCGGCGTCTCCCGGGCGGCCAGGCGCGCGGCGTAGGCGGCCGGGTGCTTGACGTTCCACCAGCGGGTTCCACCGACGTGGCTGTGCGCGCCGGGGCCCACGCCCCACCAGTGCCCACCGGTCCAGTACAGCGAGTTGTGCGCGCTGCGGCCCTCGGGCGCGCGTGCCCAGTTGGAAACCTCGTAGGGGGTGTATCCGGCGGCGGCCAGGGCCTGGTCGGCCATGAGGTAGCGGTCGGCCATGGTGTCGTCGTCGGGTTCGGTGAGTTCGCCGCGGCGCACCCGGGCGGCCAGCCGGGTGCCCTCCTCGACGATGAGCGAGTAGGCGGAGACGTGATCGGGGCCCGCGCCGATCGCGGCCTCCAAGGACCCCGCCCAGTCGTCGTCGCTCTCACTCGGGGTGCCATAGATCAGGTCGAGGTTGACGTGCTCGAACCCGGCCTCACGTGCCCAGGCCACGCACTGTTCGGGCCGTCCGGGCGTGTGGCCTCGCTCCAGGACGCGCAGGACGTGCGGGCGGGCGCTCTGCATGCCGAAGGAGACCCGGCTGAAGCCGGCCTCGCGTAGGCGGCGCAGGTAGTCGAGGGTGACCGTCTCCGGGTTGGCCTCGGTGGTGACCTCGACGTCGGGGGTGAGACCGAAGCGGTCCCTGATGGCGGCCAGCACGCTCCCCAGGTCCTCGGCGGGCAGCAGGGTGGGCGTGCCGCCTCCGATGAACACGGTGCTCACCGGGGGGCGCTCGCCGGTCAGGACCTTGTCGGCGAGGTCGATCTCGGCGATGGCCTGTTCGGCGTAGGTCTCGCGGGAGGAGGTGGCGGTGCCGTCCCGGGAGACGAGTTCCTCGGCGGTGTAGGTGTTGAAGTCGCAGTAGCCGCATCGGGTGACGCAGAAGGGCACGTGGACGTAGAACCCGAGGGGCCGGTCGCCGAGTTCGGCGAGGGAGTGCGCGGGAAGCTCCCCGGTGCGGGGCACCGGTTCGCCGTCGAGGGCTACGGAAGGCATGTTCCCAGTGTCGCCGACGGGGCAGGGTGGGCGGGCACGGTCGCGGCCCGGCTGTGGCGGAGAGCTCGCGCCATCGAGAGCTCGGACACATACCGACCGGTCGCGGACGTGCGCGGGGGCGGTGATCCGGGGCTTTCCCGGAACGCCCGCCGAGGTGGGACCTTCGTCCTTGGCGGCCATTACCACCGGGCCTCGAAAGGCGCTCGTACAAGGGGTTGTCTTGGAGGTGACACAACAGTTCGGCGAGAGGACACACGATGTCCGACCACACGACCACCCCCCGGAGCGCGCCGATGGAGGAGCGACCCCTCATCGGGTCCCGCGCGGCCCGTTACGTCTTCGCCGTCACCCGGATCTCGATCGGCTGGGTGTTCCTGTGGGCCTTCTTCGACAAACTGCTGGGGCTGGGGTTCGCCACCCCCGCCGAAGCCGCCTGGATCAACGGGGCGAGCCCCACCGAAGGCTTCCTGACCAACGCGGTCGATGGCCCCTTCGCCGGAGCGTTCGGCTCGATCGCCGGGACGTTCTGGGCGGACCCGCTGTTCATGGCGGGGCTGCTGGGCATCGGAGCCGCCCTGGTCCTGGGCGTCGGTGAGAGGATCGCCGCCGCCACGGGCGCGTTGATGATGATCCTGATGTGGGCGGCGGTGCTGCCCTTGGAGACCAACCCGTTCATGGACGACCACATCGTCTACGCCCTGGTGCTGGTGGGCCTGGCGTGCGTGCGGTCGGCCGAAACCCTCGGGCTGGGTCGCTGGTGGGGTTCCACCGCCCTGGTCCGCGGGTTCCCCGCCCTGCGGTGACCGGAGCTCCCGTCCCGCGGTGGGTGCGGGACGGGAAACGGGGGTGCGTGCGCGCGGCACGCACCCCCCTTTTCGTGTTCGTGTCTCTTCGTGTTCGGGCGCCCGGCCGGTCAGTGGCCCTGGGCGGCGACCCTGGGTTGGTGTCGGGAGGGCGCCGCGACGGTGTGGGAGGGGGCGGCCGGTACCGCGGTGGTGGAGCCGCGCACGACCAGTTCGGGGTCGAAGACGTACTCGGCGTGGGAGACGGGGTGTCCGGCGATCTCGTCGCACAGGGCTCGCACGGCGGCCATCGCCATGGCGTTGATCGGCTGCCGGACGGTGGTCAGGGGCGGGTCGGTGAAGGCGATGAGCTGGGAGTCGTCGTAGCCGACCACGGAGAAGTCCTGGGGGACGCGCAGACCGCGCTGGCGGGCGGCGCGGATGGCGCCCAGCGCCATGATGTCGGATCCGCAGACCATGGCGGTGACACCGCGTTCGATGAGGCGGTTCGCGGCGGCGTGCCCGCCCTCGACCCCGAACAGGGAGAGTTCGACGAGGTCGTCGGCGTCCAGGCCGTGTTCGGTCAGCGCCTGATGGAAGCCCTCCAGCTTGCGGTGGACCGGGACGTAGCGCTCGGGTCCGCTGGTGAAGCCGATGCGGGTGTGGCCGAGGGCGACCAGGTGGTTGACGGCCAGACGGCCGGCCTCACGGTCGTCGGCGGAGATGAACGCCGCGGGGATGGCGTCGGAGTAGCCGTTGACCAGCACGATCGGCAACCGTCTGGCGACCAGGGCGTGGTAGCGCTCGTGCGAGGCGGAGGTGTCGGCGTGCTTGCCCGAGACGAAGAGGATGCCGGAGACGTTGCGCTCCAGTAGCAGCTCGACGTATTCGTCCTCGGATATTCCGCCGGGGGTCTGGGTGCACAACACCGGGGTGTAGCCACGCTGGGCGAGGGCTCCCTCCGCGGCCTGGGCGAACATCGGGAAGACCGGGTTGTCGAGCTCGGGGATCACCATGCCGACCAACCCGGCGGAGCGTTGTCGCAGCCGCGCCGGACGCTCGTATCCAAGGACGTCGAGGGCGGTCAGGACGGCTTTTCGGGTGTCGCCGCCGACGCCGGGCTTGTCATTCAGCACCCGCGAGACGGTCGCCTCGCTGACGCCTGCGTGCCGCGCGATGTCGGCAAGTCGTGGACCCATAACGACAACTCTAGTCGAGATCGGCGTCACATGACAGAAAGTTGACGGTAATCTTGCGCAAGAACTTGCAGCCACTCTTACGGAAGGACCCCGCTGATGCAGCACGAGGCGCACTGGTGGCGTGAAGCAGCCATTTACCAGATCTATGTGCGCAGCTTCGCCGACTCCAACGGGGACGGAGAGGGTGACCTGGCGGGGATCCGCGAGCGTCTCCCCCACCTGACGGAGTTGGGCGTCGACGCGATCTGGTTGACCCCGTTCTACGTCTCCCCGCTCGCCGACGGCGGATACGATGTCGCCGACTATCGTGACGTCGACCCCCGGTTCGGTACCCTCGACGACTTCGACGCCCTGCTCAAGGACGCCCACGAACAGGGCATCCGTCTGATCATCGACGTCGTCCCCAACCACTCCTCCTCGGAGCACGTGTGGTTCCGCGAGGCCGTGGCCGCCGAACCGGGCGACCCGGCTCGCGCGCGCTACATCTTCCGGGACGGCAAGGGCGCCGACGGCGAGGAGCCGCCGAACAACTGGAAGTCGATCTTCGGCGGTCCGGCCTGGACCCGCCTCACCCGCCCCGACGGCACCCCCGAACAGTGGTACCTGCACCTGTTCGACCCCGGTCAGCCCGACTTCGACTGGACCCACCAGGAGGTGCACGACGAGTTCGACGACGTCCTGCGCTTCTGGTTGGACCGTGGGGTGGACGGCTTCCGGATCGACGTCGCGCACGGCATGGTCAAGGACCCGGCCCTGCCCGACATCGACCCCGACGCCAAGGCCGACATGCTCGACGGCAGCACCTCGCTGCCGTACTTCGACCAGGACGGCGTGCACGAGATCTACCGTCGTTGGTCGCGGATCGCGTCCACCTACGAGGGCGATCGCGCCCTGGTGGCGGAGGCCTGGGTCGAGGACTCGAACCGGATCGCGCGCTACCTGCGTCCGGACGAGCTGCACCAGGCGTTCAACTTCGAGTACCTGACCGCCCCCTGGGACGCGGCCCGGCTGCGCGAGGTGATCGACGGTTCCCTGAAGGCCAACGGGGCCGTTGGCGCCACCACCACTTGGGTGCTGTCCAACCACGACGTCGTCCGGCACGTGACCCGCTTCGGCGACGGCGAGCAGGGCCTGCGTCGTGCGCGCGCGGCCACGCTGCTCATGCTCGGCCTGCCCGGTTCCGCGTACATCTACCAGGGCGAGGAGCTGGGTCTTTCGGAGGTCACCGACCTGCCCGAGGAAGCGTTGCAGGACCCCAATTGGGAGCGTTCGGGTCGTACCGAGCGCGGCCGTGACGGGTGCCGTGTGCCGCTGCCCTGGGAGGGCGAGGAGGCGCCGTTCGGGTTCGGTCCCGAGGGTTCCACCCCGTGGCTGCCCATGCCCGAGCGTTGGGCCGGGTCGACCCGGGCCGACCAGAGCGGTGTGGAGGGCTCCACCCTGGAGCTGTACAAGACCGCGCTGCGGCTGCGTCGGGAGCTGGACGCCCTGGGCGACGGCTCCATGAACTGGCTGGAGTCGCCCGAGGGTGTCCTGTACTTCGAGCGCGAGCCCGGTGTTCGGGTGGCCGTGAACATGACCGAGGCGCCGGTGGAGCTGTCCGCCTCCGGTGAGGTCCTGGTCGCCAGTGGCCCGGGTGTCGAGGTGTCCGAGGGCACCTTGACGCTGCCCGCCGAGAGCTCGGCCTGGCTGAGCGTCTGATCACCGACGCCGGGCGGTCCTCGTCCCGGACCGCCCGGCGTCACCCCCTGTTTCACCCCTGCTTCACCCCCAGATCCCCTGATGCGGGGCCACCCCTTCCGTGTGTCCACGGTCCCCGCCGGCTCTTCCTTTGGAGTGCATCATGAGGAAACTTCCTCTCTCACTGTGCGCGGGCACGCTGGCGTTGACCCTGGTCGCGTGTTCGGGCGCGGAGGAGGTCGACGACTACTCGTCGATCCCCTTGACCATCTGGGCCGACGAGGACCGCGCGCAGGCCATGCGGACCTTCGCGGAGGCCTTCTCCCGTGACGTCAACCAGGAGGTGGAGGTGATCGTGATCGACCACGAGGAGCTGCGCGCCAGCTTCCTGAGTTCGCACGCCACCGGCCTGGGTCCGGACCTCCTGGTCGGCCCCCATGACTGGACGGGTGAACTGGCCGCGGCGGAGTCGATCGTTCCGGTGGGACTGGACCCCTCCCGGTCCGACCTGTTCTCACCGGGCGCCTTGGAGGCGGTCGGTTACGACGGCGAGGTGTACGGGGTTCCGTACGCCACCGAGAACCTGGGGCTGTTCCGCAACACGGACCTGGTCCCGGAGGCACCGGAGTCGATCGAGGACATGGCCCGGATCGGGAAGGACCTCGTGGACGCGGGGTCGGTCGATCAGGCGTTGAGTCTGCAGGTCGGCGAGGAGGGCGACGCCTACCACATCCACCCGTTCTTCACCTCGGCCGGTGGCTACCTGTTCGGCGAGGACGAATCGGGCGACCCGGACCCCACCGAGTTGGGGGTGGCGGCGCCCGAGTCGATCGCGGCCTTCGAGAAGTTGGCCGAACTCGGCGAGGACGGTTCGGGGTTGCTCGATCGCGACACCACCGCCGACAACGCCACCGACCTGTTCGCCACGGGCGCGGCCCCCTTCCTGGTCAGCGGCCCCTGGAGCGTCTCCACCATCGAGACGAACGGGATCCCGTTCGAGGTGAGCCCGATCCCCGGGTTCGCCGACGGCGCCGAGGCACGCTCCCTGATCGGTGTGCAGACGTTCTTCGTGGCCTCCGGCGCGGCCGAGCCGACGTTGGCCCAGGAGTTGGCCGAGGCCTTCCTCGCCGACCCCGAACTATCGGTGATCCTGTACGAGTCCGACCCCCGTGTGCCCGCGCTGGACGCGGCGATGGAGATGGTGGCCGGCCAGGACCCCCACGTGGAGGCGTTCCAGCGGGCCGGGGAGGGCGGCATCCCCATGCCCGCGATCCCGGAGATGGAGGCCGTGTGGAACCCGTTCTCCCAGGCGACCGCGGACATCATCGGTGGAGCCGACCCGGCGGATGCGCTGACCGAGGCCGAACAACTGATCCTGGAGAGCTTCAGCCCCTGAACCGGCCCCTCGAACGAGCACCGGTTCGTGCACTCCGAGTGACCATCACCCGACTGTTTCCAGGGTGTATCCACATCTTTATCCCCAGAGTTTGCAAGGACTTTCATGTCCTGCAAGTTATTGCTAACGTCACATCATCAAGCATGCCCGCAACGGACCCGCAACCTCCAGAACCGCATGCATGCCCTCCGTCAGTCCTCCTGGAAGGAAGACACCATGAGATCTCGAAGCGCGTCAGCGGTCGCAGGCATCGCCGCGATCGCCTTGATGGCGACCGCGTGTGGCAGCGACGGCGACACCGGCGGCGGTGAGGAGGGCTCCGCAGAGGGCACCCTCGTCATCTGGTCCGACCCCGAACGCGCCGACGCCATCCAGAGCGCCGCCGCCGAATTCGCCGAGGCCAACGGCATCGAGGTCGACGTCCAGAACGTCTCCTTCGACGACATCCAGGGCGACATCGTCAACGCCCACCAGGCGGGCAACGCCCCCGACGTCTTCATCGGCGCCCACGACTGGACCGGCAACCTGCTGCGCAACGGCACCGTCCAGCCGATCGAGCTGCCCACCGACCGCGCCGAGGCTCTGGACGAGACCGCCGTGGAGGCCATGACCCTGGAGGGCCAGCTCCTGGGCGTTCCCTACGCGCAGGAGAACATCTTCCTCATGCGCAACACCGAGTTGGCTCCGGACGCCCCGGAGACCTTCGAGGAGCTCGTCGAGGTCGGAACCGACCTCAAGGACGACGGTGAGACCAGCGAGGTCCTGGCGATGGCGGTCGGCCAGGAGGGCGACCCCTTCCGCATGAACGCCCTGATGACCTCGGCCGGCGGCTACCTGTTCGGTCAGGACGACAACGGCGACTGGGACCCCGAGGACCTCGGCATCGGCTCCGACGAGACGATCGAGGCCATGGAGAAGATCGCCGAGTACGGCGAGGAGGGCGAAGGGGTGCTGCGCCGCTCCATCGACCTGGAGAACGAGGCCTCCCTGTTCTTCGACGGCGAAGCCCCGTTCTTCGTCGCCGGCCCCTGGAACGTCGGTGACGCCAACACCTCCGACATCGACTACGAGATCAGCGCCATCCCCGGTTTCGACGGGCTCGACCCCGCCAGCCCCTACATCGGCTACCAGGGCTTCTTCGTGACCGAGGGCAGCGCCAACAGCGCGCTGGCCGAGGAGTTCGTGGTCAACTACGTCACCGACTCCGACTTCATCCAGACGCTCTACGACGCCGACCCGCGCACCCCGGTGCAGAGTGAGGCCCTGGAGGCCGTCTCCGAAGAGGACCCGAACATCGCGCTGATGGCCGAGACCGGTGAGAACGGCATGCCGATGCCGAACATCCCCGAGATGGGTGAGACCTGGGAGCCCCTGGGTGTGGCCCAGGCCCAGATCATCAGTGGCGCGGACCCCCGTGAGGCCCTGGAGACCGCCCACGAAGCCGTCGCCGAGCGGATCGGCCGGTAACTGTGGCGACAGACCGTTCCGGCGACGCGGGCGCCTCCTCCAAGGGGGCGCCCGCGGGCCGCAAAAGCCCGAGAGGCCCACTGGCGGGCGGCTCCCTCGGCGGCCAGATCATGAAGATCCTCCTGTTGGGTCTCTTCACCGCCCTCGGCGTATGGGCGGTCCTGCCCCTGTACCTCGCGGGTGTGTGGTGGGGAATCGGTCTGGTCGTGGCCGTGGTGGCCCTCGTCTACTGGGTCTACTTCTCCAAGCGCACCGTCCCGGCCAAGTACCTCGTGCCGGGCGTGCTCTTCCTGATGGCCTTCCAGATCTTCCCGGTGCTCTACACGATGAGCACCTCGCTCACCAACATGAGCGATGGTCACCGGGGTTCCAAGGACCAGGCGATCGCGTCCATCGAGGCGTTCTCGGTGACCCGCGACGCCGACTCCCGCGAGTTCGTCCTCACCGTGGCCGCCAACGGCGACCCCGAGACCGGTGAACTGGTCTTCCTCCTCAGCGACGGCGAGGGTGGAACCTACGCCGGCACCGAGGAGGGGCTGACCGACCTGGTCGGCGCCCAGGTCGACGACTCGGGCAAGATCACCGACACCATCGGCTACACCGTACTGACGCCCGCCCAGGTGAACTCGCGCAGCGACGAGATGCAGGAGTTCGCCGTCCCCACCGACGAGGGCGCGGGCATCCGTTCCAGCGGCCTGTCCAGTGCCTTCGAGGGCAACGCCGTTCGCGTCTACGACGAGTCCTGCGACTGCATCGAGGACACCGAGACCGGCGTCGTCTACCACGCGGACGACGAGCGCGGCGCGTTCTACGACGAGGACGGTCAGCGCCTTCCCCAGGGGTGGCAGGTCGGGGTGGGACTGGACAACTTCCTCCGGTTCCTGTTCAACCCGACCTTCGCGTCCTCCTTCTTCGGCACCCTGGTGTGGAACATCGTGTTCGCCGTCACGGTCACCTTCCTGGTGTTCGTGGTCGGCCTGGCGGTGGCCCTGACCCTGCACGTGCCCAAGATGCGCGGCAAGGTGGTCTACCGAATCCTGGTCGTGTTGCCCTACGCCATGAGTTCGCTGGCCATGTACCTGCTGTGGCGGGACATGTTCAACGCCGACTTCGGCCTGTTCAACCGCATGCTCGGGTTGCAGGTGGACTGGTTGGGCGACGTGTGGGCGGCACGGTTCGCGGTGATCCTGGCCAACGTGTGGCTGGGCTATCCGTACATGTTCCTGGTCGCCACCGGAGCGTTGCAGGCCATCCCCCGGGAGCTGGGCCAGGCGGCGCAGCTGGACGGGGCGGGGCCCTGGCAGGCCTTCAGACACGTCACCCTGCCGCTGCTGATGGTCGCGATGACCCCGATCCTCATCTCCACGTTCGCGTTCAACTTCAACAACTTCAACGCGGTGTGGCTGATCACCAGGGGTGGGCCGTTCGGTTCGGAGGGCACCACCGCAGGTGGCGCCACCGACCTGCTCATCACCTACACGTACAGGCTGGCCTTCAGTGAGGCCACCGCGCAGTACGGCTACGCGGCGGCGTTGTCGGTGATGATCTTCCTGATCGTCTCGGTGATGTCCGTGGTCACCCTGAGTCGGACCAAGGCCCTGCAGGAGGTGGAGCGATGAGCGTCTCCGAAGTCGCCGCCAGGCCCGTCTACCGGCGCAGTCCGAGCGCCCGGTTCACCCTGTGGGCCGGTCGGCTGGGTTGGCGTCACGCCGTCATGTGGGTGATCGCGGCGTTCGCGATCTTCCCCGTGTTGTTCGTGGTATCGGCCGCGATCAACCCGCTCGGTACCCTGAGCAGTTCCCAGTTGTGGCCGACGGGCGCCAGCCTGTCCAATGCCATGGAGCTGTTCCGCAACACCCCGTTCACCACCTGGTACGCGAACTCACTGTTCTTCGCGCTCACCAACGCGGCGGTCACCGTGCTGCTGTCGGCGCTGGCGGCCTACGCCTTCAGCCGGATGCGGTTCAAGGGCCGTCGGGTGGGGCTGATCGGGCTTCTGGTCATCCAGATGTTCCCGCAGTTCCTGGCGATCGTGGCGATCTACCTGATGTTCTCCAACATCGGCGAGCTCTACCCGGCGATCGGCTTCGACACCCGTTGGGGCCTGATGCTGGTGTACCTGGGCGGTGCGCTCAGCATCAACACGTGGTTGATGAAGGGTTTCTTCGACACCGTGCCCAAGGAGCTGGACGAGTCCGCCCAGATGGACGGGGCCACGCACGCCCAGGTGTTCTTCCGGATCATGTTGCCGTTGGTCACCCCGGTGCTGGCGATCGTGGCGCTGCTGGTGTTCATCAACACCATCAACGAGTTCCTGTTGGCCAGCGTGTTCCTGCGGGACACCGACTCCCAGACCCTGGGCCTGGGGCTGTACCAACTGGTGGACTCCCAGCGCAACGCCAACTTCGGCATGTTCGCGGTGGGCGCCATCATGCTCTCCCTGCCCACCCTGGCGGTGTTCTGGTTCCTCCAGCGCTACATCAGCGAGGGCCTGACCTCGGGAGCGGTCAAGGGCTAGCGGTCACGAACGACACCTCGTTCATCGACGAAGGGCGGTGGGGACTCCCCCACCGCCCTTCGTCGTCGCCCGCCGGCCGAAGCCGGACGGACCACTACTTCTTCTTCTTGTCCTCGGGGGCCGACTCCGTGGACAGCGCGGTGATGAAGGCCTCCTGGGGCACCTCGACCCGGCCGACCATCTTCATCCGCTTCTTGCCCTCCTTCTGCTTCTCCAGCAGCTTGCGCTTACGGCTGATGTCGCCGCCGTAGCACTTGGAGAGCACGTCCTTGCGGATCGCGCGAATGTTCTCGCGGGCGATGACCCGGGCGCCGATGGCCGCCTGGACCGGGACCTCGAACTGCTGCCTGGGGATGAGTTCGCGCAGCTTCTTGGTCATCTCCACGCCGTAGGCGTAGGACTTCTCCTTGTGCACGATCGCGGAGAAGGCGTCCACCGGCTCACCCTGCAGGAGGATGTCGACCTTGACCAGGTCGGCCACCTGCTCGCCGATGGGCTCGTAGTCCAGCGAGGCGTACCCCTTGGTGCGGGACTTGAGCGCGTCGAAGAAGTCGAAGACGATCTCGGCCATGGGCAGGATGTAGCGCATCTCCACCCGGTCCTCGGACAGGTAGTCCATGCCCTGTAGCTCGCCGCGGCGCTCCTGGCACAGCTCCATGATCTGACCGATGTGGTCGGAGGGGGTGAGCAGGGTGGCCTTGACCATGGGCTCGTGGATGGAGTCGATCTTGCCGTCGGGGAACTCGCTGGGGTTGGTCACCACGTGCTCGGTGCCATCCTCCATCTCCACCCGGTAGATGACGTTGGGGGCGGTGGAGATCAGGTCCAGGTTGAACTCGCGCTCCAGGCGGGCGCGGGTGATCTCCAGGTGGAGCAGACCCAGGAAACCGCAGCGGAAACCGAAGCCGAGGGCGGCCGAGGTCTCCGGTTCGAAGTTCAGGGCGGCGTCGTTGAGCTGGAGCTTCTCCAGGGCGTCGCGCAGCACCGGGTAGTCGGTGCCGTCGATCGGGTACAGCCCGGAGAACACCATGGGCTTGGGTTCCTGGTACCCGGCGAGCATCTTCGTGGCGGACCGGTTCAGGGCGGTGATGGTGTCACCGACCTTGGACTGGCGCACGTCCTTCACGCCGGTGATGATGTAGCCGACCTCGCCCACTCCGAGGCCACCGGACTTTTGGGGCTCCGGCGCGCTGACGCCGATCTCCAGGATCTCGTGGGAGGCCTTGGTGGACATCATCTGAATGCGCTCGCGCGGGCTGAGCTTTCCGTCCACGACCCGCACGTAGGTGACCACGCCGCGGTAGGTGTCGTACACCGAGTCGAAGATCATCGCGCGGGCGGGGGCGTCCGCGTCGCCGACCGGGGCCGGGATCTGGTTCACGATCTCGTTGAGGAGCTCCTCGACCCCCTCACCGGTCTTGGCGCTGACCTTGAGCACCTCGGAGGGCTCGCAGCCGATGATTCCGGCGATCTCCTCGGCGTACTTCTCGGGCTGGGCCGCGGGAAGGTCGATCTTGTTGAGCACCGGGATGATCTGCAGGTCGTTCTCAAGCGCCATGTACAGGTTGGCGAGCGTCTGCGCCTCGATGCCCTGCGCGGCGTCGACCAGCAGGATCGCGCCCTCACAGGCGGCCAGCGAACGCGACACCTCGTAGGTGAAGTCGACGTGGCCGGGGGTGTCGATCAGGTCGAGCGTGTAGGTCTTGTCGTCCAGGGCGGTGAACGGGATCCGCACCGCCTGGGACTTGATGGTGATGCCGCGCTCGCGCTCGATGTCCATGCGGTCCAGGTACTGGGCGCGCATCTGGCGGTCCTCGACGACCCCGGTGATCTGGAGCATCCGGTCGGCCAGCGTCGACTTGCCATGGTCGATGTGCGCGATGATGCAGAAGTTGCGAATCAGCGCGGGATCGGTCCAGTTCGGCTGTGCCACCGTGCTCCGTTCAACGGGTTTGGTTCAGGGTCGTGTGCGCCTGTGGGGGCGGCTTCCCGCCTCGGCCGCGGGCACACGGCGTCCTCCATCCTCCCATGACGCGGGCACCGCCCTCACCGGGTGTATCCCGAGGCGGTACGGCAGTATGGGCGCGAGGCGCGGGTGTCGATGTCCAGATTATGCGAACCGACGCCGGGAACGGACCCGGTGGGTGAGAGCGGGTGGCGTAGGGGTGAAGTGGTTTCTGACACGGCTGTTGGCCGGGGTCGCGGCGGTCCTGGTGCTGGTGGTCGCGGCGGGCGCGCTGTTGAGCTTCCAGTTCTCGGGCACGCCGAGCGACGGGGCGGCCTCCCAGGAGACGGACGCGGCCTGGGTGGGTTCGTGGGAGGACACCGGAGCCCTGGCCGAGTTGTTGGACACCGGCGCGGTGGACACCCTGTACGTGTACGCGGGCGACGTGGCCGCCGACGGAACGGTGGAGCGGGTGCCCGACACCGAGGCGCTGCTTTCGTGGCTGGACTCCACCTACCCGCAGGTGCGTCCGCTGGCGTGGTTGCGGCACGTGGAGTCCGGGTCGTCGTTGCTGAGGGACCGTTTCCCCACCGAGGCCCGTGAGACGCTCGCGCCGACGGTCGCCGAGGTGGCGGCGGACGGTTTCGCCGGGCTGCACATGGAGATCCGACCGGTGACGGTGAACGACCCGTCGATCCCCACGCTGATGGCGATGGTGCGGGAGGAGTTGGGCGCGGACCCGGTGCTGTCGGTGCAGGCCCACCACGTGGAACTGCTCCCTGGTGGTCGCGTGGCGTCGTTCGTCGCCGACGGCGAGGAGAAGTACTGGTCCAAGGGGTATCTGGACCAGGTGACCGAACACGCCGACGAGGTCGTGCTGCCGGGGGTGGACGCGAACATGCCGACCGAGGGCATGTACGGCGGGTTCATGGTGCGGCAGGTGACCGAGTCCGTGGCGTCTCTGGGTGGGCGCGAGGACCTGACCCTGCGTTTCGGGGTGCCCGCCTACAGCGGTGAGGAGTGGGGGCCCGGCCATGAGAACGAGAACGCGCTGACCGCGATCGCCGCGATCAGGTTGGGGCTTTCCAGGGCGGAGCCGCCCGAGGAACTCACCACGGGTGTGGCGCTCTACCTGGCCGACGAGGCCGAGGAGGCCGATCTGGACGCCTATCGCACGGGGTGGCTGGGATCGATACCGTGACCTCGCGTTCCCGAGGCCCGAGTGGTCCAACGGATACGGCATAATGGAGAGTCCGTGTCTCGGACTTCCACGTTCGAATTCGAGCCCTTCTGGTCTCACACACACCCTGCGTCGGCGCCCACGCGAGCCACTCATGGAACGGCTGCCCATGAGACGAGCCGCCGGATCGATCGGCGCGCAGATCAAAGTTACTGGAGCACGTTTTCGCATGGCGAACATCAAGTCGCAGAAGAAGCGCAACCGGCAGAACGAGAAGGCTCGTCTCCGCAACCAGGCGGTGCGCTCCTCGCTGAAGACCTCCATCCGGAAGTTCCGCGAAGCCGCCGAGGCCGGGGACGTCGAGAAGGCCACCATCCTGCAGCGTGACGCCGCTCGTACCCTGGACAAGGCCACGAGCAAGGGCGTCATCCACAAGAACCAGGCCGCGAACCGCAAGAGCGCGATCGCCAAGCGTTTGGACGCTCTCCGGTCCGCCTAGGGATCAGATAGCACGCGACCTTCAGGGCCCGGTCTCCCCCGAGGAGACCGGGCCCTTCGCGTCCCCGGGTCGCCCGGGCGGGTCACCCGCGAGTTATCCACAGGTTGAGATCACCCGGTGACAGCCGGTGGTGATCTCCCTAGCGTTGAATCCATGACCGCTTCGCGCCGGTCACGGCGCCGCACTCCCGTCTCGACCCCCGAGGAACGACTCCGCGCACTCGGCTTGGACTCCTCCCCCTCCGCCAGGCGTCTGCGCGCCCGTATCCCGCGTCCATCCGCCGATCCCGCGACCGTCCCCCCGCCCCGGCCGGGCACCGACGTCCCGAGCGCGCCCTACGCGGTGCGCGACACCCGCACCCCCTATCGGCCCGCCGGGCGGGACTGGCCCGAACGCGCCCCGGAGGACGTGCTCACCGTCCCCGCGCCCGGAACAAAGCGGCCCGATCCCACCCCTTCGACGGAGAGGCCCGACACCGGTTCCGGCCCGTGGCGGGACCCCGGCCGCCGTGGACGTTCGGTGCCGGACCGGCCCACCGGAACATCCCGCCCTCCCGCCGGGTACACGGAGTTGGTCCCGGACGAACCCGTGGCGGCCCTGGACCGGATCACCCGGGGCTGGGCCACCGAGGCCGCGTTGTCGCGTCGTTCCCTGGCCGTACTGGTGATCTTGGGTCTGCTGGCGGTGGGGGTCGCGTTCCTGATGCTGCGCGAACGCCCCGAGGAGGTCGTCGCACCAGAGCTGGTCACCCAGGCGGCGTCCGACGACGCCCCGCCGGCCGCCTCCGGCACTCCCCCACCGGACGACGACGCCCCGGACGGCGAGGTGGTGGTGCACGTGGGCGGCGAGGTGAACGAACCGGGCCTGTACACGATGCCCGCGGGTTCCCGCGTGGCCGACGCCGTGGAGGAGGCGGGCGGCGCACTTCCCGACGCCGATCTCGACCTGCTCAACCTCGCCCGGACGCTGACCGACGGCGAACGCGTCCTCGTGGGGGTTCCGCAGGAGGAGATACCGGGTGACGGTGGCGCGGCGGCGAGCGGTGGGGAGGGAGCGACGGTGAACATCAACACCGCCGACGAGGAGGAGTTGCGTTCCCTCCCGGGGATCGGGGAGAAGAAGGCACGCCAGATCATCGACCACCGGGAGTCCATCGGTGGTTCCTTCGCCAGTGTCGAGGACCTGCTCGGGGTGGACGGGATCGCGGAGAAGACCTTGGAGAACCTGCGTCCGCACGTGACGGTGGGGTGAGTCGGCCATGGTGACGTGGTTGGGGACCGACGCGCACGGGTTGGGGCGTCCGCCGGACCTACGGCTGATCGCTCCGGCGTTGGCGTCCTGGGCCGCGGCCCTGGTGGCCTTGGCCGTGCCCGCGTGGGCGGCGTGGTCGTTGGCGGGCGCGATGGCACTCACCGCGGCACTGGTGTTCCTGGGAGGACGGGTGTCCGCACTGCTCGGGGAGGCTCCGCTCGCCGCCGTCGCGGCGACCCTGGTGTGCGCGGCGACGGTCGCGGCGGTGGCCGGCCTCCACGTGCATCGGACGGTGACCAGCGCCGCGGTGGCCGCAGCCGAGCGGGGCGGTGAGGTGGAGTTCCGTGCCGTGGCGACCGTCGATCCGCGGTCTCGGGCGGGCATGCCCCGGCCGGGAAGGGCGCAATGGGTGGTCCCGGCCCGCACCGTGTGGGTCCGTGTGGACGGTGAGATCCGTGCCTCGCGGGCGTCGGTGGTGGTGTTGGCCTCCGGTGCGGATTGGTCGGGGCTCCTGCCGGGCCAGGAGTTCACCGCGCGCGGGGTGTTCCTGACCGCCGAGGACGAACCACTGACGGCGGCGTTGGTACCGGTGCGCGGGCCTCCGGAGGAGACCGACGGGCCGGGGCGACTCCAGGCCTTCGCCGGTGAGGTCCGCGCCGACCTGAGGGAGGCCGCGTCGGCGCTGCCCCAACCGGAACGCGGGCTGTTGCCGGCGTTGATCGTCGGCGATACCTCTGAGCTGCGGGAGGAGACCGCGGAGGACTTCCGGGCCACCGGGATGACGCACCTGTTGACGGTCAGCGGGGCCAATCTGGCGATCCTGACCGGGTTCGTGTTGGCGGTGGCGCGATGGACCCGGGCGCCGACGTGGTGTTCGGTCCTGGGCGGCGCGGTGATGATCTGGCTGTTCGTACTGGTGTGCCGACCGGAGCCGAGCGTGGTGCGGGCCGCGTTCATGGGCTCGTTGGGGTTGTTGGCGCTGGCCACCGGGCGGGCGCACGCCGGTCTGGGCGCGTTGGGCGTGACCGTGGTGGGCGTGCTGTTCGTGGCTCCGGGGCTGGCGACCTCCTTCGGGTTCGCGTTGTCGACGTTGGCCACGGCCGGGATTCTGCTGCTGGTGCCGGGATGGTCGCACGCCTGGTCGGCGCGGATGCCCCTTCCCGTGGCGGAGGCCCTGGCGGTGGCTGTGGCGGCGCACGTGGCGGTGGCCCCGGTGCTGGTGCTGCTGTCGGGGGAGGTGTCGTGGGTGGCGGTACCGGCCAATGTGTTGGCCGCTCCGGTGGTGGCGGTGGTGACCGTGGCGGGGTCGGCGTTGGCCGCACTGGCGTCGGTCTGGTCGGATGCGGCGACGGTCCTGGTGCACCTGCCGGGACTCGGGGTGTCCTGGATCGCCGCGGTGGCGACGGTGGGGGCGCGGGTTCCGTACGGGGCGCTGCCATGGCGCTCCGACGTGGCCGGGGCGTTGCTGCTGGCGGCCCTGGTGGCGGTGTTCCTGCTGACCCGCGGTCGGCCACGCCGGGTGTTGGCCGCCGTGACCGTCGCGGTGCTCCTGTTGGGACTCTCGGCCCGTTGCCTGCCGGGGGGTTGGCCACCGAAGGGGTGGGCGCTGGTCTCCTGTGACGTGGGGCAGGGAGACGCGTTGGCGCTGTCCGTCGGCCCCGGAGAGGCGGTGGTGTTCGACACCGGGGACGACGTGGAACTGGTGGACGGATGCCTGGAGCGGCTGGGGATACGAGAGGTCCCGTTGTTGATGCTCAGTCACGACCACTCCGACCACGTGGACGGTGTTCCGGGGGTGCTGCGGCACCGCCGGGTCCCGGCGGCGTTGGCCCCCGCGGGTTTCGAGGACACCGCGGTGGGGCGCCTGTTGGCGAAGGAGGGCGTGGAGCTCCTGACCGCCGAGCGGGGACAGACCTTCAAGGTGGGTTCGTGGACGCTGCGGGTGTTGTGGCCACGGCCGGGCTACGTGGGGACGGTCAACGACACCTCGGTGGTGGTCCGGGCGGACGGCACGCACCTGTCGGCGCTGCTCACCGGGGACATCGAGGTGCCGGCCCAGGGTGAGCTACTGCGCGGGCCGGACTCCGAGCTGTTGGCGGTCACCGTCCTGAACACCCCGCACCACGGGTCGGGTACCCAGGACCCCGCCTTCCTGGCCGCGACTCGGGCGAGGGTGTCGGTGACCTCGGTGGGCGCGGACAACCCCTACGGGCACCCGGCACCGTTCACCCGGAACATCCTGGAACGGATGGCGCCGGTGAACGCGCGTACCGACACGGACGGGGACGTGGCGGTGCTGGACGACCCGGTGCGCGTGGTCTCCCGCGGGCCCTCTCCGGGCCGATGACCCACCGAACGGCACCGGCCGGTCGGTGGGTCGTGGCATGCTCGTGGTATGCCTGCACCCGCCCTCATCACACTCATCGTCGGCGACGAGGAACTGCTCGTCGACCGGGCCGTGGCCGCGGTGGTCGCCGCGGTCCGCGAGTCCGATCCGGAGGTGGACGTCCACGACCTCGTGCCCTCCCAGATCGGCCTGTCCACCCTGGTGGAGGTCACCTCGCCCTCCCTGTTCGGCGACCGCCGGGTGGTGGTGCTCCGTTCCTCCCAGGACCTGACCAAGGACCTGGCGGCGACCGTCATCGACTACCTCAAGAGCCCCGCCGACGACGTGAACCTGGTGCTCACCCACGCCGGCGGCGCCAAGGGCAAGGCGGTGTTGGAGGCCGCCACCAAGGCCAAGGCGCAGCGGATGGACTGCAAGGGCCCCAAGAAGGGTCCGGAGCGGGTGGCGTTCGTCAGGGGCGAGTTCACCACGGCCAAGCGACAGATCACTCCCGACGCCGCGGAGGCCCTGGTCGACGCGGTCGGCACGGACCTGCGGGAGATCGCTGCGGCCTGCACCCAGTTGATCGCCGACACCGAGGGCCGTGTGGACGCCGCCGCGGTGGCCCGCTACCACTCGGGCAAGGCCGAGGCCTCCGGGTTCACGGTGGCGGACCGGGCCGTGGAGGGGCGTCTGCCCGAGGCCCTGGAACAGCTGCGCTGGTCGCTGGCGGTGGGCACCGCACCGGTGCTGATCAACAGCGCCCTGGCCGGGGCGGTGCGCGGGATCGCGGTGGCCGCCCAGCCCCCGCGTGGGATGAGCGAGGCCGATCTGGCCAAGCGGGCGAAGGTACCACCGTGGAAGATGCGGTCCCTGCGCCAACAGGCCAGGGGATGGAGCCCCGCCGGGGTCACCCGTGCCATGGCGGTGGTCGCGGAGACGGACGCGCTGATCAAGGGCGCCGGCCGTGACCCCGAGTACGCGTTGGAGCGCGCGGTCATCGAGATCGCCCGCGCCCGCGGCAACCGCTGAGGCCGTCAGCGGATGGTCTGACCGCCCTGCCACACGCGCAGGGTCTTCAGCCCCATGGACCAGGCGAAGGCACCCTCGTGGTCGGCGTCCCACTGCACCATGTCGGCGAGACCGCCCGGGGCGATCCGTCCACGGTCGTTGAGTCCGAGGGCCCGTGCGCCGCCGACCGTGGCGGCGTTGAGCGCCTCCTGCACGGTCATCTCGAACATGGAGACCGCCAGGGAGATGACCAGGGGCATGGAGGTCGTGCCGGACTGGGCGGGGTTGTGGTCGGTGCCCAACCCCACGGGGACACCGTGGTCGAGCAGGGCTCGCACCGGCGGGGTGCGGCGTTCGTGCAGGGCCGTGGTGGGGCAGGCGACCACCGGTGTGCGGGTGGCGGCCAGGGCGAGCATGTCCTCGTCGTCGGCCTCGTGCATCAGGTCCACGGAGGTGCAGCCGAGTTCGGCGGCCATGCGCACGGCGCCGTGGCGGGGCCGTGAACAGGCGTGCATGGTGGTGCGCAACCCCACGGACTGTCCCACGCCGAGCAGCATGTGGGCGTCCTCGGTGGTGAACTGCTGGTTGTCGCAGTAGATGTCGACCCCGTCGGCGCCCGCCATGGCGGCGTCGCCGAGCCAGGAGGCCGCGGTGGCCACGTATTCCTGGGGGCGGCCGAAGAACTCGGGCGGTACCCCGTGCGCGGGGAAGAACGTGACGTGCAGGCGCGGCATGCCGGGTTCCTCCTCCAGGGAGCGCAGCAGGCGCACGTCGGCGAGTTCGCCGTCCCGGGTGAGGTGGTAGCCGGTCTTGGCCTCCACGGTGGTGCAGCCGGAGAGCACCCAGTGCCGGAGCCGTTCGCGGACGGCGTTGCACAGGGTCCAGGGGTCGGTTCCACGGGTGATGGTGACGGTGGTGGACACTCCTCCGCCGGCGGCGAAGATGTCGGCGCGGGTGGCGCCCTTGGCCCACATGTTGACCTCGGCGTAGCGGTCGCCGGCGTACACGGGGTGGCAGTGGGCGTCGATGAGTCCGGGGGTGACGAGTCCGCCGTAGATGTTGACGATCTCGTCGACGCCGGTGAGGTCCTCCATCACGCCGGGAATGCATTGTGGCAGCTCGGCGGCGGGTCCGACCCAGGCGATGCGGTCGTTGTCGATGAGGACCGCCGCCTTGGTCAACAGCTCGTTACCGGTCCAGAGGCGACCGATGTTGGTGAGGAGTACTACCGACATCAGATGGTCCGCCCCCGCCGGTCAGGTCCGTTGTGCGCCACGCGAACGGGGGGCGCGAAGAGCACGGGCGGACATGGCGACCTCGTATCTGGATGTGCTTCCGACAGGGCCGTGGGCGGCCTGGGGCCACCGCGCGGTACCGGGTCAGTGGGGGCGCACCGTCGGGGGGCGGAGGCCACTGCCGGCCAGTGCTCCAAAACCGTAGTCCATTCGCCGACGCCGTGTACACCTCCCCACAGGGACGAATGCGAACGTTCCGGGGCGAAGTTCGCGGAATCGTTGAGTGACGAAGAGCACCCGAATTGCGCTTGAGCTGCGATGACCCGCGTCACGGGTGGAAAACGGCCTATCTCTCAGAACACGAGAGACCCGGAAGACGCCCGGGGCCGGGGTGTCCATGCGGACTCCCCGGCCCCGGGCGTGTCACCGTCCGGAGGACGGCCTCCGGTCAGACGGTGCTCAGCGCGTACCCCTCGAACCTGGCCGCGAGCGACGCGGGCACGAACGCGTGCAGCTCGGTGCCGTCCGCGGTGTGCTCCTCGGTGACCACGCGCCCCTCGTCGTGGGCGCGGGCGATGAGGTCGCCCCGCGAGTACGGGACGAGCGCGCGCACCTCCTCGGCGATCTCGGGAAGCGCCTCGGCCAGGGCCGTCACCAGGCCCGGGATGCCTTCGCCGGTGCGCGCCGAGACCTCGACCAGGTCGGGGTATCGGGTGCGCAGGGTCTTGACGATGTCGGGGTCGGCGGCGTCGACCTTGTTGAGCACCATGAGCTCGCGGACGTCACCGGCCTCGATGTCGGCGAGGACCTCGTGCACGGCGGAGATCTGCGCCTCGGGGTCGGGGTGCGAGCCATCGACCACGTGCAGGATCAGGTCGGAGTCGGCGACCTCCTCCAGGGTGGAGCGGAAGGCCTCCACCAACTGGTGCGGCAGGTGGCGCACGAAACCGACCGTGTCGCTGAGCGTGAAGCCGCGACCGTCGGGCGTGCGGGCCTGACGGACCGTCGGGTCCAGGGTGGCGAACAGCGCGTTCTCCACCAGCACCCCGGCTCCGGTGAGCCGGTTGAGCAGACTGGACTTGCCCGCGTTGGTGTACCCGGCCAGAGCGACCGAGGGCACCTGTCGGGTACGACGGACGTCGCGCTTGACGTCGCGGGCGGTGCGCATGTGGACCAACTGCCGGCGCAGCTTGGCGACCCTGTCGTGGATCCGACGACGGTCGGTCTCGATCTTGGTCTCACCGGGACCGCGCAGACCCACTCCGCCGTTGCCGCCACCACCGGCGCCACCGGCCTGGCGGGACAGGGAGTGGCCCCAACCGCGCAGTCGTGGCAACAGGTAGTTGAGCTGGGCGAGTTCGACCTGGGCCTTGCCCTCGCTGCTGCTCGCGTGCTGGGCGAAGATGTCCAGGATGAGCGCGGTGCGGTCGATCACCTTGACCTTGACCACGTCCTCCAGCTGGATCAGCTGACCGGGGGTGAGCTCGCCGTCGGTGATGACGGTGTCGGCGCCGGTGGCCTCGACGATGTCGCGGAGCTCGGCCGCCTTGCCCTTACCGATATAGGTGGCGGGGTCCGGCTTGGAACGGCGCTGGGTGATGCCTTCCAGGACCAGGGCACCGGCGGTCTCGGAGAGTGCGGCGAGTTCGGCGAGCGAGTTGTCGGCGTCGGCCTGGGTTCCCCGGGTCCAGACTCCGATCAGGACCACGCGCTCCAGGCGCAGGGCCCGGTTCTCGACCTCGGTGACGTCGGTGAGTTCTGTGGACAGCCCCTGAACGCGACGTAGCGCGTGGCGTTCGGCCAGTTCCATCTCGCCCTGATCGGGCGAGCCCTCACGGAACGCGTCCTCGGCCTCGTGGCCGGTTCGGTCGTCTCCGTGGAAGTCAGCAGTATTCATATCCCTCCAGTTGGGTCAACGCGGGTGGCTCCGGGAATCTTCCCTGGCTCGATGGTGGCATCCGCCTTGAGTGAAGGCACGTTAATTATCGCGGCCGGTGTGACACAAGCCACCAGGACACGGTCGCCGTGTAACCTTCGAAAGTGCGGCGAGACCAAAGAAACCACGTATTTGCGGAAGAAGATTCACGAAGCTTCCCTTAGCGGAAACTTCACCCGCCATCGACACCGCGAGTGACGTTGACCGCTTGACATCGAGATAGTAGTTTCACTTCCACATACCAGAAGCTTATTTCGTATTGCGGAAGGTTTTCCATGGGCGCCACGCACGGGGTCGAGATCACGGGACCCCTCAACGACCGGTTCGACGAGATCCTCACCGACGACGCCCTCGCGCTCGTCGCCGAGCTGCACCGCACCTTCGAGTCCCGCCGCCAGGACCTCCTTGCCGCGCGCAGGACCGTCGAGGCGCGGGTCGCGGCCGGGGAGGACCTCGACTTCCTCCCCGAGACCAAGCACATCCGTGAGGACGATTCCTGGAAGGTCGCGCCCGCCGCCCCCGGCATCACCGACCGCCGCGTGGAGATCACCGGACCGACCGACCGTAAGATGACCATCAACGCGCTCAACTCCGGCGCGAAGGTGTGGCTGGCCGACCTTGAGGACGCCAACACCCCGCTGTGGGAGAACATGATCCAGGGGCAGCTCAACCTGCGCGACGCCCTGGACCGGCAGATCGACTTCACCTCCCCCCAGGGCAAGACCTACGCCCTGAAGGAGGACTCCGAGCTGGCCACCATCGTCGTGCGCCCCCGAGGCTGGCACCTGGACGAGAAGCACATCCTCGTCGACGGTCAGCGCACGAGCGGCGGCATCGTCGACTTCGCGCTGTACTTCTTCCACAGCGCACAGCGTCAGATCGACAAGGGCAAGGGCCCGTACTTCTACCTTCCGAAGATGCAGAGCCACCTGGAGGCCCGCCTGTGGAACGACGTCTTCGTCCTGGCCCAGGAGCGGCTGGGCATCCCGCGCGGCACCATCCGCGCCACCTGCCTGATCGAGACCATCCCGGCCGCGTTCGAGATGGAGGAGATCCTCTACGAGCTGCGTGAGCACTCCGCGGGTCTCAACGCCGGCCGCTGGGACTACCTGTTCAGCATCATCAAGACCCACCGCACCCGCGGCCGCGGGTTCCTGCTGCCCGAGCGCAACGCCGTCACCATGACCGCCCCGATGATGCGCGCCTACACCGAACTGCTGGTCAAGACCTGCCACAAGCGCGGCGCCCACGCCATCGGCGGCATGGCCGCGTTCATCCCGTCCCGCAAGGACGAGGAGGTCAACAGGAACGCCTTCGCCAAGGTCCGCGACGACAAGTCCCGCGAGTCCGGTGACGGCTTCGACGGCTCCTGGGTCGCCCACCCCGACCTGGTCCCGATCTGCCGCGAGATCTTCGACGGCGTCCTGGGCGAGCGGCCCAACCAGATCGACAAGCAGCGCCCCGACGTCGAGGTGACCGCGGCCGACCTGCTCGCCGTCGACCAGACCCCCGGCGGCGTCACCAAGGCCGGTCTGCGCGCCAACATCAACGTCGCCCTGCAGTACCTGGCCGCCTGGATGGGCGGCAACGGCGCGGTGGCCATCCACAACCTCATGGAGGACGCCGCCACCGCCGAGATCTCCCGTTCGCAGATCTGGCAGTGGCTGCACAACGACGTCACCCTCGACGACGGGCCCAAGGTCACCGCCGAGCTCGTCAAGCAGATCATCGAGGAGGAGCTCGTCACCATCGAGGACGCCCTCGGCGCCGGCTACGACGAGGGCCTGTTCGAGCAGGCCAAGGAGCTGTTCACCGAGGTCGCCCTGGACGACGAGTACGTCGACTTCCTGACCCTGCCCGCCTACGAGCGCATGCCGTAACGGTCAGTCATATTTCATAAAACGGAAGATTGTTTCCACCGCACCCCTTGTCTCGGCAAGGGGTGCGGTCGTACGGTCCCTCTGCGAGGTCGAGTCCTTCCGACCGCACCAGGGGAGACGCCCATGGCCACGTCCGTACGCCCGACGAGCATCCCGGCGGCGCTGACCGCCCTGGTCCCCCGACTACGCGAGATCTGCGGTGAGGACGGTGTCCTCACCGATCTCTCCCGACGTCGCGTCTACGAGAGCGACGGCCTCACCTACCACCGAGCCACCCCGGGCGTGGTCGCCCTGCCGACCACCACGGCGCAGGTCGCAGCCGTCATCTCCCTGTGCGCCGAACACGGCGTCCCCTACGTTCCCCGCGGCGCCGGCACCGGCCTGTCCGCGGGAGCGCTCCCCCACGCCGAGGGAGTCCTCCTCGTCACCTCGCGCATGCGTCGCGTCGTCGAGATCGACCTGGAGAACGAGTGCGCCGTGGTCGAACCCGGCGTGGCCAACCTCGACATCACCCGTGCCGCCGCCCCGTACGGCTACTACTACGCGCCCGACCCCTCCAGCCAGCAGGTCTGTTCGGTCGGCGGCAACGTCGCGGAGAACTCCGGCGGGGCGCACTGTCTCAAATACGGGTTCACCTCCGGGCACGTGCGCGGCCTGGAGATCGTCACCCCGTCCGGCGAGGTCGTGGAACTGGGCGGCAAGGCGACCGGCGCGCACGGATACGACCTCATCGGCGCGTTCATCGGCTCCGAGGGCACCCTGGGCGTCGCCACCCGCGTCACCGTCTCCCTGACCCGCTCGCCACAGAAGACCGTCACCCTGCTGTCCGCGTTCACGTCCATGGACGCGGGGGGTGAGGCCGTGGGCGCGATCATCGCCGCCGGGGTGCTTCCGTCCGCGATCGAGATGATGGACGCGTTGGCCATCGAGGCGGCCGAGGCGGCGGTGGCCTGCGACTACCCGGCGGGTGCCGCCGCGGTGCTGGTGGTGGAGTTGGACGGGCCGGCCTCGGAGGTCGACGCCCAGGTGGAGAGGGTGACCGAACTCTGTTCCGCCAGCGGTTCCTTCGAGACCCGCACCGCCAGTGGCGCGGAGGAAAGGGCCCTGATCTGGAAGGGCCGCAAGTCCGCCTTCGCCGCGGTGGGCCGGATCAGTCCGGCCTACATCGTGCAGGACGGGGTGGTGCCGCGCACGGCCCTGGGCGAGGTGCTGGGCCGCATCGCCGCGTTGTCCGCCCGGACGGGCATCCGGGTGGCCAACGTCTTCCACGCGGGTGACGGCAACCTGCATCCACTGGTGCTGTTCGACGACGCCGAACCCGGCGCGGGAGAGCGCGCCGAGGAGGTGTCCGGGGCCATCCTCGACCTGTGCGTGGAGCACGGGGGCTCCATCACCGGTGAGCACGGGGTGGGTGTGGACAAGGCGTGCAAGATGCCGCGCATGTACTCCGACGACGACCTGGCCACCTTCGACCTGTTCCGGCGGGCGTTCGACCCCGACGGGATCGCCAACCCGGACAAGCTTTTGCCCACCCCGCGTCTGTGCGGGGAACGGCCCGGGGTGCGCACCGGGGCGCACCCCTTGGTGGAGTCCGGGCGGGCCGAGCAGTTCTGACCCCGGACGGCGAGAGGTGGGAAGGGCGAGCGTGAAGGACTTGGACGTCGAAGGCGTCACCCTGCGGGCGGGGATCGGGGCGGACGCGGTATGCGGGGTCGCACCCGACCGTGTGGCCCGTCCCGAGGACACCGAGGCGCTCGGACGGCTGCTGGCCGCCGCCCGTGACGCCGGGGCGACGGTGACCCCGCGCGGGGGCGGCACCGCCCTGGACTGGGGTTCGCCGCCCCGATCCCTCGACCTGATGGTGGACACCTCGGCGCTGTCCTGGATCGACCACAACGCCGGCGACCTGGTCGTCGAGGTGGGCGCGGGTACGCCACTGGCCGAGCTTCGGCGGACGCTGGCCGAGGCCGGGCAACGCCTGTCCTACGACCCGGTGCGCGTGGGCGGGACCGTGGGCGGTGCGTTGGCGACCGGGGTGAACGGACCCCGTCGGTTGCTCGCCGGAACGCTGCGGGACCTGGTGATCGGGATGACCGTGGTGCGCGCCGACGGGGTGGTGGCGCGCAGCGGTGGTCGCGTGGTCAAGAACGTGGCCGGGTACGACCTGGCCAAGCTGCACACCGGCGGCTACGGAACACTCGGGGTGATCGCCTCGGCGGCGTTCCGGCTGCACCCGTTGCCACCGGCAGTTCGGGTGGTGGGCGTGCCGCTGCGGTCTCGGGAGGGGACCGAGCGGGTCCTGTCGGCGCTGCGGGCCACCACGGTGGTACCCGCGGCGGTGGAACTCGACCACGGTCGGTTGTGCGTGGTCCTGGAAGGAACCACCGAGGGTCTGGTCCCCCGGGTCGAGGAGACCGTTCGGGCGTTGGGCGGGGACGACGTGGAGATCGCCGAGGCGCTTCCCGAGGGGTGGGGCGTCCTGCCCACCGAGGGCACCCTGGTGCGGGTCCTGGTACCTCCGGCCGACGTCCCGGCCCTGGTCGAGGATCTGGACGCCCTGGCCGGCGACGTCCGATGGTACGGGTCGATCCCGGCGGGGACCCTGTACCTGTCGTTCGCTCCCGGTACCCCCGCCGACGTCGTGGAGAAGATGTCGGCGGCGGTCCGCCGCGCCCCCGATCGGTCCGCGGTCCTGCTGCGCGCCGAACCACACCTGCGCGAGGCCGGGGTCGATCCCTGGGGCGAGGTTGCGGGCCTGTCGCTGATGCGGGCGGTCAAGGACTCCTTCGATCCCGACCACCGACTCTCGCCCGGCCGCTTCGCCGGCGGGATCTGAACCGTTCACCGAGCGCCTCCTGGGAGGATCCCGTGACCGAACGACCGACCGAACCGGCAGCCGGACCGGAACGACTCTTCGGCGATCTGCTGAACGACTGCGTGCACTGCGGTTTCTGCCTGCCGACCTGCCCCACCGACGTGCTGTGGGGCCAGGAGATGGACTCCCCGCGCGGGCGCATCCACCTGATGTCGCAGATGCACGAGGAGGACGTGCTCACCGAGACCGCCGTCGGGCACTTCGACAACTGTCTGGGCTGTCTGGCGTGTGTGTCCTCGTGCCCGTCCGGGGTGGCCTACGACGCGCTCATCGAGCACACCCGGTACCGGGTCGAGGAGGAGTACGAACGCCCTCGGGGACAGCGCGCGCTGCGCGGGGCGGTGTTCTCGCTCTTCCCGTACCGCAACCGCCTCCGGGCCATGCGCGGCCCGCTGCGCGCCTACCAGGCGAGCGGGGTCTCGTCGCTGATCCGCAGATCCGGGATCCTGGACCGGATCTCGCCGACCCTGGCCACCATGGAGCGCATCGCCCCGCCGCTGTCGGCTCCCCCGCCCCCGCTGCCCGAGCTGGTACCCGCCGTGGGTGAACGACGCGCCCGGGTGGGCATGCTCGTGGGCTGTGTGCAGGGCGCGTTCTTCCCCGAGGTCAACACCGCGACCGCCCGGGTACTGGCCTTGGAAGGCTGTGAGGTGGTGATCCCGCGCGCCCAGGGCTGCTGCGGAGCGCTGTCGGGTCACTCGGGCAGGCTGGCCGAGTCGGCCGGCTTCGCCAAGCGGCTGGTCGAGGTCTTCGAGGCGCGCCAGGTGGAGCGGATCGTGGTGAACTCGGCCGGCTGCGGCTCCAGCATGAAGCACTTCGACCGGACCCTGGAGGAGGCGGGCGCGGGCGCGGCCTGGGTGGAGCGCGCCCGGGCGATCTCGGCGAAGGTGGTGGACCTGACCGAGTACCTGGTCGCCCTGGGACCGCGCGCCGAGCGCCACCCGATCCCGCTCCGGGTGGCCTACCACGACGCCTGTCACCTGTCCCACGGCCAGGGGATCACCGACCAGCCCCGTGAGCTCCTCCGACAGATCCCCGGTCTTGAGGTGGTCGACCTGCCCAACAAGGAGATCTGCTGCGGTTCGGCGGGCGTGTACAACCTGTTCAAGCCCGAGGCCGCGGGCGAGCTGGGCGACCGCAAGGGGCAGGACGTGGCCACCACCGGCGCGGAGGTACTGGTGTCGGGCAACCCCGGGTGTTCACTGCAGATCGCCTCGGCGATGGAACGCGCCGGCACGCCGGTGACGGTGACCCACACCGCGCGACTCCTGGACGCCTCCCTGCGCGGCCTGAGCGCGGAGCGACTGCTCGGGGTCAGACCAGGACGGTCTCGCCCTCGGCGACGATGACCGCTGGGCCCCGGAGGCGGGCACCCGAAGCGTCCAGGTGAACGGTGCACTCGCCGCCCAGGACACGCACCTTCCAGGTGGAGCTTCGGCCCTCGGGGGCGGCCGCGGCGGCGGCCGCGACGATGCCGGTGCCGCAGGAGCGGGTCTCGCCGGAGCCGCGCTCGAACACCCGCATGTCCAGCACCCCGGGAGCGACCTCGTTGTAGACCTCGACGTTGGCGCCCTCGGGGAAGGCCTCGGGGTCCAGTTCCGGGGGCAGGCTCAGGTCGACGTCGGCGACCGGGATGTCGACCTCGCAGGCCAGGTGCGGGTTGCCCACGGAGATCTGGTCGCCGTGGACGACCTGACGGGCGAGCTTGGCCGAGGAGGTGCCCTGCATCTCCACCCGGCCCATGTCTATGGTGACGTCACCGTCGTCCTCGATGACGACCTCCTTGGCGCCGTCACGCGTGCCGACCTCGAACCGGTCGGCGTCCACCAGCCCGGTGTGCAACAGGTAGCGGGCGAAGACGCGCACCCCGTTTCCGCACATCTCGGCGACGCTGCCGTCGGCGTTGCGATAGTCCATGAACCACTCGGCCCGTTCGGCGGTGCGCGCCGCCGGGGCGAGGGCCTCGCCGAGCTCACGCGTGCGGATCACCCGAAGGACGCCGTCGGCGCCGATGCCCGCTCTGCGGTCGCACAGCAGCCGGACGTCCTCCTCCGTGAGTCGAAGCTCCCCGTCGGGGTCGGGGAGGATCACGAAGTCGTTCTCTGTTCCGTGGCCCTTGGCGAATCGCATGCGGCCATCCTAGGGGCGCTCGTGGACATGACCCGACCATCGATCCTCCGTTGATGGTCACGAGCCGTGCCCGGCGTGGTTACGCTGGAGGAATGATCAAGGTGATCGCGGTCGTGGGCCCGACCGCTGTGGGCAAGTCGGACCTGGCCGTCGACCTGGCGGAGCGGTTGGAGGAGAGCACCGGACGCCGGGGCGAGGTGATCAACGCCGACTCCATGCAGCTGTACCAGGGCATGGACATCGGCACCGCGAAACTCTCCGAGGCCGAACGTCGTGGTGTCCCCCACCACCTGTTGGACGTGTGGGAGGTGCACCAACCCGCCGACGTGGCCAGCTACCAGAGCATGGCCCGCGAACTCGTGGAGGACTGCGCCGACCGGGACGTCATCCCCGTGCTGGTGGGCGGTTCCGGACTGTACGTCCGAGCGGTGCTGGACCACATGGAGTTCCCCGGCACCGACCCCGCGGTGCGCGCCCGTCTGGAGGCCGAGTTGGCCGACGTGGGGCCGGGTCTGCTGCACGCCCGTCTGGCCGATTCCGATCCCGAGGCGGCCCGCACCATCCTGCCCGGCAACGGACGACGGATCGTCCGCGCGCTGGAGGTCATCGAGCTCACCGGCAGGCCGTTCACCGCCAACCTGCCCGACCACACGTCCTTCTACCCGTGCCTGCAGTTGGGGTTGACCACCCCGCGCCCCGAACTGGACGAACGCATCGACCTGCGCGTGGAGCGCATGTGGGACCAGGGTCTGTTGGAGGAGGTCCGCCGACTGGACAAGCAGGGGCTGCGCGAGGGCCGCACCGCCGCCAAGGCCCTGGGATACGCCCAGGCGTTGGCGCAGCTGGACGGGGAGATCACCGAATTGGAGGCCAAGGAGAGCACCGCCCAGGCCACCCGTCGGTTCGCCCGCAGGCAGGAGTCCTGGTTCCGCCGGGACCCGCGCGTGCGTTGGCTGCCCTACGACTCCCCCACCCTGACGGAGCGGGCGATGGCCCTGGTCGAGGCGGCCCTGACCGGCCGCGGCGACGAACCGGGCGAGGCCCTGGTGGACGTGGCCACCATGGTCCCCTTCCCGCAGGGCCGAGACCAGGACACCTGATCAGGCCTTGAGCCACAGGGCGACGTGGTAGCCCACGCCGTAGGGGGCCTCGTAGGCCAGGGTCTCCGCGTCGAAGGGCCGCTCCCCCGCCGCGCCCGCCAGGGCCTGCCAGGCGGGGCGGCCCGCGACCATGAGCGCACGGGCGGTGTCGGGGTCCAGCCCGGCCAGATGAGCCGTGTCGGCCTCGGCCAGGGCTTCGGCGACGGCGTCGTCGTAGGGGATCGCGCGTTCGTCCACGTATCCGGGTGAACTCTCGGTGCGGCGTGCGCTGCCGTCCCCCATCACCAACAGGACCACCCGCGCGGCGGAGTCGGCCAGGGCCGCGCCCCGTTCGGCGGCCCGCTCCGGGGTGACGTCGGCGGGTAGTTCCAGGTAGCCGTCCGGGGTGAGGCCACCGCGTTCGGCCAGCCATCGGCCCGTGGTCGCCGCCAGGTCCAACACCCCCGGGGCCGGTCCCACGCGTACGTCCACGCCGTAGGCCCGTAGGTCCCCACCGGTGTCCGCTCCGTACTCCCGTTCGATGGGGCCACGTCCCACCACGTACAGCCGGTCGGCCCCGCGGCGGGCGAGCGCGGTGACGGCACGGTCACAGGCGGCGCGCAGTGGGTCGAGTTCGGCGCGAGCACCCTGGGCGACCTCGGGGAAAAGTACTGGCGGATGGGGACACACGGCGGCGGCGATCAACACATGAGGAGGCTACCGCCGAATCACCGGTACCTCTTGTGCGGGGCGTCGGGTCGATCTATCGTTGACTTCGTGACCGGTTTTGAAATCCGGTCAGGAAGTCAGCGACATCGACCCGAAGACGACGAGGTACCACCGTGACGACGAGAAGCGGCTCCAGGACGGCCAGGGAGGCCGAACGCGCCCGACGCGCGGCACGCATCCTGGACGTGGCCGGGGAAGCCCTCGTCACCTGGGGATACACCAAGATCACGATGGAGGACGTGGCGCGTCGGGCCGACGTCGGCAAAGGCACCGTGTACCTGCACTTCCCCACCAAGGAGACGCTGTTCAGCACGGTGCTGGTGCGCACGCAGATCGAGGTCGGCACCCACCTGATCGAACGTTTCCGGGCGGATCCCGCGGCGGTCCTGCCGAGTTCGATCGCCCGTGAGATCCACCTCGCCCAGGAGCGATGGCCGATCCTCAAGGCGCTGCTCACCAGTGACAACAACACCCTCGGCTCGATGCTCACCGCCGTCGGCGAGGAACGCGGCGACCTGATCAGGCGCCGGGCCCGGGTGATGCTCACCTACACCGAACTGCTGCGAAGGCACGGTCTGCTCCGTGCGGAGCGCACCGCCGAGCAGCAGAACCACATGTTCGTCTCGACCGTTCTGGGGGCGCTGGTCACGCCGTCGCTCCTGGAACTGCAGTCCTATCCGCTTCCGGACTTCGCGACACGGGCGGACATCCTCGCCGACACCGTGCACCGCGCCCTGGAGTCACCCGCGAGCCCTGAGGCGTTGCTCGCGGCCAGAGACGAGATCCTCCCCCTGTTCGACGCCCTGCTGGCCACGGCCCGGGACGTCCTGGCGGAGTATCTCCCACCCGTAGGCTGACCTCCCCTTTGGAGGGGACATGAGCACTCCGACGCTTCCCGACCTGACCTCACCCGAGGCGGCCGCCGAACTGCCCGGCATCCTGGAACGCCTCCGCGAGGCCGGGGGTTCGGCCCCCGCCTCCTTCGGTGGATCACCCGCCCGGCTGTTCGTCGACGACACCGACGCGCGCACCATCCTCAGCGACAGGCGCTTCGTCGTGGACGCCGCGAACATGGAGGGGGAGACCACCTCGCTGTCCCGTCCCGAACTCCTGCGTCACCTGGGGATCGAACCCGACCTGATCGTCTACGCCACCCAAGGTGTGCTGGACAAGGACGGAATCGACCACGTGCGTCTGCGCAAGCTGGTCTCGCGCACCTTCACCGTGCGCCGGGTCCAGGCGATGCGCCCCGGTGTCCAGGCCATCACCGACGAGCTCCTGACCGAACTGCCCGACCACGTCGAGGACGGCTCGGTCGACCTGCTCCAGCACTTCGCCTACCCGTTGCCCATCAGGGTCATCTGCGACCTGGTGGGCGTGCCCGAGGAGGAACGCGACATCTGGCAGGTGTGGAGCCACGCCCTGACCTCGTTCGACCTGAGCGATCCCGCGCGGCTCAACTCGACCCTGCGGGAACTGACCGCCGCCTCACGACGACTCATCGCCGCCCACCGGGCACGGGAACACGACGACCTGTTGGGCGACCTGGTCCGGGTGACCGACGACAACGGCGACCGCATGTCCGAGGACGAGCTGATCACCATGATCCTCTCGCTCGTCATCGCCGGGCACGAGACCACCGCCAACCTCATCGGCAACGGCACCCGCGCCCTGCTCGCCCACCCCGACCAGCTGACGCTGCTCAAGGACGACCCGGAACTGCTGCCCGCGGCCGTCCACGAGCTGCTGCGCTGGTGCGGCCCGGTGTTCCAGACCCGGATGCGTTACGCGACCGAGGACGTGGAACTGAACACCGGCGTGGTCCGACGTGGAGAGGCGGCCATCGCGATGATCGCCGGTGCCAACCGCGACCCGAACGTGCACCCTGATCCCGACCGGCTCGACCTCACCCGCCACCAGGGCGTTCCCGGTGAGGCCCACGTGGCGTTCGGGCACGGCATGCACTACTGCCTGGGCGCCGCCCTGGCCCGGTTGGAGGGTCAGGTGGCCTTCGGGTCCTTGTTCGGAGCCTTCCCGGGCCTGTCCCTGGATCCGGACAGGCCCGCCTCCCGACAGCCCAACTTCGCCTTCAACCGCTTGGAGAACCTGTACGTGCGGCCGTAGGTCCGGTCGAGGTCGGGGTCAGACGTCGCAGCAGCCGCCGGCGGGGGCCGGCTGTTCGTCGGGGACCCCGATCTTCGGCATGCCGAGCAGCACCTCGGGCTTGCTCACCTGGACCGGCCTGCCCTGACGGGCGTCCCAGGCGTCGCCGGCGCGGGTCCGACGCAGTTTCCGAATCCCGGAGTCCGCGACCAGGTGGTGCGGGGCCGCGTAGGTGATCTCGACGGTGACCATGTCGCCGGGGCGGGGCTCCTCGCCGTCGCCCAGGCCGAAGTGCACCAGACGGTTGTCGGGGGCGCGGCCGGACAGGCGGCGGTGTTCGCCGTCCTTCTTGCCCTCGCCCTCGGCGACCATGAGCTCGACCTCCCGACCGACCAGCTTCTGGTTCTCCTCCCAGGAGATCTGGTCCTGCAGGGCCACCAGGCGCTGGTAACGCTCCTTGACGACCTCCGGCGGCACCTGCTCGTCCATGGTGGCCGCCGGCGTCCCGGGGCGCTTGGAGTACTGGAAGGTGAACGCCATCGCGAACCGGGACTCCCGGACCACGTGCAGGGTCTCCTCGAAGTCCTCCTCGGTCTCACCGGGGAAGCCCACGATGATGTCGGTGGTCAGGGCGGCCTCCGGCATGGCGGCCCGCACCTTCTCCACGATGCCCAGGAAGCGTTCCTGGCGGTAGGAGCGACGCATGTCCTTGAGGACCTTGCTCGACCCCGACTGCAACGGCATGTGCAGCTGCGGCATGACGTTGTGCGTCTCGGCCATGGCCTCGATGACGTCGTCGGTGAAGTCGCGCGGGTGCGGGGAGGTGAAGCGGATCCGCTCCAGCCCCTCGATCTCGCCACAGGCGCGCAGCAGCTTGGAGAAGGCCTGACGGTCACCGAACTCGCTGCCGTAGGCGTTGACGTTCTGCCCGAGCAGGGTCACCTCGGTGACGCCCTCCTCGACCAGCGCGCGCACCTCGGCCAGCACGTCACCGGGACGGCGGTCCTTCTCCTTGCCGCGCAGCGCGGGCACGATGCAGAAGGTGCAGGTGTTGTTGCAGCCCACCGAAATGGAAACCCAGGCCGCGTACGCGGACTCGCGACGGCTGGGCAGCGTGGACGGGAAGTGCTCCAACGACTCGGCGATCTCGACCTGCGCCTCCCGCTGGACGCGCGAACGCTCCAGCAGGGTCGGCAGGGAACCGATGTTGTGCGTTCCGAACACCACGTCCACCCACGGGGCGCGGCGCACGATCTCGCCGCGGTCCTTCTGGGCGAGGCAACCGCCCACGGCGATCTGCATCCCGGGGTTGGCGTCCTTGACCGGACGCAGGTGCCCGAGGTTGCCGTAGAGGCGGTTGTCCGCGTTCTCTCGGACCGCACAGGTATTGAAGACGACGATGTCTGCGGTGGTGTCCTCGGCTGCGCGCGCGTACCCAGCGTCCTCCAGCAGACCGGAGAGGCGCTCGGAGTCGTGGACGTTCATCTGGCAGCCGTAGGTCCGCACTTGGTAGGTACGACTCTGGCTCACCGGTCCAGGCTATCCGCTCTTGGACGGGCCGCCGTCCCGGAGACCGGAAGCGAGGGCGGACACGGTGGGTGGCCGGTATCGGCCGGCCGATGGGGACTTCGATCCTGACCTGGGTATCTCCCGAAGGCCTCCGCACGGAGGGAGCCCGACGAGATCACGGGGAGTCACGAATGAGACGCTACAGAACGGAACCGCCACTCGTTGCGACGAGGGCGGATCCATGCATGCCATCACATAACGGTTTCGCGAATCACGCCGTAACAAGTCTGCTACTGGCGAAGCCAGGTGGCGTTTTCGTGATGACACGGCAACTCGGACCCATTAGGTTCCGATCATGACTTCAACTCCTCTCGTCGTGCTGGAGAACGTCAACAAGCACTTCGGCGACCTGCACGTGCTCCGCGACATCGATCTGACGGTGAACTCCGGCGAGGTGGTAGTCGTCATCGGTCCGTCCGGATCCGGCAAGTCGACGCTGTGCCGCACGATCAACCGGCTCGAGACGGTCGACTCCGGCACCATCTCCCTCGACGGACAACCGCTGCCCGCCGAAGGCCGCGGTCTGGCCAAGCTGCGCAGCGACGTCGGCATGGTCTTCCAGTCCTTCAACCTGTTCGCCCACAAGACCGTTCTGCAGAACGTGACGCTGGGCCCGATGAAGGTGCTCAAGCAGTCCAAGTCGGACGCCGAGGCGCGCGGCATGGAACTGCTCGACCGGGTGCAGATCGGCGACCAGGCGAACAAGTACCCAGCCCAACTCTCCGGCGGCCAGCAGCAGCGCGTGGCCATCGCCCGAGCCTTGGCGATGAACCCCAAGGTGATCCTCTTCGACGAGCCGACCTCGGCCCTGGACCCCGAAATGGTCCAAGAGGTCCTCGACGTCATGACCGACCTGGCGAACGAGGGCATGACCATGGTCGTGGTCACCCACGAGATGGGGTTCGCCCGTCGCGCGGCCAACCGGGTCGTGTTCATGGCCGACGGACAGATCGTCGAGGAGAACACCCCCGACGAGTTCTTCACGTCCCCCCGGTCGGACCGGGCCAAGGACTTCCTGTCCAAGATCCTGACCCACTAGTCCGCCCCCGGACGATGACCCAGCAGCTTCGCACGCTCAAGGAAGAGGTACCCCACATGCGAGCCCGTCGCATCAACACCGTTCTGGGCGGCGCCGCCGTCCTCGCTCTGGCCCTCACCGCCTGTGGTACCGCCGAGGTCGGCGACTCCGGCGGCGACGGAGGCGAGGGCGGTGGCGACACCATCACCATCGGTGTCAAGTACGACCAGCCCGGACTCGGCCTCGACGAGGGCGGTTCCCCCGTCGGCTTCGACGTCGACGTCGCCACCTTCATCGCCGAGGAACTCGGCTACTCCGCCGACCAGATCGAGTGGACCGAGGCAGCCTCGGCCAACCGCGAGTCCTTCCTCCAGCAGGGCACCGTGGACATGATCATCGCGACCTACTCCATCACCGACGAGCGTCGCCAGGTCGTCGACTTCGGCGGCCCCTACTACGTCGCCCAGCAGGACATCCTGACCCAGGCCGACAACTCCGACATCACCGGGCCCGAGGACCTCGACGGCCGCGTGCTGTGCTCCGCCTCCGGTTCCCGTTCGGCGCACAACATCACCGACGAGATGGAGATCGACGCCGAGCTGCGCGAGGCCGGCAACTACTCCGAGTGCCTGGAACTGCTCGGTAACGGCACCGTCGACGCCGTGACCACCGACAACACCATCCTCGCTGGCTTCGCGGCCCAGAACCCGGACGAGTTCCGGATGGTCAACAACCCGTTCGGCGAGGAGAAGTACGGCGTCGGCCTGCCCGCCGGTTCCACGGAGCGTTGCGAGGAGGTCAACGCGGCCATCACCAAGATGTGGGACGAGGGCGCGGCCACCGAGTACCTGGAGAACGCCTTCGGCGCGACCGACTTCGCCTACGAGGAGGAAGTCCCCGAGCTCGAAACCTGCGCCTAAAACCGTCATTTGACCTCGTTCGGAAGGTGGGGCCGACAACCGGCCCCACCTTCCGGGCCTTGACCGGCTGGGACCCATGGAAGCCTTTCTCAGCAATATCGACAGGGTCGTCGACGGTTTCTCATGGACCGTCAGGCTGACCCTGCTCAGTGCCTTCTTCTCATTCATCCTGGGCATCCTGCTCACCGCGATGCGGGTCTCCCCTGTCCCGCTGCTCCGCGGACTGTCCACCGCCTACGTCGAAGGCATCCGCAGCACCCCGCTGACCCTGGTGCTGCTGTTCTGCGGTCTGGGCCTCAACAGCGCCCTGGGCGTGAGCCTGGCCGACAGCGTGGCGATGGACGTGTTCTGGTGGGCGGTGATCGGCCTGTCCGCCTACACCTCCTGCTTCGTGTCCGAGACCCTGCGCTCCGGCATCAACACCATCCCCCTCGGGCAGGTCGAGGCGGCCCGTTCCCTGGGCCTGACCTTCACCCAGAACCTGCGCCTGATCGTCGTACCGCAGGCGTTGCGCACCGTAGTGGGTCCGCTGGGCAGTGTGCTCATCGCGCTCACCAAGAACACCACCGTCGCCTCCGTCGCGGGGTTGGGCGTCCAAGAGGCGTCCCGGGAGATGAAGCTCATGTTCGACCAGGGCATCGCTCCGGTCCTGCCGACCTTCGTCGGATTCGCGATCGGGTTCCTGATCCTGACCCTGCCGATGGGTTACTTCTTCGGCTGGCTCGCCAAGCGTGTGGCGGTGGTCCGATGAGCATCCAGACCTCGGTTCTCTTCGACGTTCCCGGGCCCCGCGCCCGGAAGCGCAACGTCCTCTACACGGTCCTCACCGTCTTCTTGGCGTTGATCGGCCTGTCCATCCTGTACCTGGGGTTCAACCGGACCCTGACCGACCGCGAGTCGAGCCTGTTCAGCGCCGAGACCTGGGCGGTGAACCCGGCGGGCCAATGGGCCGCCGACATGTGGGCGCCGTTCCTGCGCGCCGACACCTGGACCGGATACGTCATCCCCGGTCTGCAGAACACGCTGACCGCGGCGCTGACCGCATCGGTGCTGGCCGTCGTGTTCGGTCTGGTCTTCGGCATCGGCCGGCTGTCGAAGCACTGGTGGATCCGCGTGCCCTCCGGGGCCATCGTGGAGTTCTTCCGTGGCATCCCCCTGCTGATGCTGATCTTCTTCACCATGGCGCTGCCCATCGTGGCCTGGCAGGTGTTCGACGTTCCCACCGGCACCTTCCAGGTGACCGCGCTGGCCGCGGTCGTCACCGGTCTGACCCTGTACAACGGGTCGGTGCTGGCCGAGGTGTTCCGGGCGGGCATCCTCGCGGTGCCCAAGGGACAGAGTGAGGCCGCCGAGTCCATCGGCATGAGCCGGACCCAGACGATGTGGACGATCCTGATCCCTCAGGCCGTCACGTCGATGATGCCCGCGATCGTGGCGCAGCTCGTGGTCCTGTTGAAGGACTCCGCGCTCGGCTACATCATCGCCTTCCCGGAGCTGCTGCGCAGCTTCACCCTGCTGGCGACCCGGGAGAGCAACGTCATCCCGGCGGCGATCATCTGTGCCCTCATCTACATCGTGATCAACCTGACGCTGAGCAGGGTCGCGATCTGGCTGGAGCGTCGCAACGCCCGGCGCGGCAGGCCCTCGGCCAAGCCCACCGCCGCGGGAGGCGCTCCCTCCGAGGTGAACGGCACCCGTGGTTCCGACGAGAAGCCGACGGGGGAGACCGGCCCCGACAAGGGCTGACCGGGCCCGCTCCACGGCTCACGCCGCGGCCCCGTCGAACGCACCCCGAGTGCGATCGGCGGGGCCGCCGCCGTTTGTCCCTCCGAGTACCGGTCAGGGCTGCACAGCGACCCCGTGGAGCACTAAGGTCGACATGTCATCTCATCACACACGACCCATCCTGAGCGGGACATGTCTGAACTGTCGAGCCCTCATGGCCGCTGGCCATCGCCTATCAGCGCCGGAGACGTCGCCCGAGGAACGCTGCTGCCCGCGTTCCCCTCTGTTCGAGGCGACGAGGTCTGGTGGCAGGAGTACCGACCGGCCGAGAACGGCCGCACGACCCTGGTACGGCGGGACTCGGACGGGTCCGTGCACGACCTGCTTCCCGCGCCCTGGAACGTGGGAACCCGGGTGCACGAGTACGGAGGGCGCTCCTACCTGCCCGTCCCCCGCCGTGACGACAAGGCCATCCCCCGCGTGGGCGTGGTGTTCGCCGACCACGACACCCAGCGGTTGTTCCTGCTGGAGCGGGGCGCCAAGGATCCCCTCCCCCTCACCCCCGAGCCCGCGCGCAAGGCGGGGCTGCGGTACGCCGATCCGGTCCTGAGCCCGGACGGCAAGCAGATCCTTTGCGTGCGCGAGGACCACACCGGTGCGGATCTGAGCCGCTCCATCGTGTCGGTTCCGCTCTCCGGGCGGGGCGCCACGGACCCGACCGCCATCCGCGAACTGGTCACCGGGGCGCGCTTCTACGCCTCCCCCGCCCCCTCCCCGGACGGACGCCACCTGGCCTACGTGCGCTGGAACCACCCGCGGATGCCCTGGGACGGTACCGAACTTCGCGTGGGCGAGCTCACCGAGGCCGGTCTGATCGGCGAGTACACGCTCAAGGGCGGGGTCGACGAGTCCGTGCTCTCCCCCACCTGGGTCGATGACGACTCCATGTACCTGGCCTCGGACTGGCCGGGCTTTTGGAACCTCTACCACGCCGGTCTCAGGGGACAGGCGATCGCGCTCTACCCGGCCGAGGAGGAGTTCCACGAGGCACCGGGGCGCCTGGGCGATCGTTCCTTCTGCGCGCTGGAGAACGGCAAGGTGGTGACGCTGCACGGCGACACCGCGCTGCGCCCCGCCCTGTACGACCCCGACACCCTGGACCTGGAAGACGTCCCCACCGACCTCACCTCCTGGTCCCAGGTCGACTCCGACGGGCTCAACGTCGTCGCGGTGGCCGCCTCCCCCGACTCCGCGCCCTGCGTGGTGCGTCTGGACCCGGCCCGCCGCAGCGTGGAGATCCTGCGCCGGTCCCTGGAGCAGGCCCCGGACGCCGGCTACCTGCCCACCCCCCGCCGGGAACGCCTGCCCGGCCGATACGGGGCCACGGTGTACGCCAACGTGTACCCGCCGACCCACCCGGACCACGATGGGAGCGAGCCCGCGCCGTACGTGGTGTGGGCACACGGCGGACCCGTCGGCCACTCCCGCCGGGAACTGGACCTGAACAAGGCCTACTTCACCAGCCGCGGCATCGGTGTGGTGGACGTGGACTACGGGGGTTCCACCGGCTACGGGCGGTCCTACCGCAAGCGTCTGCACAAGGAGTGGGGCGTGGTGGACGTTGAGGACTGCGCCGCGGTCGCCCGCGCCCTCGTCGACCGCGGTGTCGCCGACCCCGAGCGCCTCGCGATCCGCGGCCCCAGCGCCGGGGGCTTCACCGCGCTGTTGGCGCTCACCGGTGACACCTTCGCCTGCGGGGTGTCCTACTTCGGTGTCGCCGACCTGCTCGGCCTCGCCGAGACCACCCACGACTTCGAGTCGCGTTTCCTCGACACCCTCCTCGGCCCACTTCCCGGCTTCATCGAGACATACAAGGAACGCTCGCCCATCAACCGGATCGCCGAGATCGACGTGCCGGTGCTGCTGCTCCAAGGCATGGACGACCCGGTGGTCACCCCGGACCAGGCCTTCTCCATGGCCACGGCCCTGGGCGAGCGCGGTATTCCGTACGCCCTGCTGGAGTTCGAGGGCGAGTCGCACGGCTTCCACACCGAAGAGGCCCGCGTGCGTTCCCTGGAGGCAGAGCTGGCCTTCTACGGGAAGGTGTTCGGGTTCGAACCCGACGTTCCGGCCCTTGAGCTCAGCACCACCCCACCCGAGCCCCGACCCGAGCCGACCCCGGACCCGGCCATCGAACCGGCCTCCACCGAAGCCGAGACCAGGCGATCCGGCACGGGCACCGACCCGCACGAGGTGTCCGAGGACGACATCCCGGTGGCCGAGCAGCTCCCGGACGTCACTCCGGCAGCGGGTGTCACCGCGAGAACCGGAGAGCCCGTCACCGGAGAGCCCGTCACCAAGGACGAATGAGGTCCCGGTGAACGCCGCCTTCCCGAACCTGCTCCGTGACCGACTGGTCGCCATGGCCGAGGCGGATCCCCACATCCTGGGTGCGGCGTTCACCGGCTCCCTGGCCCTGGGCGAAGGAGACCGATGGTCGGACATCGACCTGGTCCTCGCTGTCCAGGGCTCCCCTGTCTCAACGGCCGATGCCTGGGCCACCCGACTCCACGCACACTTCGGCGTGGCCCACCACTGGGACCTGCCCACAACGGATCACCGGGTGATCCGGGTGTTCCTGATGCTCGACGGGGTGGAAGTCGATCTGTCCTTCGTCCCCGAGGACGACTTCGGCGCCCGCGGTCCCCAATGGAAGACCCTGTTCGGCGACCAGCACATCCTGGAGCCCTTCCCCGCCCCGACCCTCGACACCCTGGTCGGCTTGGCCTGGCACCACGGGCGACACACCCGCGTCTGCCTGGAGCGTGACCGACTCTGGCAGGCCGAGCACTGGGTGGGTGCCCTGCGCACCCAGGTGATCGCCCTGGCATGCCTGCGCCTCGGCCTGCCCACCGCCTACGCCAAGGGCGCGCACCACCTGCCCAAGTCCTTCACCGAGACGCTGGGCCCCACCCTGGTAAGAGAGCCGACCTCCCCCGAGATCCTGCGAGCCCTGTCCGCTCTCACCGATGTCCTGGTCGAAGAGCTGAACCGAAGCGCCCCCGAGGCCGCTGCCCGGCTGCGTCCCCACCTGAAGGCCTGGTCGTCTCCCTGAGTTCGGGAGCCCCTGTACCGCGCTTCGGCCACCGGGGGTGGGGAGGAGGGTGGGGAGTGCCCTGAGGTCGCCGCCCTTCTCGACCGCGACCTCCACATCATCGGGTCGTTCCCCTGACAGCGTCCGCTCAATACGTCCGCTCAATACGTCCGCTCAATACGTCCACTCCCAGAGGGGGTGACCGGGGGCGTGAGTGAGTGGGGTGGTTGGTGGTTGGTGGTTGGTGGTTGGTGGTTGGTGGTTGGTGGTTGGTGGTTGGTGGGGCGCCTCGGGTTTCTGGCTCTGGGGGTTGTTGGGCGTTGCTCGGGTGGGTTCTCCCTCCTTCCCCGCCGCGTGATTGTTGCCGCCCGCACCGCACGCGTCAAGGCGATGTCGGGTTCTGTGACGCTGTGGTGGGTGGCCTTGACCCGCACGGCACGGGCGGCGGTTTGGCGGCTATCGGGGAAGGGGGGAGAGTGGTTGGGGTCCCAAAGGGCCCTGTGGGCCTGCGGCCCACTCCGGCCGCAGGCGGCCGGATGCCTTCCCCTCCCTCTGGTGTCCTCGTGGGCCGCGTCGCCACTACGTGACGGGTGAGGTCACGAAGGACCCGCTACAGGTGGGACGGGTGGCGGGCCGCGTCCCCGCGGTAGCCACCTCCGGCGCCCCTTTGGCGATGATCTTGCTCGTAGCGCCATGTTGGGCGCCCAACATGGCGCTACGAGCAAGATCATCATGATGGAGAGACAACACGGGGTTGCACGGGGTTGATGGTGCCGGTGGGCCGGTACCTGTGGTGGCAGTGGCGCCGAGACCCCCGATGGGAGCCACTCCGGCCCCGGGATATGACTCCGGGTGGGGGGTTCGTGGGGGGCGTGGGGTTCCTGGCTCTGGGCATGCCGATATCCCCACAGGGCACGGGCCCTTGGGGTCTGACACCCACTCGGGGGTGATGTCGTCGGGGTGGTGTTCCACCTGGCGGAAACGGTTGGTGGTGTTAGGGGGCGGTGGCTGGGGCTGGCTCCCCCTCACCATCCCCGGACCCGCTTTCCTTTCCCGCTTCTTGGTGGTTCTGGGCGTGGTGGTGTTCCCAGATCTGCCGGTTCACCTTGGCCTGTAGCCGGTGCTTGAGCCGGTTGTGGGTCGAGCACAGGATCTGCATGTTGTCGGCGCTGGTGGCTCCGCCGTGGGAGAAGGGGACGATGTGGTCGTACTGCGACCAGCTACGCGGCATGTCACAGCCCTGGTGCCACTCGCAGTAGGGCTTCTTGAACCCCGCCGCCTGGCGCACCGGGTCGGGGGCGCATCGCTGCTTTCGACCCACGTCCAACAGGGTCCGGCCCTGTTCGTCGGTCACGAACCGGCGCAGCCAACTGTGGGGGGTCAGGCGGGCCACCATCTGATCGGGCAACACCACCCCATCCTCGGTGGTGGCGGGTTCAGCCGACCCATCACCGAGGAACCGCTTCAGGGGGACGGTGATGTTGAGGGTCGCCAACGGTTGGCGGCTCAGGCTGGAGCAACCCCGGTGGGTCAGAGCGGTCTCGAAGATGCGCATCATCGCGTCATAGGTGCGCTGATGCTTCGGCATCGCCGCGTCATCGGGCCCATACGGTTCGGTGTAGGCCTCCAGGGCGGTCTGGATCAGCTCGTGGTCGGCCCCAGGCCCCCACATCCGCAACAGAAACCCGGACTCGAACGTGGGCGAGAATTGCGCGCCCCGGTTCTCGAACGTTTCGTCGTAATTCCGGTCGGCCTTATCCGGATCCAGGCGGGCGACGAACCATTTCGCCGCGTCCCGCAGCTGGCGCACCGAGGCCTGCGGGCATTCCTTCTTATAGGCGATGAGCCCGTATTCTAACCGGGCCCGAAACCCCTCCGCCGAAGGACGCTGGGCACGGAATTCCTCATCCGTTGTTTCGAGGACCTTCGCCCATTCGGTGGTGGCTTTTTCGGTGGAGGTCGCGATGGCGCACGCTTCACCCAGCGACAGGGCCTTGTTCTGGAAGGCTTCTTCCACCAGGGGCAGCTGCTGCTGATGCAACGCTCGGGCGAGGGTGGCAAGGCTCTTGGCCTCGGCCGGAGAGGTCCCCCACTGGTGGGTGATCCACGCCTGGATACTGCGCTGGCCACCCTCTTCCAACAGGACACCGGTGGCCTCCATACGGGCCAGGGCGGGCAGCATCCCGTAGCGGATCCGGTCTGTTTCCTGGTTGAGGCGGCCGAACTGGGCGAGCACCTCGGTTTCGCACCCGAACGGGATATCCCGGCCGGAGAATTCCACCGCCATCTCCCGCGCACCCGCCATCGCCTTATCGACCGGGGTGTTCCCGGTCGGGCGCGGTGCGTAGGGAGGAAAGCTCATACTCTGATTATATGCGAACACCCTCAAGAATGGCAGACCTACTCGCCAGTTTATTCAACTTATTTCCAGGTCGGCGAATGCGCCTACCATAGATGGGGTGGCCATTCTGGGTTATCCACAACCCCTTCCCCTATGACCGGATCCACCTATCACGGAGATGCTCCTAGCGACTTCGTTGGAGGGGCTCTGAATGGAAACGATCTTGTCCGTAGCGCCATGTTGGGCGCCCAAATGGGCGCTACGAGCAAGATCATCGCTGTGAAGACCAGAGCCGGCCACCGCAGGGACGCGGTCCGCCACTCACCCCACCTGTAGCGGGCTCTTCGTGACCTCACCCGTCACGTAGTGGCGACGCGCCCCACGAGAAAGCCAGACGGAAAGGAAGGGATCCGGCCGGCTGCGGCCGGAGTGGGCCGCAGGCCCACAGGGCCGTTAGGACCTCAACCACTCTCCCCCCTTCCCCGATAGCCGCCAAACCGCCGCCCGCACCGCACGGGTCAAGGCCACCAACACCGCTGCCACAGCACACAACATCGCCTTGACGCGTGCGGTGCGGGCGGCAACAATCACGCGGCGGGGAAGGAGGGAGAACCCACCCCCACCCCGCCCAACCACCCCAAGGAACTCGACCCGAGGCGCCCCACCAACCACCCTCACCCCGCCCAATAACCCAAGGTCCCAGTTCAGGGCCGGCCTGCGTCAGACAGCATCCCGATGCCCCACGACCCCACGACCCCACATGCCCTACACACCCTCAGCTCCCCCGCCCTCGGCCTCCAACTCAGCCTCCGCCGCCAGCTCCGCTTCCAACTCCTCCCGAACGATCCGGTATGACAGACCGGCCGGGTAGCCCTTGCGGGCCAGGGCGCCCAGGGCGCGGCGGGTACGGGTATCGGGGTCGTGGCCTCGGCTACCGGTCAGCCGTTTGCGGGCCAAGACGCGAGCGGCCTCGGTCTCGTCTTCCTCGCTGACCTCGGCGACCGCCTCGCGGACGGTCTCCTCTTCGACTCCGCGAGTGCGCAGCTCTTGGGAGAGCGCGCGGCGGGACAGGTGTCGGCTGTGGTGGCGGGAGGAGACCCACCCCTTGGCGAAGGCGGCGTCGTCGATCAACCCCGCTTCCTCGATCTGGTCGAGGACTCGCGTGATGACCTCCTCCTCGTGCTCCCGACGGTGCAGGGAACGTTCGAGTTGGGCGCGGGTGCGCGGGGAGTGCGTGAGCATACGCAGGACCAGGTTCTTGACCTTGGCCTCGGTGTCCTCCCCGGACGGGCGTTCGGGCCCGTCCGGGGTGTGCTCGGCGTTCATCGGGTCGGGTGACTCATCCGCCCCGGCGCGGTCGGATGACCGGCGCCGCTCACGCATCCGTGTCGGTCACCTTCGCGGTCTTGGCCGGGGCCTTCTTCGCGGCGGGGGCCTTGGCGACGGCGTCCTTGCCGATCGCGTCCTTGACCGGGTCGGCCTTGGACTCGGCGTCGGATCCGGAGGCGCTGTCGTCACCGGCGGTCACGCCAACGCCCAGCTTCTCCTTGATCTTCTTCTCGACCTCGTTGGCCATGTCGACGTTCTCGTGCAGGAACTTGCGGGCGTTCTCCTTGCCCTGGCCCAGCTGCGTGCCGTCGTAGGTGTACCAGGCACCGGACTTGCGTACGATGCCGTGTTCCACGCCCAGGTCGATCAGGCTGCCCTCTCGGGAGACGCCGACCCCGTAGAGGATGTCGAACTCCGCCTGCTTGAAGGGCGGCGCGACCTTGTTCTTGACGACCTTGACCCGTGTACGGTTACCGACCGCGTCGGTGCCGTCCTTGAGGGTCTCGATGCGTCGGACGTCCAACCGGACCGAGGCGTAGAACTTCAGCGCCCGACCACCCGAGGTGGTCTCGGGCGAGCCGAACATGACGCCGACCTTCTCACGAAGCTGGTTGATGAAGATCGCGGTGGTGCCGGTGGAGCTCAGCGCGCCGGCGATCTTGCGCAGGGCCTGGGACATCAGGCGAGCCTGCAGACCGACGTGGCTGTCACCCATCTCACCCTCGATCTCGGCGCGGGGCACCAGGGCCGCCACGGAGTCGATGACGATGACGGAGATCGCGCCGGAGCGGATCAGCATGTCGACGATCTCCAGCGCCTGCTCACCGGTGTCCGGCTGGGACAGGAGGAGGTCGTCGGTGTTGACGCCGATCTTCTTGGCGTACTCGGGGTCCAGGGCGTGCTCGGCGTCGACGAAGGCGGCGATGCCACCCATTTTCTGCGCGCTGGCCACCGCGTGCAGGGCGACGGTGGTCTTACCGCTGGACTCGGGACCGTAGATCTCCACGACCCGGCCCTTGGGAAGGCCACCGATGCCCAGGGCCACGTCCAGCGAGATGGCGCCGGTGGGGATCGCCTCGATCGGCGGACGATCGTCGTCGCCCAGGCGCATGACGGAGCCCTTGCCGAACTGCCGCTCGATCTGCGCGAGCGCTGTTTCGAGAGCCTTGTCTCGGTCTCCAGAAGCCACGGGGTTCCCCTGTAGGGTCGATGCCTTTTTCTTCATGATGCGCCTGACGCTACGCCTTCGGTACGACAATCGCGACGTTCGCCGGCGATGCGGCCACTCTACCCGAACCTATGTTCGATTCTTGGTTCATCCACAGATCGAACGCGGATCGGACCCGGACCGAACGTGTCGGTCAGCGGGCGGTGGCCGGAAGGTCGAACGCCTCGCACACCGCACGCCAGACCTCCTTGGCCCCGACCCCCTCGGCCAGCGCCTGCTCGATGGTGCGGGAGCCCAGTCCCTCGATCACGTAGTCCTTGGCGAGGCTCTCGGCGTAGGCCTCGCCGAACTGCTCGCGCATGTTGTTCCAGAAGTTGGTGAGTCTCATCGGCCCCAGTATGGGTGATGGACGGGACCCCGACGGCGTTGTCCACAGGCCCTTTTTCGAGGTGCCGGGTGTGTCCTCCGCCTCCTTCTGTCCGAGCCGTTCGGCAGACTGGCCGGATGAGCGGCCCCTTGGAACCCTTCGGCACGGCGACGCGGACCTGGTTCGAACAGGCCTTCCCCGACGGGCCCACTCGGGCCCAGGCCGAGGCGTGGGCCTCGGTCGCGGGCGGTGACGACACCCTCGTGGTGGCGCCCACGGGTTCGGGCAAGACCCTGTCCGCCTTCATGTGGTCGTTGGACCGGTTGCTCCACTCCCCCGTGCCCGAGGACCGTTCTCGGCGTTGCCGGGTCCTGTACGTGTCCCCGTTGAAGGCGCTCGCGGTGGACGTGGAGCGCAACCTGCGTCGCCCCCTGGCCGGCATCACCGACGCCGCGGCCACCGACGGACAGGAACTCTCCCCCGTCACGGTGGGGGTGCGCACCGGAGACACCCCGGCTCGGGAACGTCGCCGTCTGGCCACACACCCACCGGACGTACTCATCACCACCCCCGAGTCCCTGTTCCTGGTACTCACCTCCAAGGCTCGTGAAGGGCTGGCCGGGGTGGAGACGATCATCGTGGACGAGGTGCACGCCCTGGCGGGGACCAAACGCGGCGCCCACCTGGCCCTCAGCCTGGAACGACTCGCCGAACTCCTGGAACGTCCGGCGCAGCGGATCGGGTTGTCGGCCACCGTGCGCCCGCGCGAGGTGGTCGCCGACTATCTGGGCGGCGCGCGGATCGTCGCCCCTCCGGACGCCCCGCACATGGATCTGCGGGTGCAGGTCCCGGTGCCGGACCTGGACGAGCCGGGCGGATCGGTGTGGCCGCACGTGGAACGCCGGGTCCTGGACCTGGTGGAGGCGCACCACTCCACCATCGTTTTCACCAACGGCCGCCGCACCGCTGAGAGGCTGTGCTCCCGGCTCAACGACCTGTACGCCGAACGCACCGGCGTCACGTTGCCCGAGGAGGAGGTCGCCGCGCAGGTCGCCGGCCAGTCCGGACAGAGCCGGGGCGCGGACGCCGTGATCGCCCGCGCCCACCACGGGTCGATGTCCAAGTCGGAGCGGGCACTCATCGAGGACGACCTGAAGACGGGCCGACTGCGCTGCGTGGTGGCCACCTCCAGCCTGGAACTGGGTGTGGACATGGGCGCCGTGGACCTGGTCGTACAGGTGGCCTCTCCCCCGTCTGTGGCCAGTGGTCTGCAACGCGTCGGACGGGCCGGACACCAGGTAGGCGAGGTCTCGCGCGGGGTGTTCCTGCCCCGGTTCCGGGGCGACCTGTTGGCGACCACCGTCGTGACCGGGCGGATGCGCGAGGGCGGGATCGAGCGTTTGGAGATGCCGCGCGACCCCCTGGACGTGCTGTCCCAGCAGGTCGTGGCGATGGTGGCGATGGACGAGTGGTCGGTGTCGGAGCTGGCCTCGGTGGTGCGGCGCGCGGCCCCCTTCTCCGACCTGGCCGACTCCGTGCTGGAGTCGGTGTTGGACATGCTGTCGGGACGCTATCCCTCGGACGAGTTCGCGGAGCTGCGCCCACGTCTGGTCTGGGACCGGCAGGAGGACGTGCTGCGCGCCCGCCCCGGCGCCCAGCGACTGGCCGTGATCAGTGGTGGGACCATCCCCGACCGGGGCCTGTTCAAGGTGCATCTGGCCTCGGATCCGGACGGTCGGGCGCCCACCCGGGTCGGTGAGCTGGACGAGGAGATGGTGTACGAGTCGCGGGTGGGCGACGTGTTCGTACTCGGCTCGACGTCGTGGCGGATCGAGGCGATCACCGCGGACCGGGTGATGGTGTCGCCCGCGCCGGGGCGACCGGGGCGGATGCCCTTCTGGAAGGCGGACGCGCAGGGTCGTCCGGCGGAGCTGGGTCGGGCCGTGGGCGCGGCCACCAGGGAGTTGGCCGGGGCGGACGCCGAGGAGGGGCGTGCCTGGGCGATCACCGCCGGGTTGGACGAGTGGGCGGCGGACAACCTGGTGGAGTACGTGGCGGAGCAACGTGAGGCCACCGGGCAGGTGCCCGACGATCGCACGGTGGTGATCGAACGTTTCCGTGACCAGGTGGGCGACTGGCGCGCGGTGGTGCATTCGCCGTTGGGCGCCCGGGTGCACGCGCCGTGGGCGTTGGCGATCGGTGGGCGGTTGCGCGACCGGTTCGGGATGGACGCCCAGGTGGTGCACGGCGACGACGGGATCGTGCTGCGGCTGCCGGACGTGGAGAACGGCGGCGTGGGTCGTCCCGGCGAGTTGACGGATCTGGTGTCGGTGGACCCCGACGGTGTGGAGGCGCTGGTCACCGAAGAGCTGACCGGGTCGGCGTTGTTCTCGTCGCGGTTCCGTGAGTGCGCGGCGCGGGCGCTGCTGTTGCCGCGTCAACGCCCGGACCGTCGGATGCCGTTGTGGCAGCAGCGTCTGCGGGCGCGACACCTGTTGTCGGTGGCGGGTCGGTACGGGTCGTTCCCGATCGTGTTGGAGACGGTGCGCGAGTGTCTGCGGGACGTGTTCGACGTTCCGGAGTTGGCGCGGGTGCTGTCGGACGTGCGGGCGCGGCGGATCCGGGTGGTGGAGGTGGAGACCACGCACGCGTCGCCGTTCGCGCGGTCGTTGCTGATGGAGTACACGGCCGCGTTCCTGTACGAGGGGGACGCGCCGGCGGCGGAGTCGCGGGCGCAGGCGTTGACCCTGGACACGTCGTTGTTGGCGGACCTGTTGGGCGGCGCGGACCTGCGGGAGTTGTTGGACCCGGAGGTGGTGGAGCGTACCGGCGCCCTGTTGCAGCGGTCGGCGGCTCCGGTGCGGGACCTGGAGGGGACCGCGGACCTGCTGCGGGAGGTGGGTCCGTTGTCGACCGATGAGGCGGTCGAGCGTGGGGCGGACCCCGACTGGTTGTTCGCCCTGGAGGGCGCCGGGCGCGTGGTGCGCGTGTGGGTGGCCGGGGTGGAGCGCTGGTGCGCGGTGGAGGACGTGTCGCGGCTGCGGGACGCGTTGGGCTCCGAGCCACCGCCCGGGGTCCCGTCGGTGTTCCTGGAACCGGTGGAGGATCCCCTCTCGGACCTGGTGTCCCGGTACGCGCGCACGCACGGACCGTTCACGTCGGCGGAGGTGTCGGCCCGCTGGGGTGTGGGCGTCGACGCGGTCGAGGGCGCCCTGCGGGACCTGGCCCGGCGGGGCAGGGTGGCCCGTGGTGGGTTCCATCCCGGTGGCACGGGCACCGAGTGGTGTGACGCGGACGTGCTGCGCCGGTTGCGGCGGGGGTCGATCGCCCGGCTGCGCCGCGAGGTGGAACCGGTGGAACCGGCGACGTTGGCGGTCTTCGTCCCGTTGTGGCAACGGGCGGTTCCGGGTGAGCGGTGGCGTGGTCCGGACGCGGTGTTCGAGGCGGTGGAGTCGCTTCGGGGCGTGCCATTGGTGGCCTCGTCCCTGGAATCGTTGGTGCTGCCGGCCAGGGTGGAGGGTTTCGTCCCCGCCTCGTTGGACGCGCTCACCCAGGCCGGTGAGGTGGTGTGGACGGGCGCGGGCTCGCTGCCGGGTGGGGACGGTTGGTTGGTGGTGGCCCCCGCCGAGGACGCCTCGTCGTCGTTGCCGGAGCCGCTTCCACCGCAGGAGGGAACCACGGCGGCGGCCGTGTTGGGGACACTGCGCTCGGGCGGGGCCCTGTTCTTCCGCGACCTCGCCGACGGGGTGGCCCGAGCGGCGGGCGGTGCGGTGTTCTCCGACGCCGATCTGGTGACGGCGTTGTGGGAGCTGGTGTGGTCGGGGTGTGTCACCAACGACTCCCTGGCGCCGTTGCGTGCGCTGGCGGGTTCGGGCCCGGCGCCGCGTCGGCCCTCGTCACGTTCGCGACGACGCCCGGTGTTGCCGACCCGCGCGGGGCCGCCGACGGCGGCGGGCCGGTGGTGGGCGCTGCCCGAGCCGGACCCGGATCCGACCCGGCGGGCCCTGGCACGGGTGGAGGCACGACTGGCACGCGGCGGGGTCCTGGTGCGCGGGCACCAGGGGCGCGGCCTGTCGACGGGCGAATACCGGGTGCTGCGGTCCATGGAGGAGACCGGGCGGGTGCGTCGGGGCTACTTCGTGGAGGGTCTCGGTGGCGCGCAGTTCGCGCTGCCGGGTGCGGTGGACCGGCTGCGGGCCCTGTCGGGAGAGACACCCGGTGGGACCTCGGATCCGGTGGTGTTGGCGGCCACCGATCCGGCCAATCCGTACGGCGTCGAGCTGGCGTGGCCGGCGGGCGTGGTGGGCGCGCATCGACCGGGTCGCACGGCGGGGGCCCTGGTCGTCCTGGACGGGGGCCTGCCCACGTTGTACCTGTCGCCGGGCCGGTCCGCGCTGACCTTCGGGTCCGCCGCGGCGTTGTTGGAGCGGGCGGCCCGGGCCGTGGCCGATCTGGTACGTAGCGGCCGGGTCGAGTCCTTGCTGGTGGAGCGGGCCGACGGGGTCGAGGTGTTCGGTACGTCGCTGGACCCGGCGTTGGTGGCGGCGGGTTTCCACGTCACCCCCAAGGGTCTGCGTCTGCGACGCTGAGCATCATGATCGAACCGGTGATCCGCCGCATGCGGCGACAGGACATGGACGCGGTGGTGGCGGTCTCCCTGGCCGCCGACACGTTGTTCGCGCGAGCGGGACTGGAGCTGCCCCCTGACGATCCGCGGGAGATGGTGGAGCACGTCGAACACGTGTGGGTGGCCGAGGTGGCCGGCTCCGTGGTCGGTCTGGCCGCGACCATCACGTTGGACGACGCCGCACATCTGGAACAGCTCGCGGTGGATCCGGAACACGGCCGGCGCGGAATCGGCGGTGCCCTACTGGAGCGGGTGTGCGCCGAGGCCGCCGCCCGGGGACGAGACCGGGTCACCCTCACCACCTTCCGTGACCTGCCCTGGAACGGCCCCTGGTACGAGCGGCGGGGCTTCGTCACACTCGCCCGGACCGAGTGGGGACCGGGTCTGGTCCGTCAGTGGGAGATCGAAGAGGAGGCGGGCATCCTGGTCCGTCCCCGCGTGGCGATGTGGCGGGATCCGTCCCGGCCTCGGGACGCTCCGGCGCTCCCGATTTGAGATGATGTGCCCATGGTCCCCACTGATCCCCCGGCGCCCCGTACCTCCGTCGGCCGTTACGAGCTTCGAGGCGAGCTCGGCAGCGGCGCCATGGGCACCGTGTGGCGTGCCCACGACACCCGTTTGAACCGTGAGGTGGCGGTCAAGGAGGTCCACCTCCCCCACGACATGCCCCCACGTGAACGCGAGCGCGCCCGGGCGCGCATGATCCGCGAGGCGCAGGCGGCGGCACGGGTGGCCCACCCCTCGGTGGTGACCGTGCACGACGTCCTGGAGGTGGACGGGACCCCGTTCATTGTCATGGAGCTGTTGGAGGGCGAGTCCCTGCGCGACCGTCTGCGCCGCACCGGCCCCATGCCGGAGGCCGAGGTGGAGCGGATCGCGCGCCCGTTGTTGGACGCGTTGTGGGCGGCGCACCGGGCCGGGGTGGTCCACCGTGACGTCAAGCCCGCCAACATCATGCTGACGTCGGGCGGTACCCGGCCGGTGCTGACCGACTTCGGCATCGCCAACCTGCCCGACCACGGGGGGACGGCGCTGACGGGGACCGGCGCGATCCTGGGCACCGCGGCGTACGCGGCACCCGAGCGCCTGGAACACGACGACAACGGCGCGGTGTCGGACCTGTGGAGCCTGGGCGCCACCCTGTTCGCGGCCCTGGCCGGGGAGTCGCCGTTCAAACGCGACACCATCACATCGACGCTCACCGCGGTGCTGACCCATCCGGTACCGCCGGTACCGGCCCGGGGACGGACGGCCTCGGTGATCAACGGGTTGTTGGAACGGGATCCGCGCCGCCGGCTGCTGCCGGAGCGGGCGTTGGCCCTGTTGGACGATCCCGTCCCGACCCCGGCCCCTGTTCCGACCCCGACCCCTGCCTCGGAGCCGTCGACCGGAACCAGGCCCGGCCGCTCGCGTACGCCGCTGTTCGTCGGAGCGGCCGCCGTCCTGGCCCTACTGGTGCTGAGCGCGTTCACGGTGTGGTCCGTCTTCTCCTCCGATGATCGGGAGGTCGCCGCCGATCCGGAAACGCCCGCCGCCGAACCCAGTCCGGAACCATCGGCGGAACCCTCCGCCCAGGCCCAGGAGGGTTCGACCGAGGGGGCTCCCGAGGGGTTCACCCGCTACGACGACGGGGTGGTCACGCTGGTCGCCCCCGAGGGCTGGGCGATGGTCGAGAACGAGGAGGACTCACCGGGCAACGGCGTCACCCGGTTGGCCTCCTACGAGTTCGATACCGGCGTGGAGACCGGCGACATGGATCTGTTCGTGACCAGATACGACCTCTTGGTCTTCGACGCCGAGGGCGCCATGCTCCGGATGGACGAGCTGCTCAACGAGGACGAGGCCTACAGCGACGCGGAACAGCTGATGCTGGAGCCGCGGTTGGAGGGCCCCGGCGTGCAGAGCGCGGTCTACGAGGCCACCTACATCCACGAGGAGCGCGAGATCCCCGAACGGTGGATGTTCACCCGTGAGATCACCGACGGGAACACCGCGGTCTCCTACCGGCTGAGCTTCAACTTCCCGCAGGACCTGCGGGAGGAACAGCGGGAGGACTTCGAGACGGTGCTCGACTCCTTCGCCCCGTCCCCGGACGGCGAGGAGGACTGACTCCCCCGCGCCCCGGGGCGTCCGGGGCGCGGTCGGGGGTCAGACGGTGTCAGACGGTGGCCGAGAACACCTCGTCGCGGGCGCGTTCCAGGCCGTGCAGAAGGGCTCCGCGCACGACCGGGCTGCCCTCGACCGTTCCCAGGGCGACCTCGGTGGCGTTGGGTGCGATCCGGGCGGTCGCGGCCTCCACCCGTTCGGCCAGCTTGGGTCCTCCGGCGCGGGCGACGTCCCCGCCCAGGACGACCAGCCCGGGGTCGATCATCACGCTGACGGCGGCGATTCCTCGGGAGAGCCGTTCGGCGAAGACGTCGAGGAAGGCGTCGCCCTCGGGGGTTCCGGAGCCGGCGGCTCGGGCGACCACCTCGGTGACGTCCTCTCCGGTGAAGCCGTGTTCGGCGGCCAGGCGCAGCACCTGCTTGGCGTGGACCAGCGCCTGGAAGCCGTGCGGCAGCTCCCGGTCGCCGTCGGACTTCAGGGACTCATAGCCACCGGAGAGACCCACGTCGGTGGACAGGGGGGCTCCGGGCACCGGCAGGTAGCCGATCTCGCCCGCGCCACCGGAGCGGCCCCTGTGGACGCGCCCGCCGATCATGGAGGCCATACCGACACCGCCGGCGGCGCTGAGCCAGATGAGCACGAACTCCTCGACCCCCTTGGCCGCCCCTTCCGCGTGTTCGGCCAGGGCCGCCAGGTTCACGTCGTTCTCCAACATGACCGAGCGTTCGAGGTCGGCGCGCAGCGCTTCGAGCACCCCTTCGTGCCAGGACATGAGGTCGAAGGAGAAGCGGATGTCCCCGGTGCGCGGGTCGACGACCCCGGGGGTGCCGATGACGCAGGCGCGGACCTTTTCGAGGGGGACCTCGGCGGTCTCCACCAGCCGCATCACGGCGGTGTGGACCAGGGCGACCGGATCGTCGGAGGCGCTGGGGTCGACACTGACGTCACTGATGATCCGACCCGTGATGTCGGCGATGGTCGCGGTGACGCGGTGGGCGCTGACGTCGAGGACGGCGACGTAGGCGCTCTCCGGGACGACCGCGTAGAGGGCGGCGTTGGGGCCTCGCCCTCCGGCCCTGCTGCCCACCACCCGGACCAGGTCGCGTTCCTCCAGCCGAGCCAGGAGTTGGGACGCCGTCACCTTCGACAGACCGGTCCTCGTGCCGAGTTGCGTCCTGGTCAACGGGCCGCCGGAGAGTAGGAGTTCGAGTGCCGCGCGATCGTTCAATTGGCGCAGCAGCCGGGGAGTCCCCGGACGTTGAGACATAACCGTGACACCTCACCCTGTTTTTATTAGGAAAGTTTCCTGTTAATTTAGCTCACAACCTCACAGGAGGTCACGTCCCGGCTGGTCCGTAGTGGTTTCGGACCCCGGTACCCGCGCCGGAGGGGCGACCAGGAAAGTGCTGCCCCAGCACCCCCCGATCAGACGTCGAGGCACACGGATCCGTTCATGATCCCAGGTTGCTTCGAGCACAGGCGCCGCGCCCCGGCGCGACGTGCGAAGGGAGATAGGTTCACATGAGGTTCCCCAAGATCGCACTGGCCTCGACCGTGGTCATGTTGGCCGCCGCTTGCGGTGGCGGATCCGATGACGGCGGCTCGTCCGGTGACGCCCCCGACACCCTCACCGTCTGGCGTATGGGCGACGCCAACGAGGACCAGAACGCCTTCATGGACTCGGTCACCGAGCAGTACCAGGAGCTCTACCCCGACACCGACGTGGACGTCCAGTGGATCCCGTGGGGCGAGTTCAGCCAGCGTTTCCAGACCGCTCTGGTCTCCGGCGGCCCCGACGTCGTAGAGATCGGCAACGACCAGGTCGCCACCTGGGCCGAGGCCGAGGCCCTCTACGACGTGTCCGAGTACGTCGAGGGCTGGGACGACAGCGCCGACCTCCTCGAAGGGGCCTACGCCAACGGTACCTTCGGCGACGCACAGTACAGCATCCCCTGGTACAGCGGCGTTCGCGCCCTTTGGTACAACACCGACCAGCTGGAGGAGTTGGGCCACGAGCCGCCCACCACCTGGGACGAACTGGTCGAGGTCGCCGAGGACATCGAGGACGAGTACGACGTCCCCGGCTTCGCCGCGCCCACCGACTTCCTGAACGGCATCGCCAGCTTCGTCTGGGCCAACGACGGTGAGTTCGCCGTCGAGGAGGGCGGCGAGTGGGTCGGACAACTCGACTCCGCCGAGACCGCCGAGGCCCTGGAGTTCTACGCCGGGCTGACCGTCGACGGCATCTCCCCGAGCGCCTGCGTGGGCCTCAACGAGGTCGACTGCGCCCACGCCGACTTCGTCAACCGCGAGGTCGGCATGTTCATCGACGGTCCCTGGGCCCAGGCCCAGCTGGAGGACCTCAACGACGAGCACGCCGGCCACTGGGCCACCACGCCCATCCCGGGGGTGGACGGTATGGCGCCCGCCTTCGGCGGCGGCTCCGACCTGGCCGTGTGGGGCACCTCCGAGTACCCCGACGCCGCCTTCGACTACATCACCACGTTGAACAGCAAGGACAACGCGCTGCCCTACAACGAGGTGTCGTCGATGTTCCCCACCTACACCGACGTGCTGGAGAGCGACACCTTCCAGGAGGACCCGATCCTGGCCGGCGCCGCCACCCAGGCCACCGGCGACCTGCGTCTGTTCCCCGACACCGCCAACTGGGGCCACGTCCAGTGGGAACTGACCACGATCCAGACCGCCGTCCAGCGCATGGCCGAGGGCGAGTCCGCCGACGACGTCCTGCCCGAGCTCAACGAAGAGCTCACCGAGGCCCTCAACCGTGAGGTCTCCGAGTAGGTCGCCCCAAGCACAGGGGCGGTCGCGCACCAGGCGGCCGCCCCTCGACCCGCCAGGAACGGTCCATGACTCAAACGTTGGAACGCGCCACGGAACCCGAGGCGCCCTCGCCAGGACGGCCACGGGCCGCCTCCCGTCGCACCCGCATCAGACTCGTCCCCTACCTCCTGATCCTGCCCGCGCTGACCGTGCTCGCGGTGGTCCTGCTCTGGCCGATCGGCCAGATGCTGTGGATCTCGCTGCACGACTACGGACTACAGCAGCTGCGGGGCCAAGAGGCGCAGTGGAACGATTTCGGCCACTACCTCTACGTGCTCACCGACGAGCGCTTCTGGTCGGTGTTCCGGAACACGATCATCGTCTGCCTGACCATGGTGGTCCTGACGATGATCCTCGGAACGCTCGTCGGCCTCCTCATGCACAAGCTGCCCAAGTGGGCGTCGACCACCCTGGGACTCGGCCTGATGCTGGCGTGGGCCACGCCCGTCATCAGTGCCGCCATCGTCTACCGCTGGCTGTTCGACACCAGGTACGGACTGATCAACACCCTCCTGACCGCGCTGCCGGACTGGTTGGTGGGCTCGGGGTGGAACGAGTTCAACTGGTTCAACTCACCGAGCACCCTCTTCCCCATCCTCATCGTCACCGTGGTGTGGCAGTCGTTCCCGTTCGTGGCGATCAGCGTCCTGGCCGGGCTCAAGAGCATCCCGCACGAGCTCTACGAGGCCGCCCGCATCGACGGCGCCGGCGCGTGGAAGAGCTTCTGGAGCGTCACCTTCCCGATGCTGCGCCCGCTCTTCGCGCTGCTGCTGGTGCTGCAGGTCATCTGGGACTTCCGGATCTTCACCCAGCTGTTCATCCTCGGCAACGGCGTCAGCAACCGGGACATCTCGCTGATCCCGACCTACATCTTCCAACTGGGCTTCGCCTCGACCCCGCCCAACTACGGCATGGGGTCGGCGATCGCCGTGATCATGACCGTCCTGGTGCTCGTGATCAGCGCGTACTACCTGCGCACCATGATCCGCCAGGAGGAGGCCCGATGAACAACGTCCACCGACTGCGCAGGTCCGTCGGAAGACTCGGCCTGTACCTGGCCGCCCTCGCGGTCTTCGTCTTCGCGGTCTTTCCCGTCTACTGGGTCCTGGCCACCGCTCTGCGGCCCACCGGCGAGATCTTCACCCGGCAGCCCACCCTGTTCCCACGTGAGATCACCCTGGAGCACTTCGAGCGGGTCCTGTCCGGCGTCCTCATCCCCGGCACCTCGTTCTGGTCCTTCCTCGGCAACAGCCTGGTGGTGACCGTCGGATCGGTGGCCTTCGCGGCGATGCTGGCCCTGCTCGCCGCCATCGCCGTGGCCCGGTTCCGGTTCAAGCTGCGCTCGGCCTTCATCATCATGCTGCTGGTGATCCAGATGGTCCCGGTCGAAGCGCTGATCATCTCCCTGTTCATCAACTTCTTCCACCTGGGCAACGCCCTGGACCTCGAACTGGTCGGCAACCTGTCCGGCGTGTTCGTGATCTACGTGGCGGTCGCGCTGCCGATCACCATCCTGATGATCCGCAACTTCGTGTCCGCGGTGCCCCGGGAGTTGGAGGAGGCGGCGGCCATCGACGGCGCCGGCGGGTGGACGATCTTCTGGCGGATCCTCATGCCGCTGGTGGCGCCCGGCCTGGCCGCGGCGAGCATCTTCGCGTTCATCACCGCGTGGAACGAGTTCCTCGTCGCCTTCACGTTCCTGCAGAACAACACCGGTGCCTACACCCTGCCGATCTCCCTGCAGTACTACTTCGGCGCCGTGTCCATCGAGTGGGGGTCGATCATGGCCGCCTCGACGCTGCTGACCGTTCCCGTGATGATCTTCTTCCTCTTCGTCCAACGCCGCATGGTATCGGGCCTGACCATGGGAGCGGTCAAGGGCTGACCTCGTAAGACACACCGACACCCCCTTCACCCGCCACACGTATGCCCGCGATCGGGCACCCATGTTCACGAACGGAGTCCGCCATGCCGCACGACCCGACCCTGGAGCGTCTGGCCAACGCCACCCTGCTGGTGCCCTTCGAGTCCTACCAGGCCCCCCGCTGGATCCTGGACGGTCTGGCGGACGGGATCTCGGGCGTCTGTCTGTTCCACAACAACCTGCGCAGCCCCGAGCAGGTGACCGCGCTCAACGCGAGCCTGCGTGAGGTCACCGACCTTCCGCCGCTGATCTCCCTGGACGAGGAGGGCGGCGACGTCACCCGCATCGGCCAGGCGCACGGCAGCGACTACCCCGGCAACGCCGCGCTGGGCGCGGTCGACGACCCCGACCTGACCCGCGAGACCTTCCGGGCCCTGGGGCTGGAACTGGCCGGCCTGGGCTTCAACCTGGACCTGGCGCCATCGGTGGACGTCAACGTCGCCGACGACAACCCGGTGATCGGAACGCGCTCCTTCGGTTCGGACGCCGAACTGGTGGCCCGACACGCGGCCGCCTCGGTGCGGGGCCTGCAGGAGGCCGGAGTGGCCGCCTGCGCCAAGCACTTCCCCGGCCACGGGGCGACCTCGCAGGACTCCCACCACACGCTGCCCCTGGTGGAGGCCGACGCCGACCTGCTGCGCCGCCGTGAGCTGATGCCCTTCCGGGCCGCCGTCGACGCGGGTGTGCGATCGATCCTGACCGCCCACATCGAACTACCCGCGCTGGGTACCGAGGGGCCCGCCACCCTCAACCACGCGCTGCTCAACGACCTGCTGCGCGAGGAGATGGGCTTCACCGGGGTCGTGGTGAGCGACGCCATGGACATGCGCGGGGTGAGCGAGCGCATCGGCATCCCCGAGGCGAGCGTGCTGGCCGTCGCGGCCGGTTGCGACCTGTTGTGCCTGGGCCGCTTCGTGTACGCCGACCAGGTCGCCGAGGTCCGGGCCGCCCTGGTGCGGGCGGTCCGCGAGGGTCGGCTCCGCGGGGAACGGCTGGAGGAGGCCGCCGAACGCAACGCGGACCTGCGCGCGTGGGTGGGTCGTTCGGCCGTCGAACGCGCCCGCCACGACGCCTCTTCGGCCATCGGGCTGACCGGCGCCCGTCGGGCCGTACGGGTGGACGGTGAGCTGCCGTCGTTGGCGGACCCGTACGTGGTCGAGGTGGACGCACCGGCCGGCATGGCGGTGGGCGACGTCCCCTGGGGCCTGGGTCCGTGGTTCCGCGACACGGTGCGGGTCTCCCCCGAGGTCGACGATCCCTCGACGGTCCTGTCCGCGGTGGGCGATCGCGACCTGGTCGTGGTCGTGCGGGACGCGCACCGCTACCCGAGCGCCCAGGCGTTCGTCAGAGGCCTTTTGGCGACCCACCCGAAGGCGGTGGTGGTGGAGATGGGCCTGCCCATCTGGCGGCCCGACTGCGGCGCCTATGTGAGCACGTACGGGGCCGCCCACGTCAACGGGCTGAGCGCGGCCGAACTTCTCGGCGCGGCCGGGGCCCTGGAGGTGACCGGCTGACCGGTTTCGGTCGCGTGGGCCGCCCCGATGTCTCTCGCCGTACCCGTCTCCGAATCGTCACCCATGTCCCCCGTACCCGGTAGGAGAAGTATCCTTGAGCCGTAGCATCCCGGCCTTCGGCGACACCCGTCGGGGACCGGTGCCCCATTCGCCCTTCTAACCACGGCATAATCACAGCATGCGCCTTTCAGCCCGGGTCGACTACGCGCTTCGCGCGGCCGCAGAGCTCGCTGTCGCCGGCGACGGTCCGGTGACGGCCGAGCAGCTCGCACGCGCGCAGGCCATCCCCGGAAAATTCCTAGAGAACATCCTCACCCAGCTACGCCGAGCAGGTCTGGTTCGTAGTCAACGGGGTCCCGTTGGCGGCTACTGGCTCGCCCGGCCCGCGGGGGAGATATCCCTCGCCGACATCATCCGAGCGGTCGACGGACCGCTCGCCAACGTGCGCGGTGAACGCCCCGAACACGTCGACTACGACGGGGCGGCCCGCAGTCTGCAACAGGTGTGGATCGCCCTGCGCGCCAGTGAACGCGCCATCCTGGAGGGGGTCAACCTCCAGCACCTGGTCACCAACGACCTCCCCGACCAGGTGCGGGTCCTGGCCGAGGACCCCGATTCCTGGGTCAACCACAGCCACCGCTGAACCCCCGAAGACACGAGAAACCGGTCCTCCCCTCAGGGGAAGGACCGGTTTCCCACGTCTATGTGTGGGAGGGCCTGGTCAGACGCCGGCCATGTCGGCCACCTGGGGCACCCGGTCGGGTACGGGCGCGATGCCGAGGTCCCGGGCGGGAACGGGGTCGCCGGAGACCGCGTCCTCCAACAGGGCGGCTTCCTGGAGTTCGGCCAACGCGAGCTGGTCGGAGACCTCCCTGAGCACCTGCGACAGCGGCACCCCGAGGGCCCCGCAGATCGATGACAGCAACTCGGAAGAGGCTTCCTTCTGCCCGCGCTCGACCTCGGAAAGATAACCGAGGGAAACACGTGCGTCGGCCGACACCTCACGGAGGGTGCGGCCCTGGCGCTGCCTTAGCCGCCTGAGCACGTCACCAAGTAGGTGACGAAGCAGGACCATCATTCGCGCTCCCTCCCACCGGTAGCGACCTTCATATACAACACCGTACCCGCCTCACGCCCGATTCGGGCACCTCTCATTGTCCTGTTCGCTGGAGGGTGAACCCCATCCGGGGGTGTTTTTGTTCCCACGCTATGGGAGAGGGCACCGGGCGAAAGGGTCAATACCGGGTGCTGCTGCCCGCATCGTTCCCGCGAACGGCGGTCATCAGGAGCCTCAGCGCGCCCTCGACCGTGTGGTAGCGGATACCCGCACGATCGCCGGTGAAACGGAACCGTTCGACCCATGTGCGCGAGTCGGGTCCCGCCACCGCGGCGAAGACGGTGCCGACGGGTCGCCCGTCCTGGGGATCCGGTCCGGCGACGCCGGTGACGGCGACCGCGAAGTCCGATCCGAACGCACGGCGGGCGCCCCGGGCCATGTGGAAGGCCACGTCGGGGTGGACGGCGCCGTGCTCGGCCAGTAGGTCGGCGGGCACCCCCGCCAAGGAGGCCTTGGTGTCGGTGGCATAGGTCACCAACCCGCCCCGGTAGGTGGCGGAGGTGCCGGGGACGGCGGTCAGGTGAGCGCCGATCAGACCGCCCGTGAGGGACTCGGCGGTGGCGCAGGTGGCCCCGGCCTCGAACAGGGCGCGGTGGACGTCGGTGGCGGCCTCCAGGGCCGCCGTACCGATGGATCCGCCCACGGGCCGGGGCGCCTCTTCGCTCACGTCCTGTTGCCACCCTTGGCGCGCACCAGACGCACCGCGTCCAGGACGTAGGTCAGCCCGGTCCACAGGGTGATCGTCAGGGCGGCCGCCATGACGATGTGGGCGATCCAGGTGAACACGTCGGTGAACGGCAGCAGGTGCAACGGGAACAGGTAGATGCTGATCGCGACGATCTGCAGGACGGTCTTGAGCTTGCCGCCGCTGCTCGCGGGCATCACCCCGTAGCGCAGCACGGCCAGGCGCAGGAAGGTGATGCCCCACTCGCGCACCAGGATGGCGATGGTCACCCACCACCACAGGTCGCCCTGGATGGACAGCACTATGAGCGCCGCCCCGGTGAGCGCCTTGTCGGCGATCGGGTCGGCGATCTTGCCGAAGTCGGTGACCAGGTTGCGGCGACGGGCCAGTTCACCGTCGACACGGTCGGTGATGGCGGCCACGACGAATACGCCGAACGCCGCCAGACGCCACCACGTGCCGTCCAGGAACATGAACCAGACGAAGACCGGCACCATGACCAGGCGGCTCATCGTGAGGATGTTCGCGATGTTCCACAGGGGAACCTGGGGGGCGGGCGACGCCGCGGGGTCGTGGGTGCTCATCTTTCTCCGGCTTCCCCATCCTGTTCGGCGACGAGGTCGGCCCCGGCCGCCTGGATGACGGTGGCGCGCACCAGGTCACCGACGGAAAGGCCCTCGCCGTACAGGATGGTACTGCCGTCCACCTCGGGTGCCTGGTGGTCGGACCGGCCCTCGTAGACACCGTCTTCGAGAACGGCCTCCACCAGGACGGTCACCTCACCGCCGATGCGTTCCTCGGCCCGCTGGGCCATGAGTTCCTCGGCCAACCGGTTGAGTCTGTCCACACGCTCGGCGACGACGTCCTCCGCCACCTTGTCGGCGTGGTTCAGGGCCTCGGTACCGTCCTCGTCGGAGTAGCCGAAGACACCGATGGCGTCCAGACGGGCCTCGCCGAGGAAGGCCACGAGCTCCTCGAACTCCTCCTCCGTCTCGCCGGGGAAACCGACGATGAAGTTGGAGCGCGCGCCGGCCTCCGGTGCGCCCTTGCGGGCGGTGGCGAGCAGCTCCAGGAAGCGCTCACGGTCACCGAAGCGCCGCATGCGGCGCAGCAGGGGGCCGCTGGCGTGCTGGAAGGACAGGTCGAAGTAGGGCACCACGCCGGGGGTGGTGGTGAGCACCTCCACCAGGCCGGGGCGGACCTCGGCGGGCTGCAGGTAGCTGACCCGCACCCGCTCCAGCCCCTCGACGGCGGCCAGGCGCGGCAGCAGCTTCTCCAAGGCGCGCACGTCGCCCAGGTCCTTGCCGTAGGAGGTGGAGTTCTCGCTGACCAGGAAGACCTCACGCACGCCCTCACTCGCCAGCCACTCGGCCTCGCGGACGATCTCGTCGGCCTGACGGGAGATGTAGGCGCCGCGGAAGGCCGGGATGGCGCAGAAGGTGCAGCGCCTGTCGCAGCCCGAGGCGATCTTGAGGTTGGCCACGGGTCCGCCGGTGAGACGACGGCGCGGAACGGCGCTGCGGTAGGGCAGTTCGGTGCCCTCGGCGCCCTCCGCGTCGGCGAAGGTGGCGTGGCCGGGCACGTGGACCTGGGAGGCGTCGCGGTCGGCCGGGCTGATCGGCAGCAGGGTGCGACGGTCTCGCGGGTCGTGCGGGACCAGAGAACGTCCGGCCACGACGTCGTCGAGACGGTCCGTGATGTTCGCGTAGTCGTCGAAGCCGATCACCTGGGCTTCGGGCAGGGAGTCGGCCAACTCGGAGCCGTACCGTTCGGCCATGCATCCGGCCGCGACGACCTTGCCACCGTTCTCGGCGGCCTCCAGCAGGGTCTCGATGGAGTCCTGCTTGGCGGCGTCGATGAAACCACAGGTGTTGACGACGGTCACGTCGGCCTTGGTGTCGTCGTCGACGAGGTCCCAGCCGCCGGCCGCCAGGCGTCCGGCGAGCTCTTCGGAGTCGACCTCGTTACGCGCACACCCCAGGGTGACGAGTGAGACAGTACGGCGCGATGACATGGCTTCCAAGCGTGTGGGAGAGCTGTGAGTGGTGCGGGAACGCGGCACGGCGAAGGCCGGAAGTACGGTCGGATCGCTCGCGCGGCGCGACGTCGCTCGGAGTCGCCCGCAGCCCCCCACCCTACAGTGGTCGGCTCACCCGCCCGTACCCCGGCCTTCACGTATTCCCGCTCCGGTGGGGTGGACCCTCTCCTACTTCAGTCGACGAATCCGCCGGCCCCGACGGTGAAGTCCCCGACTCCCCCGGATTCCGCCCCGCTCCCCAGGTCCTCGCCGTCGACGGAGACGCCGACCAGCGAGGGCTTCCCGAGACGGAAGCCCAAGGGATCCTCGGTGACGTAGTCGAGGCTCTCGCCCTCGACGATGAAGCCGGTGAACACGTCCCCGCCCGCGTGGTCGGTGACCTCGACCCAGCTCCGTCCGACGCCCGTGAGTCGAACGGTGAACTCGGTGGGCTCGGCGGCCTTCTCGGGCCCCCGTGCCAGTGCCTTCCCCACGTTCTCCTCCTCGGGCACGACCACGGAACCCGCGTTCTTCTCGGCGCCCGAGTCGTCGTCGGTCACGTTCTCGAAGGCGGTCCGGGACGGATCTCCCTCCTCCCAGCCGTTCCAGGTCCGCACACCGACGATGAGGGCGACGACGAGGATGAGGCCGACCACCGCCCAGGGCCAGTGTCGACGTACGCCCCCGATCGGGCGTGTCCGGGCGGCGGTGCTCCGGGTCCGCGGTTCCTCGACCGTCGTCCCGGTGGCGGCGTCTTCGGTGGCGGCCACTTCGGTGTCGGCCTCCTCCGCTTGCCCCTCCTCGGAACCACGAGGTGGCGGCACCTCGGCGGCACGCCTGTGGGATCGACCCGCCGGGTGGGGCGGGCGCGCCAGCTTCTTGTTGCGTTCGAAGTAGCCCCAGCGCTCGGCCCGCTGCGTGGGGTCGAGGGCCTCGTCACCGACCCGACGGGTGACGTCCTGGGGCTCCTCGCCCTCCTCTTGCTCGTTCTCCGCGTGGCCCTGCTCTCCTCGGGCCGCCGCGGCCCGCGCCCTCTTCTTCGTCTTCGTGACCGGCTGCCACTGTGGGGGAACGAAGAGGGGCTTCTCGTCCGAGGCGTGTTCGCGGTCGTACTCCTCCAACAGAGGCCCCGCGTCGACTCCGAGGAACTTGCAGATCCTGCGGATGTGACCGCGTGCGTAGAAGTCCCCTCCACAGGGGACGAAGTCCTCGTTCTCGATGGCCCTGAGGACCTGCATGCGGATGCGTGTACGTGTGCTCAGGTGCTCCAAGGAGCAACCCGCCGCGATCCGTGCGGCGGACAGGGTCTGGCCGATCGTCGCCATGTGCACTCCCCCCGCGACTGTCCGTGCCTACGTCGACCCACTCTGCTACTTCAGGGCACTCATCGCAGGTCACCACGCCCCATGCCGTCTCCAAGATCGCACCAAATCGGGCGACCCGGACGGCGTGAGCGTGTCGGGGGAGGGTTCAGCCGCCGCGAATGTCGGTCAGCACGGCGGCCAGATCGTCGGCCTGCACGAGGACGTCACGAGCCTTGGAACCCTCGCTGGGGCCGACCACGTCGCGGCTCTCCATGAGGTCCATGAGCCGGCCCGCCTTGGCGAAGCCGACCCGGAGCTTGCGCTGCAGCATCGACGTGGACCCGAACTGGGTGGTCACCACCAGCTCGACGGCCTGCAACAGCACGTCCATGTCGTCGCCGATGTCCTCGTCGATCTCCTTCTTCTTGACGGCCTCGGTGGCGACGTCCTCGCGGTAGCTCGGCTCGGCCTGCTTCTTGCAGTGGTCGACGATCCCGCGGATCTCCTTCTCGGCGACCCACGCGTTCTGCAATCGGATGGGTTTGCCCGCGCCCATCGGCAGGAACAGGGCGTCGCCCTTGCCGACGAGCTTCTCCGCGCCGGGCTGGTCGAGGATGACCCGACTGTCGGCGAGGCTGGAGGTGGCGAACGCCAACCGGGAGGGGACGTTGGCCTTGATCAGACCGGTGACGACGTCGACGCTGGGCCGCTGGGTGGCCAGGACCAGGTGGATGCCGGCGGCCCGGGCCAGCTGGGTGATACGCACGACCGAGTCCTCGACGTCGCGCGGGGCGACCATCATCAGGTCGGCGAGCTCGTCGACGATGACCAGCAGGTAGGGGTAGGCCTCGTACCGGCGTTCGCTGCCGAGCGGGGCCGTGAGCTCGCCGGTGCGCACGGCTGCGTTGAAGTCGTCGATGTGCCGGTAACCGGACGCGGCCAGGTCGTCGTAGCGGCGGTCCATCTCCCCCACCACCCATTGGAGTGCCTCGGCGGCCTTCTTCGGGCTGGTGATGATGGGGGTGATCAGGTGCGGGATGCCCTCGTACATGGTGAGCTCGACCCGCTTGGGGTCGACCAGGATCATGCGTACCTCGTCGGGCGTGGCGCGCATCATCAGCGAGGTGATGAGCCCGTTGATGCAGGTGGACTTACCGGCGCCGGTGGCGCCCGCGACCAGCACGTGCGGCATCTTGGCCAGGTTGGCCACGACGTTGGAGCCCTCCACGTCCTTGCCCAGCCCGACCAGCATCGGGTGGTCGTCGGAGGTGGCCGCCGCGGAGCGGAGCACGTCGCCCAGACTCACTATGTCCTTGTCGGTGTTGGGGATCTCCACACCGATCGCGGACTTACCGGGGATGGGCGACTGGATACGCACGTCGGCGCTCTTGACCGCCAGGGAGATGTTCTTGGACAGGGCGGTGACCTTCTCGACCTTCACCGCGGGACCGAGCTCGATCTCGTAACGGGTGACCGTCGGCCCACGGGTGAACCCGGTGACCTCGGCGTCGATCTTGAACTGCTCCATGACCCCGGACAGGGCCGCCACGACGTCGTCGTTGGCCTTGGTCCGCTCCTTGGGCGCGGATCCGGGCTTGAGCAGGGTGGTGATCGGCAGTTCGTAGTCGCCCTCGACCACGCGGGAGGGGATGGAGAGCTGCTCGGTGGTGACGGGCGCCGGCGTGGGGTCGGGGGCCGTGGTCTTGGCCTTGGCCTTGGCCTTCTTCTTGGGGGGCGCCTTCTCCGCCTGGGCGGCCGCCTCCTCCTCGTCGGTGAGGGCCGGGGCGATCGTCCCGGCGGCCTCGGAGACCACGGGTGTGTCGTAGGGACGTTCGTGGTCGCCGGCGACCGTCTCGTTGTCGGCGGGCGCGGCCTTGCGCTTGCGCGACCTGGCGGGCTTCTTCTCCGCCTCGGCGCCCAGGATCCCGATGCCCGCGTCCGGCCCGGGGTCGCGTTCCATCAAGGCGTTGAACAGGGTCTGGAGTCGGTCGGGGATACGCCGTATGGGGGTCGCGGTGACCACGAGGACACCGAAGATCAGGACCAGGGCCAACAACAGGCCGGTGAGCCAGGGGGTGACCACCGAGCTGAGCGGGCCCGAGGCCACGAACCCGATGATGCCGCCGGCGTTCTGGACGCCCTCCATGCCGTCGGCGGGCTGCGGGATGCCGTGGGCGATGTGGATGAGCCCGAGCAGACCGAGCATGATCGAGGTGACCCCGATGAAGAGCCGGCCCGCGTCGCCCTCCTTGGCGGTGCTGGGCGTGCGCATCAGTTTGATGGCCAGGGGCAGGAACAGCAGGGGCAGGATCGGTGAGAAGGCGCCGACGCCGCCGACGACCACCATTCGGGTGGCTTCCAGCAGGGGGCCGTCGCTCTGCCACCACACGGCGGCGGCCACCAGGATGCCCAGGGCCAGCAGGACCAGTCCGACGCCGTCCCGGCGCAGGTCGGGGTCCAGATCACGGGCGCTACGGCCGACCGCGCGGGCCGCGCCGCCCACGGTGTGGGCGATGAGTTTCCACAGGACCAGCAGGAACTGACCGAAGAGGGCCACCACGTAGGCGATGGGCCCGTCCGGCATGCGTTTCTTGGCCGCGGGCTTGCGCGCGGCGGGCTTCTTGCGCCCGGCACCACCAGAGGAGGCACGCGTGGCCATCGGGGGTCACCTCCACGGGGACGGGGTCGAACTCGGGGGCCCGGACACAGAGTCCCGGCACGGCGGGAAGCCTACTAAGCCGTCCAGCCCGAGGCACGAACACCCGCCCCGGCGTGTCGTCCCTTCGAAGGAGAGCGCGCCGCCTCAGAGAGAACGGCCCGGGACGCTGGTCGCGCTCCGGGCCGTTCGGTGGATCGTCTGCTGCCGGTCAGACCTCGACCAGGACCGGGATGATCATGGGACGACGGCGGTACGTCTCGTTCACCCAGCGGCCGGTGCTGCGGCGGATGAGCTGCCGCAGCTGGTGTGGGTCGTTGACCCCGTCGGCGGCCGCCTTGTCCAGGGCGTCCTGGATCTTGTCGATGACGTCGTCATAGGCCTCCGCGCCCATGCCCGCGCCCCGGGTGTGGATCTCGGGGTCGCCGAGGATCTTGCCCGAGCCCGAGTCCACCGCGACGACGACGGAGATGAAGCCCTCCTCGCCGAGGATGCGGCGGTCCTTGAGCGCGGCGTCGGTGACGTCGCCGACCGAGGAGCCGTCCACGTACACGTAGCCGGCCTGTACGGCGCCCACGATCTTGGCGCGGTTCTTGTACACGTCGACCACCACGCCGTCCTCGGCGATGACGATACGGTCGCTCGGCACACCCGTGAGCTTGGCCAGGTCGGCGTGGGCGCGCATGTGCCGCCACTCGCCGTGCACCGGCATGAAGTTGCGCGGGCGCACCATGTTGAGCACGTACAGCAGCTCGCCGGCGGAGGCGTGGCCGGACACGTGCACGAGGGCGTTGCCCTTGTGCACGACCTTGGCGCCCCAGCGGGTCAGGCCGTTGATGACCCGGTTGACCGAGTTCTCGTTGCCCGGGATGAGCGACGAGGCGAGCAGGATGGTGTCGCCCTCCTCGATGCGGATCTGGTGGTCCCGGCTGGCCATGCGGCTCAGCGCCGCCATGGGCTCGCCCTGGGAGCCGGTGCAGATCAGCACGACCTCGTCCGCGGGCATCTTGTCGAGCTGCTTGACGTCGACGATGGTGTCGCCGGGGATGCTCAGGTAGCCCAGGTCGCGCGCGATGTTCATGTTGCGGACCATGGAGCGGCCCACGAACGCGATCTTGCGGCCGTGCTGGGTCGCCGAGTCGATGACCTGCTGGACGCGGTGCACGTGCGAGGCGAAACAGGCCACGACGATGCGCTTCTTGGCCTGCCGGAACACCTTGTCGATGGCCTCGGTCAGGTTGCGCTCGTTGACGACGAACCCGGGCTGTTCGGCGTTGGTGGAGTCCGACAGCAGGATGTCGACGCCCTCGTCGCCGAACCGGGCGAACCCGGCCAGGTCGGTGAGGCGGCTGTCCAGCGGCAGCTGGTCCATCTTGAAGTCACCGGTGTGCAGCACCGACCCGCCGGGGGTGCGGATGCCGACGGCCAGCGCGTCCGGGATGGAGTGGTTGACCGCGAAGAACTCCAGGTCGAAGGGGCCGAAGTCGTGCCGCTCCCCTTCCTCTACCAGGACCGTCTCCGGCTTGATGCGGTGCTCCCCCAGCTTGGCGCTGATCAGCGCCAGGGTGAGCTTGGAGCCGACGATCGGGATGTCCGCGCGCTCGCGCAGCAGGAACGGCACACCACCGATGTGGTCCTCGTGCCCGTGGGTGAGCACGATGGCCTCGATGTCGTCCAGGCGATCCCGGATGTAGTCGAAGTCCGGCAGGATCAGGTCGACGCCGGGCTGCTCCTCCTCGGGGAAGAGCACGCCGCAGTCGACGATGAGGAGTCGACCCGCGTACTCGAAGACGGTCATGTTGCGACCGATCTCTCCGAGACCGCCCAACGGGACGATTCTCAGAACGCCTTCGCCCTGGGGCGGGGGCGGGCCGAGCTCGGGATGCGGGTGACTCATACGGAACCCTCCGTGAGACGTTCGACGCGGACGGCGCTGGCCGGAACCGCCTGGTGCGGGGCGAGCCCGATCGGGCCCTTGACCCCGGCCGCGGCCAGGTCCTCGCGAAGGAGGGCCTGGAGCTCGGCGGAGGCGTCGGCGAGCGGGGTGCGCACCGGCCCGGAGGGAAGACCGAAGAGGTTGAGGACGGCCTTGGTGGTGATGACGCCCTGAGTGCGGAACATGCCGGTGTAGACCGGGGTGAGGCGGCGGTGGATGGCCAGTGCCTGACCGACCTCGCCCTTCTCGAACGCGTCGATCATGTCCTTGAGGTCGGCGCCCACGATGTGGCCGACGACACTGACGAAACCGGCGGCTCCCACCGACAGCAGCGGCAGGTTCAGGATGTCGGTTCCGCAGTAGTAGGCCAGGTCGGTGCGCTCCATGACCCAGGAGCTGGCGCCGACGTTGTCCTTGGCGTCCTTGTTGGCGACGATGCGCGGGTGCTCGGCCAGCCGGACCAGGGTCTCGGAGGCGATCGGCGTCCCGGTGCGGTGCGGGATGTCGTAGAGCATCACCGGCAGTTCGGTGGTGTCGGCGATCTCGGTGAAGTGCCGGATCAGCCCTTCCTGCGGAGGCTTGTTGTAGTAGGGCGTGACGGCCAGGAGGCCGTGCGCGCCCGCCTTCTCGGCGGCCTTGGCCAGTCTGACGCTGTGGCGGGTGTCGTTGGTGCCCACCCCCGCGACGATCTGGGCGCGGTCACCGACCGCCTCGACGACGCTGCGGAGCAGGCGGTCCTTCTCCTCGTCGCTGGTCGTGGGCGACTCACCGGTGGTGCCGCTGATGATCAGGCCGTCGTTGTGCTGCTCGTCCACCAGGTAGGTGGCGAGTCTGGCGGCGCCGTCGTAGTCGAGCTCGCCGTCTTCGAGCATCGGGGTGACCATGGCGGTCAGCATCTTGCCGAACGGCCGGTACTTGTTCTCCATCATCGTGTGTGAAAGGCCCTCGGGTCCGTGGCCGTGAGGCGGTCGGACCCTCGTGTGCCCCTCCTCCTCTCCATGTGTTGCGCGATCAGCTGATGCGTCCCGTGTCGGGTGCTTTCCTCCGTGCACGGGTGAGGCGGCGCTGTGCGTCCGCCACCGCGATCGGCCGTGAGGGGCCGGACGCGGGAAAGTCTGTGTCGCTCCTATGAGTGTCGGGAGCGTGATCCGGTTCGGTCCCCGTCCTCGTCTGTCGAGGTGAGGGACCGTCGCCGGTGTGTGAGGCCCGGAAGTGTGAACCTACCCGGCCCGGGCCCTCGCCACTCGGGCGGGACCCGGAGACCACCGTATTCGAAAGGTGGCGAACGTACCGGGGTCAGTCGTCCTTGCCGTCGGGGAGGAACATGCTGAGCAGCCAGCTCACGATGGTGACGACGATGGCGCCCCAGAAGGCGGGCCAGAAGCCGTCGATGTGGAAGGGCAGCTCGAAGAGTCCGGCGATCCACCCGGTGAGCATGAACAGCAGCGCGTTCACGACCAACCCGATCAGACCCAGGGTCAGGGCGTAGAACAGGCAGCCGACCGTTTTGACGATCGGTTTGATGACGGCGTTGATCACGCCGAAGATCGCACCGACGATCAGGTAGACGACGATCTGACCGACGGTGTCGTCGGTCTGGATCTCGATGCCGTCGATCAGGAATACAGCCGCCCAAAGGGCGAGCGCGTTCACGATAACTCTGATAATGAGGCTCACACCATAGATGTTCCCATGCTCGGGCAAGCTCCGGAAACTCCGGCATCCACTTGTTTCGGGTATGGCCCCCAGAGGAGGCCCTTCGTGTCCAGTGCGCAGTTCGTCCGTCCCGCCCGTGCCGCCGACGTGGACACGGTGGTGGACCTTCAGGTGGCGTCGTGGCGTGCGCTGTACGGGGGGTTGTTGCCCGCCGAGGTGACCGAGGAGATGTCGGGTGACCAGGCCCGGGAGAGTTTTCGGGAGCAGTGGACGACGGCGTTGGAGTCGCCCCCCACCTCCAAGCACCGGTTGGTGGTGGCCACCGACGAGGTGGACGGGGAACGCACGGTTGTGGGATTCGCCGCGTTCGGCCCGGCCGGCGATCCCGACCTGTGGCCGGCCAAGGACGCCGAACTGTTCGCCCTGCACGTGGACCCCGAGCGGACCCGTCAAGGGCACGGCAGCCGACTGCTGAACGCGTGCGTGGACCACCTGGTGGAGGGCGGGTTCGGCACGGTGCAGGTGTGGACCCCGGAGGAGGACAACGCGCTGAGGTCGTTCGTGGAGGCTTCGGGGTGGCGCGCCGACGGTGCCCGCCGGGAGATCGACATGGGCCGACTGGTGTCCATGGTGCGGCTGCACGCGGCCATCTCCGAGTAGCGTTCGGGCCCGCTTCGAGCAGGGACTACCGTGGGGTGGTCGTTGCGGCGCGCCAAGAAGCGCCACTGTGTGGAAACTGGAGGACCGGCGCGTGGCCACGGTCAGTGAATGGGTCTCGGGGCTGCGCCCCCGCACGCTACCGAACTCGATCGTGCCGGTGGCGGTGGGCACCGCGCTGGCCTTCGCCCTGGACGGGTTCGTCTGGTGGAAGGCGCTCCTGGCGTTGGTGGTGTCGATGGCCCTGCAGGTGGGGGTGAACTTCGCCAACGACTACAGCGACGGGGTGAAGGGCACCGACACCGAGGAGCGGACCGGGCCCACCCGGTTGACCGCCTCCGGCCTGGCCACGCCTCGACGGGTCCTGTCGGCGGCGCTGGGGAGCTTCGCGTTCGCCGGTCTGGTGGGGCTGGTGCTGGTGGCGACCACCTCGTGGTGGCTGCTGTTGATCGGTGTGGCCGCGATCGCCGCCGCCTGGTACTACACCGGTGGTCGCACCCCCTATGGATACAGGGGTCTGGGCGAGGTCTCGGTGTTCGTGTTCTTCGGCGTGGTGGCCGTGGTGGGCACCGTGTTCGTGCAGTTGGAGGCGGCCCCCTGGCAGGCGTGGGTGGCGTCGGTACCGGTCGGGTTGCTGTCCTGCTCGGTGCTGGTGATCAACAACCTGCGCGACATCCCCACCGACCGGGAGACCGGGAAGATCACCCTGGCGGTGCGTCTGGGCGAGACCGGCACCCGCCGTATGTACGCGGGGATGATCGTCGGCTCGTTCGTGTTCGCGTTGGCCCTGCTGCCGCTGTCCTGGTGGGTGCTGTTGGTGCTGCCGGCGGCGCCCCTGGCCGTGCCACCGCTGCGCCGGGTGCTGGGCGGCCAGGTCGGCCGCGACCTGGTCCTGGGGCTGGGCGAGACCGGGAAACTGCAGATGGTCTTCGGGGCGTTGTTCTCCGTCGCCCTGCTCCTGGGATAGTGCGGGCCTATAGTCGTTCGGGTGAGGGAACTGAGCGAAGAGGACTTCTTCGCGTCCCTGCCGGCCACTCGTGGCTCGGCGGGGGCGCTCATCCGTTCGGCCGAGGGCGACGTGCTGCTGGTACGGCGGGTGTACGCGCCCGATCGGCCATGGGGCATCCCCGGCGGGATGATGGAGGCGGGCGAGTCTCCGCTGACCGCCTGTCTTCGTGAGCTCGCCGAGGAACTCGGGGTGCCCGCGTCGCCCCGGGCCCTGTTGGTGACCGACTGGGCGCCGCCCGCACCACCGCGCACCCCGGCCCTGCACTGGTTGTTCCGGGTGGAGGTCTCCTCGGAGGAGTTCGTCCTGCCCGAGGAGGAGCTGTCCGGATGGGCCTGGGTGCCGCCGGAGAAGCTGGAGGAGTACCTGGTCGGTCGTTCGGCTCGCCGGATGATCGCCGGTGTCCACGTGGACGACCACTCCGGTGGACCGGTCTACCTGGAGGACGGACACCCCGTTCTGCCAGGGCGGATCTGAACGTTCACCACATTGGACACATGTCCGGTTAGGATTCGCCTCCCAACCCGCATTACCAGGGAGAGACCACCGCCGTGCCGAGTGACCACACAGACCAACGTGACCTCGCCCCGGACCCCGTAGCGTGGGCCGAACGACGCGCCGAGCAGGCCGAGGCCTTCGACGCCATCGGGGAACGCTACGAGGAGGCGTTCCCGAACAAGGAGGGTCAGGAGGACTGCGTCCGTCGACTCTTGGACTCCCTCCCCCAGGGGGCGCACGTCCTGGACCTGGGTTCGGGCACCGGGTTGCCGACCGCCCTCCAGCTGGTCAACGCCGGTGCCCGGGTGACCGGTTTCGAGATCTCCGAACGCATGCTGGAGTTGGCCCGCGAGAACGTTCCGGGGGCCGAGTTCCGCCAGGCCGACATCATGGACCTGGACCCGGTCGAAACCTCCTACGACGCCATCGTGGCGTTCTTCTCGCTGCTGTGCCTGCCCAAGGACCGCATCGCCCAGGCCCTGGGCCGCGTGCGCGCCTCCCTGGGTCCGGGCGGTCTGCTGTGCCTGTCCATGGTGGAGACCGACCTCGACGACGAACCGATCCCGTTCCTGGGTTCGGCGATCCGCGTGTCGGGATATCCCCGCGACGAGCTGCGCGAGGTGGTCACCAACGCCGGTCTGGTCATCGAGGACGAGCGCGTGGTCACCTTCGAACCGAAGGACCCCGACGCCCGACCCGAGGTCCAGCTCTTCTACACCTGCCGCCGCGGCGCCTGAACACACGTGAAGGGGGCCGCCCACCGGGCGGCCCCCTTCGGAACGGCTGTGGCTACTCCAGGCCCAGGAGGGGCTCCAGGCCCAGCGTCAGGGGGTCGGGCAGGTCCGCTGCTCGACGTACGCCGAGCAGGACACCCGGCATGAACGAGGTGCGGTTCATCGAGTCGTGGCGGATCTTCAGGGTCTCGCCGTCGGTGCCGAAGACCACTTCCTGGTGGGCGATCAGGCCCTGGATGCGCAGCGCGTGGACGCGGACGCCCTCCACGTCGGCGCCGCGGGCGCCCGGGATCTCGGAGGTGGTGGCGTCCGGCATCGGCGCGGTGCCGGCCTCGCGGCGGGCCTCGGCGACCAGCTCGGCGGTCCGGTAGGCCGTACCGCTGGGCGCGTCGGCCTTGTTCGGGTGGTGCAGCTCGATGATCTCGGTGGAGTCGAAGTAGGGCGCGGCCTTCTTCGCGAAGTGCATCATCAGCACCGCGGCGATGCCGAAGTTCGGGGCGATGAGCACCTTCGCACCCGGTTTCGCGGCCTGCGCCTCGCGGACGCTCGCCAGCTTCGTCTCGTCGAAGCCGCTGGTGCCGACGACGGCGTGGATGCCGTTGTCGATCAACCACCGAAGGTTGTCCATCACCACGTCGGGGTGGGTGAAATCGACGACGTAGTCGGCCCCCAGCACCGCGTCACGATCGTCGCCGGCGTCCACGCCCGCGACGAGTTCCATGTCGTCGGCGGCCTGAACCGCTTTGACGACCTCTGACCCCATGCGCCCATCGGCGCCGAAAACTCCTACCTTGAACACGGGACGAGCGTACCGGAGTCCAGGTGGTGGGGCCGTGGCGCGGTGTCGGCGCGGTGCGCGGTCACCGGGTGGTTCAGCGGACGGTGGACAGGTTGAGGGAGAAGTCACCGGCCGGGTCGGTCCACCAGTGGGTGAGGGTGAAACCGGCCGAGTCCAGTTCTTCGGTGAGCCCCTCACGACGGAACTTGGCGGAGATCTCGGTGCGCATCTCCTCTCCGGGTGCGAAGTCGACCTCCAGGTCGAGGTCGGCCACCCGGACGCGCTGGTGGGAGCGGGCGCGCAGGCGCATCTCGATCCACTCGTGCTCGGCGTTCCACACGGCCAGGTGGTCGAAGGCCGTCGGGTCGAAGTCCCCGCCCAGTCGCCGGTTGATCACCGAGAGGACGTTGCGGTCGAAGGCCGCGGTGACGCCCTGGGAGTCGTCGTAGGCGGCGACCAGGCGCGCCGGATCCTTGACCAGGTCGGCGCCGAGCAGGAGCGTGTCGCCCGGGTCGAGGGCGCCGCGCACGTCGCGCAGGAACCCGGCGCGTTCGGCGGGAGCCTGGTTGCCGATGGTGGATCCCAGGACGGCCAGCAGGCGACGCCCGTCGTGGTCGTTGACCGGCAACAGACCGAGGTGGTGTTCGAAGTCACCGACCACGGCGTGTACGTCCAGGTCGGGATGCTCGTCGGCGACGCGTCGGGCGGAGTCCGCGAGGAAGTCACCGCTGACGTCGACGGGGACGAAGCGTTTCAGGGCACCGTGGCGGCGCAGGGCGTCGAGCAGCAGCCGGGTCTTGACCCCGGAGCCGGATCCGAGCTCGATGAGGGTGACGGCGTCGGCGGTCCGGGCGATCTCGTCCGAGCGCCGTTCGAGGATGCCGCGTTCGGCACGGGTGGGGTAGTACTCGGGCAGCCGGGTGATGTCCTCGAACAGGGCGCTGCCGTGTTCGTCGTAGAACCACTTGGGCGGGAGCCGTTTGGGGTGGGCGGTGAGGCCTTCGGCGACGTCGGCGCGCAACGCCTTGTCGAGGTCGTCCGCGGTGAGGTTTCGGTCGATCCGGAACATGTTGCCTCCTGTTTCCCATACCGGTCAGCCGAGCGGCCGGATGTCGGTGTGTTCCCGGGTGGCGACCACCAAGGACTCCGCGGGGACCTCCCGCCAGCCGCGCCCATCGTCGAAGGGCTCGGAGGCCAGGAAGACCTCGTCGCCCTCCCCCTCCGCGCGTCCGGGCCGACGCAGGGTGAACAGGGTGTCCCCGGCGGTCGTGCCGACGATCGTCGTGCCGTCCCCGGCCAGCAGGTTGTAACGACCCTCGGAGTGTTCGCGGGCCCGGCGCACCACGGCGGCCAGGGCCCCCGGCAGATCACCGGAGGCCCGCCACAGCCGCAGCGTGTGCGCGAACAACGGGGCCGAGTCCACCGGCGCCCGCGCCTCCAGGGCGTCCGGGAGCGGGGGCGAGCCGAGCGCCACGGCGAGCGCGTGGTCGTCCTTGGCCGCCCCGTTGTGGCTGAACAGCAGGTGGTCCGCCCGGAAGGGTTGGGCGCCGGACTCCTCGGAACCGAAGCCGACGGTGGCGTCGCGCACGGCCGCGACCACGCACCCGGAGGTGATGGCGCGGGCCGTGTCACCGAAGGAGGAGTCACCCCAGATCGGCATGGCCCTCCGGTAGCGCAGGGGTGGCGTGGGCCCTTCGGTCGCCTCCGGCCCGGGCCCCGGCGGGTACCAACCGACACCGAACCCGTCGGCGTTGACGGTTCCGTACCGCTGGTGTCGGGGCGCCCAGGACTGGACGAACAGCGAGTGCGGCGCCGTGTACAGCAGCTCGTGCAACGTGCGCGGCGGGCCCAGGTAGGCGAGGTGGCGGCACATCAGGCGCGGTCCGCGTCGCGTGCGCAACGAAAGCCGCTGAAGATCTGTCGTCGGATCGGGTGGTCCCAGTTGCGGAAGGTGGAACGCACGGCGGCGGGATGGGTGGCCCACGACCCTCCGCGCAGGACCTTGTAGCCGTCGTCGAAGAAGACCTCCGAGTACTCGCGGTAGGGGAAGGATCGGAACCCCGGGTAACCGTGGAAGGTGGTGGAGGTCCACTCCCACACGTCCCCGATGAGTTGTTGGACGCCGAGCGGGGAGGCGCCGTCGGCGTGGGTGCCCACCGGGTCGGGTCCGAGCCGACGCCGACCGAGGTTGGCGTGGCGTGGTTCGGGTTCGGCGTCGCCCCAGGGGAAGCGGTGGCAGCGTCCGGTGGCGGGGTCGAACCGGGCCGCCTTCTCCCACTCGGCCTCGGTGGGCAGCCGTTTGCCCGCCCAACGGGCGTAGGCCTCGGCCTCGTGGTAGCTCACGTGTTGGACGGGCTCGTTCGGCGGCACCTCCTCGTGTCGACCGAAGCGGCGGCGGGTCCAGAGGCCGTTCTCCAGGGTCCAGAAGGCCGGTGCCGCGGCGTCCCTGGCACGAGCCCACTCCCGGCCGGCGGGGCTCCACCAGCGCGGGTCCCGGTAGCCGCCGTCGGCGATGAACTCCTGGTAGGCGGCGTTGGTCACGAGGGCGGTGTCGATCCAGAAGGCGGGGAGGTCGACAGTACGCGCGGGGCGTTCGTTGTCGAAGGACCACGGGTCGTCGTCGGTGCCCAAGGTGAAGGGGCCGGCCGGGACCAGGACCTCTCGGGCCGGTGGAGGGCTCACCGGCCCGAGGACGGAGGCCTTCTCCAGCAGGACGGGAGCGCCACGACGCAGCTGGTGGGTGGCGAGCATGGTCTCTCCGTGCATGAACTCGTGCTGGATGACCATGTGGAAGACGAAGCCCGCTTCGAGCAGGGAGTGTTCCGAGGGCGTCACCTCGCCCGGTGTCGGCGGGGGGACGGACAGGTCGGCGCCGTCCAGGGTGTCGAGGACCTCCCGCCGCACCCGCGCGTTGTACTCGCTCGCCTCGTCGGGACGCAGCAGCGGCAGGGTGACCCGGTCCGCGCGCGGGTTCTCGAAGGCGTCGTAGAGCCCGTCGATGTCCGGGCGCAGTGCCTCGCGGCGGCCCGCGGCACGGAGCAGCCACTGCTCCTCGTAGTTGCCCACGTGCGCCAGATCCCAGACCAGGGGCGACATCAACGGGGAGTGCTGGGCGAGCAGTTCGTCCTCGTCGAGGGCATCGATGGTCAGTTCCCTGCTGTGCCGCCTGCTGTGGTCGAGTTCGGCGGCGATGCGTTCCTTGGCGCGTTCCTGTTCCAGGCTCATGACGAACCTCCACGGTGGGCGGGGTGCCGGCGCGCGGTGACCGTCGAGTCGGCGGGTCGCGGCGCGGGCACCTGGAGAGCGGTGTCGGCGGGGCACAGCCCTCGCCGAACGTAGTGGTCGGCGTACTCGTCGACGAGTGCGGCGAGCCCGGCCGCGCCCATGCGGGGCAGGGCCTCTGTCGCGGCGTCGAAGCAGGCCCTCGCGCACGCGGCGACATCGGCGTCCTCGGGGCCCAGTCGGGCGGAGCGCAGCCACAGCGTGGGAGTGGGCGCGGCGCCGCGGCACAGGCGCTCGGTGGCCTCCTCCGCGATGGCCCTGGCCCGTGGGTCGTCGGTCAGGGCGGCGGCGAGCGCCACCGGGACCGGCCACCAGCGCAAGGGCACGGTGTCGATCATGCGCAGTTCCCACCAGCCGCGCGGGCGGATGGGCGGGAACAGGGTGCTCAGATGGAACTCCAGGTCGGCGAGGGTCACCGGACGCGGGCCCCGCCCGTCGACCCAGTCGGCCAGGGTGATCCCCGGGTCGGCGGTCCAGGCACCGCCCCCACCGGGGATCTCGGGCAGGGCCATCACCCGCGCGCCCAGGGCGTACTCGGCCCAGGCGGTGGCGGGATCGGTCTCGGGGCCGGGTTCCAGCACGGGTCGGGTGCGGGTCGCGTCGGTGGCCGCCCAGATGGCCCACCGGGAGGACTTCCAGCCGGTCGGGTGGCCTCGCCAGACGGCCGAGTTGGCGAAGGCGGCGACCAGGACGGGGCCCAGACGGTGCAGGAACCGCCAACGCCCACGGATGTCGGCGGCGTCCGCTCCGTTGTCCAGGCACACCTGGATGGACGCGGAGCTGCACATCATGGTGCGGCCACTGGCGTGGCGGTGTCGGTCGAAGAAACGCTCCATCGCCGTGTAACGGGGAGATCGGAGCTGTCGTTCGGGCGGACGTACGGGGTCGAGCGCGGTCTCGGCCAGGTACAGTCCGGCGCCCGTGAGGGCCTTCTCGACGTGCCGCAGGTCGACGGCGAGGGCCTCGTGGGCTTGGGCGAGTCCCGGCAACGCCGGTGAGCTGAGCTCGATCTGGCCGCCCGGTTCGAAGGTGATCCGGCTTCCCGCGGGCGGGGGGCCACAGGCCTCCACGAGCTCCGCGAGACGGTCGATGGTGACGGGTGCGGTGGGACGTTCGGGGTCGGTGACCAACCATTCGGTCTCGGCCCCGACCTTGCCGGGAGGGCCGGTCTTGAAACAGATCCCGTTGATGTACTCGTGAACGTCTTCCGTGGTCATGTGCGGCATGGGTTGACTCCCTCGGAGTGACACCTCAAGGGTCCTGCCCGGAGCGCCGCGACGGTGAACATGTGCGATCACCCCAACCGGATCGAGGGCGGCCGGCGGGTGGACCGACATCCTGTCGGCACACCCGCCGGCCACACGCTTCTCGCGCGGGAGGTGTCGACGCCGGCCTTACCCGCACAAAAAGTGATCTGAGTCACATTGAACGGGAGACTCGCCCCCGTGCCGCGCCCACGTCACGTCCCCGCTGGTCAAGGCCCACCTCGAAGACCTCGTGCCGCACCTGTCCCACCGCTCCCACCGGTGACTCGCGCACCTCACGTCCGGGCCCGGACGCCGGGGCCTCGCGGCCGGGGACAAGGTGTGGAACCCCGAGTCCCGGAGCCGTCCACGGTCAGTGGTTCGGTCGGTCAGGTGGCCCGTTCGGGCAGGCGACCGGACTCGTCGGCGGCCGCCCAGTGGCAGGCCACGCGACGCTCGGCCCCGCCGCTCAGGATCGCCGGATCCACGCTCACGCACCGGTCGGCCACCCCTGCCCTCTCGGCCTCCCCTGAGGCCAGGATCGGGCAGCGCGGATGGAAACGGCACCCCGGAGGCACCTGCTTGGGGTCCGGTGGCTCACCGCTGAGCACCACCGGCCCCTCCTCCACACCGGAGTCGGGCAGCACCGACAGCAGGGCGCGCGTGTACGGGTGCGCGGGCGAGGACAGCACCTCCTCCACCGTGCCCAGTTCCACCACTCGTCCCAGGTACATCACGGCCACCCGGTCCGCGATGTTCCAGGCCAGGCCGAGGTCGTGCGTGGCCACCAGGGCGGACAACCCCAGTTCGTCGCGCAACTCCAGCAAGAGTCGCAGGATCTCGCCGCGCACCGAGGCGTCCAGGGACGCCACCGGTTCGTCGGCCACCAGCACCTCGGGGTCCAGGACCAGGGCTCCGGCGATCACCACACGCTGGCGTTGGCCCCCCGACAGCTCGTGCGGGTAGCGCGAGAGGAAGCGTTCGGGCGGGCGCAGACCGGCGCGGGACAGCGCGCGTTCCACCCGTTCCGACTCGTCGACCGTGGTGCCCTCGTGCACACGAAGACCCTCGACCACCGACTCGTATACGGTGCGCCTCGGATTGAGCGAACCCATCGGGTCCTGCTGCACGAGCTGCACTCGGCGCCGGTAGGACCGCAGGTCACGGGAGCGGTAGCGCAGCGGCTCGCCCTCGAACAACACCCGGCCGGCGGTGGGCCGCTCCAATCCCAGGAGCGTGCGGGCCAGGGTGGTCTTGCCACAGCCGGACTCCCCGACCAGGGCCACGATCTCCCCGGGCGCCACGTCCAGGTGAACGCCGTCCACCGCACGGGCGGTGCCCCGCCCTCCGCCGGGGGCGAACCCGGCCGTGAAGGCCACCTCCACGGAGTCGGCCCGCAGGACGGGCGGTGTCCGCGCCTCGGCGTCGGCGGAGGGCGGGCGGGGGGCGGTGTCGGCGCTCAACGGCTCGTCTCCTCTGTGCTGGTCTCCCCGGTCGGGTCGACGCCCTCGCTCTCCTTCGAGAGTGATCCCGGCCCCACGTGCACGCACGCCGCGTGCCGGTCGGCGTGCCCGTCGGCGCCGGGGTGGACCGGCCACAGTGGCGGGTCCACGGTGGCGCACACCGACTCGGCCACCGCGCAGCGCGGTCGGAACACGCAGCCCGACGGTGGGTCGGCCGGGTCCGGTGGGTCGCCCGGCAGGCCGCGCGGGGCCAGTCGGGAGGCGGGGTCGCCGATCTTGGGGAAGGCGGCGCTGAGCGCGCTCGCGTACGGGTGGGCGGGCCGGTGCACCACGTCCCGCGCCGGCCCCTCCTCCACGATCCGACCGGCGTACATGACCGCGAGCCGATCACAGGTGGCGGCCAGTACGGACAGGTCGTGGCTGATCATCAGCATGCCGATGCCGGTCTCCTCGACCAGCCCGCGCAGCAACGCGAGGATCTGCGCCTGGATCATGACGTCCAGGGCGGTGGTGGCCTCGTCGGCGATGATCAGCCGCGGCTCGCAGGCCAGGGCCATCGCGATCATCACCCGCTGGCGTTGTCCCCCGGACAACTGGTGGGGATAGTCCTGGGAACGGGAGACCGGCAGGCCCACCTGTTCCAGGAGTTCGGTGACCCGGGTAGCGACCCGGTCCGACTTCACGGTCCGGTGCAGCACGAGGGGCTCGGCGATCTGGTCGCCGATCCGCTTGACCGGGTTGAGGGAGTGCATGGCCCCCTGGAAGACCACCGAGGCACCGACCCAGCGCACGGCGCGCAGGCGTCCCCACTTCATCTCCAGGACGTTCTCGCCCTCCAGCAGGATGTCCCCGGTGACGCGGGCGGTGGCGGGCAGCAGGCGCAGCAGCGCCAGGGCCACGGTGGACTTGCCACTGCCGGACTCCCCCGCCACACCGAGGGTGTCACCGCGGCCCAGGGACAGGTTCACGCCGCGCACCGCCGGGATCTCACCCCCACCGGTAGCGTAGGTGACGCGCAGGTCCCGGACGTCGAGAAGGCCGCTCACCCGGCTCCTCCCCTCAGACGTGGGTTGATGACGGACTCGACCGCGCGCCCGCACAGGGTGAAGGACAGCGCGACCACGGCGATGGCCAGCCCGGGTGGGACGATGTACCACCAGATCCCGGCGCTGATCGCCCCGGAGGTGCGTGCGGCCTGGAGGATGCCACCCCAGGAGATGGTGGTGGGGTCGCCCATCCCCAGGAAGGCGAGGGTGGACTCGGCGATGATCGAGGTCGCCACCAACAGCGTGGTCTGGGCGAGCACCACCGGCATCACGTTCGGCAGCACGTGCCAGCCCATGACGTGGGCGTGGCCGCCGCCCAGGGCCCGGGCGCGTTCCACGTAGGGTCGGGCCTCCACCGCCAGCGTCTGGGCGCGCACCAGTCGGGCGGTGGGCGGCCAGACGGTGAGCCCGATCGCGAGGATGATGGTGCCGGTGCCGCGCGGCAGCACCGCGGCCAGGGCCACCGCCAGGACCAGGGTGGGCAGCACCAGGAACCAGTCGGTGACGCGCATGATCACCGAGGAGACCACTCGGCCGCCCACCCCTCCGGAGGAGCCGAAGTGACCGGCGGTCACCCCGGCCAGGGTGCCCAGGGTGACGGAGACGAACGTGGCCAGCAGCCCGACCGTCAACGAGACGCGCGCGCCCCAGATGATCAGGTCCAGGATCGAACGGCCGAAGTTGTCGGTGCCCAGCGGGAACTCCGTGCTGGGCGGCTGGTAGCTGTCACCGGGCGCACCGGTGATGGTCAGGTGCGCCTGGTCCACGAACAGGGGCGCGGTCAGGGCGAGCACGCCGATCGTGAGCAGCGAGGCCAGGCCGAACAGGCCGGCGCGGTTGCGCGCGTAGTCGCGGGCGAACCGACCCAGGGCCTCACGACGTCGTTTCCGGGCCAGGGCGCGGGGCGAGACCGCCGTGCCGGGCGCGGGTTCGGTGGGGGCGCTCATGGGCGCACCCGGGGGTCGAGCAGCGGATACACCAGGTCGGCCAGGAGGTTCATGAGGATCACCGAGGCCGCGAAGACCACGAACAGACCTTGGACGAGGCCGAGGTCGGGGACTTCCAGGCCGGAGTAGAAGAGTTGGCCGAGGCCGGGCCAGGAGAAGACCGTCTCCACCAGGATCACCCCGGACACGACCTGTCCGAGGTTGAGGAAGATGAGGGTGACGGTGGGCAGCAGCGCGTTGGGCACGGCGTGCCTGCGCCTGACCAGGACGTCGCGCAACCCCTTGGCGCGGGCGGTGGTCAGGTAGTCCGCCCCCTTCTCGTCCATGAGGGAGGAGCGCATGATCATCAGGTATTGGGCGTAGATCACCGCCACCATCGTGGTGACCGGCAGGACCATGTGCTGGGCGGTGCTCAGCGCACGTTCCACGGGGCCGGTCAGGCCCGGGTCGACCATGCCGCCGGTCGGGAACAGGCCGGGCATGAAGCCGCGGCCGGAGGCCAGCAGGACGATGAGGAGCAGGCCGAGCCAGAAGGTGGGCACCGACCAGAAGAACAGCGCGACGGCGGTGTTGACCCGATCGCCGCGCCCGCCCGGCCTCCAACCGGCGCGCGAGCCCAGGAACAGGCCGAGCAGCGCGGCGATGACCGTGCCGGTACCGGCGAGCAGGATGGTCGGCCCCAGACGTTCCAGGATGAGGTCCACGACCGGTTCGCGGTACTGGAAGGACACACCCAGGTCGAGGTGGATCAGCCCTTCGGCGTAGTCGAGGAACTGTCGCCACAGGGGCTGGTCGAGGCCGAACTGGCGGCGCAGCTCCGCCCGCTGTTCGGCGGTGACCTCGCGTCCCTCCGTCATGGCGCGGACGGGGTCGCCGGGCAGGATCCGGAAGAGGAAGAACCCGGCGACGATCACGGCGAACAGGGACACGACCGCGGTCATCAGGCGGCCGGCCACGTAGGTGATCACCCGTCGTGCCCGGTGCCCTCCCCCCGGGGCCGCCGGGGCGGGGAGCCCATCGGCCCCCGCCCCGTCCGGTCCGTCCACCTCGATGGGCGTGGTCGTCACTCGCGGTCCTCCACGGTGGAACGGTTGCGGAAGAACAGGAACGCGCCACCGGCGAGCAGGACGAGGACCACGACGCCGATGCCGATGCCCACCCCGGTGGAGATCCCGCCGCCGTTCGCGTCGGATCCGCCTTCAGCGGGCTGGGCGGACCACCAGGCCCAGTAGCCGTCCTGGCCCCAGATGTTGCCGCCCTCGGTCGGCTCCAGCTGGATGCTCTCGATGTGGTCGGTCCGGTAGGCCTCCATGATGTTCGGGTAGGCCAGGACGTTGACCACGGCCTCCTCGTAGAGGATCTCCTGCATCTGGTGGACGATCTCGGCGCGGGCCTCGTGGTCGTACTCGCTCAGCTGCGCCTCGTAGAGCTCGTCGTACTCCTCGTCGCAGAAGTAGGCGTCGCCCTGCATGGTGCCCGGTTCGGTCGGCAGCGCGTCGCAGGTGTGGATGCTGAACACGTAGTCGGGGTCGGGGTTGACCGTCCACCCGGTGAAGATGAGGTCGTACTCGGCGTCGTAGAGGGCGTCGCTCAGGATGCCCGGGTCGACGGTCTGGTTGTCGATCTCGATGCCGATGTCGGCGAGGCGCTCGGCGATGACCTGTCCGGCCTGGACGTTGTCCGGGCGGTCGGAGTGCACGTGCATGCGCAGTTCGAGGCGGTCGTCGTCGGGTGAGACGCGCACCCCGTCGTCGCCCCTTTCGTAGCCGGCCTCGTCGAGCATCTCGTTGGCGGCGTCCGGGTCGAAGTCGAGGGTGGCCTCCTCGCCCTCGGGCGACCAGTGGAAGTCGGTGTAGCGCGGCGGGATGTAGCCACCGGCCGCGACGGCCTGGCCGTTGGCGCCCTGCTGGACGATCTCCTCGTTGTCGATGCCCATGACGATGGCCTGGCGCAGGGTCCGGTCCTGGAGCGCGGGGTGTCCGTCGCCGAACGCCTCACCGTCCTGGGTCTCCGCGCCCGGGTTGATCGTGAAGGCCTGGAACCGCTTGCCGTCGGCGATGTTGACCGCGATGTCCTCGGTCGACTCCAGGGAGGTGACCTGGGCGTCGGTCAGTTCGTAGACGAAGGAGACCTCGCCGCTGCGCAGCGCCTCGACGGCGGCGTCCTTCTCGGAGTAGTAACGGAAGTACAGCTCGTCGAAGCCGGCCGGGCCACGCCAGTGGTCGGGGTTGGCCTCCAGACGGATGTGCTCGCCTCGGGAGTGCTCGGTGAGGGCGAAGGGTCCGCTGCCGACCGTGGGGAAGTCGTCGCCGGCGTAGTCGGAGAAGGCCTCGCCCTCCTCCTCCACGATCGGTTCCCACACGTGCCGGGGCACGATCGGGACGTTGAGCGCGGTCATGGTGGCCTGGGGCTCGTCGAGTTCGATGACCACGGTCTGGTCGTCCTCGGCGATGACCTCCTCGAACCCGGCGACGTAGTTGCCCGAGGCGATGGCCGCGGCGTCGTTCTCCATGATGGTGGTGAAGGTCCACGCGACGTCGTCGGCGGTGAGCTGCTCGCCGTCGGTGAAGAAGACGTCGTCACGGAGGTTGAAGGTCCAGGTCAGACCATCATCGGAGGTGTCCCAGCTCTCCGCGAGGGAGGGCGCGGGCTCGTTGGTCTCCGGGTCGACCGTCACGATGCTGTCGTAGACGTGTCTGAGGATGTTGGTGGTGACGGCCAACTGCGCCGTGAACGGGTTGAACGAGTCCACCTGCTGGGAGATGGCCACGGTGAGGGTGTTCGCGTCGGACTCTTCGGCCGCCGCGGGTACCGCGGACAGCCCCCCGAGCAGGATCAGCGCGCCGGTGGAGGCCAGCGTCCGGCGAAAAAGGGCGCCGGTGGGAGGTGGGTGCTGTGTCATGACGGCCCCTGTCGATTCATCGTGGGGTGGTGGCCTGGCCACCTGGGGGTGGTTGGTTGTCTACCAACAGGTTGTGACGAGCGTCAATCATCTCCGAGGTGAGGCGGGATATCGCAACACATTCGACTCCTACGGCGGGAATCAGGGTCGTTTCGCGGGATCGGAGTGGCGAAAGGGTCTTCATCGGTCGACCGAAACCCGAACACCGATTCGCGGCGAATAGAGGACTTCCGCTACGGTTCCCGCCATGATGGGGCACTCTCACGCACTGAGCGGCGTGGTCGGTTGGATGGCGGTCGTTCCGCTCGTCCAAGGCAAGGAATTCCTCGGTCTCAGTTTCGAACTGGGCCCGGGTGAAATCGTCGCCGGATCCTTGGTGTGCGCGGGGGCGGCCCTCCTGCCCGACGTGGACCACAAGAGCGCGACGGTGACCAAGACCTACGGGAAGGTCACCGAGGTCCTCAGTGACATTCTGAACTGGGCCTTCGGCGGTCACCGGATGGGAACGCACTCGTTCTTCTTCGCCGCGTTGATGGGTGTCCTGGTCACCGCCCTGGCCCTGTGGTCGGAGTTGGCCGTCCAGGTGTTCGTGTTCCTGCTCATCGGTATCGCCCTCCAGGGGCTGGGTTTCGGTCTGGACAAGAACCGGGCCGCGTCGGGGATCATCAACGCCTTGGGCACCGCGGCGATCACCCTGGGCCTGTACGCGGCCGGTCTGAACTACACCTGGCTCGGCCTGGCGGTCGCCTTCGGCGTGATCCTGCACTTCTTCGGCGACATGATCACCAAGATGGGCGTCCCGATCTTCTGGCCGTTCTGGAAGAAGCGCATCGGGCAGGGTCGGGGCTTCGTCACCGACGGTCCCGTGGAGAAGAAGGTCGTCACCCCGCTGCTCACCATCGGTGTCGTCGTCGGGTCGATCTACCTCTTCGACTGGCCCACCCTGCTCCCCCAGCACTGATCCTCCCCGGTCGCGGTCCTGGCCTGGGCCGGGCCGGGGTCCTAGGGTTGTGCGGGTGACTCGAACCTCAGAAGGCCTCACCCCGGAACTGCACGCCTACGTCGTCGCCCACAGCGAACAGGTCGACTCCGTCCTCGCCGACCTGGCCGAGGAGACCGCTCGGCTCTTCCCCCAGCAGCGGGGCATGCAGATCGGCCCCGAGCAGGGAGCGTTCACCACCCTTCTCACGCGGCTGTCCGGGGCCCGGAACGCGGTGGAGGTCGGTACGTTCACCGGTTACTCCTCCATCTGCTTCGCCCGCGGCCTTCCCGACGACGGCACCCTCCTGGCGCTGGACATCAGCGAGGAGTGGACGTCGGTGGCCCGCCGCTACTGGGAGCGAGCCGGGGTCTCCGACAAGATCGAGCTGCGGATCGGACCGGCCCTGGAGTCCCTGCGCGCCCTGCCCGAGGACACCCGGTTCGACCTGGCGTTCCTGGACGCGGACAAGACCGGCTACCTCGATTACTGGGAGGAACTCGTCCCGCGGATCCGTCCCGGCGGACTGCTGCTGGCCGACAACACCCTCTCCCACGGGCGGGTGATCGACCCCGAGCAGACCGCGCCCCACGTGCAGGGCATCCGCGACTTCAACGACCGTCTGGTGGCCGACGACCGGGTCTCCCAGGTCCTGCTCCCCCTCGGCGACGGGCTCACCCTGGCCCGAAAGCTGTAGGATCGCCGGTTCTCCCGACGGGAACACCCGCGACTTGGGTAATGTCCACTTCCATGCGCCTGCTGCACACATCGGACTGGCACCTGGGTCGCTCCTTCCACCGGGAGAACCTCATCGACGCCCAGGCCGCGTTCCTGGACCACCTCGTCGACACCATCCACGCCGAACGGATCGACGTGGTCGTGGTCGCCGGGGACCTCTACGACCGCGCCCTGCCACCGGTGGACGCCGTGCGCCTGTTCGACCGGGCGTTGGGACGGATCCGCGCGACCGGGGCGCGCGCCGTGCTGATCAGTGGAAACCACGACTCCCTCACCCGCATGGCCTTCGCCACCGACCTCATCGACGCCGCCGGGATCCACCTGCGCAGCTCCCTGGAGGGGGTGGGCGAACCGGTGGTCATCGACGACGAGCACGGACCGGTCGCCTTCTACGGCATCCCCTACCTGGAACCGGAGATCGCCCGGCACCACTGGGACCTGACCGAACGTGGGCACCCCGCGGTGATCGGACACGCCATGGGTCTGATCCGGGCCGACCTGGACGAGCGCCCCGGCACCCGTTCGGTGGTGCTCTCGCACGCCTTCGTCACCGGCGGCGAGGGCTCCGACAGCGAACGCGACATCTCCGTGGGCGGTGCCTCGCACGTGCCCGCCTCGATCTACGACGGGGTCGACTACGTCGCTCTGGGCCACCTGCACGGCCGACAGACCATCACCCCCACCGTGCGTTACCCGGGCAGCCCGCTGGCCTACTCCTTCTCCGAGGAACGCCACCGCAAGGGCTGCTGGGTGGTGGAGTTGGACGCCGACGGGTTCGCCGGGGCCGAGTTCGTGGACGCCCCGGTGCCGCGTCCCCTCGCCCGGATCCGCGGGCGCCTCGACGACCTGCTCACCGGCACCGGTTGGGAGCGTTACACCGGTCACTGGCTACAGGTCACCCTCACCGACCCGCGTCGGCCGGCCCGGCCCATGGAGCGGCTGCGCGAACGATTCCCCCACGCCCTGTTGTTGGAGTTCGCCCCCGAGGGCGGCGCGCCCGACCGGCGACCCGTCACCGGCGCGATCGCCGAACGCCCCGAACGCGACGTGGTCGCCGACTTCGTCGAATGGGCCCGCGGCGCACCCGCCACCCCGGACGAGCGCGCGCTCGTGGACCGGGCCGTCGAAGAGGTCCGGCTCCAGGAAGGGATCCACTGATGCGCCTGCACGATCTCACCATGACCGCGTTCGGCCCCTTCGCCGGTACCGAACGGGTGGACTTCGATCGGCTCGGCCAGGGCGGGCTCTTCCTCGTCCACGGCCCCACCGGGGCGGGCAAGACCTCCGTGCTGGACGCGGTCTGCTTCGCGCTGTACGGAAGCGTCCCCGGGGCCCGCAGCAAGGACCGCTCCCCCAAGAGCGACCACGCGCCACCGGACCTGGAGCCGGAGGTGACCCTGGAGTTCACCATCCGAGGGCGCCGGATCCGGATCAACCGCAAGCCCCGCTGGGAGCGTCCCAAAAAGCGAGGCACCGGCACCGTCACCCAGAACCAGAAGGTGGTGGTCCAGGAGCTGCTGGAGGGAACGTGGCAGCCGGTCACCACTCGCCCCGACGAGGCCGGACAGTTCATCGGTGACCAGGTGGGGCTCACCCTCACCCAGTTCTGCCAGATCGTCATGCTGCCCCAGGGCGACTTCGCCCAGTTCCTGCGGGCCAAGTCGGACGACCGCCGCAAGTCCTTGGAGCGGATCTTCAACACCCGGGTGTTCCGGGACGTGGAGGAATGGCTGGGCGGCCACACTCGCAGGCTCGAACGCGAGGTGCGTTCGGCCGAGGAACGAGTGCGCGAGGTCGCCGGTCGGATCGCCGAGGTGGGCCGCTCCACCACGCCACAGGAGTCGGACCCGGCCGAGTTGAGCGCTTGGGCCACCGAGCTGGCCGTGGTCACCGCCGCGACCGTTCGGGACACCGAACCGCTCATGGATGAGTTCACGTTCGCCCGGGACCTGGCCCGGCGGGCGCTGACCGAGGGGCGCTCGCTGGGGGAGCGGCGTGCCCGGCTCGACCAGGCCCGGGAGCGGAGCGCGGTGTTGGAGGAACACCGGCCCTGGCGCGCCCGTTCCGAGGAACGCCTGACCGCCGCGGAGCGCACCGACGCCGTGCTGCCGTTCCTGCGCGCCCGTGACCACCGCCGCACCGAACTGGACAAGGCGGAGTTGGCCGTCACCGACCGATTGTCGTTGGTGGCGGGCCTGCCCGACCTGGACGTGACCACCTCGACCGGCGCGGAGTCGTTGCGTGCCGCCGAGCGGGGACGCCGCGACGAACTGGCCCGACTGGAGCTGCTGCGTGGTGACGCCGAACGCCGCCGGGCACTGCGCGGGGAACTGGCCGACCTGGACCGGCGGCTGACCGGGGTCCGCGCCGAGTCGGAGCGGGCCGGGGAGCGTAAGGAGACACTGCCGATCCAGGTGACCGCCGTCGAGCGGGAACTGGAACGGGTACGCGAACACGCCGGGTCGGTGGAGACGGCCCAGGACGCGTTGACGTTGGCGGAGAAGCGGCACACGGCGGCCGTGGCGCACGAGCGGCTCACCGTGGAACTGGAGCGGGCGCAGGAGACCCGGCGAACGGTCGTGGACACCGCGCAGCGGGCCGTGGACCACGCACAGGACCTATCGAAGCGGCGGATCGGACAGATGGCGGCCGAGCTCGCCACCGATCTGGCCGAGGGGTCGGCGTGCGCGGTGTGCGGATCGGTCGAACACCCCTCCCCCGCGACGCCGAGCGAGGGCGGCCTGGTCTCCGCCGACCGGGAGAAGGAGGCCCATGCCGCCGCGGAGCGGGCCGCCACGGACCGGTCGACGGCCGAGCGCGCGGTGGAGCGGGTCCGGGGTCGGTTGGAGGCCGAGGCCAGGGTCGCGGAGGATCGCACCGTCACGAGCGCGGAGGAGGAGGTCGGGGCCGCACGTGCCCGCTTGGCCGAGGCCCGCGCCGCCGTCGGTGAGCGTAAGAACCTGGAACAGGAGCTGGTCCGGCTCCGCGAGGAGCTACGGCACGCCGAGGAGCGTGTGGGCGCGCTGAGCCGCCAGGAGGGTGAGTTCCTGGCCCGTCGGGAGAGCGCACAGGCCGAATACGAACGGCTCACGGCGCTGCTGGACGAGGCCCGTGGCGCCGACGCCGGACTGCCCGAACGCATCGCGCGCCTGACCGGCGAGGCCGACCTGTTGCGCGGGACCGCCGAGGCGATGGACCAGCGCGCACGGGCCGCCGAGGAGCTGCGCGCCGCCGGGGCCGAGGCCGAGGCGGCCCGGGCCGAGACCGGGTTCACCGACGAGGCCGAGGTCCTGGAGGCCGCGCTGGACGATCGGGAGCGTCGGGACCTGCGCCGTCGCACTCGTGACTTCGACGATCAGTGGGCGGCGGTTCGGGAACGCTTGGCCGATCCCGAACTCGTGGCCGCCGGTGAGCAGGAGCCACCGGACCTGATCGCGTTGGAGACCGTGGCCGCCACCGCCGAGCACGCCGCCGAACGTGTCTTGACCTGGCAGGGCATGTTCGCCGATCGGGCGCGCCGGTTGGGTGATCTGCGCGCCGAGCTGGCCGATCGGATGGCGGGTTCGGAGCCGGTGCTGCGCCGCTACGCGATCGCGCAGGGGCTGAGCACCCTGGCCGCGGGCACGTCCCCGGACAACACCGACAGCGTGCGGTTGTCCGCCTACGTCCTGGCGGCCCGGCTGGAGCAGGTGGTGGCGGCCGCCAACGACCGACTGCTGACCATGTCGGACGGCCGTTACGAACTGCGCTACACCGTCGACAAGGCGGCCGGGGACGGGCGGGCCCGTTCCGCGGGTGGTCTGGGCATGCGCGTGCTGGACTCCTGGACCGGACTCGAACGCGACCCGGCGACGCTGTCGGGCGGAGAGACCTTCTTCAGCTCGTTGGCGCTGGCCCTGGGGCTGGGCGACGTGGCCACCGCGGAGGCCGGCGGCACCGAGATCGACACCCTGTTCGTCGATGAGGGGTTCGGCACCCTGGACGAGGACACCTTGGAAGAGGTCCTGGACGTGTTGGACCGGCTGCGCGACGGCGGCCGGGCGGTGGGCGTGGTGAGCCACGTGGCGGACCTGCGCCGACGGGTGACCACACGCTTGACCGTGCGCAAGAGCGCCGCCGGTTCGAGCGTGGAACACCACGGCTGATCCGACCATCGCCGCTCGGGTACCCCGGGTCGGGGCGCCCGGCCGACGGTGGGACAATGACCAACGTGAATTCGCTGGTCAACATCGTCGTGTTCGGAATCGGGGGCGCCATCCTGGTGGCGTCCCTGCTCGGCCTGCTGCTCGTGGTGTCGGGGAGTTCCCGGGGGTCCTCTCCCCGGTTGCTCACCGCCTTCGGAGTCGCCTCGATCGTGCTGTGGGTGGTGCTGCCGGCGTTGACCGCCCTGAACGAGATGTCGGCGGGAGCCGGCTTCTGGGTGGGGTTCGCCGGGGCGAGCGTCGTGGCGATCGTGATGTACGCGGTCAACGCGGCCATGCTGCCGATGGTGGCGCGTCGTCAGGCCCTGGTGAGCGGCCAGACCGGGTTGGCGGGGATCAAACCCACCCCTTCGGTGCTGGTGGGCGGCCTGGTGATCTGTCTGGCCATGGCGCTCCTGGTGACCGGTGTGACGGCCTTCATCTCCTGAACCCGATGTCCACCCCCGTGACCGTTTCCGGCCACAAGGGCGCCGGGGGCGGCGACGCTCTGTAGCTTCGTGCCGGGGTCCCCTGATCGGGGAGCCCCGGCTTCGTTGTGCGGAGGGCGGCGGGATGCGCGGGTGGAGGTGGGCGGTCGCGGCCGTGGCGGCCATGCTGGTCGGCGGTTGCGGTGGCGAGGTCGACCTGGCCGAGCGGGACTCCATCGATCAGTTCGACGTGCCCCCGCTGGATCCGAGCGTCCGACACCCCTGTGACCTGCTGACCGACGAGACCGCGATCGACCTGGGTCTGCTCGCCGAGGGTGGTAGCGGCAGTCCGCAGTCGGACGACAACTGCTTCTTCACCGACGCGGTCGACTCCAGCGTGGACGTGCGGGTGGAGACCCACGACCCCGACGCCGGGGAGGACGAGCCACCGGTCCCCCGCGCCCTCTCGGCGGCGTTCGAGGGCGGTGAGGCGTACGAGTACGTGGCGGTGGAGGGCTATCCCGGCTACACCGAGACCTTCCCCGACTCCTGCAACCTGGAGTTGGCCACCTCCGACGAACACAGCCTGTTCGTCCAGGTCAGCGCGGACGACGCCTGTGAGACCGCGATCCAGACCGCCCGGAGCCTCATCACCGCCTCCCCTGAACTGTGATCGTCGCGAACAAGGGTCGGGCCCCCTTTCCACGCTCCTGGAAGGGGGCCCGTGAGGGATCGACCGAGGGTCGGTGTCAGTTCGGCTGTTGACGGGAACGACGGTCGAGCTCGGCGAGGTACTCGTTGTAGGCGTCCATGTCGGAGTCGTCGGAATCGCCACGGCTGCTGTGCCGCTGCCGACGACGTTCCTGACGTTCGTCGTCACGCGACCACTGCACCACCAGCGCCAGCATCACCAGGAGCGTGGGGATCTCGCCCAGGGCCCAGGCGATGCCACCGCCCTTGTACTGGTCGGCCATCGGGTCCTGCATCCACGGGATCTCGAACTGGCCGTAGTACTCCGCGGCGATGGGCGTGGTCTGCTCCATGATGGCGATGCCGAAGAAGGCGTGGAACCCCATCACCACGAGCAGCAACAGCAGGCGCAGCAGGAACGGGACCTTCCTCGGGGCCGGGTCGACACCGATGATCACCCAGTAGAAGAGGAAACCCGAGACGAGGAAGTGCACACCCATGAACAGGTGACCGAGGTGGTCGTTCATGAGCATGCCGAACAGCGGCGTGAAGTAGAGGGCGTACAGGCTGAGCACGAAGATCGGCGCGGCCACCGCGGGGTGGGTGAAGAACTTCGAGTAGCGGCTGTTGAGGAAGGCGTTGAGCCATTCGCGCGGCCCCCGGTCGCCCCGCCGCTCCGCCGGTTTCAGGGCACGCAGGGCCAGGGTCGCCGGCGCGCCCAGCACCAACAGGATCGGGGTGACCATGGCCAACACCATGTGCTGGATCATGTGCGCCGAGAACATGATCATCGCGTAGGTCGCGAAGCCGGTGAGTTGGACCAGGACGATGGTCAGCAGCCCCGCGAGGAAGGCGACGAGGCGTCCGATCGGCCACTTGTCGCCCCGCTTGACCAGCCGGCGCACACCACCCAGGTACAGGCCTGCGGCGACGACCACGAACATGATGAAGAACAGGTCGGGGCGCCACAGGGTGAGCAGGTTCTGCATGCTCATGGCGGACGGGATGGTGAAGCCCAGGATGGCGGCGGCCGGGTCGACGGTGCTCTCCAGCGGCGGGGGCGGCGCGGTACGGCCCAGCCCCACGGAGATCCCCATGACCGCGGCCATGATGACGACCTCGACCCCGGACAGCCGGATGAAGTTCCAGCGTCGGAAGGCGTGGCCGTCCTCGCCCTCCGGTGCCCCGGCGATCCGGTTCACCGTCCATTTGCGGTGCGCGTAGCCGAAGCCGCCGAGGACGACGAACAGCACGACCTTCGCGACGATGAAGAGCCCGTACTCGGTGAAGAACAGGTGTTCCAGGGAGTAGAGGCGGGCCAGGGCGCTGGCGGCACCGCTGACGGCGACACCGACGTAGGCCCACAGCGCCATGCGACTGAACCGGTGAGCGGCGGTGGCCGGCGCCTCGCCATCGGTTCGTACCGCGTGGTAGGTGACCGCGGCCAGGCCGCCCACCCACACGCAGATGGAGATCAGGTGCAGGGCCAGGCCGGTGACCGCGAGTTCGTGGGAACCCGAGGAGGCCGAGTGTCCCGTAAGGGCCGGCGGGGTGACCGCGACCAGGGAGGCCACGAGCAGCCACAGGCCGGAGGTGGCGCCGGTGCAGGTACGACCGAACAGCGCGATTCCGGTCGTGATCAGGATGACGAACATCAGGGCGATGCCACCGGAGACCGAACCCGCGAAGGCGGTCACCTCGTCGATGGAGACCTGGCCCATGGGTTTGGCGAGGAACTCGGAGGCCTGGAAGTACAGGGTCGCCACGGCGGCCACGGTCCAGCCGAGGGAGGCCCAGGTGGCGGCGCGTACGTAGCCGATGGCCTGGTCGGACAGGCGTCCCTTGTAGGAGGGCAGCAGCAGGACCGCCATCACCAGCAGGCCGATCGTCAGGACGGCCCCGACGTTCATGAAGGCCTTCGCGATCGGCATGCCCCAGCGCACGGCCTCACCGGCGTCGGGCAGGCCCGGGATGACCCTGGCGAAGACCGAACCGCCGATGACCAGGGTGAAGCCCAGGAAAATAGCGCAGACCAGGGCGACGATCATGGCGAAGATCGGTACGACACCGGTGCCCGGCGGCTGGTCGGTGTCGTTCTGGTGGTCCTTGATCGGGGAATTGTCGTTCTGTGCGGGAGGAGCCACGTGCCACTCCGTCTTCGAGTGCGGTCAACAGCAGGTCAGGGCTCTCGGCCGTGATGGCCACCGCTGTGCTGTGCAGATCGGGGTCCGGCAGGGGCCGCACGGAGGAACACCTCGACCAAGGTTAGTCCGTTTACTACGCGGTGTCGGACTTGGTACCCGATAGACCGCCCCAGGGCCCCGGCCAGTACGTGAAAGCGGCCCTCTTGGTGATGTTCCCCCCATACGAAGGGGCTCCACGCGATACGCTCGACGCCCCGACGAGTCCCTGCTCCTTCCCCTCCTCGACACCTCTCACCCTGACCCGAGCCCTGCGCCCGAAGGGGGAGCGATGCCCGATTTCGATACCGTCATCCGTTCGACACGAGTGGTGGTCCCCGAGGGGATCGAAGCCGCGGACGTGGCCGTCCGCGAAGGCCGCATCGAGGCGGTGCTGCCATATCGCTCGATCACCGATCCGCCCGCTTCATCGGATCGACCAGATCGAGTCGAACGATCCGAACCCGAACGACACGAAGGGCCCGGTCCACGGATCGTCGACCTCGGGGATCGGCCCCTGTTGCCCGGGGCGGTCGACCTGGGCACCGGGGTGCACGCCCCCGGTGAGGATCTGGCCCACTCCTACCACCGGGCCGGTGCCGCCGCCCTGCGCGGCGGCGTCACCTGCATGGTGGTCGCCCCCGCGCCCGCACGTCCCGCCATCACCTGCGCGGACTCCCTCCAGGTACACCAACGCGCGTCCGCCGGTTCCCCGGTGGCCATCGCGTTCCTGGGCGGGGTCAACCAGGGCACCGGACCGCTGGACCTGGCCGATCTCCAGGCCGGTGGCGTGGTGGCTTTCCAAGCGTCCCTCTCGGACGGGGGCGCCCCCGACATGGCGGCGCTGAGCGACCCCGGGCTGCGCAAGGCCATGGTGGAGATCGCCACCCTGGACTCGCTGCTGATCGTGCACGCCGAGGACGCCGCCGAACTCGGGACCCCTCCGATCAGTGCCGAACAGCGCCCGCCCCGGGCCGAACGACGCGGGCTGGAACGGGTGATCTCCGCCGCCCGCGTCGTGGGTGCGCGCACCCACATCGCCCCGTTCACCGCCGCCGAGTGCGCGGCGCTGTTGTCGGCCGCGGAGGCGGCCGGGGTGGAACTGGGCGCACAGACCTGCCCGCACTACCTGTGTCTGCCCGCGGAGTTCCCCGGGCCGGACTCCCCGGTGCGCGGCTGCCGTCCGCCGCTGCGCTCGGACGCCAACCGCAAGGCGCTGTGGAGTGCCCTCCTCGAACCCGGGTCGGCCCTGGGAACCATCGGTTCGGGCCATCTGCCGGCGATCGGGTTGTACACGCTGCGGTGGAGTCTGTCCGCGTTGTGGACCGCCGCGCGTCGACGCAACCTCACCCTGAGCCATCTGGCCCGTTGGACCGCCCAAGGCCCCGCCGACCTCCTGGGGCTGGCCCGTGGCCGGATCCAGCCCGGGTTCGAGGCGGACCTGCTCGCCTTCGACGACGAGGCGACCACCCTGGTGCCCGAGGACGACCCGGGACCCTACGCGGGGATGCGGCTCGCCGGAAGGGTCGCGAGGGTGTGGGTGGGGGGCCGAGAAGCACACTCCTAGACCCGTGTCACACGCCACACGGAGTCCTTACATCCTGTCAACATGGCCCTACAGGGCTATGCACATTGGCGATAGCGCCGGGGCGCCTTCGCCGTTCACAGTGGTAGGTGTCCATGGCGATACCAGTTGGAGGAACCGTGCTCATCGGTGTGCCCCGCGAGATCAAGAACCACGAGTACCGAGTCGCCATCACCCCGGCAGGGGTCCACGAACTGACCGGCCGAGGGCACGAGGTCTTCGTCGAACACGACGCGGGTCTGGGTTCCTCCATCACCGACGAGGAGTACCGGGAGGCCGGCGCCACCATCCTGGCCACCGCCGACGAGGTGTGGGCCACCGCCGACCTCGTCCTCAAGGTGAAGGAACCCGTCCCCGCCGAGTACCACCGCATGCGCGAGGGCCAGACCCTCTTCACCTTCCTGCACCTGGCGGCCTCGAACGAGTGCACCGACGCGTTGGTCGAACGCGGGGTCACCGGCATCGCCTACGAGACCGTCCAGTTGCCCGACGGTTCGCTGCCGCTGCTGGCGCCCATGTCGGAGGTGGCGGGCCGGCTGGCCACGCAGGTCGGCTCGGTGACCTTGCAGCGTTCCGCCGGTGGTCGTGGGGTCCTCATGGGCGGGGTCCCGGGGGTGCGACCGGCCCGGGTCACGGTGATCGGCGCCGGTGTGTCCGGGTTGAACGCCGCACAGATCGCCGTGGGTATGGGCGCCGAGGTGACGGTGCTGGACCTGAACGTCGACAAGCTGCGGCACCTGGACTCCCTGTACCAGGGGCGGATCAAGACGGTGGCGTCCAACCGCTTCGAGGTGGAGTCGTCGGCCCTGGAGTCCGACATGGTGATCGGCGCGGTGCTGGTCCCCGGCGCCAGGGCACCGAAGCTGATCTCCAACGAACTGGTCGCCCGGATGCGCCCGGGCGCGGTCCTGGTGGACATCGCGATCGACCAGGGCGGCTGTTTCGAGGACTCGCGTCCCACCACCCACGACGACCCCACGTTCACCGTGCACGACACGGTGTTCTACTGCGTCGCGAACATGCCGGGCGCGGTCCCCAACACCTCCACGCACGCGCTCACCAAGGACACCTTGCACTACGTCGTGGCACTCGCGGACAAGGGATGGAAACGGGCCCTGCGTGAGGACCCGGCCTTGGCGGCCGGCTTGAACACCTTCGGCGGAGAGGTGGTCTACGCCCCGGTGGCGGAGGCCCACGGCCTCAAGCACCGTGCCCTGGACGAGGTCCTCGCCCACTGATCCCTGTTCCCGTGTCCGGGGTGAGACACCCGACGTGGACCCGACCCGAGGGGGACGAACCCGCTCCGACCCGCACAAAGCCCGTACCACCAGGGAAACCTTCGTCCACAGGGTGAGCCGTACGGGGTGGTCGGGCGGGTTCGGCGGGGGTACCGTCGAAAGTGGGTCCTTCCCCGTGGCGGGCCCCTTGCCCGAGGCCCGAGCAGAGGTGGACTGTAGTGACGCACGCCGGAGCGGTGACCGTGACCCGCATCGTCGAACTCGAACTGGTGCGGCTGCGTCCGTCTCTGGCAGGGCGAGGCTCGGGCACCGCTGCCCCCGTCCTGGTCCGGGTCTCCGACGGCGAGGTGAGCGGTTGGGGTGAGGTGCCCGGTGCCACTCCCGAGCAGTGGGACGCGCTGGCACGGGTCTTCGCACCCGCCCTGCTCGACCACCCCTGGCGCCGGCCGACCGAGGTGGTGGAGGCCTTCGCCGACCTGCCCTGGGATCCCGCGCTGGTTGGCGCGTTGGACACCGCCTGTTGGGACCTGTGGAGTCGACAGCGCTCGACCCCGCTGGCGCACGCCCTGGCCGGGTCGCGCACCGCGCTCACCGCGGGGGTGACCCTGGCCCGGCAGGTCACGTCGGAGTCGGTGATCACCGAGGTGAACCGTCAGGTGGGGGCGGGTTTCCGGCGGATCAGGTTGGAGGTCCAGCCGGGCTGGGACACCGACGTGGTCCGCGCGGTACAGACCAGCTTCCCGTTCATGGTGCTCCAGGTGGACGCGGGCGGCCGGTACACCGAGTCCCCCGAGGACCTGGACGCACTACGGTCCCTGGACGCCTTGGGGCTGGTGGCCATCGAGGACCCCTTCCCGGCCGACGACCTCGCCGCGCACACCCGGCTGTCCGGCGAGTTGCGAACACCGGTGGCCCTGAACCGTTCGTTGTCCTCATTGGAGGACCTGGGCGAGGCGATCCGGGCCGAGGCCGGCGGCGCGGTCAACGTGGATCCGGCCCGGCTGGGCGGGTTGACCGCGGCCCGTCGGGCGGTGGACATGGCGGTGGACGCCGGTTGGCCGGTGTGGTGCGGTTCCTCGGCTCGGACCGGGGTGGGCCGCGCGGCGACGGTCGCGTTGGCCTCACTGGCCGGGGCGACCCTGCCGGTGGAGATGCCCGGCGCGGGCTCTCGCGGTCGCGATCTGGTCGTGCCACCGGTGCGCGCGCACGACGGGGTGGTCCCGGTGCCCTTGACCGCGAGCGGTCTGGGACACGAACTCGATCCGACGACCCTTCGCTCCTTCACCGCCAGGACGCTGCTGTTGGACTCCCCACGGGCCTCCGATCCGGGCACGACCTGGCACCCGGGCGGCCCCGAACACAATTAACCGAACACCGTTAGGTAGAGTGGCGCGCACCACAGCGGGCCTCGGTAGGCAGGCCCGGCCCCCAACCCGAACGTGGAGGCGTCGTGCGCGTATTCGCCGACATCAACGAGGTCATCTCCGCCCAAGGCGAGTCCTTGGGCGTCACCGACTGGGTCACCATCGACCAGAGCCGTATCGATGGATTCGCCGACGCGACCGAGGACCACCAGTGGATCCACCTCGACGCCGACCGCGCCGCCCACGGCCCCTTCGGCGCCACCATCGCGCACGGCTTCCTGTCGCTGTCGCTCGTGGCGCACTTCTCCCAGCAGATCTTCCAGATCACGGAGAAGCCCAAGATGTCCATCAACTACGGGCTCGACAAGGTGCGCTTCCTCCAACCCGTCGTCGTGGGCTCACGCGTGCGCGACGCCGTGGAACTCATCAAGGTCAAGGAGACGCCCAAGGGCTACCTCGTCTCCAGCCGGCACACCGTGGAGATCGAGGGTCGGGAACGTCCGGCCCTGGTCGCCGAGACCTTGGGGCTGTGGGTGCCCTGACCCCCGATCCCCCTGCCTTAGCGGGCGATACGGCTCAGGGCCCGGCGGACCAGGCTCGGGGTGAACCAGCGCAGCTTGCGCTCGGCGCGTTCGGCCCGTCGACGCATCCGGTCCCCCCGGTCCGTGGCCTGCCGCAACTTGACCCGCAGACGCTCCACCGACTCGCCCTCGCGACCGGTGGGGGCCTTCTCCTCCAGTTCGGCCTCCTCCGGGCCCAGGGACGCGATGACGCCGGTCGCCGGGGTCCAGTGGATGCCGAACACCTCCTCCACGAGGTGATCCAGGTCCTTGCCCTCGGCCTCCGGGTCCAGGTGACGGGCGCGCTCGAAGGCGGCCACCCGCTCCAGCCGCAGCACACCCTCACCGGCGCGCAACGCCCCCGGCATCGGGGAGCACAGAAGTCCGGCACCGGATCGGTCGCAGGCCATGACGAGTTCCGCCAGGGCGTCCGGGGTCGGCGGCGGCCCCGCCTCCAGGTACAGCCGGAACGGCACGCGCGGGTCGGTCTCCGGCGGCGACTCCACGAAGCGCACCCGCGGGTCCCCCCGGAAGGTCTCGTGCGCCAGGCGCAGGTCGAGGAACTCCTCCTCCAACGGCGGGCGGCGGTCGTTGTGCAGGCGCGACCACGGCCCCACCATCCACAGACGCAGGTCCGGGGTGGAACCGGACAGCAACGCCCCGGCGGTCTCGTCGACCTCCTCCAGGGTGCGTTCGGCCACGTCGAGGACCACGTCCACCAGCGGCACCTCCCACTGGCGTTCCGAACGCTTGCGGCGCAGGTGGAAATCGGGCACCCGGTTGGCGACGAAGGGCATCCGGTAGCGGGTGCCCGCGTCACGCTTCTCCTGCATCTGGGAACGCCCCAGGTGCCAACTGCTGCTGTCCAGGTCGGGCACGAACACCGCGCCGCGCTGGGCCAACCGGTGCCCGAACTCGCTGTCGCCGCCCAGGACCATCTCGGGGTCCATGCCCCCCGACCTCAGGTACAGGTCGCGGTGCAGCGACCCGGTGGCGCCGACGTAGACCTTGAACCCCTCGTGGCCCGCCGAACGCAGCCGGTCGGTCCGTTCGATGAACCGTTCCACCCAGTGCGGATCGGCGCTCTCCCGGTCGAAAAGCGTGTCGCCGCGACCCGCCGCGACCTCCTCGTACACGTATTCCGGGACCATCGCGGTGGGGTCGAAGTCGACGAACAGCTTGTGACCCAGCACCACCGTGTAGTCGGCCAGGTGGTGCCAGCGCAGCTGCGACTCCACGTGCTCGCGATGGACCAGCATGTCCGCGTCCAGCCGCAGGATCACCTGCCCCGTCGCGGCGGCGACACCGGTGTTGACGGCGTGCGCCGCCCCCCAGCCACCTTCGGCGGAAGGGATGACGCGGGTGTTCTCTGGACGTATCCGCGGCGGGGTGAGCGGTTCGGGGCTACCGTCGTCCACCACGATCACCTCCATGAGGTGCGCAGGGTAGCTCTGCGCGGCCAACGACGCCAGCACCAGGGCGAGCTTGTCCGCCCCCTCATGCGCCGGGATCACCACGCTCACCGACAACGTCGGCGTCCACTCCCCCAATTCGGGGACGTCCAGCACGGTGTAGTCGTTGCGGTGGATCCGGGGCCGTTCGGGCGTCCCGCCGTCCGGTGGGACGACTCCGAGCAGCGGCGCCGGTCCGGTCTCGTCGTACGCGGAGGTGTTGTCTGCGGTGGTCAACGGTGGCCTCCCGTGGTGGTCGGTGTCGTCGTGCCCGGTGTCCCGGTCACGTCAGGTCCCTCGATGCGGGCCTGGACCGGTGCCCGGGAGCCGAGCAGGGGATCCTGTCCGCCGCCCATGGGCTCGGGCGTGCCCTCCAACAGGGCGCTGGGCCGCCAGCCGGACCACTGTCTGCTGTTGCGGCGCAGGAAGTAGCCCATGTCGGCGTCCCAGGTGTGCCCCTCCCCCGCGCGGCGCAGTAGGTAGCCCAGGCCGTGGGTACGGAAGATACGGCCGCCGTTGCGGCGCACGGCCAGCAACAGCTGACTGTCGATCGCTCGGGGCAGCGGCCGGAACCCGCCGACGGCGTCGAGCACGGAGCGGTCGATGACGATCGTGCTGCCCACCACGTCCGGCGAGGGCTTCTCCGTCTGGTAGCTGCGCCACACCGTGACGTCCAGTTCCTGCAGGTAGACCAGGTCCTGGGTGATGCCGACGAGGTCGGCGCCGGAGTACCTGCGGGCCATGAGCATGTCGCCGAGGTGTTCGGGGCCGTACCAGTCGTCGTCGTCCCACTTGGCGATGACCGTCCCCGAGGCACGGTCGGCGGCGTCGTTGAGGACGGCGCCGAACACCTGGTCGGCGGGGGCCTCGTGGACGGTGAGCGGGATTCCGGTGGCCTCGAACTCGCGCAGCGCCGACCGCACCACGGGCACGTCGGCGGTGAACCCGTGCATGGCCAGGACCAGCTCGAAGCGGACACCCCGTTGGCGGGCGATCTGGGCCAGCGCGAAGCCCACCAGTTCCGGTCTACGGGTGCAGAGCAGCACCGTGACCAGGGGTTCGGGTGGCAGCGGGACACCGGCACGTGCGGCCAGCGCACGCCAGCGGACCGATTGCGAGTGGGTGCCCAGGGCCGCGCGGCGCAGCCGAACGCTGTGCTCCTCGCGGGTGAGGGGGTCGGCGAGTTCCCTCTCCTCCACCGCGGTGAGCAGTTCGACGAGCGGGTCTCCGAGGTCGGCCGCCCATACCGGGACGGGCCGACCGATCAGGGGCACACCGGCGGCGGCCAGGGAGGCCACCGTGCGCACCGCGGCGAGCGGGCCGGAGTGTCCGGTCCAGTCGATCCGGATGCCGCGCAGGTACCGGAGCCTGCCGATGTCGAGGTCGGTGACGGTGCCGTCCTCCGGCAGGACGCACAACACCTTCTTGTCTTCGAGGATGACGGCACGGTCGCCGTGGGCGGTGAGGTCGCCCATGGGGCCGCCGGCCTTCTTGGTGAAGCCGATGGGGTTGACGGTGTACTCGTCGACGGGTGGGACCCGGTGTGGATCGGCCTCCCCGGCCCCCGGTGGAACGGCCCTGACGATGGCGGACCAGGTACGGCCCGTGGTCGCCGGGATGTCCAGGTGGGGGACGACGGGGTCCTCCCACTCGGGCAGTCCCACCTCGTCGGTGCGCAGGACCAGGTCGGACTTGGGCGAGACCCGACGCAGCGGAACCGGGCCGGTGGCGCTGACCCCGGTGGCGGCGATGTCGCCGGGCCGCCACAGGGACCCCTCGTTTCCGTGGAGGCCTGCCAGGGGCACGGTGCGCCGGCCACGTCGTCCCCCTCGGACGCCGTGCACGACGCAGTCCATGGCCAGGGCCGTCTCGACGGAGTTGGGGAAGAACAGTTCGCACACCCACCCGCGCTTGCCCATCCGGCGCACGCGGGCTTCGAGGAGGTCGTTCCACTCGTCGATGCCGGGCGGCGAGGGCAGGAGCGGGCCCTGGTGGCCGGGGGTGTCGATCACGGAAACGAGCAGGTGCACGGTGCGCGGCAGCGCGGTGGCCGCCGTCAGGACGCGGCGCAGGTCGGTCAGACTGGCGGCCACGACCGCGACCAGTCCGGCGGTCCCGGCGCCCTCCTCCGGTCCGCCCCCCTCGTTCTCGATGTCGGAGACGGGCACCAGGTCGCCCATGCGGTGGGCGTCCAGGTCGATCAGGCGGTCGCCCGGGCGCAGTCGAAGCGTGGCCAGTTCACGCCTGGTCGTCGTCGGGTCACCGGTGTGGCAGAGAACGGCGGGTTCTTCACCGCGGATGCGTAGGGCCTGACGGACGACTGATGTGATCATCGGGCAACCTTGGGCGTAGCGGGCAGGTGAGGCCCTTGAAGACGGACCGAACCCAGCGTGCCATAATTGTCACCGTATGTGATTGTCGCAGGCGGTGTGTCGCCGGAGCGAACACGGCACCCGATCGGGGCGGGCACGACCGACGTGCCCGCCCCGATCCGTTCTCAGCGCGCGATACGGCGCAGCAACCGTCGTCCCACACCCGGAGTGAACCAGCGCAGCTTGCGTTCGGCCCGCTGGGCGCGCGCCCGCTGCCGGTCGGCGTCGACCAACGCCTTCTCCAGACGCTGTTCGAGGACCTCCACGCTGGGCTTCGAGGCCTCCTCGGTCTCCTCCTCCGCCACGGCGACGAAGCGCTCCCCCGGCATCCAGTGGGTGCCATGGGTCCGCTCGACCGTCTGGTCCAGTTCCTTGCCGGTGGCCTCGGGCTCCAGGTGGAGCGCCCGAGCGAACGAGGAGGCGCGCTCCAGGCGCAACACCCCGTCACTGGCCTTGGTGGCACCGGGCAGGGGCGCGCACAGCAGCCCGCAGCCCAACTTGTCGATCTCCTTGATCAGGTCTGCCACGGCCGTCTCGGTCAGGGTGGGCCCGGCCGCCAGGTACAGGCGGTGCGGCACGCGCGGATCGGTCCGCGGCGGCGTCCCCACGAACTTCACCCGGGGGTCGCCGCGGAAGGTCTCGTGGACCAGACGGACGTCGAGGAGCTCTTCGTCCAACGGGGCGCGGCGGTCGTCGTGCAGCCGCGTCCACGGACCCAGCAGCCACAACCGCAGGTCGGGGGTGGAACCGGACAGCAACGAGGAAACTGTCGTGTCGACCTCCTCCAGGGTGCTGTCGGTGGTGTCCACGACCACGTCCACCAGCGGCACGTCCCATTGGCGGTCCGGACGCTTGCGGCGCAGGTGGAAGTCGGGCACCCGGTTGGACACGTACGGCATCCGGTAGCGGGTACCGGCGTCGCGACGGGTCTGCATCTGGGTTCGCCCCAGGTGCCAGCTGCTGGTGTCCAGGTCGGGCACGAACACCGTTCCGCGCTGGGCGAGCCTGTAGGCGAACTCGGTGTCACCGCCCAGGATGAGCTCGGCGTCGAGTCCGCCCGCGGCGTCGAACAGCTCCCGGTGCAACGACCCGGAGGCGCCGATGAACACCTTGTAGGCCAACCGTCCGGCGGTGCGCAGTCGGTCGTGGCGGTCGATCTGCCGCTCGATCCAGTGCGGGTCGGCGGTCTCCTTGTCGAAGAGCCGGTCCGCGCGGCCGGCCGCGACCTCCTCGTGCACGTGTTCGGCGGTCAGGGCGGCGGGGTCGAAGTCGACGAACAGCTTGTGCCCGAGGACGGCACCGTAGTCGATCCGGTGGTGCCAGCGCATCTGGGACTCCACGTGCTCGCGGTAGACGAGCATGTCCGAGTCCAGTCGCAGGATCACCTGGCCCGAGGACGCGGCGACGCCGGTGTTGACGCCGTGCGCCGACCCCCAGCCACCGGAGGCCGAGGGGATGACCCGGGTGTTCTCCGGGTGGACCGGCGGCAGGGTGAGCGGTTCGGGGCTGCCGTCGTCCACCACGATCACCTCCATGAGGTGCGCCGGGTAGCTCTGCGCGGCCAACGACGCCAGCACCAGGGCGAGCTTGTCCGCCCCGCCGTACGCCGGGATCACCACGCTCACCGACAACGTCGGTGTCCACTCCCCCAGTTCGGGGACGTCCACCACCGAGTAGTCGTTGCGATGGACGCGAGGCTGGGCGGATAGGTCCACGGTCCCGCGCGGCAGCGCGGACACGATGTCCGTCATCGACACGGTCGGCTCGGTGATCGAGGCGATCGTGTGCTCTTCGGTACTGGTCAAGATTGTTCCCCCGGGTTCGTCGTGGCCATGACCGGCTCCTCGTGGACCTCGGTCGGTCCACCCAGCGGGCGAGGTTCGCCTTCGAGCAGGACGCTCGGACGCCAGCCGGCCCACTGTCGTGCGTAGTTGTGCAGGAAGTAGGCCATGTCCTCGGACCAGGTGTGTCCGCCGCCGGTGCGGCGCAGCACGTACCCGAGCCCATGGGTGCGGTGGATACGTCCCCCGCCCCGGGACACGGCGATGAGCAGTTGGGTGTCGATGGCGCGCGGTAGTGGCCGGAAACCACCGGTCTCCTCCAACACCACGCGATCGGTGAGGATGGTGCCACCGGCGATGAACCGGGTGGCGGTCTCGGACTCGCGGCTGCGCCACACCATGAGGTCCACCTCTTGGAGGTAGACGAAGTCCTGTCCGGTGCCGACCAGTTCGGCCCCGGAGTAGGTCCGGGCGAGCACGAGGTCGGCCAGGTGTTCGGGCCCGTACCAGTCGTCGTCGTCCCACTTGGCGATGAGGTCACCGGAGGCGCGGGCGACGGAGTCGTTGAGCACCGACCCGAAGATCTGGTCGGCGGATGCCTCGTGCACGGTGATCGCCAGACCGGTGTCACGGTAGGCCTGGATCGCCGAGAGCACCTCGGGCCGGTCGGCGTCGAACCCGTGCAGCGTCAGCACCGTCTCCAACTCGACCCCGCGCTGTCGGGCGATCTGGGCGAGCGCGAAGCCGACCATCTCGGGGCGTCGGGTGCACAGGATGACCGAGATCCGGGGTGCGGGTGGCAGTGGGATCCCGGCCCGCGCGCCGAGCGCGCGCCAGCGTGAGCGCAGACCGTGTGTGTAAAGGGCGGCGCGGCGCAGCCGGACGCTGTGCTCCTCGCGGGCCAATCGGTCGGTGAGGTCGGCGTCGGTGGCCCCGGCCAGGAGTTCGGTCAGCGGCGCGCCCAGACCGGCGGCCCAGGAGGGCACGGGGCCGGCGACCAGGGGAACGCCCCCGGCGGCCAGGGAGACCACCGCGCGGACCGCCGCCGTGGGGCCGGTGTGCCCGGACCAGTCGACGCTCACCCCGCGCAGGTGACGCAGGTGGGTCAGGTCGACGTCGGTGACGGTGCCGTCGGCCGCCACGGCGACCAGGTCCTTGTTCCCCTCACGGATGACGGCGCGGTCCCCGTGCACGGTGAGGTGTCCCAGGGGCCCCTTCTCGGCCTTGGAGAACCCGGTCGGGTTGACGGTGGTCTCGTCGATCGGCGCCACCAGGTGGGCGGGCGAGACGGTGACCCGAGCGGCCGGGCTCTGCTCGGCGACGACCCGCTCGGCGCGAGCGCGACCGTCGGTCCCGGTGAGGGCCTCCCAGGCGTCGGCCGTGGTGGCCGCGCGGTCCAGCACCGGGACGGTCTCCTCGTTCCACTCCGGGGCCGCGTCGTCGTGCACGCGCAGGGCCAGGTCGGCGACGGGGGTGACCCGACGCAGCGGGACGGGGCCGGTCGCGTCGATGCCGTGCGCGCCGGTGTCGCCGGGCCGCCACAGCGAGGACTCGGGGCCGCTGAGCGCGGTCAGGGGTGCCACCATCGGCCCGCGTCGGCGGCCTCGGGTGCCGTGCAGGACGGAGTCGAGGACCTGGGCGGTATCGATCGCGTTGGGGAAGAACAGTTCGCAAACCCAACCGCGCTTGCCCATCCGCCGCACCCGCAGTTCCTGCAGGTCACGCCATTGGCCCATGCCCGGTCCCGCGGGCACCGGCGGGTCCTGGTGGCCCGGGGTGTCCAGGAGCGCGACCACCACCTGCACGGTCCGGGGCAGGTGCACGGCGGCGGTCAGGGCCCGGTTCAGGTCGGTGGGGGTGGCGGCGACCAACGCCACCAGCCCGGCGACGGGTTCCACCTCCGCGCCTTCGACGGAGTCGATCCGGAGCGGTTCGCCCAGAGGATGAGCGCCCAGATCCACGAGCAGGTCCCCGGGCCGCCGAGGCGCCCCGGACACCTCCCGGAGTGTGTCGGCCCCACTGTGGCAGAGCACGGCGGGCTCTTCGCCACGTGCGCGCAGGGCCTGCCGGAGGACGGTGGTGATCATCGGTGACCTTCTCGGTTCTGCTGCGGATCGGGAGAATGGGGGACGCTCGGGGGAGGGAGGATCAGGGTGTACGGGTGAAGACGTGCGCCCCCTTCTCGGTGGCCTCCTCGACGCGGGTCAGCTCGGGGTGAGCGGCCAGCCACCGGTCGCCCAGGGCGCGTTCCTCGTCGCGGTCGGCGTCGTCGAGGACGAACACGGCGGAGTCGGTGCAGGCTGGCAGGAGCGCGGGAACGGCCGGGTGGCGGGCCTCCGGTCCGGTGGCCGCGGGCGGGCCGTCGACGAAGACCAGTCCGACTCCCTTGAGGTCGCTCAGGGCCTCGGTGTCGTACCAGGGCACCTCGGCGGACACCCCGTCGGCCAGTTCCGCGGGTACCGGGGTGAGCGGCGCGTGCCGGACCTCGACGATGTCCTCCAGGGCGTGGGTGGCGACCAGGGCGCGGCTGAGCTCGGCGTAGCGCGCGTCGTGTTCGATCGCGACCAGACGACCGGCCCCCGCCTTGCGCAGCGCGTAGCCGATCCACACGCTGGAGGAACCGCTGCCGCACTCCACCACGAGTTCGGGACGGTCCCGGTCGATGACGCGGACCAACACCCGTAGCACGTCGGGGGAGGCGGCCCAACCGCGCAGCGGCGGCATGAACGGGGCCACGTCCAGGTACTCGCGCAGCTCGGTCCAGGCGACCTGCTGCTCGTAGTCGTCGCGTCCGCTCCGCACACCGGCGCGGGTGATCTTGTGGATCGCCCGGGGCAGGGCGCCGTCGCGCAGTTCCTTGACCTCGGCGCGCACCCCGTCGAGGGAGCGGGCCAGCTCCAGCCGGTCCTGCCCGAAGAGTTCGGTGACCTGGCCGGTCTGCGTGCGGACCGACGTGGACAGTTCCAGCACCGATCGGCGCAGTCGCGACAACCCCACGGCGAGGCCGAGCATCGCCACGCCCAGGAGCAGGACCGTGACGGCCAGGACGGCCTCGCCCCAGGTCACCAGCCCCAGGACGCCCAGGGCGATCGGGGTCGCGACGGCCGCCAGACCGAGGAGTCCGACCACGGGCAGCGATCGGCGAATTTTCTTCTTGAGGGAGCTCATGGGGGTTACCTCCGCGAAAGGGGTGCGGCGACCGACGCGCGGATCAGCACGCGGAACCGTTCGGAACCGCATCAGCGGGGAAGGCCACTGTGCGTCTTCGACATTAACGCCTTGAAAGAGCCCGGGGGTGCCGAGTATGCGCATCCGAAACCCAGGAGAGCGTCAATTACCGCATCGTTCACCGGACGATCACTCCGATATCACCAAAGCGTGTCCGGAATTTCTGGAAAGGGATTCCGAAGTGCCACGGAAAACCGTCGGACCGGCATGAAGCCCGCCCGGAACACCCTCGGACGTCATCCGGGCGAGGTCGTCGCGGCGGGGCCCGGGTCACCAACCCGTGGCCTCCAACAGCGCGCTCTCCACCACCGGGGTGAGGGTGGCCGCGTAGGTGGCGGTGATGTGCGAGTGGTCCCAGTAGACCAGTACGTTGCCCACCACCGCGTCACAGGCGCCGTCCGGACACACGTGTTCGGTCAGGTCCAGCAGGGTGACGTTGGGCGGCAGCTCCTCCAGCTGCGCGGCCGGGTCGACCTCCCGCAGGCTGCGCGAAACGGGGCTGGTGCACTCCACCGCTTCGGTGGACTCCAGGCACTCCGCGCCACGGTAGGGCAGTCGGGGCAGGTCACGCAGGCCGATCACGTCGATGCCCAGGTCGTTCAGGTGCCACCACATCTCCGTGTAGCCCTCTTGGACCACCTCACGATCGGCGAACGCCCTCGTTGAGGACAGCAACACCGCGTCGGGGTTCAGTTCCTCCAACTCCGCCAACGCATCGGCCTTCCACACCTCGCATTCCTGGAACACCTCCCCATCCCGGGTCGACGTGGCCAGACCGAACGGACAGCCGCTCTTGGTGAACGACACCAGCCGCCACCCGTGCTCGGCCGCGACCTTCTCCACCGCCGGATACCAGTGGGCGGTGCGCGACGCTCCCACCAGCGCCAACGTGTGCTCCGCGTCCGCCGGCCCCCGATCGCAGACCACCACTTCCTCGACGACGAGGTTGACGTGGCAGCCCTCCTGATGGTGGGAGGACAGGTCCCCCTGGGCGTCCTCCGGGGCCGGGCGTACCGGCACGTCGGGCAGTACCGTCAGCAGGTCGGGCTCGGCGACCACCCGCGCGCCCGGGTACGTCTCGGGTTCGATGACCTCCTGCACCCGTTCCACGCGTTCCCCCTCCAACCGCTGCGACCACGACTGCGCGACGATCAGGACCGGAACCAGGAAGAGCACGGCGATCATGACCGACCATCCGGGCCCGCGACGGTGTTCCGGTCGGGTGAGGCGATCGACGCCCCCGTCCACCACCTGATGGGTGATCCAGGCCAGCACGAACGAGGCGCCCAGGATCGCGGCCCCTCCCATCAGCGTGGCCGTCTGTCTCCCGGTCACCTCCAGGTAGCAGACCAGGATCGGCCAGTGCCACAGGTACAGCCCGTAGGAGAAGCGGCCCACCGACATCAGCGGCTTCCAGGTGAGCAGCCGATCGGCCCCGAACCTGCTGCCTGTGCCACCGGCCACGATGACCAGCAGGGCCGCGCCGGTCGGCCACAGCGCGACGTACCCGGGAAAGAGCGTGGAGACCTGGAGGAGCAACCCGCAGGAGACCAGCGCCACCAACCCGAACCAGCCGAGGAAGATCCTGACCCGCGTGGGCACGCGCAGCTCCGTGATGACCAGGGCGAGGATCGCGCCCAGGGACAGCTCCCACAGCCGGGCGCCGGTGTCGAAGTAGGCCCAGGCCTGGTCGTGGGCGGTGATGTACACCGAGTAGCTCAGGGAGAGGGCGAACAACGCCGTGACCAGCACGAGCAGGCTCCGGCGCAGCGGCAACCCCATCCTGGTGGCCATGAACGCGGCGACGGTGACCAGCACCGGCCACAGCAGGTAGAACTGTCCCTGGATGGACAGCGACCAGAAGTGCTGGAGGGGGCCGGCGGCCGTCTCGCGGGCCAGGTAGTCGACCGCGTTACCGGCCAGGGTCCAGTTCTCGTGGTAGAACGCGGCGGCCCGTACCTCCTCCAGGAGGCCCTCCCAGCGTGAACTGGGCAGCCACACGTACATGGCGGCCATGATGGCGAGCAGGACCACCGCGACCAAGGGCACCAGACGTTTGGCCAACCGGGCCCAGAAGGCGACGAACCGGACCCGACCGTCGCGTTCGACGGCGCGCACCAGGGAACCCGTGATGAGGAAGCCGGTGAGCAGCAGGAACACGTCCACGCCACCGGAGACCCGTCCGAACCAGATGTGGTAGACCGCGACCAGGACCACGGCGATGGCGCGCAGCCCCTCGATCTCGGGGCGAAAACCGCCTCCGGTCCGGACGGTCCGCCGAGTGTCGGTGACCGAGGGGATGCGGGGGTCGCCGGGGGTGGGAACCCCGGTCGTGGTTTCACTCATATGCGCAGACGGCCTCGGAAGATTAGGAAGCGTGTTTCACCGAACGAGGCTTCGTGGGCATGGCCATTCGAATTCGACGATGAATTCTCCCCCGGGCCGATGCCACCACGGTGAATGTCGGACGAACACGCGGTCAACGTTCAATCGCGATTCGGGGGCACGCGGGTCAGGGTAGCGGGACCGGACCGAATCACCCGAGATCGAGAATACGGAGGGTTCCTGTCTTAAGGGGCGCCCCGACGGATCCGACGGGAGGATTCGTCGGGCTCCCGGGGTTCACGGGACCTCTGTGGCGGGCAGGGGGGATGAGGAGCATGGGGTCGCCTTCGGACCGGCACGGCAACGACGGTCCGGCCCGATTTTATTCCCGGCCGCCCGTGTCCACGAGCTGACATCGGGGACTCGCTTCCGCTGCTGATAGCTTGCTGGTTAGCGATCCCATCGCTGGTAAGAACACGACGAATATCGTCCTGGAAAGGTGCGTCAGAGTATGTCTGCGCCGTACACGCTTCCCGAGCTGCCCTACGACTACGCGGCCCTTGAGCCGTGGATCTCCGGTCAGATCATGGAGCTGCACCACGACAAGCACCACGCCAACTACGTCGCGGGCGCCAACACGACCCTGGAGAAGATGGCCGAGGCCCGCGAGGCCGGCGACTTCGGGACCGTGAACCAGCTCCAGAAGAACCTCGCGTTCAACCTGGGCGGCCACGTCAACCACTCCGTGTTCTGGAAGAACCTGTCCCCGGACGGTGGCGACAAGCCCGAGGGTGAGCTGGGCGCTGCCATCGACGACCAGTTCGGGTCCTTCGACGCCTTCCGCGGGCACTTCAACGCCGCGGCTCTGGGCATCCAGGGTTCGGGCTGGGCCATCCTGGCCTGGGACGCCCTGGGTCAGCGCCTGATCATCGAGCAGCTGTTCGACCAGCAGGGCAACATCGCCATCGGCACGCAGCCGCTGCTCATGCTGGACATGTGGGAGCACGCCTTCTACCTCCAGTACAAGAACGTGAAGGCGGACTACGTCAAGGCGTTCTGGAACGTCGTCAACTGGGCCGACGTCCAGCAGCGTTTCACCGAGGCCCGCAAGACCCGGCTGGGCTAGCACCTCGAACGAACGTTCTCGTGCGTTCGAACGGGGGAGGGCGGCACCGATCGGTGCCGCCCTCCCCCTCGTCCGGGGGTCGTCTTCGGGGTCCTCGCCCTCAGACGACCAGGGTGTCCGGGTGGCCGACCATCGGACCGTGCCGGTCCAGTTCGCGCCAGGCACGGGTCAGCCGCCACACCATCTCCTCCCGGGTGGCGCGGTCGTAGGACACCGGAAGCCGGAAGTACTCCTCGTGGCACCCGCCGCCCGACGCCGACATCACCGGACCGGGCACCAGGTCGACCTCGTGCGAGAGCGCCACCTGCGCGAAGGCCCGGGCGGCGACACCCGGCAGCCGCACCCACAGCGCAGCCCCACCATCAGGGGTGCGCCACTCCCAGCCGGGCAGGTCCCGCCGCAGCATCTCCTCCATGTGGGCCATGGCCTCGCGCAGGGTCTCCGAACGGTCGTGGGCCAGCGCTTCGTAGTCGTCCATCAAGCGCACCCCGACCGCTTGGTCCAGCAGCGGGCCCGCCAGGTCGGCGAGGATCTTGCGGCGGCTCAACCGCAACGCCATCTCGGCCGGTGCGCGCAGCCACCCCACCCGCAGCCCGGCCCAGGCCACCTTGGAGAGCGAGTCGACGGTGATGACCTCCGCTCCGCGCGGGGCGAAGGCCGCCAGCGGTGGGGGTTCGTCCTCGGCGCGGATGCCGGTGTAGGCGCTGTCCTCCAGGATCGGCACCCCCGAACGCGCGGACAGCTCCCCCAGCTCCCTGCGGCGGACCGCGGACATCATCACGCCGGTCGGGTTGTGGTACGAGGGCATGAGGTACATCAGGTGCGGGCGGTGCTCGGCGATCGCGCGGCGCACCCCGTTCGGATCGATGCCCTGGTCATCGAGGGGCACCGGGATGATCTCGGCCTCACGGTCGCGCATGAGGTCCAGACACCCGGCGAAGCTCGGGTCCTCCGCCACCACCTTGGTCCCCCGCCGCAGGTAGAGCTGGGCGACCAGGGACACCGCCTGGTGGGCGCCGGTGGTGACGACGATCTGGTCGGGGTGGGTGGGCAACCCCTGGCGTTCGTAGTAACGACAGATCGCCTCGCGCAGGGCGGGCAGGCCGCGCGGGTGGTAGGTGCTCTCCGCCATCAGTGAGGGCAGGTCCTGGGCCACGACCTCGCGGACGGCGCGTTCGACCCCTTCCAGGGCGGGGGTGCGCAGGCAGGAGGCGGAGATGAGCGAGTCATCGGTGCGCAGCAACGTGCCGTAGACGGGGTTGCCGTTGCCGCCGGCGGTCCACCCGTCCGAGATCACCGGGGGCAGGGCGCTGTTGACCCGGGTTCCGCTGCCTTGGCGGCTCTCCAGGGTCCCCTCCTCGCGCAGGTGGTCGTAGGCGGCCACCACTGTGGTGCGACTCACTCGGAGCGCGCCGGCCAACGCCCGTTCGGACGGCAGGCGTTCCCCGGGGGCGAGCGAACCCTGCTCGACCAGGTCTTTCAGGGCTTCGGACAGGCGTTTGTAGAGGGCGCCGGAGCCGCTCGTCCAGGAGCCGAGAAGACCCACGAGCTCATCGGTCCGCCGAACAAGGTCCATTTTTCGCTCCATTGGATCTCGCCATCATGGCCTGCCCTTCCGAGAATGGCATCAAGTTCGTGGATCCACCAGAGCCAAAGTGGCCTCGACCACAGGGTCCACTTGAAGGAGAATCCTCATGAGCACCCTGCTTCGTCGTCGCCACGCCGCCGCCTCCCGAGGCCCCAGGCCGCAAGTTCCGCGTCCGCAAACGACGTTGGTCGAGCACCACGTGATCCAGGGCGACCACACTCACCTGGCCACCCTCGCCCGCGCGCTCCGGAACCGGGTCAAGGACCACTCGGGCCACCTGGGAGAGGTCCATTTCCACCACGAAATGGACCGCGTGCATCTGGTTCGGTTGTGGCGGGGGCCCATCGAACTGCGCACCTTCGTGGAGGAGGCCCACCCCGACCTGCTCGCCTACCGCGAGGACAGCGGAGCCTTTCCCACCGTGGAGCGCACCCTGTGGTGGTCCGACGCGGGCGCGAACGTCACCCTGGCGGAAGCGATCGAGCGGTCCTCGCACCTGCGCGGCCACGGCCCCGGGCCGCGCGCCTTCAGCCTGGCCTCCCCGGTCCCGGCCTGACCCCGGCGGCGTCCTCCAGGTAGCGGATCCATCCGTCCACGAAGGCCTCGTGCGTCGACGTCTCCGCCCCGCGCCGCTCCCGCTCACCTTTGCGCGAGCAACGTTCGGCCCTCACCCGATCGAGCGTGAGGGCCGGGAGCCTCACCGCCAGACCCCACTCCCGTTCGGCCACCCACCTCAGGTCGTGGCCCTGTTCCAGGAGCACTTCGGACACACGTTGGATCCGCCCCAGTCGGGCCCGATCCACGTCATCGAGCATCGTGTCCACCACGAACGAGTCCTCGAAGAACGCGATCGTCACCCGAGGATCGATCGAGGCCTCCGCCTCGTCCGCCTTGCGCCGGTATCGATGTCGAAGGTGGAGGAGGAAGATCCCGAAGCCGAGCACCGCGCCGATGGTCTGTGCCGAGTCCCAGAACAGCCACTCCAGGACTCCCAGCCCGCACAGCCCGAGCAGCCCCATGGCATGACCGACCCGCCGGCTCTCCGGCCGGTCCTCGGCCCTGAGCCGGCCCACCGCCTCAGGTGCCTGGTTCAACGCACGCCAGACACCGCGAGCATGGTGTTCCGGCAACCCGGGATCGATACTGACCCGCAGTGGTTCGGGGGATTCGAGCAAGAGCGTCCGCCTTGCCATCTGGGGGATGGGGGGATCCCACAGCTTAGCGTTCGGAGGTCTCGCCCTCCTCGAACCCCGCCGCCTCCACCGCCCGGTCCCTAGTCGTTCTCGGGCTCTGCGGGGGCCAGGGGGGCACCCATGGCGTGGTAGCCGCCGTCGACGTGCATGACCGTGCCCGTGATGGCGCGGGCGGCGGGCGACATCAGGAACAGGGCCGGACCGGCGACCACCGACGTGTCCTTGGTGTCCCAGCCCAGCGGGGAGTGGTCGCCCCAGGAGTCGGCGATCTGGGAGAAACCGGGGATGGACCCACCCGCGAGGGACTTGATCGGGCCGGCGGAGATCGTGTTCACGCGGATGCGGTCCGGGCCCAGGTCACGGGCCAGGTAGCGGGCCGAGTTCTCCAGGACGGCCTTGGCCGACCCCATCCAGTCGTAGACCGGCCAGGCGACGCTGGCGTCGAAGGTCAGCGACACCACGCCGGCGCCCTCGGGGGCCTTGGCGAGCAGGTCGCGCATGCCCACGGTCAGGGCGGCCAGGGAGTAACCGGAGATGTGGATCGCCTTGGAGACGTCCTCCCAGTCGGTGTTGAGGAAGTTGCCGCCCAGCGCGGACTCGGGGGCGTAGGCGATGGCGTGCAGCACCCCGTCCAAGTGGTCCCAGTGCTCACCGATCGCCTCGACGGTGGCCTTGATCTGCTCAGGGTCGGTGACGTCCATCGGCAGCACCGCGACCGGTTCCTTGGGCAGCCGCTTGGCGATGCGCTCGCAGATGGAGAAGGCGCGTCCGGGCGGGTTCGTCAGGATGACGTCGTGGCCCTGGTTCATGGCCTCCTCCGCGATCGCGTAGGCGATGGAGGACTGGGTGGTGATACCGGTGATGAGCAGGTTCAAGAGGTCCCCTTGACGATTCGGCGACTTGCAGTGGAAACGTATCGGCGGATCCACGATTCATCAGTCGTGGAAGCCGACAAAGATTCCAGCCCCCTCTTTGGTCACGCGGCCCACACCGGTGGAACCGGGGCGCGGGCACACCGGCGGAGCCCCGGTCCGTACGAGTGAGCCAGGAATCCACACCGATTCTTTGTGGTCTTCCACGGGTGACCGCGGGGGTGTGATGCGGGCAGAGTCGTAAGCGCGCCTCCCTGGCACGGGTTCGGGGCGTCCCAGCGGGCTTGGCCGCCGCTGGGGCGCCTCGTCATCTCCATGCCCACGGGTCGGCCCCCACACCCCGGAGAACCCCTCACACGGCCGGTTCCGGACGTAATCCGCACGAATCACCACGGGTAGTCTGGCTGCTGGACCACAGGCCCGAGTAACGCGGGAGGCTAGCGGCCGTGTCATCACGCGAGGGTGGGCCGGACGTGCCCGAGGGGACCCCCGGTCCCGATGACGACGGTGCCGCCGAGGAGAACACCCCCTCAGAGGTTCACCACCCGCCCGAGGTGCCGGGCGCCGGCGCGAACGCCTTCGACATCGAGGACGCCGAGCCGCCCAGGCGACGCCGCCGATCCAAGGTCACCGTGATCGTCGCGACCGCCCTGGTCCTGGTCATGGTCGTCGTGATGGCCGTCCCCGTCAGCCGCGACGGGATCCTGGCCCTGTGGTGCGACGTCACCGGCGGGGTCTGCCCCGGCGAGGCGCTGCCACCGATCACCGAGGACGAGGAGATCGACTGGCGGGTGCGCGTGGAACCCGAGGAGGCCGCGCTGTGGGGCAACTACGTGTCCCTGGGCGACTCCTACTCCTCCGGTGACGGCGCCGGCGAATACGACCCCGAGACCGCCGAACCCGGCGAGTGCTGGCGCTCGGAGAACGCCTACCCCAAGCTCATCGAGCAGGAGTTCGACTTCGTGGGCTCCCTGGGGTTCTACGCGTGCAGTGGACACCGCGGCTCGGAGATGCTCGAACAGGTCGGCACCTCCGAGTCCCAGCTCGAACGCGTCACCGAGAACACCTCGCTGGTGACCGTGGGCATCGGCGGCAACGACCTCGGGTTCATCTCGGTGCTGCGCACCTGCATCGTGCGCATGCCCCTCTTGGAGCGGACCGGTTGCACCGACCAGGAGGCCGAGGTCGAGGAGAAGATGGACACGTTCGAGGAGACCCTCACCGAGGTGCTCGGTGAGATCCGCGACCGCGCCCCCGACGCCCGTGTCCTGGTCCTGGGCTACCCGAGGCTCTTCCCGGAGGAGCCGCCCGGCATGTACTACACGCTCTCCAACGGTGACCAACTCTGGCTGAACACCGTCGCCCAGCGGTTCAACGACCGCATCCGCGACACCGCCTACCGGGTGGACGGCGAGGTCTACGGTTCGCGCCAGGTCGGCAGCGTGGAGTACGTGAACGTGTTCAGTTCGTTGACCGGCCACGAGGTCAGCGCGGACGACGCCTGGCTCAACGGCATCGTTCTGGGCGAACTGGGCGAGGGGCTGAAGGTGGACCGCGCGAGCTTCCATCCGACCGCCGAGGGGCAGCGCTCGGTCGCCGAGCGGGTGCGCCTACAGATCCTGGAGGGTCCCGAACGGGTGCTGTACCAGTCCCGCGACCGGTTGGAGAGCGTGTCCCCGGAGAAACTGTCCCGTGAACTCGGTGGTCCGCTGGACCCGGTGAACGGCGAGCCCGAGGACGAACCCGCCGCCGACGAGGGTGCGGAGGAGGCCGCCGAGGCGGACTCCGACACCGACTCCTGACCCGGTTCTCGATCGACGCTCGGACGGCCGGTGGAGGCGGGGGCCGCGAACGGCCCCCGCTCCCCCGTCGCTACTTCTTCTCCGCCTTGAGTTCGGCGATGACCTCGGCGAAGCGGTCCAGACCCCAGTTGAGGTCCTCTTCGGTGATCACCAGGGGCGGCGACATCCGCACGGTGGAACCGTGCGTGTCCTTGACCAGGACCCCGTGCTCGGCGAGCCGCTTGCACAGCTCCTTGCCGGAGGCCAGTTCGGGGTCGACGTCCACGCCGGCCCACAGGCCGATGCTGCGCGCCGAGACCACCCCGTCGCCAACGAACTCGTCCAGCCGGCGTTTGAGGACCTCGCCCAGTTTGCGGGCGTTCTCCAGGTAGGGGCCCTCACTCAGCATGCGCACGACCGTCTCTCCGACGGCCCCGGCGAGCGGGTTGCCGCCAAAGGTGCTCCCGTGCTGGCCGGGCTGGATGACACCCAACACGTCCTCGTCGGCGACCATGGCCGAAACCGGCAGGATGCCGCCGCCCAGCGCCTTGCCGAACAGGTAGGCGTCCGGGACCACCCCGCTGTGCTCACAGGCCCGGATGGTGCCGGTGCGACCCAGTCCGGCCTGTACCTCGTCGGCGATGAACAGCACGCGGTTGTCGTCGCAGATCTCCCGGACCCGGGGCAGGTAGTCCGCGGGCGGCACGATCACGCCCGCCTCGCCCTGTACCGGCTCGATGAGCACCGCGACCGTGGTGTCGTCGACGGCGTCCTCGATGGCCTTGGCGTCCCCGTAGGCCACGGAGCGGAAGCCCGGCGTATAGGGGCCGAAACCCGTCTTCGCCTCCGGATCCGAGGAGAAGGAGATGATGGTGGTGGTGCGTCCGTGGAAGTTGGCGCCCGCCACAACGATGGTCGCCTGGTTCTCGGGAACGCCCTTGACCTCGTAGCCCCATTTACGGGCCACCTTGATGCCGGTCTCCACCGCCTCGGCACCGGTGTTCATCGGCAGGACCTTCTGCTTGCCGACCATGTCGGCCAGGTCTCTCACCCATGGTCCGAACCGGTCGTTGTAGAAGGCCCGGCTGGTCAACGTCACCCGGTCGAGCTGGGCGTGCGCCGCCGCCAGGAGGTCGGGGTTGTGGTGGCCGAAGTTCATGGCCGAGTACCCGGCCAGGCAATCGAGGTACCGCTTTCCCTCGACGTCCGTCACCCAGGCGCCACGGCCCTCGGAGATCACGACGGGAAGGGGTGAGTAGTTGTGCGCCGATCTGGCCTGCGCGAGTTCGATGTGGTCCGAGCTGGAAAGTGCGTGTCCGGCGGGGTTTCCGGCGGAGTCCTGCTGTCCCAGGTTCTGGGTGGTCATCTAGCCGCTCCGATCACCATTGACCGATGTCAGACAGTAGATACCCACCGTGGGGCCGGGTAGAGCCTCCGCGGCGGGATCCCCAAGAGTTGAGCAGATCATCCGGTGAGCACACAAGAGGTGGCCGACATCACCGCGCGCGACCGACGCCCGAAACCCATGTGCGCTCCATGCCGGTACACCGCCTGAGCGGGGCTCTTCCGAACCCCGGTCACAAGGGGGTCACGGGCATGGTCGCGCAGGTGACGCGGTACACAGCCCTCACCACGATCAGCCCGGTTTCTGACGGGTACGGTCGCCGTACAGTCACAGCCGCCGCGAGCGTCTTCGCCGGGGACGGCCGTCACACGAACGCCAGGGAGGATCTGCCGTGCCACACACGTCTTCGGATACCCCTTTCTCCCTCCCTGCGCTGATGGCGGCGGTGGCCGAGGCCGTACCGGAGCGGATCGCCCTCGTCGCGGGCCCACGTCGGCTCACCTACCGCGCCTTGGACGAACGGGCCACCCGATTGGCCCGACACCTGGTCGGCGCGGGTGTGCGCCCTGGTGAGAACGTGGCGATCCTGTCGTTCAACCGGGCCGAGTGGATGGAGTCGTTCCTCGGTGTGCTGCGCGCCGGAGCGGTGCCGGTCAACGTCAACTACCGGTACGTGGCCGGTGAACTGCGACACGTACTGTCCGACTCGCACGCGGCGGCGCTGATCGCCGAGGACTCCCTGGCCGCCACGGTCACGGCCATCCGACCGGATCTGCCACGACTGCGCCACGTGCTGCTGTTGGCCGACGGCACCGAGCGAACCGCCGAGGGGACGGACTACGAGTCCGCCCTGACCGCGCAGGGCGAGGACGTCGGAACCCCCCGGAGCGCGCTCCCCGGCACGAGCGGCGACGACCACTACCTGCTCTACACCGGCGGCACCACGGGTTACCCCAAGGGTGTGCTGTGGCGCCAGGCCGACGTCTTTCGCGCCGCCGTGGAGCGCCGGTCCCCCGGCACGCCGCGCGCTCGCACCCCCGATGAGGTGGCCGAACGCGCCGTTCGCTGTTTCCCGCAGCGCATGCTGGTCCTGGGTCCGGTCATGCACGCGGCCGGGCAGTGGCACGCGTTGAGCATGCTGCTGTGCGGCAAGCGCGTGGTGCTGTCCACCGACCGCAGCTTCCGGCCGGACCGTGTGCTGGAACTGGCGCACCGCGAGGGCGTGCACGCGCTCCAGCTGGTGGGCGACGCGATGGCGCGTCCCCTGGCGCGGCACCTGCTCACCGAGCCCGAACTGTGCCCTGACCTGACCTCGGTGCGTTCCGGTGGTACCCCGTTGACCCCGGCGGTGCGCAACCTGTGGAGGGCCTGGCGCGGAGACGTGACCCTGGCCGACTCCTACGGGGGTTCGGAGACGGGTGTGTGCGGTTCGGCGACCGCCCCCGACGAGGCGGCCACGGTCGCCGACGCCACCGACCGTCGCAGCTTCACCATGGGCGGCAGCATCTCGGTGCTGGATGACGCGTTGCGTCCGTTGCGGCCGGGGTCGCCACAGGTCGGACGGATCGCGCGGACCGGCCGGATCCCCTTGGGCTACTACAACGACCCCATCGCCACCGCTCGTACCTTTCCCACCGACGCCGAGGGGCGACGTTGGGCGTTGTCGGGCGACTACGGGACCCGGGCCACGGACGGTTCGATCGACCTGTTGGGCCGGGGCAGCGTGGTCATCAACACCGCCGGGGAGAAAGTGTATCCCGAGGAGGTGGAGGCCGTGCTCAAGGCCCACCCGTCGGTGGACGACGTGATCGTGGTGCCCGCCCCGGACGAGAACCTCGGCCAGCGGGTCACGGCCCTGGTCTCGTTGGCCCCCGGAAGCGACCCGGACGAGAAGGCGTTGCGCGCCCACTGCCGGGTTCGGTTGGCCGGGTTCAAGGTGCCCCGGACGGTGCACTTCGTGGACCGGGTCCGGCGCACCGCCGTGGGCAAACAGGACTACCGTTGGGCCACTTCGGTGGCCGATGAGGGCGCCCACAGTCCCCGATCGCGGTGACCCGTGGAGGTCTCCGAGGGGTCCCCTCGACCTCCCTCTGTGGTACCCCTCATTTCGGTCTCCGAGTCAGTACACCATTAAGCATCCGAAACGCGGTTTCGGCGCCCTCTCGATGTCTCCAGGACAGTTCCGGGACGCTTTCCGCCCTCATCGACGACGCTAGAATGGCCACACCCGGCCCGGGGGCCGCGGTCCCCTTCCCCCATCGTGTGGCCGGAGTGACGAACCTCGGCGTTGGGCCCGGGATCGTACCATCGGCGGATTCATCGAGGTCCGCGCCGACCCAAGCACCCCTTTGATCGTCCGGTCCACCGTGGATACGGGACCGGCGACACCATCAGGACGGAGGACGGCGTCCCCTTTCCGGCTCCCCGGAAGAAGCGCCCGAGCATTCATGGCCAACTCAGTAGGCTCCTACATCTTCAACGCGGTGCGCGGCGGGGCCGTGGGCACCTCCGAAGCACTGCCCGGTATCAGCGGCGGCACCGTCGCCCTGATGGTCGGTCTCTACGACAAGCTGATCGGTGGCGCGGGCCACGCGGTCAGCGGGATCAAGCGCTACGTCACCGACGTGCCCCGAGGACGCGGCAAGGACCGTGCCCGGGAGCAGTTCCGCCAGGTGGACTGGGGCGTCCTGATCCCCGCCCTGATCGGTATGGCCTTCGCGCTCATCCTCGCCGCGGTCTTCCTGGCGCCCCTGGTCGAGAGCCACACCCAGTACGCCTACGCCCTCTTCTTCGGACTGGTACTGGCCTGCCTGTGGATCCCCTACACCGGCGCGGGCAAGACCTGGAAGGCCTGGCACTACCTCCTGGCCCTGGTCTTCGCCGCGCTCTCCTTCTTCCTCACCGGGTTGCCGGGTGCCAACCTGCCCACCCATCCCGTGGTGGTGTTCATCGCCGCCGCGGTCGCGATCTGCGCCCTGGTCCTTCCAGGTCTGTCCGGATCCTTCATCCTGCTGGCCCTGGGTCTGTACGAGCCCACCATGGCCGCCCTGCGCTCGGTCGACATCCCCTACATCGCGGTCTTCGTGCTCGGCATGATCACCGGTCTCGCCCTGTTCGTGAAGGTCCTGCAGTTCCTGCTGGAGAACCACCACCACGTCACCCTGGTCGTGCTCACCGGTCTCATGGCCGGTTCGCTGCGCGCCCTGTGGCCTTGGCAGTCCGAGGAGCGAGAGATCCTGCCGATGACCGACGTGCCCGTGACGCTGGCCTTCACCGCGCTCGGCTTCGTAATCGTGGTCGCTTCGATCGTGTGGGAGCACCGCACCCGCGCCCAGCGCGAGCACGAGGCCGGTCACCAGAGCGTCTCCGTCTGACCCTTAGAGTCGTACCCACAACCACATACCGAGTCGGGGTCGAGCGAGCGCTTCACGGCGCTTCGACCCCGACGGCGCGGGGTGCCGGGGAAACGACCCGGCTGAGAGCACACCCGTCGAACCTGCCCTAGTTCGTACTAGCGAAGGAACGCCCATGAGCGTGCACAACGTCGTGTCCATCGCCGGAAGCGACCCCAGTGGGGGCGCCGGCGTCCAGGCGGACCTGAAGTCGTTCTCCGCCCACGGGGTCTTCGGGATGAGCGTGGTGACGGCGTTGACCGCCCAGTCCACGCGCGGGGTCACCGGGGTTCACGGTGTCCCCGCTTCGTTCGTCGTCGACCAGATGGAGACACTGTTCGGGGACGCCACGGTCCACGCGGTCAAGGTGGGAATGCTGGGTACCGCCGAGGTCACCGAGGCCGTGGCCGCCGCGATCGACCGACACGGGCTGCCGAACGTGGTGGTGGACCCGGTGATGGTCGCCAAGAGCGGCGACCGGTTGTTGGAGCGTTCGGCGATGGAGGCGCTGCGCGGAGAACTGCTGCCGCGCGCCGACCTGCTCACACCGAATCTGCCGGAGGCCGCCGACCTGCTCGGCGAGGAGGAGGCCACGGACCTGGCCACGATGCGCTCCCAGGCCGAGAGGCTTCTGAAGCTGGGGCCGCGTCGGGTCCTGCTCAAGGGTGGTCACCTGCCGGGTACCGACAGCGTCGACCTGTTGGTCGACGGGGAGTCCGCCCCGGTCGAGCTGAGCGCCACGCGCGTGGCGACCCGCAACACCCACGGCACCGGCTGCACCCTGTCCTCCGCGATCGCCGCGCTGATCCCCCAACGCCCGGACGTGGCCACCGCCGTGGCCGACGCCAAGACCTGGCTGACCGAGGCGCTGCGCCACGCCGACGAGATCGACGCCGGCGGCGGCCAGGGCCCCGTGCACCATTTCCACGCCTGGTGGTGATCACACGAAGGGGGGACCGGCCCGTGCGGACCGGTCCCCCCTTCATATTCTCCCCGTGGGGCGTGCGAGTCGGCTAGCGCTGGACGTCGTCCATCACCGCGTCCGGGTTACGCCAATCGGGGTGACCGAAGAACCTCTTGCTCTCCGCCACGATGACCGGGGACAGCAGGAGCAACCCCACCAGGTTCGGCAGCGCCATCAGGCCGTTGGCGATGTCGCTGAACAGCCAGACGGAGTCGAGGCTGGCGACCGAACCGATGAAGATGATGACGATGAAGATGAGTCGGTAGGGCAGGACCAGCTTGCGTCCGCCCAGGAACTCCACGCACCGCTCACCGTAGTAGGCCCAGCCGAGCAGGGTGCTGAAGGCGAAGACGGCCACGGAGGCCGCGACGACGTAGGCGCCCGCGGTACCGAAGGTGGGGCTGATGGCACCCAGCCCCTCGGTCATGGCCTGCGACGTCAGCAGCGAACCGTCCTCGGCCTCGTCTCCCTGCCACACACCGGTCACGATGATGACCAGGCAGGTCATGCTCACCACGATGATGGTGTCGATGAAGGTCTGGGTCATGGAGACCATGGCCTGACGGACCGGCTCCTTGGTCTTGGCCGCGGCGGCGGCGATACCACCGGTGCCCAGCCCGGACTCGTTGGAGAAGATGCCGCGGGCGAAGCCCATCTGGATGGCGAGCATGACACCGGCGCCCGCGAAACCGCCGACGGCGGAGGTCCCGGTGAAGGCGTCGGTGAACACCAGCTGGAAGGCGGGCAGGAGCGACTGCCAGTTGGCGATGAGCACGACGAGGCAGATGCCGACGTAACCGATGATCATGATCGGCACGAGGCCGGAGGCGACACGACCGATGCTCTTGATGCCACCGAGGATCACTCCGCCGGACAGGATCATCAGAGCGAGGCCGATGACCCACGGCTCCAGCGGGGTGACGCTGCTGACCTGTTGGGCCACGGTGTTGGCCTGGGTGCCGTTACCGATACCGAAGGCCGCGATGGCGCCGAAGACCGCGAAGGCGACACCGAGGAAGGTGCCGAGCCCACCCTTGATCCCGTACTTGAGGTAGTACATCGGGCCGCCGCTCTGCTCACCCTTAGCGTCGGTGCGGCGGTACTTCACCCCCAGGAGGGCTTCGCTGTACTTGGTGGCCATACCGAAGATGCCGATGAACCACATCCAGAACAGCGCGCCCGGGCCACCGACACCGATGGCCAGCGCGGCGCCCGCGATGTTACCGACGCCGACGGTGGCGGCGAGCGCGGTGCTCAGTGCCTGGTAGTGGGAGATGTCGCCCTCGACGGAGGAGTCCTCCTTGCGACGGACGAGGGCGAGCCAAAGGGCGTGCGGGAGCCTGAGCAGCTGAAGGAGGCGCAGCCGGATGGTGAGGAAGACACCGACACCCAACAACAACGGAATGAGGACGAAGGGTCCCCAGATGACGTCGCTGATGATGCCGGCCATCTCAAGGAGTTGGTCCACAGGGGATCTCCCTTTCGGTGAGTGCGTGGGGCCGAGAGATCCGAGGGTGGAACAGAGGGACCGTTGTTCGCGGAGTCACATCGGCACAGGTGGGTGCATTTCGATATCGGCAAAGAATGACACTGACGCGTAACGAACGAATCACATGTGTTCGACATGAACGTTGCGCCGCGCCGGTGTCACCTCGGGTGCGCGACGGGGCGCACCCTCAGTCCGCCTTGTCCTCGTCCTCGGCGTGGGCCAGCGCGAGCCTGCTGAGCGCGGCCGCGGCCTCCTCCGGGTCCGCCCCCCTACCGACCGCCACACCCAACAGATAGGTGGTCAGCGGTGCCGCGGGGCGGGCGACGGAGTGCGCGGCGTCGCGGGCCAGGTCGAGGATCCTGTCGACGTCGGCCTTCTGGAGCGGCTCGCTCCCGGACAGTTCGAGCTCCTCGAACACCAGCTTCGACCATTCCACCAGGGTCACCGATCGACTCCTCAAAGGTGTGTCCTGCAACGTTTTCGGCGATCATGCCATCCCGGGGTCACACGACGGCCAGACGACCGTACACGCCTCGTCACCGCCCGATCCTCCAACCCTCCCCCTTCCGACGGGGCGGGTTCGCTCGGGCTGCGACCCCGGTTCACACTCCGAGCCTAGCGTCGGGAGCAGCGATATTCCGGCGTTGGGAGCCCGTTCGCATGTCCCCCATGACCCCGCTCGTCGACACCTTCCCGAACACCCCACCGGGCCACCCTCTTCGGTGCCGCCGCCGTGGACGTGGCGCGACGTTGGGCGCTGCCGACCGTGGGCGTGTTCCAGACCGACCTGGCCGGTTTCGCCGGTCGGTACGGTCTGCCCGGAACCGAGGCGCTCTGGTCGTTGCTGCACCGGATCCACTCCGCCGTGGACCGCACCCTGGTGCCCTCCTCCGCCACGATGGAGGCGTTGTCGGACCGCGGATTCCCCCGGTTGGCCCTGTGGCGTCGCGGGGTGGACACCGACCGGTTCCACCCCGACCACCGTTCCGAGGGGTTGCGGCGCCGTCTGGCCCCGAACGGCGAGACGCTCGTCGGATACGTGGGCCGGCTGTCCAAGGACAAGCGCGTGGAGCTGCTGGGTCACCTGGCGCGCCTGCGCAACATCCGGATCGTGGTGGTCGGTGACGGTCCCGACCGGACCCGGCTGCGCCGGATGCTGCCCGACGCGGTCTTCACCGGTCAGCGCACCGGCCAGGACCTGTCCCGGCTGTACGCGGCGTTGGACGTGTTCGTGCACACCGGGGCCGACGAGACCTTCTGCCAGACCGTCCAGGAGTCGCTGGCCTCCGGGGTGCCGGTGGTGGCCCCCGCCGCGGGTGGCCCGCTGGACCTGATCACCGACGAGCACAACGGGTTGCTGTTCGCGCCCGACTCGTCGCGTGAGCTGAAGGTGGCGGTGGGCCGGCTGGCGCACAACCACCGGGTGCGCGAGCCGATGCGGGCCGCGGCCCGGCCCTCGGTGGAGCACCGCACCTGGGCCGCAGTCAACACCGACCTCGTCGCGCACTACCGGTCGGTGATCGCCCCCAGCCGGGAGCTGGCCGAGCGGTCGGCGCAGACGCAGGGGGCCTGACCCACAGCGGCCGTGACCCCGCCGTGCCACCGTCCCCGAACATGACGAACGGGCCCCTCCCCGGGAGAGATATGGGGAGGGACCCGTCGGTTGTGTCCGCCGCGCCCCCTTAAAACGAGGCGGCCACAAGCTGTGGGGGCCGGATCAGCTCACCGACCGCGCGACCTCGCGTCGCACCGGGACGACCGTGGCGGCGTGGGCCGGGCCCTTGTCCAGCAGACCGCCGAGCACCTCGGTGAGTCGGTCCAGGTGGGCGCGGATCCACGGCAGCGCCAGGGGATCGTGTGCGGAAAGGGCCGCGTAACGACGCTCCTCGGAGTCGCCGTAGAGCAGGCTGGTGGCCACCCGCATGCGCAGGGTGTGGGGGCTCTCCCCGAACTCCACGGCCGGCAGGACGCCCATGCCGTACCCGTCCAGCAACAGTCCGGTCAGCTCGGGCCCGGTCGTGACCCCGTGCAGGGTCCGCAGGCGCTCCCGGACGGGCTCGAAGTCCGGGTACAGGTAGAAGGCGGCGCTGGGCGCGGCGACGTTCGCCCCGGCCGCGACGAAGACGTCGGTGACGGCTCGGGCGACGATGCCGTGCAGACGGCGACTGCGGTCGATGTGGTCGACGAGCTCGGTGGGTTCGGCGAAGGCGTGCGAGGCGGCCTGCTGGACCGGTGCGGCCGGGCTGGACCAGATCTCGCTGGCCACCCCCAGGAGTCCGCCGCGCAGCCGGTGACCGATCTCGGAGTCGGGCAGGCGCAGGACGCCGATCCGCCAGCCGCCCAGGGCCAGGTTCTTGCTCAGGCCGGTGGAGATGACGGTGCGTTCGGGCGCGAACTCGGCGGGGCTGTGCACGACGACGCGGTCCTCGCCGTCGGAGTCGAGGTGGACGAGGTCCCGGTAGATCTCGTCGGAGATGATGATGAGGTCGAGTTCGCGGGCGACGTCGGCGAGCCGTCGGACGGTCTCGACGTCGGCGACGGTCCCGGTCGGGTTGTCCGGGAGGGTGACGACGACGGCGTTGACGGTGCGACCCTGCTCGCGGGCGTCGGTGACGGCGGCGTGCAGTAGGTCGGGCTGGGGTACGCCGCCCTGTCCGGTGGCGGTCGGCACCATGATGGGGCTCTGGCCGACCAGGCGGCTCTGTGCCGCGTAGCTGACCCAGCTGGGCGCGGCGATGGCGGTGTCACCGCCGATCTCCAGGAGAAGGCTGTAGAGCAGGGGCTTGCTGCCGGGGCCCGCGATGACCAGGTCCGGGTCGGTGTCCAGTCCTCGGCGGTTCCAGTAGCCGGCGGCCGCCTCGCGGAGCGCCGCCGATCCGGCGACCGGCCCGTAGGCGTTGGCGCCGTTTCCCGCGGAGAGGTGGTCGCGCATGACGGGGTGTACCGGAAGGCCGGCCTCACCGAAGCCGAGTGGAAGCACGCGTACCCCTTGGCGACGCTTCTCGTTGAGTGCTTCGTTGACGGCGAGAGTGGCGGACACAGTGACGGTCATGGACGACTCATCTCCGAGATGGCGTTAGGCGCGGGGCCAGACCCCGAGCCGGTGTTCCGCTCTTCGTCTGACCTCTTCTGTGTTCCAGCCTGCCCATCGATCGCCATCAGCACAAGCGCGTCTTTTTGATGCTGAGCGTAAGATGTCCTTATGCTTGATCTCCATCGTCTGCAGTTGCTCCGTGAGTTCAGCGTTCGGGGCACCATCGTCGCCACCGCGAACGCCCTCGGTTACACCCCTTCGGCGGTGTCACAGCAACTGACCACGCTCGAACGGGAGACGGGCGTGGCCTTGCTGGATCGCTCTCCTCGCGGGGCGGAGCTGACCGATGCCGGTCGGCTGCTCGTGGTCCAGGCCGAGGAGATCCTGGCGATGGTCGAGGCGGCCGAGTCGGTCCTGGCCGAACAGGCGGACGTGGCCTTGGGCGTGGTCACCGTCACGGCCTTCCCGACCGCCGCGGTGGCGTTCGCGCCCGAGTTGGCGCCGCCGTTGCGCCGGCACCAGGGCATGCAGCTGGTGTTGCGGCAGACATTGCTGTCCACCGGAACGCAGAAGGTGCGTTCCCGCGAGGTCGACGTCGCGATCGTCGACGACTGGACCGGCAAGCACCCGGGGCGGGGGGCGGACAGCGCACTGCGCCACGTCCACCTGCTGCGGGACCCGATGGTGTTGGCCGTCCCGGAGGACCACCGGTTGGCGGAGCCGTCGTTCCCGCTGGTGTTGGACCGGTTGCTCAACGAGTCGTGGATCGTGGCGCCCGAGGGCGAGCGTTCGCGTTACGGCACGGACAAGCTCTTCGAGGAAGCCGGCGGCCTGCCCGCCGCCACCTGGGAGTTCGAGGGTCTGGGCACGATCTTGAGCCTGGTGTCGAGAGGGATCGGAATCGCCGCGGTCCCGGCGCTGGCGATGGTGGGCGCTCCGGCGGGGCTGGTCTACCGGAAACTGCCCTCGCCCCCGGTCCGGCACGTGTACGCGGTGCTGCGGCCGGCGTCGCTGCGCAGGCCGGCGGTGCGGGTGACCCTGGACGCCCTGCGGCAGGCGGCGCGCGGTGTGGAGGACGACATCGACCCGCTCACCACCGACGACGAGCCCACCATGTGACGCGGGGCCGTGGCGGGAGGGCGGATCCCAGGGGGCCTCACACGTCGAACGCGACACGTGGCGGACGTGTCGCGTTCATCGGTCGGGTATCGGTTCCGTGGTCTCACTCGCCGTCCCCTCTTCGGCGCGTCTTGTCGATCTTGCGTCGGATCCGACGACAGACGTGTCGGGCCCGGTCACGGTCGTCGCGAGCGTTCCACCAGCGCGCGTAGGCTTCCAGCCTTCTCTTGCGCAGGGAATCCAGCTCCGCCTCCATCCGGTTCACCCGGTGCTCCAGGTCGATCCGTTCACGTTCGAACGCCGACATGTCTCGCTCATGGAACCCCGCCTCCCGCTCGGCGCTGAGCAGTCGATCGCTGAGGCCCTCGGTCGTGTTACCGCCCTTGGCGGTCCGGCCGAGGCCTGTCTGTCCACTGATGCCTTCGAACCACACAACCACTTGTGTTTCCCGTATCGCCCGAACATCACTGTTGGCTACGCAAAGAATGCGGAAAGTGGCATTAGCCGCTTATGTCGCTTTTGCTGGCCGATGTTCTCCGGGCACCGGTCGTTCAGGCGACCAGGGAACGCTCCCCCGGTAGGACGGCCGCCCCCCATTCTCGGAGTCTCCGGTACACCTGCTCGAACCGCTCCAGCGACCGGTGGTGGTCGTGTTCCAGGGCGACCTCACGGCTCGCCTCCCCCAGCTTCTCCCGGTCCGGACCGAGCACCGCGAGCAGCCGTTCGGCCAGCACCGCGTCGTCCCCCGGCGGGAACAGGTACCCGTTGTGCCCCTCCGACACCAGGTGCGGCAGGGCCATCGCGTCGGCCGCCACCACCGGCAGCCCCGTCGCCATCGCCTCCAACGTCGCGATGCTCTGCAGCTCGGCCACGCCCGCGATCGCGAAGGCGTCACCCGCCGCGTACACCGACGGCAGGTCCTCGTCCGGTACGAACCCCAGGAAGAACACGCGGTCGGCCACGCCGAGGCGGGCCGCCAGTTCCCTCAGCTCGCCCTCACGCTGCCCGGTCCCGGCCAGCGCCAACTGCACGTCCCGCTCCGGCACGATCCTGGCCAGGGCCCGGATCGTCTCGTCGATCCGCTTCTCCTCGTCCAGACGCCCCACGAACACCACCGTGGCACGGTCGGGCAACCCGAACCGGGCACGCGGCCCGGACCGATCCGAGCACGGGTGGAAACGTTCCAGGTCGATCCCGCAGGAGATCGCCTCGATGTCGCGGGCGAACCCCTTCTCCCGCAGCAACGCCGCCGCGCGCGGGGTCGGCGTGGTCACGTGGTCGGCCTCCATCGCCACCCGCACCATGTCCCGCCAGGCGGCGGCGCCGGCGGCCCGCCGCATCGACCGCGGCACCCGGGCGTGCGCGTACAGGTTGTCCGGCATGAAGTGGTTGGTGAGCACCACCGGCACGGCCACCGAACGTGCCCGCCGCAGCGTCGAACGGCTCAGCGTGAAATGACTCTGGATGTGGACGACGTCGGGGTCCAGGCGCCGCAGGATCCGGGATATGTGTCCTCCCATCCCCAGTGGCAGGGCCGCCCGCATGTCCGATTGGAAGGGGATCGGGACCGACCTGAGTCTGTGTTCGGTGACCCTTCCGTTCACCGTCACGTACGGCTCGCCCTCCGCCGAGGGGCACACCACGTGCACGCGATGCCCCCGCTCGGCCAGCCCCTCCGCCAGGCGATGGGTGAAGTACCCGGCGCCGTTGACGTCCGGCGGGTAGGTGTCCGACGCGATGAGCACGTTCAGTGGACTCTCGGGGTGGAACATGGTGGGAACTCCTTCGTTCGACGTGGCGGTGCTCGCGGCGGTCGCCGATGCCTCAGTGGGAGCGGCCGTGGGCGGTGGTGGTCGTGGGAGCGTTGGGAACGGCCTCCGGGTTTCGGTGGCGGGAACGGGCCAGGATCACCGTGCCCAGGACCGCCAGGACGGCGAAGAGCGCGGCCGCGGTGGCCGTCAGCGGGGTGTCGGGCACACCCTCTCCCAGGAGGAGGACGCCGATGCCCACCCCGACCACCGGGTCGGCGATAAGCAGGGTGGCGTAGGCGGCGGCGAAGTGACCGGTGCGGTAGGCGTTCTGCAACAGCAGGGCTCCGAACACCGCGGTGACGATGGCCAACACCGTCAGCCAACCGAACAGGTGGATCGGGTCGGCCATGGTGTTGGCGGACACCACCCGGGCCAACCCGGAGGTGGTGCCCAGCGCCGCCCCGCCGGCCAGGGCGAGCGCGAGCGCGCGTGCGTTGCTGGGCATCCACTGGGCGGTGACGTACACGATGGTGCCCGAGCCGATGACGATCCCGGACAGCCACAGCGCGGTCCCGGTCGACATCACGGGGCTCTGAGCACCGTGCGGGAACAACCACAGGACACCGACCAGACCCACCATGACGGCGGCCCCGGCCAGGATCTGCGAGAGGGGCACCCGTTGTCGGTTGAACAACGCCGACAGCACGATGGCGAACAACAGGCCCGTCACACCGATGGGCTGGATGATGGTCAGGGGCGCCCCACTGAGGGCGACCAGGTGCAGCGTCGCGCCCAACACGGCCGCACCGCTGCCCAGTAGCCAACGGGGCTGGCGCAGCAGATGCAGGAGGAAACCCGCTCGGGCGACCCTCCCTCCAGGGGCCCGAACGGCGTCGCGCTCCTGCATCGCCGAACCGAACGCCAGGCTGAAGGCCCCCGCCACCGCGATCAACACGGACCAGAGCATCAGCGGCTCCGGCCCGGTCGGTGCGCGACGTCATCGTGCGCCCCTGGTGTCATCGGCGGCATCCCCGTCTCCTCCGGCACTGTGTCCTCCATCCGTTCCCACTCCGGGAACCGGATACGTTCACGACGGTACGGACCGGGTCGTGGCAAGGCGATAAGGACGACCCCCGTCTTGGAGGTGGTACAGGCCCTCCCTCCCCATAGGTGCGCCCCCCACCTTCCGTAGACCGCGGGCCTTGTCGTTCCGGCGATGCGTTCATCGGCCCCCTCGTCCCTACGTCTGCCGCAATCGCCCGTGCCCTAAGAGTCCGCACGGGTCAAAAGTCGGTATGGGGATCCGTCACCGCATCATTTATGGGACCTTTCGGCGCCGAACCCTTGGGGCACGGCGAGGATTCGTGACAGGATGTCCGATAGTGGTCTAGACCGGATAGGAGCAGTGCCTCGTGCCTGACAACCCCCGCAACTCCCCCGTCTCCCTCCTCCCCCGCCCCGTCGAGGTCACCACCGACGGACCGGAGGGCCTGGTACTCGACACCGACACCCACATCTCCGCGGACCAGGCCGCCGGCCCGACCTTGACCTGGCTGCGGCGTGAACTCGGCACCGCGACCGGGCTTCCCCTGTCCGTCGGTCACGAGCAGGACGCGCGGATCCGACTGAGCGTGGACCCCACCGCCGGGCTGGGCGAGGAGGGCTACCGCTTGATCGTGGACGCCGCGGGCGCCATCGTCGTCGGCCACGACCCCGCCGGTGTCTTCTACGGGGCGCAGACCCTGCGCCAACTCCTGCCCGTCGACGCCTACCGCGACGCGCCCGTGGGCGAGGCCACCGGCAGGTGGAGGCTGCCCTGCGTGCGCGTCACCGACTCCCCCCGCTTCCGCTGGCGCGGGGCCATGCTCGACATCGCCCGACACTTCGTGCCCAAACGCGAGATCCTCCGGTTCGTCGACCTCCTCGCGATGCACAAACTCAACGTGCTGCACCTGCACCTGACCGACGACCAGGGCTGGCGGGTCGAGATCCGCCGCTACCCGAAGCTGACCGAGAAGGGTTCCTGGCGCACCGAGAGCCAGGTCGGCATGACCAAGCCGCCGGTGTTCGACGGGCGCCCGCACGGTGGTTTCCTCACCCAGGACGACATCCGCGAGATCGTCGCCTACGCCGCCGCGCGACACATCACGGTGGTCCCGGAGATCGACGTGCCCGGCCACTCCCAGGCCGCCATCCACGCCTACCCCGAGCTGGGCGAGGTCGGCGAGATCCCGGTGGGGACCCGATGGGGCATCTTCGACGAGGTGCTGGCCGTCACCGACCACGTGATCGAGTTCTACGAGAACGTCTTCGACGAGCTCATCGAACTGTTCCCGAGCCCCTACATCCACGTGGGCGGGGACGAGTGCCCCAAGACCCAGTGGAAGAACAGCGAGTCCGCCCAACAGCGCATCCGCGAGGAGGGGCTGGCCGACGAGGACGAGTTGCAGAGCTGGTTCATCCGGCGACTCGACGCCCACCTCACCAAGCGCGGCCGTCGTCTGCTGGGCTGGGACGAGATCCTCGAAGGAGGACTGGCGCCGGGCGCGACCGTGCTCTCCTGGCGGGGCGAGGAGGGCGGGATCGACGCCGCCCGCTCCGGACACGACGTCATCATGGCCCCCACCGCCACCTCCTACCTGGACTACAAGCAGTCCGAGAGCCCGGACGAGCCGGTGCCGGTGGGCACCCTGCTGCGGGTGGAGGACGTGTACGCCGGCGACCCCGTGCCGGCCGACCTCACCGAGAAGGAGGCCGAGCACGTCCTGGGCGCCCAGGTGAACCTGTGGACCGAGCACATCGACACGCCCCGGCGTCTGGACTACATGGTCTTCCCCCGCCTGTCGGCGTTCGCCGAGAAGGTGTGGTCGACCAACGAGCGCGACTACGCCGAGTTCGAGCCGCGGCTGCTGCATCACCTCGGCCGCTTGGACGCTGCGGGCGTGGAGTACCGCCCGATGGACGGCCCCCGCCCCTGGCACGGCCGCCCCGGCGTCCAGGGCTGGGGCTGAAGGATCCTTGGGCTCTCGCGCCATCGTCGGCGCGAGAGCCTCATCCCGGCTCACCGGACGCTGCTTCCCAAGCCACCGATCCTCCGTCCGGCGCCGCCGCGCCACGGGGAGGAGCGGAGGCCCCTAGGGCGTGTTCCGCGGATCATTCCGGGCTCGCGACCACCAGGCTGCCTCTCGCTGCGCCGACTTCGCTCGGACAGCCAAACCCGGGCTGACCTTCGCTCCTCGTCTTGCGAGAGATTGCCTGGAGGCCGCTCGCGTCGATCGGCGCAAGCGCCGAACCAACCGAAAGCATCCACGGAACACGCCCTAGAAGTAGGTGGCGGTCGCGTCGACCACCCGGTCGTCGTCATCGACCACCGGGATCACCTGCCACCGGTCGAAGGCCGTGCAGGGGTGGGAGATACCGAAGGAGAACAGGTCGCCCGGGCGCACCCCCAACCCGCTCGGAACCCTCAGGTAGGCGTGGTGATCGTTGAGGTCGAACACCTCCACCCCCTCGGCCGGGACCTCGGTGCCATCGGCGCGGCGCAGCACCCGAGGGATCGGGAACCCCTGGTCGTGATTGGCCTCCCGGCGGCCCATGCCGGCGATCGCCAGCCCCTCTTCCGGGGTCGAGGTGACCTGCGCCCACAGTTCGAGGGCGCCCGAGAGGCTCTCGGGCCCCTCGGGAAGTCGGTTGTAGGGCGTGGTGCGCAGGTACAGGCCGTCGTCGTGGGCGACGTAGGCGCCGCTACGCAGGATCGGTAGGACGTCCTCGCGCCCGCCCAGCGTTTCCGCGACCAGGTCGAACCAGGCGCTGCCGCCCACCGAGAGCACCGGGCGCGTCGGGCCGTGTGCGTCGGCCAGCGCGGCGGCGTCACCGAGGAGGTCGTCGAGGAAACCTCGTACGCCCGCGGCGTCGCCCAGTGGCCCCTCGTAACCGGCGATTCCGGCCACGTCCAGACCCGGGGCGCTCGCCACCTCGCGGGCGACGGCCAGTACCTCCTCTCGGGTCCGGCAACCGGTACGACCGCCCGGGACACCACGCTCGATCAACACCTGGAGCGGTCGTGCCCCCTCGCGCGGCGTGGCGTGGGGAGCGACGGCCTGGGAGGCGACGGCGACGCCCTCCGGTGAATCGACGTAGAGGAGGAACTCGAAGTCGGGGTCGGAGTCGAGTTCGGCGGCCACCCAGCGCAACGCCTTCGGGTCGAGCAGTTCGTTGGCGAGCAGGATCCGGCGGACCCCGAACCGGCGGAAGTCCAGTACCTGGTTCGCGGTGGCCGCGGTGATCCCCCAAGCGCCCGCGTCGAGCTGGCGCCGGGTGATCAGGGGTGACATGGCGGTCTTGCCGTGCGGGGCGAACAGCAACCCGCGATCGCGGGTGAAGTCGGCGAGCGCGGCGACGTTGCGGTCCAGGGCCGAGGCGCGCAACACCATCAGCGGCCAGGTGAACGGGCCGTCGAAGAGATGGTCCTTGCGGGCGACGAACTCGTCGAGGGTGACGGGTTCCCCCGGCCACCACAGGCCCTTGGTGCGCCAGTCGACGTACTCGGTGGGGATGGTCGGCCGTTCACTCACGTGGTCTCCGCTCCGTGGCCGGGCCCGGTGTCGGACGGCGAGCACCGTCCGACACCGGCGGGTTCGTCACCGATCATCCCATCGGCGAACCTTCCCAGGAAGGTTCAGGACGCGAGCTCCACGGACTCTTCGGAGTCTTGGGGCCCCTCGTCGACGGCCAGGTCGGCGCGGCCCTGCAGGAACTCCGCGATGGCCCGCTGCCCGGTCTCGGGGAAGTCGGTGATGAAACCGTCCACACCCATCTCCAGGACGCGCCGCATCCCGTCGGCCTCGTTGATCGTGTACGGCATGATCTCCAACCCGGCGTCCTGGACGGCCGCGACGTAGTCGGCGTCGATGGAGTTGTGGTTGGGGTTGATCATCTGCGCCCAGTCGTAGTCGGCGATTCGATCCTTGGGGACCTGTCCGAGCAGGCCGTGCGGCACGGACGGCAGCAGGCTCTTGGAGTGTTCGGTGGACTCCCAGTCGAAGCTCTGGACGACGAGTCGGTGGGGTTCGCCGGGCGCGTTGGGCACCAGCCAGTGCGGGCCGCGCGCCAGTTCGACGGAGATCTGGTGCTCGATTCCCGGGTACAGGGAGGGTTCCTTGACCTCCAGGAGCAGGTTCATCCCGTGCTCTTGGAGTCGGTCGAGGGCCTCGCGCAGGGTCGGGACGGGTTCACCGGCGAACTCCTCGTCGAAGGAGGAACCGGCGTCGAGGCGCTCGATCTCCTCCAGGGTGAAGTCGCCGACGTCGTAGGGCGCCCGGTCGGGGAACACCTCGGTGACGTCGGTGGTGCGCTCCAACGTGGTGTCGTGCATGAGCACGATCTCCTCGTCCGAGGTGAGCTGGACGTCGATCTCCACGGTCTCCGCGCCGAGCCGGTGCCCCTCGTCGATGGCGGCGAGGGTGTTCTCCGGCGCGGTGCCGGCGGCTCCTCGGTGGGAGACGGCGATGAGCGGGCGCGTCGGCGCCGTCTGCTGTGGTGGGGTGGCCGTGCCCTGCTGGACGCGCTGTACTTCGATCGGCTCGTGATCGCTTCCCACGAGCGCGGACGGGGCCGCGAGCGCCGGGCTCGCGAGGACGGACATCGAGAACGTGACTGCTCCGACAACGAAACCGATGCGCTGATGCACCGGGCCTCCCATGTACGCGTGGATTGGCCGACTGCCCACTCAGAGTGAGCGCGCTTGGTGACCGGTCGGTGACCGTACGCGGAGCAGTCGGTGATCCGCGGCCCATTTTCTGGTGGACTGCACCAGCGGACCGACGAATCTCGCTCTATGTATGCATTTGGCTACTTCATGTCTGATTTTTGACCACGAATACTCTCGATAACTACCGAGAGTCCTGAAATCATCACACGTAGTAGTCGACGGGAAGGAACTCCCATGCGCAAGCACCACACGAGGTGGGTCGCGCTGTTCAGTGCCGCCGCCATCTCCACGTCGGGTCTGGTGGGCCTCGCCGGCCCGGCCGCGGCGGACGACAAGGAAACCGAGGCGCTCAGCTGGCCCGTGGTCAGTCAAGGGGTCTCCTCCTACAGCCTCGACGGACACCGGATCGCCTACCTGCCGCCGGGCCTGGACCGGTACGGGATCAACGCCGCCTCCACGACCGACCGCCAGGGCAACAGCCGCTCGCAGCTCTCATGGGTCCGGGGACCCGACCAGCTCTACGGCCGGGTCTCGGTGCTGCGCTCAGAGGATCTCCAGGAACTGGACGATCTCAGGGGCAGTCGGTACAGCCACCTCGCGGATTCGAGCCTGGAGGAGCTCCCCGAGAGCGAGGGGTTCGAGCACGGCGCCTACCTGTCCGAGGAGACCGGCGACCTGTTCTGGCTGGCGAGCCCTGGTGTCGCGGTCACCACGCACCTCCAGCCCGACCGTTGGGAGAGCGACGAGCTGATCCGGATGGCCGAGTCGGTCTCCGCGGTGGCTGACCCGGAGGCGGTGGAGGAAGAGGCCGAGGAGGTTCCCCAGGACGAGGCCCCTGAGGATGAGGCGCCCACGGACGAGACCCCGAAGGACGAGGTCCCTGAGGACGAAGCCCCCGCGGACGAAGCTCCCGCGGACGAGACCCCGGTAGAGGAAGCTCCCGAGGACGAGGCGCCGGAAGAGGACACCCCCGAGGAGGACGCTCCGGAGGAAGAGGCCCCCGCGGAAGACGTGACCCCGCAGACACCCGAGAACGAGGCGCCCGAGGAGGACGCCACCGACGAGGAGCCCACCCAGGAAGAGGGCGCCGAGGAGGAAGGGGCCACCGAAGCGGCCCCGGTCGACCAGGTCTCCGACGAGGCCCCGGTCGAGGACGCGGAAGAGACCCAGGAGGCCGACCAGCCCGCGGCCCCCACCTCCCGTGAGGTCAAGACCTGCCTGGTCGAGCACTTCGTGGACTTCGAGTCCGCCTCCACCGAGCTGGACCAAGAGCAGATGGCCCCGGGCAGTCAGGAGTTCGTCGAGCAGGCCGTGAGCGGGGGCGACCTCGACGACGCCGAACTCGACCGTCTCCTGGCCACCGTCTGGTACTACGGCGACGAGGACGACAAGGTCGCCTCGACCGACGCCTGCGCCGAGAGCCTCGGCCTGGAGCGCGACGAGGTCGAGGACGGCCTCTCCGAGGTCTCGGATCTGATCGGCGAGCTGGTCGAGGAGGCCAACAAGGCCATGGCCGGCGCGATCGACGAGGCCGAGAAGGCCTCCTCCGACGCACCCGAGGCGGCCGAGGCCGACGCCGCCTCCGTCGACGTCGAGGACCCGGTCGACGCCGAGGAGTGGGAAGAGCTGTGGAACTCCCTGCCCTGGAGCATCCCCGCCGAGAACTCCTGACGGAGCGCGCCCCTTGAGCGGGGCGGCGCGCGGCGAGCGGAGCTTAGGCTCCCCGCCACGGATACGACCCGGGGCCGGTGCCCGCATCCACCGGCCCCGGGTTCTTTTTCGGCCCGCACATATCACGAACGATCTCGGAGCGAAATCCGGGCGACCCTTTTCCGCCCCTCGCGACCCCACCGCGCCGGCTCACACCCCCTCGGCCCCGTGCGTGCACCCCCGGAACTCGACCCGGAATCCATCCCCCGACACCGTGCGTATCGCACCGGACACCCTGGGACCACCTTCCTCGTCGCCTTTCGGGAGAGAGGGGAAGGAAACCCGGAACTGAGGCCATTGGGCCCGAATCACCTGAACCCCCGACATTCGCGGCCTGCCATGCTGTACCGTCACCCACGTTCGACGACGTCTCCACCCGATGGCACGACCCCCGTCGCGGTGTGACCCCCGCCGTGCCCCATCCCGGCCCGGCCCCACCCCGCCTTCCCATCCGCAGGAGGACGAACGCATGCCCGGATTCACCACACGACCTCAGCTGCGCGGCGACTTCGGCATGGTCGCCTCCACGCACTGGCTGGCCAGCGCCGCCGGCATGTCCGTCCTCGAACGCGGGGGCAACGCCTTCGACGCGGCGGTGGCCACCGGCTTCACCCTGCAGGTCGTCGAGCCCCACCTGAACGGCCCGGGCGGCGAGGTCCCGGTGATCTTCCAGGCCGTGGGCAGCGCGCCGCGGGTGCTGTGCGGCCAAGGCGTCTCCCCCGCCGCCACGAGCATCGAGGCGTTCGCCGGAATGGATCGCATCCCCGGCAGCGGTGTCCTGGCCGCCACCGTCCCCGGGGCCTTCGACGCCTGGATGCTGCTGCTGCGCGACCACGGCACGATGTCGGTCCGCCAGGTCCTCGAACACGCCGTCGGCCTGGCCGAACGCGGCTACCCCGTCCTGCCGCGCATCGCGTCCGTGATCGAGAACCTGAGGCCGGTCTTCGCCGAGCACTGGGCGGGTTCGGCCGGCGTGTACCTGCCGCACGGCGTCGCCCCCGCCGCCGGTTCCCGGCTGCGCAACCCGGCTCTGGCCGCCACCTATCGGCGGATCGTCGAGGACGCCGAGCGGGGAGGCGGTGACCGCGAGGCGCAGATCGAGACGGCCCGCCGTTCCTGGGCCCAGGGGTTCGTCGCCGAGGCCGTGGGCGCCTTCTTGGCCGCTCCCGTCCCCAACGGCCGCGGAGAGCCCGAGCAGGGACTGCTGACCGCCGCCGACATGGCCGACTGGAGCGCCCACTACGAGGACACCTCCACCGTCACCCACGGCGCCCACACGGTGCACAAGACCGGACCCTGGGGCCAGGGACCCGCCATGTTGCAGCAGCTCCGGCTGGCCGAGGCGCTCGGTGTGGACGCCGACCTGCGCCGGGACGGGGTCTTCGGCGCGGACGCCGGTGTCGACGCCGACTTCGTGCACCGGGTCACCGAGATCGCCAAGCTCGCCTTCGCCGACCGCGAGGCCTGGTACGGCGATCCCGACCACACCGACGTGCCCCTCAAGGAGCTCCTGAGCCCGGCCTACGCCGCCGAACGCGCCCGAATCGTCGACGACGCACGTGTCGCCATGGACCTGCGCCCCGGCTCACCCGGTGGTCGTTCCCCCTTCGTCCCACCGCTGTTCCTGGCCGACGACACCCCCGGCGACCGCACCACCGGGGAGCCGACCGTACGCGACACCCCCGGAATCGCCCCCTCCGACCAGCGCGGGGACACCTGCCACCTCGACGTGGTGGACGCCGACGGGAACATGGTCTCGGCGACGCCGAGCGGTGGCTGGCTGAGCAGCTCCCCCGTCATCCCCGACCTCGGCTTCCCCCTGGGCACCCGCGCGCAGATGTTCTGGCTCGACCCGGCCTCGCCCAACGCGGCGGCCCCGCGCAGGCGCCCCCGCACCACCCTGTCGCCCACCCTGGTCACCAGGGACGACGGGCAGGCGGTGCTGGCCATCGGCACGCCCGGCGGCGACCAGCAGGACCAGTGGACGACCACCGCACTGATGCGGATCCTCAACGGGGCCACCGACCTGCAGGAGGCCCTGGACACCCCGATGTTCCACACCAACGCCTTCCCCAGCTCCTTCCACCCGAGGGAGACGCTGTCCGGCGACCTGGTGGTCGAGCCGGGTGTGGGCGAGGAGACCATCGCGGAGCTGCGTCGACGCGGCCACACGGTGCGGGTCGTGGAGCCGTGGTCGCTGGGTCGGCTCGCGGCCGTGGCCCGCGACCCGGAGACCGGTGAACTGCGCGCCGCCGCCGACGCCCGAGGGGGCCAGGGGTACGCCGCCGGGCGTTGATCGCCTGGTCGGAGGTGGTCGGGGCGGCTCCGCCCCGACCCGGAGATCACCCCCGACATCCAAGGCAGACGAAAGCGTACGGAATTCGCACACGATTGAACGGGATGGGACTTAGGGCACCGTTGCACCACCATGCATGCCTTGATCCAACCTCTTGCCAAATCGACCGGTCGCTGCTTATCTAGACCTTGTGCGGGGTGCGCTCCCGGACGATACGGTCGAGTGCGCCGCGACAACTCCATACCACCCGACAGGGTCGGTTTCGCTGTCTCCCCCTCCCTCAGCGACGGCCCTGTTCCCCCTCCAGACCGAGATCTGCCTTCCCCTCCCGGCGGTTCTTCGGACTCGGAGAGCGATGGGCCGTGGTGTCACCGATTCGGTGACACCACGGCCCATCGTCATTCTCGCGGTCGGTGCGGCGATCGGTGCGGTCGGATCGGTTTCGGACAGCGAAGACCCGGCCGGGCTCGGGGCCCGACCGGGTCGGCGTTCGCTCTTCCCGTCACCCAAGGGTGAGGGCTCAGGCGTGGACTCGCACCGCGCCCGCGTAGTTGTTGGTCCGGACCGGCGTGACGTGCACGTTCAGGCCGGTGCGCGGAGCCTCCAACATCTGTCCGTCGCCCAGGTAGATGGCCACGTGCGAGATGTAGTCGGGAGCGGTCGGGTCCGAACGCCAGAACAGCAGGTCTCCGCGTTCGAGGTCGTCCCACTCCACCTTGCTGCCGGCGTTCCACTGGTCGTGGGTGACCCGGGGGATCGACACCCCCGCCTCCTGGAAGGCCCACTGGAGCAGACCGGAGCAGTCGAAGCCGACGTCGGGGGTGGTGCCGCCCCAGACGTAGGGAACACCCAACTGCGTCTCGGCGTTGGCGATGACCTGTTCGACGACCGTGGTCGGCACGGCCTCGCCATCGTCGAGGGGTTCGGGGACGTCGGCGATCAGCTGGAGCTGGGCGTCCTCGCCGAGGGCCTCCTCCAGGGCCTCGTGCAACTCCCACAGGTCGGCGTCGGCCGCCGAGATCACCAGGGCGTTGCCCTCGGGCATGCCGAGTTCTCGGGCCTGGTCGCGGGAGACGAGGGCGTCGATCCCGGCGATGCCGGAGGTGGCGTGCGTCCACACCTCCATGGGGACCTCGCCGTTGCCGCCGGCGACGGTGACCTCGCCACCGACCTCTAGTTCGCGTTCCTTGCCCACGTCGTTGGACAGGGCGATGTGGCCCTCCGCGACGCCCTGCCAGATCTCGTCGGACTCGGCGGAGGGTTCGGGGGCGTGGTTGCGGAAGGTGGAGGGCTGCACGCCCATCACCGACGTGGCCTCGCCGTCGACCTCCACGCGCGCGGCGTCGACGGTCAGGACGTGGTCGACGCCGTCGATGCCGCGGATCTCGTCGACGACCTCGGAGGGCAGCGTCCGGGGGGCGACGGCGATGTACTCGACCGAGCGCGCTTCACGGAAGGGCGCGACGTAGGTGTCGCGGCGGAGTTCGTCGACGTCCGCGATGTCGGGGGAGGCCGCCGCCGTGGTGTCGTCGCCGCGCGAACCGTCCTGTTGGGCCTGGGACCGGGGTCGGGCCCCGCTGGGTTCCGCGTCGGTGGGGGGTGCCACGTCGTGGGCCGACTGGTCGGCGAGGGAGGGGCGTTCCTCGACCACGGGTTCGGCCATCGCGGGGGTCGCCCCGAAGGCGGTGAAGGCGACCGCGAAAGCGGCCGTTGTTCCCGCACATGTTCTGAGCCGTTTCCGCACGGGGGGTCATCACCCTTTCTGTGACCGCGGCGGGCGGGGGTGACCGCTGCGGCGCACGGCCTTTGGTTGCGTGTACCGATCCAAGAATGGGCGCCCAGGGGTTTGTTTGCAAGAAGTCCACGCCGTCCGATATCGGACGGCTACCTTTCCGCCGAATGACCGTTTCCTGAACGAGTGCCGCCTTCGCTCCTGGTCAGGGATGGTCGTACCGATCCGTCACGGACAGGTCGAACGGGAAACGGACCGGGGAATCACCGAAGAGGATTTCCCGGGTGCGGGTCTCGGCTCTGCGGACGGCTCGGACGGTCTCTTCGGCCAGGTCATCGGGCACGTGCAAGACCACTTCGTCGTGCACGAAGAAGACGATCCCGCCGCCCTCCGGCATGTTCGGAAGATGGTCTCGTAGTTCCTGGCGCAGGGCCGCCAACAGGACCAACGCCCATTCGGCGGCGGTGGCCTGCACGACGAAGTTGCGGGTGAAGCGGCCGTGGGCGCGTCTTCGACCATCGCCGTCCGGCGCGGCGACCGTGGCCGCCCAGCCGCGCGGTGGCGGGGAGGTGCGCCCCAGCCAGGAACGGACGATGCCTCCGCCCTCCCCGGTGCGCGCCGCGGCGTCGACGTGGTCCAGGGCCCGGGGATAGAGGCGGCGCATCGTGGCGAGCAGGGGCGCGGCGTCTCCGGACGTCTGCCCGTACATGGCGGCGAGCAGGCCGATCTTGGCGCGTTCTCGGTCCCCGCCCACCTGGTCGGCCAGGCTCGCGTACAGGTCCTCCTCGGCCGCGGCCGCCGCGAGGGCGTCGTCGTGGGAGAGCGCGGCCAGGACACGTGGTTCGAGTTGGCCCGCGTCGGCGCGCACCAGCACCCAGCCGGGATCGGAACGCACCGCGCCACGGACCGCCTTGGGGATCTGCAGTGCGCCGCCGCCCCTGGTGGCCCACCGACCGGAGACGACCCCGCCGATCACGTAGTCGGGTTGGAAACGACCCAGCCGCGGGCCCTCTCCCCCCGTCTTGAGTTCCCTGACCCAGGTCTCCAGCCAGGTCCACCCGTTGGCCGAATACAGCCGGGCGAGTTCCTTGTACCGCAGCAGCAGGGGGACCACGGGGTGGTCGACGCGTTCCAGCACCCAGGAACGGGTGGACTCGACCGGATGTCCGATCCACGCCATGGCCCGCATGACCTGGGCCGGGGAATCGGGGTTGACGTCGTGTCCGACCACCTCGCCGATCCGTTCGGCCAGGTCGGCCAGGACGCGCGGGCGCCCTCCGCCGGTCGGCCGGGGGCCGAGGAGCTCGGTGAGGATTCGGTCGTGTTCGTCGGGGCGCCAGGGCAGTCCGTCGTGGCTCATCTCCACCGCGGCCAGGGCCCCGGCCGACTCCACCGCCACCAGCAGGGAGAAGCGATCGGGGGCGAGCAGCTCACCGATGCGTTCGCCCTGGTCACGGTGGACCTCCACGAGGGCGTCGAGCCGGTCGGTGCCCGGTGGCAGGGTGGACCGGTCCGCCTCGAACAGGGCGGGTTGGGCGGCGGCGCCCTCCCCCAGTGGCCGGACGGGGTCGTCGGGCACCGGAAGGTCGCGCAGTCGCGCCCAGGCGGCCCCGAGCGAGTGGGGTTCGTAGTGGCGGGCGGCGTGGCCCAGCAGCAGCGCCTCGGTGTGTTCGACGTCGTGGCAGCGGCGCACCCGCACCCCGGCCCGGACCAGTTCGGGGTAGACGTCCTCGGTGCGGGCCCAGACCCAGCGCGGGGGTTCGGTGGAACCCGTCTCGATCTCCCGGATCTCGGCGACGAGGTCGGCCACGCGTCGGGCGGGCCCGACCGGTGAGGAGCCGTCGAGCTCCCTCAACCGGCCGCCGCCCTCCCCGTCTGCGACCACCGCGATCCGCATACCCACATCCTTCCCCGCAGGTATGACAATCGGACGAATCCACGCGTGTTCGTTCGTGGCCGTTTCCGGAGAGGGCGGGGCCCGGTGCGGTTTTGCGCTAACGGCCGGGGCGGACGACGTTGGCCAGGGGCTCCCCCGCGGCCCATCGGGCCAGTTGGGAGTCCATGAACGCGCGTGCCCGCGGATAGAACGCGGTCGAGCCACCGGCCACGTGCGGGGTGAAGTACACGCCGGGCGCCTCCCAGAGCGGGTGGTCGACGGGCAGCGGTTCGGGGTCGGTCACGTCCAGGGCGGCGCGCACCCGGCCGTTCTGGGCGAGCAGGGCGTCGGTGTCGAGTACCGCGCCGCGGCCCACGTTGACCACGAGCGCGTCGTCACGCAGCAGGGCGAACTCACGGGTGCCGAACAGGCCCCGGGTGGCCTCGCTGAGCGGGGTGACCAGCACGACGATGTCGACTCCCGGCAGGAGCGCGGGCAGTTCCTCGACGCAGTGGACGTCCTCCTCCGGGCGAGGGCGGCTCGCCACCCGCACCACCTCGGTCTCGAACGGCAGCAGCCGCCGTTCGATGGCCTTACCGATGCTGCCGTAGCCGACGATCATCACCCGGGAGTCCGCCAGTGACCGCTGGGGCGCGGGAGCCCACCGGTGTTCGCGCTGGTCGATGGCCCAACGAGGTAGTTCGCGTTGGGCGGCGAGGATGAGCGCGAGCGCGTGTTCGGCGGTGGCGGCGTCGTGCAGCCCCCGCCCGTTGCACAGGGTGACGTGGTCGGGAATCAGTCCCAGTACCTGGTCGTAGCCGGCGGAGACCAGTTGCAGGACGCGCAGCCGCGGCATCCGATCGATGATCTCCAGCCGTTCGTCCACTCCCTGGGTGGAGGGGGCGTAGGGCACCTGGTAGAAGGTGACCTCCTTCGTTTCCGCCGGTGCCGGTCCTCCCGCGTAGAGATCGACGTGGAGCCCGTCGGGCGCGTTGTCCCGGTTCTGCTCCCACTGCACCAGTGCTCGGCCGCCCATGTCGTGCGTCCTCCCTGCCGTGGCCGTCCGTGTCAGGCGCCACCCTAGCGCCGCGTCGGCCGAGGCTCACCGGGGACGTCCGAGCTCGTAACAGGCGATGGCGGCGGCCGCGGTGACGTTGAGGGAGTCGACGTCGCGGTCGGTCATCGGGATGTGCACGCGTGAGGTGGCCCGCTCCAACCAGCGCGAGGACAACCCGTCGCCCTCGGTCCCCAACAACAACCCCACCTTGGCGTCGGGCGCGAGGCGGTCCATCGCCTCCCCCATCGGCACGGACCCCTCCCCCGGGGTGAGCGCCATGAGGTCGAACCCTGACTCGCGCAGGGTGTCCAACCCGCCGTACCAGTCGTCCATGCGGGTGTGGGGCAGGGTGAAGACCGCGCCCATGGAGACCTTTACCGAACGTCGGTACAGCGGGTCCGCGCAGCGGGGCGCGAGGACGACCGCGTCCACCCCCAGCCCGGCGGCGCTGCGGAAGATCGCGCCGACGTTGGTGTGGTCGACCAGGTCCTCCAACACCACGATGGCGCGCGCCTGGGCGAGCACCTCGCCCAGCTCCGGCAGGGGCTTGCGGTGGTAGGCGGCCAGGGCGCCGCGGTGCAGGTCGAATCCGACGAGGCGTTCAGCGGTCTCCTCGCTGACGACGTACAGCGGCGCCTCGGTGGTGGCCACGACGTCGTCGAGGGCCCGGGCCCGCCGTTCGGTCAGCAGGAAGCTGCGCGGCGTGTACCCGGCGGTGGCGGCGCGGCGGATCACCTTGTCGCCCTCGGCCATGAACAGGCCGTGCTCGGCCTCCAGGTGACGGCGCAGGTTGACGTCGCGCAGACGGGTGTAGTCGGCCAGGCGCGGGTCGGTGGGGTCACTGACCCTGATGACATCCATGGTCACCGATTATCGCGCCTACTGCTCGGTCTCGAACCGTTCGGTGAGGGGAATCAGGCGCTGCCAGCGGGCCTCCTCGCAGGAGCCGCGGCGGGTCAGGGAGGTGTCGATCTCGCGCCCCTCCCAAACGCCCTCGATACCGGCCTGCTGGGGGCCGTAGACCTTGTCGGTGCACACGGTGCCGTCGCTGATCTCGGCGAACAGCGGGTGGCCCACGGGCTTCTCGGAGCCCTCGGACCCGGAGTCCTCTTCCTCGGCCTCCTCGGCGGGGGGCTCGGTGATGGTGGGGTCCTCGGCCATTCCGGCGGCGACCTCGGCCATCGCGGTGCAGGCCGCCGGGTCCTTGTCCAGGTCCCCGGTGCACTCCAGCGTCTGTACCCAGGCGTGGTGTCGGTCGGTGACCTGCACCCGCAACGTTCCGATCGGGCCGGAGAGCACGGGCTCCTCGGGGTCCGGCTCGATGACGCTGCTCAGCACCTCGGGGCTGGTCGCGTTGGTGGCCTCCACGTCCTGGGGCGGCAGCATCGATGGGCCCACGAACACGGCGTAGGTCACCGCACCGGTGCAGCAGGCACCGGCGAGGATCATGGAGCCGAGGTTGCCTCGGTTCCGTCGGTCACTGTGCGAATGGGACATGCCAAAACCCTCGGGGGTCGAATGGTCGCGGGGGCGTCCACGCGGGCCGGGCCCCGTCTTGGTGGGGCTTGCGCCGATCGGACGTCAAGTATCGGTCAAGCGAATACCGGGGGCCAATGGTAGCGGGGAGTCGGAAGTACATCTTGAGGAGCGCCGTAACGAAGCGGTCAAGGAGCACCTTGACCCGGTACCGATGTGAGCGGCACCACCCCCACCCTTCCACTCTCGCATTACCTGCCAGTAAGGTCCGGGGGAGGAATCGTTCGTTTCGCGGCCTACGGTCGTCCTCGCACATATTAGGACGCAGCCCGCGCGAGAACGGTTCACCCCACGAACCTTCCGCGGGTGCCGGGAACCGCACCCGGCGACCGCCACACGAGCCGGCCCCGGCGACCGGGCGCCGGACGACCAGTCCCACCCCCGGAGTGCCCGTGTCCACTGGACGCCATCGACTTCCCTCCCCGGCCGTCACCACCTCGCGCAAGGCGGTGCGGTCGCCGATGGGGATCACCGCGATCGTCGTCGCCCTCATCGCCGTCGCGGCCATCGCCGTCCCCGTCGGCATGAACGTCCTCGGTTGCGGCGACACCCGTTACCTGCGGGTGTCCACGACCCAGAGCGTCGCTCCCGTGCTGCGCGAGGCCGCCACGGAGTTCAACTCCGACGAACCCCGCTACGGCGACGTGTGCGTGTACGCGCAGGTCGACGAGATCGCCCCGCACCGGATCATGGACGCGCTGTCCGGCAACCAGCTGGGCGAATCGAGCATCACCCCGCACGTGTGGATCCCCGAATCCTCGGCCTGGGTGGAACTGGCCCGGGTGTCGGCGGGCGGCGCGCACGGCATCGAGACCGACCCGCCCTCGCTGGCCAGCTCCCCCGTGGTGCTGGCCGCCCCACCGGACACCGAGGGCATGCCCGACCAGGACGAGGCCGACTGGACCATGCTGTTGCCCGGGGAACGCGACCCCGACCGGCCCGTGGTGATGGTCGACCCCAACCGCGGCGCCGACGGCATGACGGTGATGCACGCGATCCGTGAACACCTGGGCACCGGCGACGACGCCGACACCGCCATGACCGACTTCGTCCGCGAGGTCCAGATGGACTCGGCCTTCGGTGAGTTGGACCTGACCACCGTGTTCACCGGTTCGACCGCCTCACAGGACCGGCAGGACCCGGTCATCGCGGTGCCCGAACAGGCGGTGGTCTCCTACAACCTGCGCCGCGCCGACTCCGCGCCCGAGTTGCGGGCGCACTATGTCGAGGACGGCACCGTCGGCCTGGACTACCCCTACGTGACCGTCACCGAGGAATCCGCGCTGCGGTCGGCCGCCGCCGACCTCTACCAGGTGGTCGGCACCGACGCCTACCGCGGTCAACTGCGCGAGCTGGGTTTCCGCGACCCGAACGGTGAGGCGTCCTCGGTGCTGGCCGCCCAGCCCGGCATCGAGGCGGCGGCCCCGCCCACGCACGAGGAGCTGACCGGCGACGCCCTGCTGGCCTCGGTCACCGACTGGAACCGGCTCTCGATGCCCAGCCGCACGTTGGTGCTGGCCGACGCGTCCCAGAACATGTCCGAGGACCTCAACGGCGGCCCCGCGCGGATCGAGGTCGCCAAGCAGGCCGCGCTCCTGGGCCTGTCGCTGTTCCCGGACGAGACCGACATGGGCCTGTGGCTGATGTCCGACCGATACGGCGAGAGCGGTCGTGAGGAGGCCGCGGAGATGCACCCCTTGGGCCAGGCCGACGACGGGGACGTGACGCGCCGCCAGGAGATGAGCGCGGTCGCCGAGGACCTGGAGACACAGGGCGGCGACTCGCGCCTGTACGACAACATCCTGGCCGCCTACGACGAGGTTCAGGACGGCTTCCACGAGGACAAGATCAACAGCGTCATCCTGCTGACCGCCGGTCAGGACGAGGGTTCCAGCGAGATCTCCCACGACGAACTGGTGGCCGCCCTACAGGACCGCTTCGACCCGGAGCGTCCGGTCACGATGTTCATCATCGGCTTCGGCGACCAGGCCGAGGAGCAGGAGCTGGCGCAGATCGCGCGGGCCACGAGTGGTTCGTCGTTCGTCACCGAGGACCCGGCGGAGATCGGCGACTTCTTCCTCAGCTCGATCTCGCGCCGCCTGTGCGTGCCCAACTGCGACAACTGATCGGCCGACCCGGTGGTCGGCGGATCGGGTACCCGGCAAGTCGAACGGCCACACCGACACCGGTGGTCTCGATTGAATATCGGAATCGCGTTTCGGTCGGACCGGTTCCCGAGCGACCTCGGGGAACCGGCCCGATCGGATTCCCCAAGGTGACTGCCGATATGCCCCGGTTTCCCACCACCGGACCACGACCCGTCTCCCCTGTCGGGGAGCCGGCCCCCATTCACTCGGTCTGAGGCTTTGAGTACGGTTCCCACCAGTAACACTCATAAGTTCGCCTCGCCCCGAGCCGAACCGGTAAGTACGGATTGACCCGTACCCCCTATCCCCGTACCCGATCATCCCCCTGTACGAGATCCGTCCGTACACCACCCCGTGAGGAAAGCTGTGGGACGTCACCGCGGAAAATACGCAGAAGAACCCTCCGGCCGAAGCAGACGCCGTCGTGGCCGTGGCGGGGCGTTCGTCGCTCTGGCCGCCGCGATGGTGATCGTCGTCGGTCTCGCCGTCGCGGGCGTGTACATGTTCGGCAAGCAGGGCGGCTGCGGCGGTTCCGACATCGAACTGGACATCGCGGTCAGCCCCGAACTGGGCCCCGCCCTGACCGACGTCGCGAGCGACTTCAACGCCGAGGACCACAACGTCGACGGCAACTGCGTGCGCGCCGAGGTGCGCCAGGTCGACTCGGCCAACGTCGCCTACGGCATCACCGGTTCCGGCGCGACCATGGGCGACACCGACTCCGACGTGTGGATCCCCGACTCCTCGCTGTGGAGCCGTCTGGTGCAGAGCCAGGCCGGCGACGCCGTCATCACCGAGACCGGCACCTCCGTCGCCCGCACCCCGCTGGTCCTGGCCGAGCTCGCCCGGTTCGCGGAGGCCGACGAAGAGCCCACCACCTGGTCCGACGTGGTCCCCACCGCCGCCCCCGGTGAGGACAGCGGTCGCACCGTCCGCGTGGTCGACCCGGTCCGCAGCTCCAGCGGCCTCGGCACCCTGTACCTGTTGCAGGGGGCGCTGGAGGAGTCCAGCTCCGACGCGGACACCTTCAACGCGCACATGACCGCGGCCCTGCAGTCCCTGCACCAGGGCGCCTCCGCCGACGAGGACGCCGCGTTCCTCGCGCTGAGCGGCGGCACGGAAAGCTCCCCGCCCGTCATGGTGATGTCGGAGCAGGCGGTGTGGCGCTACAACGCCGCCCACGGCGACAACCCGGCCCAGCCCGGCTACCTGGACGACGGCACCTACTTCCTCGACTTCCCGTACATCGTGCGCAGCGAGGACAGCGACATCACCCGCGCCGCCGAGGTGTTCCGCACCGCGGTGCGCTCCGATGAGGCCCAGCAGCGGCTGCTCGACGAGGGGTTCCGTGGCGCCGAGGGCCGATCCGACCCCTCGGTGCTGTCCACCGACGCCGGGTTCGCCGAGGGGGAGCCGACCGAGCTGGCCGCCCCGTCGGACGGTTCCATCACCGACCTGACCCGGTCCTGGACCCAGATGAAGATGGACTCGCGGGTCCTGACCATCGTGGACGTCTCCGGTTCGATGCTGGCCGAGGTGCCCGGGACCGGGCTGACCCGTATGCAGGTGACCGCCGCGGCCTCCGGCGAGGGTCTGCAGATGTTCACCGAGACCTCCGAGCTGGGTCTGTGGGAGTTCTCCACCAACGTCAACGACGACCTCCACTACCAGGAGCTCGCCCCCGTCCGGGAACTGCAGGCCACCGACGACAACGGCAACACGCACCGCGACGTGATCGGCTCGTCCCTGCAGAACCTGCAACCGCTCCCGCAGGGCGACACGGCGCTGTACGAGACCTACCTGGCCGCCTACCAGGAGATGTCCACCAACTACCAGCCGGACAGCACCAACGTCATCCTGATGCTCACCGACGGGGACAACGACAACCCCGGCGGCATGGAACTGGAGGAACTGCTGGAGCAGATCAACGAGCTGTCCAGCCCCTCCCGGCCGATCCCGATCATCACGATCGCCTTCGGCCCGGACGTTCAGCACCTGGAGCCGCTGCAGCAGATCGCCGCGGCCACCGGTGGCGCCGCGTACATGACCGAGGACCCGACGGAGATCGGTGAGATCTTCCTGCAGGCGTTCTCGCTGCGGATCGCCGAGGAGGGCGAGGAAGAAGCGGAGTGACCCGGGCGCCTCGGGGCGCGAACGGGGTCCGGGGCCGGGCCGTGGTGGAGACCACGGCCCGGCCCCTTCGTCTTGCCCGGTGGTGGACCCGACGCGGAGCCGACGTGAGCCCGGTCGTTGCGGTCCGACCACAACCGTTCCGGACCGTCCCTTACCGGGCCTTCCAGTACTCCATAGCGCTTCCGGGGTTCTCCACGGACGTCTGTGTCCCGCGGGTTCGGTGCGCGGAACGGAAGGTGACATGAACCTAACCGGACGCCGAAGGGCTATGGACTTCTCACCCACGGTGGCGTACCACGGATAGACCTGGATCCGGGCCGCCCTAAGCCCTCTCTCCCCGGTTCCCCAGGCACGACGAGCAGTACGACCGAATGGGAGTGCCATGGCGAAGGCGTGGATGCCCGGTGCCGAGAGGATCGACGGCGGGACCGCCCACACGGTGAAGGGGGCCGGGGCCCCACGAGCGGTCTGGACGGTCACCGGCAGCGATCCGCACGTGTGGTCGGCGGCCGAGGAGGCACGGCGACTGCTCCACGAGGGCCGGACCACGCACCTGGTGTGGAACCCGGTGAGCGGGGAGGTCGTCCAGCTGCTCGCCGCCACCCGCCGCGCGGGGATGGCGCTGGGCGGCACCGCGATCTTCGGTCGCCACCTGGACCACGGCGACGAGGGGCGCGTGTGCCTCGTGGTGGCCGTGGTGGGCACGAAGGAGCGGCCCTTCACCGACGGCCCCATGACGGGCCTGTCCACGCTCTTGGGGTGGCTGGACTCCTGGGGTGTGTCCCGGACCTGGCCGGCCGGACCTCCCGGACGCAGGGGCGTCGGGGGCGGGGCCACGGTCGAGGCCGCGGTGCGGTGCTGGTCCCGGGGCGGCCACTTCGGCCACGACCAGGTACCGGGTTCGGTCGCTTCCGCCCCCGGGCCCGTCTCCGTGGGGCTGTTGCTCTCCGGTGGTGGTTCCGGGGCTTCCGGCGGGCAGGGGGTGCCCCTGTTCCCGAAGGGCTCCGGGATGCCTCGCTCGCACCAGGAGCCACAACTCCCGGTGATCACCTAGGTACTTTCCGCGAGGCTTCGGCCCCCGATTCCTTGCCTTCTCGGAGAAACGGATACCACTGGTTAAGTACGGCTCCAAAACCCCTTAGTCTGTCGCCCATGGGTGGATCTATCGAGCCGGGTTGGTACGCGGACCCGCAGGGTGACGCACAGACACTCAGATGGTGGAACGGCGAGGGGTGGACGCGGCATACCCGTTCACTGAGTGAGCTCCAGAGCGGCGCCGGTGGCTCCGACGAGGAACCCGCCACCACCTACCTGGGCGGACAGGACGGGGGCACCGCCCCCACGGATGACGAAGAGGAAGGCACGGTCCGGCTGGGTTCACCGGCACCGTCGCCCGCTCCGATCGAAGACGAACCGAGCACCATGCGGATCGACCCCTCATGGGCTCGGCAGGCCTCCCCCACACCCGGTCCCCCCGCCGGGTCCGACGACGAGCAGGGAACCGTCCGGATCGACCCGTCCTGGCAGGAGCCGGCCGCCACCCCCACGCCGCCCCCGCCCGTCGGTGACGAACCGAGCACCATGCGGATCGACCCGTCCTGGAGTCGGGACGAGGACGACGAGGCCACCGCGGACCTCGGTGGCGCCGCCCAGGACTTCAGAGACCACGCACCGGTCGACGCCCCGGGCGGCGACGCCGGCGCGACCATCCGGGTCAACCCTTCCGACCTGCCCCGAACCGGCGAGGACGGGCTTCCCACCGCGGACCTGACCGGCGACGAGACACCAACGGCCGACCTCGGTGACGATGCCGGCGCCGGCCAGGCACCGCGCACCGCCGTGTTCGACCCCGACGAGATCGGCACCGGCGGGGCCGGTGACGTTCCCCGCACGGCCGTCTTCAACCCGGACGTGGTCGGCGAGGCGCCGCGCACCGCGGTGTTCGACCCCGGAGCCGGGGCACCGGCCCCCGGCGGTACCGCCGTCTTCGACCCCAACGACCCGATGTTCTCCGGCGGTGTCGAACAGGGCTCCGGCGAATCCGAGGACGGCAAGGGCGGCAAGTTCAACAAGTTCTTCGGCAACCTCAAGGAAGGCTGGGCCGACCTTTCCGAGGAGCGCAAGGAACAGCGCCGCCACGCCGAGGAAGAGGCCGCCAAGAAGCGCGAGGAAGAGCGGGTTCGCAAGGAGGCCGAGGCCCAGAAGCAGGCCGAGGAAGCTCGGCAGCGGGCCGAGGAGGAGCGTAAGCGCGCAGAGGAGGCCGCCAAGAACGCTCCCCCCGTTCCCCCCGGCACGCCCGGTATCCCCGGCGCCCCTGGTGAGGCCGAAACCCCCGGCGCCCCCGGAGCTCCCGGCACCCCGGCCCCGCCCGCGGGCGCGTCCGCGGCGGGCGCTCCACCCGCAGAGTGGACCCCGCAGAACCCGGGCCGGCCCCGACCCGGCGCCGAGCAGCCGCCCTCGGGACCCCAGCCGGGACACGCCCCCGCCGCCCCACCGCCCGGCGTCTTCCCCGGTCATCAACCGCCGCCCGGCGCCCAACAGGCCCCCTCGGGTGCTCAGCAGGCCCCCCACCGCCCCCCGTCCGGACCCAACAACCCCCCGCCGGGCTTCCCGCCTCCGGGATACCCGCCCCCGGGGCAGCCGCCTCACCAGCAGTACGCCCAGCCGCCCCAGCGTTTCGGCCCGCCTCCGGGGCAGCCCCCGATGCCGCCGCACGGCCATCCCCCACAGGGTTACGGTCCGCCTCCGGGACAGCCCCCCATGGGCGGCGCCCCCGGTGGTCCGGGGCGGCCTCCCGGCCCCGGTGGTCCTCCCCCGGGTGGTCCGCAGTGGGGTCACAACCCCCCGCCCGGCTCGCACGGCAACCCGTACGGTCGACCACCGCAGCAGAAAAGGAAGAAGAAGGGTGGCTGTGGGTGCGGCTGCTTCTTCCTCGCGCTGATCATCCTGGTCGTCCTCGCCCTGGGCTACCTGCAGTTCTGGGACGTGTGGGACTGGATGTACGCCATCTTCGACCTCGGTAACCCTCCGGGGATGTCCGACCCGTTCGTCTGGGACTGACCGGAGCGAACGGCTCCGGGTGAAACGCGCGCGGGGTGTCGGGTCACAGGACCCGGCACCCCGCCCGTCGTCCGATTCACGGCCCGAAACCCCTAAGCTGACCGGTATGAACGACAGCTTGGTGTGGATCGACTGCGAGATGACCGGCCTCGACTTCGAGAACGACGCGTTGATCGAGGTGGCCTGTCTCATCACCGACAGCGAACTCAACATCCTCGACGAGGGTGTCGACATCGTCATCAAACCCCCGCAGTCGACGTTGGACCGGATGGGCGACTTCGTCCGGAACATGCACACCACCTCGGGCCTGCTGGAGGAGCTCGACAAGGGCGTGACCCTGCAGGAGGCCGAGGACCGCGTCCTGGAGCACATCCGCCGGTACGTGTCCGAGCCGGGCAAGGCGCCCCTGTGCGGGAACTCCATCGCCACCGACCGCACCTTCCTGGCCCGCGACATGAAGCGCATCGACGAGTTCCTGCACTACCGGATGGTCGACGTCTCCTCCATCAAGGAGCTACTGCGCCGCTGGTACCCGCGCGTGTACTACGCGAGCCCGGAGAAGAACGGCGGCCACCGGGCGCTCGCCGACATCACCGAGAGCATCAGAGAGCTGCGCTACTTCCGCGCCGCCGCCTTCGTCGCCGATCCCGGCCCGGACTCCGCCACCGCCCGCGCCATCGCCGCCGAGACCGTCGAGGGCGGTACGGGCTTCAAGGCGCGTGACGCGGCTCTCGCCCGGCCCTCCTCGGAAAAGTGATCGAAGCACTCCCCGGAGTCCGCTAGGATGACATACGTACGCAGGGCCGAGAGGCCCGGCGGACATGGTGGGTGTAGCTCAGTCGGTAGAGCACTTGGTTGTGGTCCAAGAAGTCGCGGGTTCAAGTCCCGTCACTCACCCCAGAGGCTCAAGCCCCTGACCAGCGGAAACGCAAAGTGGTCAGGGGCTTTTGCGTTGCCGGGGGTGCACCAGAGGGTGCACCGGGCCGCGATCCCGGGTCGGTGAGTGCGCTCCACCCATCCCGTCACTCACCGATACGGCGGGGGGTGCACGGCCGGGCCCCCCCCCCCCCCGGCCCCCCCCCCCCCCCCCCAAACCCCCCCCCAAACGGCCATGGCGCCACCCGCGGGCCCCCCACCCCGTGGCATATAAACAAAACCCAGCCCCCCCG
>NZ_JBSHJJ010000005.1:0-397551 GCF_053619415.1 Nocardiopsis sp. NPDC055551 | reverse complement strand
TCGAGTTTACATGCTCCGAGCACCGCTCGAACCAGGCTGCTTTGAAGAGGATGTCTGTGATCGCGGTCCGGTGCCGAGCGCGAACCAGAAGGTTCTGCGCTCTCCGTCCCGCAGCGACTCGCTGAGTCTAGGTAACTGTCTCGGTGACGTCAAATCGGCCCGGTCCGGTGGGGAGATCCCCGATGTGTCCGGGCCTTCCGACCTTGATGACGCTGTCGGCCCTGATGACGCCGTCGATCCTGGTGACACCGTACGTCGACGTCGGGTCCGGGGTCTTGGATCGGCTTGCTTGTCAGGCATGAACCATCCTGCCCCTGGTCCCGGACCGGCAAACCCCGGTGTCAAGATTTTTCCGTGCCCTGGGTTTGATCCGGGGTGGGACGGACCGAAACCGACCCGTCCCACCCCGGTCACACCAGTGCGGCCAGTTCTTCGGCCAAGGCGCGGAAGGCGATGCCCCGGTGGCTGATCGCGTTCTTCTCCTCGGCGGTCAGCTCCGCCGTGGTCCGATCGTGGCCCTCGGGGACGAAGACCGGGTCATAGCCGAACCCGTTCTCTCCTCGGGGTTCCCCGACCAGGTGTCCACTCAGAACACCTTCGGCCGACCGCTCGGTCCCGTCGGGCATCACCAGCACGGCCGCGCACACGAACCGGGCGCCTCGGCGCTCCCGCGGGGTATCGGCGAGCTGGTCCAGGACCAGTTCCAGGTTGGCCCGGTCCTGGTTCCGCGCACCGAAACGGCCGGACCATCGGGCGGAGAGGACACCCGGCATCCCCCGCAGTTCGTCCACGCTCAACCCGGAGTCGTCGGCCACCGCGGGCAGACCGGTGTGCGCCGCGATCGCCCTCGCCTTCAGTCGGGCGTTTCCGACGAAGGTCGCCTCGGTCTCGGGTACCTCGGGTGCGTCGGGGAACGCGTCCAGGGCGAGGACCTCGGCCTTCACGCCCGCCTCGGCGAGGATGGCGCGCATCTCCGGCACCTTCTTCGCGTTGCGCGTGGCCAACACGATCTTCACGGTCAACTCCTCCGGACCTACTCGGACAGGCTCTTCTTCTGGATCGCGGACAGCTCCCCGCAACCGTTGGTGGCGAGGTCGAGCAGCTTGTCGAGGAGTTCGCGGTCGAACGCCGCACCCTGTCCCTCCGCGGTGCCCTGCACCTCGATGAACTTGCCGTCACCGGTGATCACGACGTTCATGTCGGTGTCGGCGACGGAGTCCTCCAGGTAGTTCAGGTCCAGCCTGGGCTGCCCCTGCACCACGCCGACGCTCACCGCTGAGAGCGAGCCGATGAGCGGGTTGGTCTTGAGCTTGCGCTTCTTGCGCAGGTACTTCATCGCGTCGGCGAGGGCCACGTAGGCACCGGTGATCGCCGCGGTGCGGGTTCCACCGTCGGCTTGGAGCACGTCGCAGTCCAGGGTGATGGTGTGTTCGCCCATCGCCTTGAAGTCGACGACGGCGCGCAGGGAGCGGCCGATCAATCGCGAGATCTCGTGGGTACGTCCGCCGATCTTGCCGCGCACGGACTCCCGGGCACCACGGGTGTCGGTGGCGCGCGGAAGCATGGCGTACTCGGCGGTGACCCACCCCTCGCCGGTCCCCCTCCGCCAGCGGGGCACACCGTCCTCGACGGTGGCCGCGCAGAGCACACGGGTGTCTCCGAACTCGATGAGCGCGGAACCTTCCGCTTGGCGGAGCCAGTTGCGGGTGATGGTCACAGGGCGAAGTTGGGTCGGAACGCGTCCGTCAGGTCGAGCCATGGTCATGAGCGTATCTCCGGTCGGACCACCTCGTGGCTCGGCCGCCGCTCAGTCGCTCAGCCGCTCAGTCGCCGATCCGGTGGACCTGTCCGCCTCGGGCGAGTTCGATGTCGCCGGCGAAGGTGGAACGGGCCTCGGACATGGTGACGTCGTCGTCGTTCCAGGGCACCAGGTGGGTGAGCAGGAGTTTGCGGACCCCGGCCCGGTCGGCGTGGTCGCCGGCCTCGCTACCGGTCAAGTGCATGTCCTTGGGGTGTTCGAGGTGGTCGTGGAAGGCGGCCTCACAGAGGAAGAGGTCGACTCCGCGGGCCAGGTCGATCAGGGAATCGCACGAGCCGGTGTCCCCGGAGTAGGCGAGGGAGGCGCCCTCGTGTTCGAGCCGGATGCCGAAGGCGTCGACGGGGTGGTTGACCCTGTCCACGCGGGCGGTCATCGGGCCGATGCGGAACTCGCCGGGGGTCAGTTCGTGGAAGTCGAAGACCTCGGTCATGCCGGGGTCGGGGTCCAGCCCGTAGATCTGGGCGAGGCGGTCGGAGACCCCGACGGGTCCGTAGACGGGGATGCGCGGCTTGGCTCCGTCGGGCGAGTACATGCGGGCGACCCAGTAGGCGCACATGTCGGCGCAGTGGTCGGTGTGCAGGTGACTGAGGTACACGGCGTCGATGGAGTAGAGGTCCGTGTAGCGCTGGAGGGCGCCCAGGGCGCCGTTGCCAAGGTCCAGAAGCAGGCGGTATCCACCGGCCTCGACCAGGTAACAGGAGGCCGGGCTGTCCGGCCCGGGGAAACTCCCGGAGGACCCGATAATCGTGAGTCGCACGTCGTCGTCGCCTTCTCGGTCGGCCGCTCTGTCTCCGTGGCCCCTGAGTGGCTGTGCGCGGGGAGTGCGGGTGGCGGCTGGTTCTGCGGATGTGCCCTTGTTACGGGTGTACCCCAATGACCGCCCTGGTGGTACAAAATGTGTCCCGCATCTCAGGCGACCTCGGTCACGTGTGAATTTTTCACACCAATTGATCAGAGATGACCGTTTTGCCCGAATAAGACAGGAGACCGGCCGCAGCAGCGACCGGTCTCCGTCACGAAGCTCGGATCAGGCCCAGAGCTGGCCGTCCAGGCGCTCCTCCGCCTCTTCGAGGGTCCCCTCGTAGGCGCCGGTGGACAGATACTTCCATCCGGCGTCGGCGATGACGAACGCGATGTCGGCGGACCGCCCCTCCCTTTCGGCCTTGCGGGCCATCCCCAGGGCGGCGTGCAGGGCGCCGCCCGTGGAGACCCCCGCGAAGATGCCCTCCTTGGCCAGGAGTTCCCTGGTCCGCTTGAGCGCGGCATCGGAGGGGACGGAGAAACGGGTGGTGAGCACCGACTCGTCATAGAGCTCGGGGACGAACCCCTCGTCGATGTTGCGCAGCCCGTAGACGAGTTCGCCGTACCGGGGTTCGGCGGCGACGATCTGAATGTCGGGCTTGTGCTCGCGCAGGTAGCGCCCCACCCCCATGAGGGTTCCGGTCGTACCGAGCCCCGCCACGAAGTGGGTGATCTCCGGCAGGTCGGCCAGCAGTTCGGGCCCGGTCGTCTCGTAGTGGGCGCGAGCGTTGGCCGGGTTGCCGTACTGGTACAGCATCACCCAGTCGGGGTTGGCCGCGGCCATCTCCTTGGCGACGCGGACGGCCTCATTGGACCCGCCCGCGGCCTCGGAGAAGTGGACCTCGGCGCCCCACATGGCGAGCAACTGCTTGCGCTCGGCGGAGGTGTTCTCCGGCATGACGCAGACCATGCGGTAGCCGCGCAGTTTGGCGACCATGGCCAGCGAGATGCCGGTGTTCCCCGACGTCGGCTCCAGGATCGTGCACCCCGGGGAGAGCAACCCGTCCTTCTCGGCCTGCTCGATCATGAAGAACGCCGCGCGATCCTTGATCGAACCGGTGGGGTTGCGGTCCTCCAGCTTCGCCCACAGCCGCACCCTCGGCGAGGGCGAGAGTCGGGGCAGGCCGACGAGCGGCGTGCCGCCGAGGGAGTCGAGTAGGGAGTCGTAGCGCATGGCCGTCCTTAGCGGCTTCCGCCGGCGACGGCGGGCAGGACGGTCACGTTGTCGCCGTCGGAGAGCTTCGCTTCGAGCCCACCGACGAATCGGACGTCCTCGTCGTTGAGGTAGACGTTGATGAAGCGGCGCAGCTTGCCGTTCTCCACCAGACGCTCGGCGATGCCGGGGTGACGGCTGTCCAGGTCGGTGAACAGCTCGCCGAGGGTGGCGCCGGACCCCTCGACGACCTTGGCGTCGTCGGTCAGGTTGCGCAGGATGGTGGGGATGCGGACCTCGATGGCCATGAAGGTGACTCCGTTAGCGGTCGTAGTTGTGCGTTCATGTCCAACAGGAGACACTCCGCCCTCATTCCGGACGGAGCCCTGCCGGTGGCGGAGCCTACTGGCGGCCGTCGCCCTCGGTGATCTCCACCGGTTCCTCGGTGACCTCGCCGTCGACGATCCGGTAGGAGCGGAACTCGACGGTGTCGGGCTCACGGGTGGAGACGAGGACGTAGTGGGCCCCCGGCTCGGAGGCGTAGGCGATGTCGGTGCGCGAGGGGTAGGCCTCGGTCGCGGTGTGGGAGTGGTAGATCACGACGGGTTCCTCGTCGCGGTCGTCCATCCCACGCCAGACCTTGAGCTGCTCGATCGAGTCGAAACGGTAGAAGGTCGGTGACCGTTCGGCGTTGAGCATCTCGATGAACCGCTCCGGGCGGTCGGAGCCCTCGGGGCCGGCGACGACACCACACGCCTCGTCGGGGTGGTCGCGGCGGGCGTGTGCGACGATCTGGTCGTAGATCGAGCGGTCAATCCTCAGCATGGCTCCAGGGTACCCACCCATTCTTCTCTACCAACCGAGTGGGTATTGTTGCCCCGGCTGGTGGGGCGGCTGCGAAGCTCCAACCCTCAACGAATAGGCTCGCTCCTATGAGAGAGGACGGCAGCAGTGCGCTGCTCACCGACCACTATGAACTGACGATGCTCCAGGGCGCCCTGCACAGCGGCGCCGCCGCACGCAGGTCGGTGTTCGAGATGTTCGCCAGGCGCCTACCCGAAGGCCGTCGTTACGGCGTCGTGGCGGGCACCGGGCGCTTCCTGGACCTACTGGAACGCTTCCGCTTCGGCCGTGCGGAACTGGACTTCCTGTCCGACCACGGTGTCGTGGACGAGCCCACCCTGGAGTGGCTCGCCGACTACCGCTTCTCGGGCAACGTCTGGGGCTACGGCGAGGGAGAGGCCTACTTCCCCGGCTCCCCCATTCTCGTGGTGGAGTCCACGTTCGCCGAGGCCGTGATCCTGGAGACCCTCGCCCTGTCGGTCTACAACCACGACAGCGCGATCGCCTCGGCGGCCAGCCGCATGTCGGTCGCGGCCGGCGACCGCCCGCTCATCGAGATGGGGTCCCGCCGCACCCACGAACGCTCCGCCGTGGCCGCGGCCCGCGCCGCCTACGTGGCCGGGTTCGCGACCTCTTCCAACCTGGAGGCGGGACGCTCGTTCGGGGTACCGACCGGCGGCACCGCGGCGCACGCCTTCACCCTGCTGCACGACAGCGAACAGCACGCGTTCAAGGCCCAGCTGGAATCCATGGGCATGGGCACCACCCTGTTGGTGGACACCTATGACGTCGAACGCGCGGTGCGTCACGCCGTGGAGTTGGCCGGCAAGGAGCTCGGAGCCGTCCGGATCGACTCCGGTGACCTGGGCGCGACCGCGTCCCGGGTGCGCGCCCAACTCGACGGGCTCGGCGCCACCGACACCGAGATCGTGGTCACCGGCGACCTCGACGAGCACTCCATCCAGGCTCTGGCCGTGGCCCCGGTGGACGGCTATGGCGTGGGAACGTCCCTGGTCACGGGTTCCGGCGCCCCGACCGTCTCGCTGGTGTACAAACTGGTGGCACGGGCGCGCGGCCTGGCGGACGACGCCCCGCTGGAACCGGTCGCCAAGCGTTCGGTGGGCAAACCGAGCCGGGGCGGCCGCAAGTGGTCGGTGCGCCGATTGGACGACAAGGGCGTCGCGGTGTCCGAGGAGGTGTACCCGCACGACCCGGGCGAGGTCGTCGGTACCCGTCCGTTGTTGCGGCCGCTGGTCGTCGACGGGGAGATCGTGGGCCGGGAGACGGTCCACCAGGCCCGTGAACGCCACCGGGCGACCGTGGCGGAACTGCCGGAGCAGGCGCTGCGGATGTCCCGCGGCGACGCCTCGCTGCCGACGATCTTCCACTGAAGTCCCAGACCCGACCCGATCCTGGAAGAGAGGTGCCGGACATGACGAGGGCACTCATCGTGGTGGACGTACAGAACGACTTCTGTGAGGGCGGCAGCCTCGGTGTGAAGGGCGGAGCGCGTACCGCGGCCGCCGTCACCGAGCACTCCCGCGCCGGTGGCTACGACCACGTGGTGGCCACCCGTGACCACCACATCGACCCGGGGGCGCACTTCTCCGACACCCCCGACTTCGTGGACACCTGGCCGCCGCACTGCGTGGTCGGTACCCCCGGCGCGGAGTTCCACGCCGACTTCGACGCCTCGGTGGCGGAGGAGATCTTCGGCAAGGGCCAGTACACGGCGGCCTACAGCGGTTTCGAGGGGACCGCGCGAGATGGTGAGACGACCCTGGTCGCGTGGTTGCGCGAACGGAACGTGGACGAGGTGGACGTGGTGGGCATCGCCACCGACCACTGTGTGCGGGCCACCGCGCTGGACGCCCGGGAAGAGGGGTTCCGGACGCGGGTGCTGCTCGGTCTGACCGCGGGCGTGGCCGCGCCCACGGTCGAGTCGGCGCTGGAGCGGTTGCGCGCCGCCGGCGTGGAGCTGGAGGGCGAGCCGCTGGTCGGTTGAGCCCCTGCCCTGACGACGAAGCGGCCGTGACCGGAGAGGTCACGGCCGCTTCTTGACTCCGGCGCGGCGCTCGACCTAGGCGATGCCGATGGCGGAGCGGACGTCCTTCAGGACCCGGCGGGCGCGCTCACGGGCGCGGTCCAGGCCGGAGGCGAGGATGTCGTCGAGCTCGGTCTCGGAGGCCATGAGCTCCTCGTAGCGGTCGCGCTTGGGGCCGAGTTCGGTGTCGACCGCCTCGAACAGTTCCTTCTTGAGGTCGCCCCAGCCCATGCCGCCCGCTTCCAGACGCTTGCGCACGTCGGCGACCTTGTCGGCGTCGGCGAAGTGTGTGAGCAGCTGGAACGGGATCGAGGAATCCGGGTCCTTGGGGTCCTCCACCGGGGTGGAGTCGGTGGGGATCCGGTTGATGGCCTTGCGGAACTTCTTCTGCGACAGGAACAGCGGGATGTGGTTGTCGTAGGACTTGCTCATCTTGCGGCCGTCTGTGCCGGGCAGGATGCTCGCTTCGCTGTCGTCGATGACGCCCTTGGGGATCGGGAAGCTGTAGGAGTCCCCGAAGCGGTGGTTGAAGTACCCGGCGATGTCGGCGGTGTACTCGATGTGCTGCGATTGGTCGCGGCCGACGGGGACCTGGGTGCCCTCCATGACGAGGATGTCCGCGGCCATGAGGATGGGGTAGTTGTACAGCCCCATGTTGACGCCCGAGTCGAGGTCGGTGACGCCGGCCTCGGTGTTGCGGTCCCGAACGGCCTTGTAGGCGTGCGCGCGGTTCATGAGCCCCTTGGGGGTGAGGGTGCTCAGGATGGTGGTGAGCTCGAAGGTCTCGGGGATGGAGGACTGGCGGTAGAAGACCGTGCGCTCGGGGTCGAGCCCACAGGCCAGCCAGGTGGCAGCGCCCGACCGGATGCTGTGACGAAGCTCGTCCGCGTCCTTGATGATGTTGAGCGCGTGATAGTCGGCGATGAAGTAGAAGGTGTCGTAGCGCTCGGCGGCCGCGAGGGCGGGCTTGATCGCGCCGATGTAGTTGCCCAGGTGGAAGTCGCCGGTGGGCTTGATCCCGGTCAGGTACGTGTTGGCTGCCATGTCTCAAGCCTAGCGGCGCGCACCACCCGCTCCCCGCCCGACTTATGGCCAAGCCCCCATCCCTGAGGCATACTTTCAGTATGACTTCCATGGATACCACGATCAAGGTCCCACGATCCCTGAGAGAGCGCATCAGCAAGAGGGCGAGACACCGCCGGGTCACCATGGCTCGCGCGATCGAAGAGGCACTGGACGAGGCCGAGGAGTTGGAGTTCTGGTCCGACGTGCGCATGTACAACGAGAGCCTCACCAAGGAGGACCGGCGTGCCCGCCTCGATGACCGGACACTCCAGGACGACCTCTCAGACCCGGGGGACGACGAACTGACCGCAGAGGAAGCCTGGTGAAGCGAGGCGAGATCCACATGGCCGACCTGGGAGACCCGGTCGGCCACGAACAAGGGATGCGCCGTCCGGTTCTCCTGGTCAACGCTCAACTCTGGCTGGAGTCCCACCCACCCGTGGTCATGGCTGTCCCGTTGACCCGAACCCACCGGGGAAGTCGGACCCATGTGGAGATCGAGCCGGGTTCCTCGGGACTGAAAGCGATCAGCTACGCCAAGTGCGAGGACCTGCGCTCGATCTCTCCCGAACGGCTCGGACGACGGTTCGGTCGTGTCGACGATCTCGTCCTGTTCGAGGTGGAAACGGTCCTGCGCAGACTACTCGCCCTTTGAGGTGGCGATTCGTGGCGCCACGGGTGGTGTGACGCCACGAACCCGGGTCAGGCCTGTGGCGCGCCCTCGCGGAAGGCGGCCCAGTGCTCGGCCATGCGATCCGCCTGCCCCTTGGTGAAGTGGGTCATGCAGGCGTCGTCGCTGTAGTTCATGAAGTTGGTGACCGGGTCCTCGCCCTCGCGTTCGGGGCAGGTGTCCCGGCCCTCGGGGCAACCGGAGGCGGCCTCGCGTTCGTAGGGGGTGTCGTCGACGTAGTCGCCCGGGCTCTCGCAACCGTTCTGGAAGGTGTGGAACAACCCCAGCCAGTGACCGACCTCGTGGGTTCCGGTGTGCCCCTCGTTGAACTTCTCGCGGTCACCGCCGGGCAGGGTGTCGTGCGCGATCGCGACCCCGTCCTGGTCGGGGTTGTCGGCGTAGTCCTGCGGGAACGTGGAGAAGCCCAGCAGTCCGCTGCCCAGGTCCGCGGTGTAGATGTTCAGGGTCTCGGGGCCGCCCTGGCGCAGTTCGGCGCGGATCTCGTCGCGCTGCTCTCCGAAGTCGCGGAACCAGGTGTCGTTCTCGGTCCGCGTGACGTCGGCGAGCTCGAAGCGGAATCCGGTGTCGGTGCCCTCCGAGCCCTTCGCGTACTCGCCCTGGTACGCCCGGTTGAGCACGTCCACCTGGTCGTCGACGCGTTCGTCGGAGATCTCGCCGCTGCCGTCGCTCGCGGAGATCACGTGCATGACCACGGGCACGGTGTAGGGCGCGGCGGCCTCATGGTCGCGGATCCGTTCCATCGCCCGGCGGAGGCCTTCCTCGTACTCGGCGGCCTGTTCCGGGGTGACCTCCACACCGTCGGAGGGGCCGGCGTGCGGGTCGGCGACCCTGCGTTCGGCCTCCGCGACCGGTTCCGTGCCGGGTGGGCAATACGGTTCGTTCGCCACCGTGGCCGCCGAGACGTTCTCCGGAGCCGCCACCCCCTGGGTGGTCGGCTCCGGAGAAGTACTCGCCACCAGGCCGGTCAACGTGACCGCGCAAAGGGACAGTCCGGACCAGAGCGCGGCTGTGCCACCGCGAGAGCTTCGTCGAATCATCTCACGCACAGTAGCGACACAATCGCCCACAGTTTGCCTGCCTTGCGCGGCGTTGCGAAGTATTTGCCCGATTCGACTGGTCAGTGACTATTTCTGCCCGACGGCCCAGGCGCGCAGCTTGGCGATGCGTTCCTGGATCTGATCCGGGGTGGCCTGCGCGACGGGCGGCCCACCACAGGCGCGCCGCAGCTCGTTGTGGATGGCACCGTGCGGTTTTCCGGTCCGATGGTGCCAGGCCCCCACCAACCCACTGAGTTCGCGACGCAGGTCGGCCAGGATCTGGTGGGTGGGCCCCTTGGGCTCCTCCGGTTCCTGCCTGCCCTTGGCCTTGAGCTCACTCGCCTTCAGGTCCGCCTTGCGCTTGCGCAACAACTGGGAGACCTGGTCGGGGTCGAGCAGCCCGGGCAGCCCGAGGAAGTCCTCCTCCTCACTGGACCCCGCGGCGCCGCCCCCGTACTCCAGGCCGTCGTACAGCGCCCGGTCGAACTCGGCGGCGGACTCCATCGTCTCGAACGGGAGCTCCTCCCCCGCGTCCGGCGAGTCCTTCTTCTTGTTCGCCTCCCGGAGCAGGTCCTCCTCCGGGTACTCGTCGTCACCTGGTGTCTTGTCCAGGACGTGGTCGCGCTCGCGCTCCATCTCGCCCGCGTACTCCAACAGCGTGGGCACCGACGGCAGGAACACCGACGCCACCTCGCCACGCTTGCGGACCCGCACGAAACGCCCGATGGCCTGCGCGAAGAACAGCGGGGTGCTGGTGGAGGTGGCGTACACGCCCACCATCAGACGGGGCACGTCCACACCTTCGGAGACCATGCGCACCGCGACCATCCAACGATCGTCGCCGGCGGCGAACCGGGAGATCTTCTTGGAGGCCGTGGGGTCGTCGGAGAGCACCACGGTGGCGCCCTTGCCGGTGATCTGCCGCAGGATCCGTGAATAGGCGCGGGCGTTCTCGTGGTCGCTGGCGATGACCAGCGCGCCGGCGTCCGGGTGTGTCTTGCGCACCTCTGTCAGGCGCCGGTCGGCGGCCTGCAGGACCTTCTTGATCCAGTCGCCCTTGGGGTCGAGCGCGGCCCGCCAGGCCTGGGAGAGCGCGTCCTGGGTGAGCGGTTCGCCCAGGCGTGCGGCGAGTTCGTCACCGGCCTTGGTCCGCCAGCGCATCTCACCGGAGTAGGCCATGAAGATGACCGGGCGCACCACGCCGTCCTCCAGCGCGGGCGCGTACCCGTAGCTGTAGTCCCACGAGCAACGTCTGACCCCGGCACCGTCCTGGACGTAGTCCACGAACGGGATGGGGTTGATGTCGGAGCGGAACGGGGTGCCGGTCAGTGAGAGCCTTCGGGTGGCCGGGTCGAAGGCCTCCCGTGCCGCCTCGCCCCAGGACAGGGCGTCGCCGGCGTGGTGGACCTCGTCGAAGATCACCAGGGTCTTGCGCGCCTCGGTGCGGTTGCGGTGCAACATCGGGTGCGCGGCCACCTGCGCGTAGGTGACGGCCGCACCGAGGTACTGACGCCCCAGTGCGCCCTGCCCGTTCTTGAACTCGGGGTCGATGGGGATCCCGAACCGCGCCGCGGCCTCCGCCCACTGCTTCTTGAGGTGCTCGGTGGGGCAGACGATGGTGATCGAACGCACTGCGTGCCGTTGGAGGAGCTCACTGGCCAGGGTGAGGGCGAAGGTGGTCTTGCCCGCGCCGGGGGTGGCCACCGCGAGGAAGTCGCGCGGCTGCCTGCGGAAGTACTCCTCGAAGGCCTCCCTCTGCCAGGCCCGAAGGCCGCTCAGGCGATCCTCTTGCGAGGTCTGCGTCACCGTCATTCGTCTCGTCCCCCGTTGCTCACCTGCTAGAGGTTAGTGGTTGCCCGGTCCGGAAGATGGAGCCCCGGCAGTGGTGCCGCGCACAGCGGCCCACCATTCCACCACCTCACGACGGGCGGCACGGTGCCCGTGCACCGCGCCGCCCTGTTGTTCCTCTTCAGCGTCGAAACCGCTGTCTTTCCTCGTGTCCTAAACGCCGCCCTCTTCGGCTTCCGGGTCGGCCCCGGGATCGCCTCCCAGCTCATCACCGGTGGATTCGGCGTCCTCACCGGGCACGCCGGCGGGGGCCTCCTCACCTCCGATGTTCGACGTGTCCACCGCACCGTCGTTGAACGGCATGTGGGGGGAGATCGCCGGGAAGGCGAAGAACCACAGCAGCGCGGCGGCACCCGCGAGCAGGCCGACCATCATGATGAACTTCGACGCCCATGGTCCCGGCAGGACGCGCCAGATCAGGCCGTACATTCGTGAACCCTCCCTAGGCTTCCGGCGCCATGTGCGCGATGGACTCCGGCATGCCCTCGGACTTGGGCGTGGTCTCGGCCAGTTCCGCCCAGACGATGAGCCGGTGCGTGTTGTTGAGCTTGGGCGCGCAGGTGGTGAGGGTGAGCAGCGCACGTCCGGGTTCCTCTTCCGAGGCGTCCTCGAAGGGGTCGGGGGTGACCACCCAGAAGTCCTCGGGCAACACGGTCTCCTCTCGGAAGACCTCGTAGGTATAGAAGTTCTCGCCGTCCTCCAGGACCATGACGTCGCCCTCGTCGAGCAGGTCGAGGTCCCAGAACAGGCCGGGGGTGCGGTGGGCGGCCACGCCGTAGTTGCCCATCTCACCGGGTGCGCTGTCGAACTGGGTGTAGCGACCGGGACTGTAGCGGATGTCGTCGGGCTCGGTGCCGTTGACGACGACCCAGTCCAGGTCCAGGCTCGGAACGTACAGGCGGCTGTCGGCGCTGCCGGGCAGCGGCTCCGAGTCGGGCCCCTGCACGGTCTCCTCCGTGGCGGCCCAGGCCTCGTCGAGCCCGTCCGCCAGCCCCTGCTGTTCGCGGTCGGTCTCCCACTGGGAGCCGTACACCTCGTAACCGGCGTAGAACAGCATCAGCAGACCCGCGGTCAGCAGGATCTCGCCGAAGAACCGTACGAAACCGCGGACGACGTCACCGGGGGTGGTCTTCGGTTTGCGGGCGCGCCGCCTCCCGCCCCTGGAGGAGCGGGGGCGGTGCTCCTCGTTCTCGGGGTGGGGCTCATCGCGCGACTGCCGTTCAGTTGTGGACACCAATACGACCTACTCCTGTGGACGCTTTCGTGTGCACCCGGGTGACCGGAGTGGGACGACGAGCGGGACCCCCGTACGCGGATGCGGCAGTACTTCGACCTCGTGTCGGTACACGGCGCTGAGCAACGACGCGGTGAAGACGTCGGCGGGGGTGCCCTGCGCTGCGACCCGTCCTCCGGAGAGTACCGCCACACGATGGGCGTACGCGGCCGCAAGCCCCAAATCGTGCAGGACCACGATAACCGCCCCACCGTGGGACGCCAGTGTACGCGCGATCCCCAGAACGAGTTCCTGGTGGCGGATGTCGAGCGCCGCGGTGGGTTCGTCCAGCAGGAGCAGGGAGGTGTCCTGGGCCAATACGCGGGCGAGCATCACCCGGGCTCGTTCGCCGCCGGAGAGCGTGGGGAAACGTCGGTCGGCGAGCTGTTCGACACCGACCCGCGCCATGGCCTCGCGCACGAGTGCGGCGTCCTGATCGGGGGTGCTCAGCCCGGCCCAGGGCGCCCGCCCCATGGTGACGAGCTCGTGCACGGAGAACGGGAAGCCGACCGTGGCCTCCTGGGGCAGGACGGCGCGGCGCAGCGCGAGTTCGGGCGGGGTCCACTCCTCCAGCGGGCGGTCGAACAGGCGCACCGTGCCCGAGTCCCGCTCCCCCTTACCGGGTGCTCCGGTGACGTCCCCGGAAACGGCGCGCAACAGCGTGGACTTGCCGGCGCCGTTGGGGCCGACCAGCGCCAGCAGCTCCCCGGAACGGACGGTGACATCGACCCCGTCGAGCAGGACCCGCCCACCCCTGCGGACGGTGACGTCCCGCGCTCGGACCACGGGGGCGCCGGGTTCGAGGGGTTCGGGCCGATCGGGTGCCCGGGTGAGTCGGGCGACGGCTGACGCGAACCGGCGGCGCAGCGGGGACCCCGTGGTCATGACCAGCCTCCTTGCTTGGCGCGGGTGCGGTGCAGCAGGTAGAAGAAGAACGGTCCGCCCAGGGCCGCGGTGACCACGCCGAGTGGGATCTCGGCGGGGGCGGCCGCGGTTCGGGCGAGCAGGTCGGCGGCGAGCAGGAGCAGCCCGCCGCCCAGCGCAGAGGCGGGCAGCAGCACCCGGTGTCCGGGACCGGTGACCATCCGGATGATGTGGGGTACGACCAGTCCGACGAACGCGACGATCCCCGCGAAGGCGACCGCGGCGGAGGTCAGCAACGCCATCGCGGTGATGATCACCAAACGCATGCGTTCGACGTCCACGCCCAGATGACGGGCGGGCCCCTCGCCGAGGGACAACAGGTCGAGCTTGCGCGCGTAGAACGGGATGACGGACAGGCCCAGCAACAGGCACGGCGCGATCGCGGCGACCTTGGACCAGGTGGCGGTGGAGACGCTGCCCAGCTGCCAGAAGGTGATGGTCTGGATCTCGGCGTCCTGGGAGAAGTTGGTCATCAGCCCGATGGCCGCGCCGGCGATGGCGTTGACCGCGATACCGGTGAGCAGCAGGGTGACGACCTCGGTACGGCCGCCGGAGCGCGCGAACACGTACACGAACAACGTGGTGAGCAGGCCGAAGACGAACGCCGACGCGATGATCGTCCAGTGACCGAGCACGGTCAGCCCGGTGAAGATGACCACGATCGCGCCGACGGCCGCGCCGGAGGAGACGCCGATGACGCCGGGTTCGGCGAGGGGGTTGCCGAAGATGCCCTGCATCATGGCGCCGGCGCTGCCCAGGGCCGCACCGACCATGACGGCCAGGACCACGCGGGGCAGGCGCACGTCCCACAGGACGGTCTCGGCGATCTGGTCGGGCAGGCCGCCGACCCGCAGGCCCACCGCGTCCAGGAGGGAGGCCGCGACCTGGCCGGCGGGGATCGGGTAGGCGCCCACACCGGCGGCGATCACGGAGACGACGACGAGTCCGACGGACAGGCCCGTGATCAGCAGGGTGGCGCGCAGGCGTCGGCCGAGGGTCCCGGGGGTGGCCCCGCCGTCGTCCGCGGGGGCGTCGTCGGATCCGGTGGTGGGGCGTGGGGACAGGGCGGTCACTCGTCGCCCTCCGCACCCGAGGCGTCGCCGGTCTCGCCGGTGACCGCGGCGAGTTCCTCGGCCATGGTGGTGATGACCTGCGGGGTGCGGGGACCGAAGTTGAGCAGGACGCCGTCCTCGAAGTCGATGACGGCCTGGTTCCGTCCGGCCGGGGTCTGCGCGACGCCGGGAATCTCGGAAAGTCCGGCGACGCCGCCGACCGATTCCAGTCCCTTGGTCATGACCAGCAGGACGTCGGGGCGTGCCTCGATGAGCGCTTCGGTGGTGATGGGGGTGAAGGCCGTGGTCAGGCCCATCTCGACACCGGCGTCGCGGGCTCCGATCTCTTCGAGCAGGGCGTCGGCGCCCGAGCCGGGGCCGCCGAGCAGGTACACGCCGGCGGTGCCGCGCAGATAGAGGAAGGCGACGAGGGGATCGCCGCTGGTCTCCAGGGAACTCTCGCGCACCTGCGCCATCTGCTCCTGGGTGCGTTCGGCCAGGAGGGTGCCGGAGTCGGGGACGCCGAGGGCCCGTGCCACACGTTCGAAGCGGGGATACATCTCGTCGATGGACCAGGCCTCTTCGACGATGACGACGGGGATGCCGGAGTTCTGGACCTGTTCGATCACCTCGGGCGGGCCGGTCTGGGTGTCGGCGAGGATCACGGTGGGTCGGAGGGCCAGGACCGTCTCGGCCGAGACCTCGTGGCCCTCACTGATGACGGGCAGGTCGGCGGCCTCGTCGAAGGTGGCGGCCACGTCGCGGCCGACCACGTTGTCGCCCAGACCGAGCGTGAAGACGATCTCGGCGAGGCTTCCGGTGAGCGGGAGGATGCGTTCGGCGTCGGTCACCTCGACGTCCTCGTACTCCAGGGGGTCGGAGGAGGAGCGGTAGGGGTCGAGGACCACGGATTCGACGGTGACGGGGAGTTCGGGGGCCGCGACCTCGTCCAGGATCTGGAGGCGGTTCTCGGCCAGGTCCGGGATGCCGCCCGCGTCCCCTGACGCGTCCACGGGGGCGTCGGGGCCCGTGCAGGCGGTCAGGGCCAGGGTGCAGGCGATGGCGAGGGCGAGCGGGCCGAGACCACCGCGCGGGAGGGTTCGGGGGACGGCGTGGGGCATGGCGATCGCTTTCGGTTGAGCCGGGATGCCGGGCGGGGCCGCGGAGCGGGTCACGACAAGACCTTTTATATGACAGGTCGTCAGATCCTTGACAACCTCGTCGCTTCAGTGGTCAACTATTGCGGCGCCGGATCGAGTTAGGCAAGGCTCACTTCACCTAGGTAAGCATAACCTAAAATCGTTTCCCCCACCTCACGCGGAGGTCGGCCCCTCGTCCGACCCGCCCGACAACTAAGGCCCCTGATGCGAGCAGCGGTTCCCCTCCATGGGCTTGTCCCACCCCTGGCCACCGTCGCCGCGGCGACGCTTCTGGTCGCCGGCGCACCCTCGACGGTGCTCGCCGAACCCATCGACGAACCAGTCCACCCCCGAACCACCACCGTGAACCGAACCCAGGGACTCGACCCCGAGGGCGACAGCGTCACGGTCGCCGGCATCGGGCACACCCCCGGTTCCCGGATCGAGATCACCACGCGCGCCGTCCCCGCCGAGGCACGGGGCACCGACGAGGTCGACGAGACCGCCGTACTCGACGACGACAACACCGTCACCACCGACGTGGACGAGCGCGGCCTGTTCGGCGTCACCCTCGACACCGGTGTCGACTTCGCCGCCGAGGCGGGCCTGGACACCGAGGAGGATCCCTTCGAGATCGTCGTTCTCGACGCCGAGCCGTCCGAGCGGACGGACGAGGTGGATGGGACGGGTGAGTCGGTCGAGCCCACCGATGACGGTGTGGTCTCCGACCCCGGCGCGGGAATGAGCGCCCCGGTGCTTGCACCCGTCTCCCCCGCCGTACCAGCGGTCGTGGCCGCGGTTCCGGTCGTCTTCGCCGTGCCCGCCGCCGTTCCCGAGAACCGGCCGCAGAGCGCTTCCCGGAGCGCGCCGCAGGCGGCCCCGCACAACGCTCCCCAAGCCCTGCCCCGGACCCCGGGCGATCTGTCGCTCAGCGTCTCCAAGACCAGCGGGATCGACCCCGACGGGGAGACCGTGACCGTCACCGGCTCCGGCTACGACACCGCCAAGGGCATCTACGTGGCCCTGTGCGACACCGCCAACGCCGGTTCGAGCGTCGCGCCCGGGCCGTGCATCGGTGGGGTGGACATGGAAGGCGAGGGCGGTTCGTCCGCCTGGATCTCCAGCAACCCGCCGCCCTACGGAGAGGGCCTGGCCACCCCCTACACGGGTGGCGGGACCGACGGCGGCTTCACCGTGGAACTGGCCGTCAAGGCCAAGGACGACAACACCGACTGCACCGCGGCAGGCACCGAGTGCGCCGTGGTGACCCGAAACGACCACACCCGCTCCAGCGACCGCGGTCAGGACGAGTTCGTCCCGGTGACCTTCGCGGGGCAGGCGGGCGACGGCGGTGGCGGGTCCGGCGATGGTTCCGGCTCCGACGAGGGCGCGGGTTCCGGTTCTGGCGGGGGTGGCGCGAGCGGCGGCTCCGGTGCGGGCGGCGCGAGCGGCTCCGGATCCGGCTCCGGTTCCGGCGGCTCCGGTGGCGACGGGCCCCTGGCCCTGACCGGCGCCCCGTTGGCGGGGTTGCTGCTGACCGCCGTGGTGGCCTCTCTGGCCGGTGTCACCGCGCTGGTGGCGACCCGACGCCGGGCGGGTGGGACCGACCCGACCACCGCGTGATCTCGGGGGACGGTGGGGCTCTCACAACCGGGAGGCGGAGGCACCACCCCCACCTCGAACGCTGTGGACGACCGCCCCTCCTCCCTCCTCATGACCCGCTCTCCCTCGGCGGGTACCGCCGCGCCCGCTCAGCGCGCACCCGCCGCCCCCGCACCATCCCCGGTCCCGACGCGCGATCGAGACCGAATCACCTCTCCCTCGACACGATGGGAACCACCGATCACATGAGCACCAACACGAACCATGAGGGCGACGGCAGGGCCCGCCGGGCGCTGCGCTCCCTCACCGCCTACGTGGGCGCGGCCGCCCTCGGGGCCTCCCTCACCGTGGCGGCGGCCCCGGCCGCGATGGCCGACGAGGCGCCCGTCTCCCTGGACGGCGGTTCCGCCACCTGGGGTGTCAAGCAGTCCTTCCGCAACTACATCGGCAGCCCCATCGCCGATGGTGAGATCACCGCGTCCGACGGCGCGAGTGTCAACGACGACGGGACCTTCGACTTCCCGACCGTGGACGGCTCCGTCTCCAAGGAGGACGCCTCCGGTGAGGTGAGCTTCGGCGGCCGGGTGGTCTTCGCGGGCCACGACTACGGTCAGGGCGCGGTCCTGGAGGTCCATGTCGCCGACCCCCGCGTGGAGTTCGACGGCGACGGCTCCGCCACCGTGTACGCCGAGGTCACCAGCCGCGAATTCAACGGTGCGAACCCGAACCTGCCGCCCGGCGACCTGGTCGATTTCGGCGAGGTCCCCGTGACCGAGCTGACCGGCGCCGAACTGATCGTGGACGGCGACTCCCTCGCCCTCACCTCCGAGGCGGGCACCCTGCACGCCGACGCGGTCGAGGCCTTCGCCGGCTTCTATGGTGCGGGTGATCCGATGGACCCGCTGTCCTTCACCACCACCGCCGTGGAGGGCGGCGAGCCCGGTGAACCGGGTGAGCCCACCCACGACCCGAGGGTCACCGTCTCCAAGACCGAGGAACTGAACCCCGAGGGCGAGACCGTCACCGTCGACGGCACCGGTTTCCGTCCCGGCCAGGGCGTGTACGTCGCCCTGACCGCCGCCGAGCGGTCGGCGGACTCCTTCCCGGAGCACCACATCGGCGCGGTGTGGCTGCGTGGTGCCGACGCCCCCGGTGACGAGGGCACCTTCTCCACCGAGGTCGAGGTGTCCGGCGCCTACGACGCCGAGGAGACGACCTACGACTGCGTCGAGACCCGGTGCTACGTCGCGGTCTTCAACGACCACACCGACATCGGCAACCGCGACCAGGACGTGTGGACCCCGATCTCCTTCGCCACCGAGGACGATGGTGAGGGCGGCGACGACGGCGATGGTGACGGCGACGGCGGGAACGGCGAGGGCGAACTCCCCGAGGGCGACCTGACCGTTTTCAACGGCCGCGCCGACTGGGGCGTCAAGGAGTCCTTCCGCAACTACATCGAGGGCGACATCGCCGCCGGTGAGATCACCACGTCCGAAGGCGCCACCCGTGGCGAGGACGGGACCTTCTCGTTCACCGACGCCACCGGCCGGGCGAACCTGGACGACGTCACCGCCGAGATCGACCTCACCGGCACCGTGCTCTTCGAGGGCCACGTCTACGGTGACGCCGACCCGCTGCTGTACATGTCCGTCACCGACCCGCGCGTGGAGATCGACGGCGAGGCGGGCACCCTGTACGCCGACGTGGTCAGCAAGTCCCTGACCGACGCCGAACTCGTCACCTACGACGACGTCGCCCTGGCCGACCTGGACCTGTCCGGTGTCGACGCCGAGGTCGACGAGGGTGTGTTGAGCTGGGGCCCGATCCCGACCGCCCTCACCGCCGAAGGCGTCCCCGCGTTCGCCGACTTCTACGTCGAGGGTGAGCGACTGGACCCGATCTCGCTGGCCGTGAGCGTGGACGAGGACGTTCAGGTCCCCGGCGGCGGCGACGGCGACAACGGTGGTGGCGACGGCGGGCCGACCCCCGGCCCCGGTGACGGTGACGGTGAGGGCGGTGGCAAGCCCGGGCTCCCCAACACCGGTACCGCCCTGGCCGATCTGCTGACCGCGGCCGCGGCCGCGGTGGCGGCGGGCGGCGTGGCGATCGCGGTCTCGCGCCGACGCAACGGCGCGGACGGCGCCGGCACCGAGGACGGCGAACTCTAGCCCCCCGGTCCGTCTCGAACACGACGAAGGCCTTGGCTCACCCGCGGGGGTGGGTCAAGGCCTTACGGGTGCGACCGGAAGGGCCGTCTACTTCATCATGTCCTCGTACGCCTGCTTGCACTCCGGGCACACGGGGAACTTCTTCGGGTCGCGGTTGGGTACCCACACCTTGCCGCACAGGGCGATCACCGGGTCACCGGTCACCGCGCTCTGGGTGATCTTCTCCTTCTGCACGTAGTGCGCGAACCGCTCGCGATCACCATCGTCGTGCGAGATGTCCGGCCTGGTCTCGCTGTCCGGAAGAACCTTGTTCAGGACGTCCATCGACATCGTCCTCACACCTTTCAACGTCTGGACCCCACGGTATAGGGTGCCGCGGCCCGTCTCAGTCTCACCGGGGACAAGCTTGCGCTCAGTTCATGGTGGGGTCGTCCGGGTAGGTCGACAAAAGGGCCATCTCTCCGCCCTGCCGGCGCAGGACCCGTGACCACAACCCCTCGGGGGTGGCACCGAAAAGGTCGTCGGCGAACGCGTCGACCACGAACCAGGCGCCCTCCTCGATCTCCCCTTGGAGCTGCCCCGAACCCCAACCGGAGTAACCGGCGAAGACGCGCAGAGCCGCCAGGGAGGAGCCGAGCATCTCGGGCGGCCCGTCCAGGTCCACGACTCCCACGCCGTCCAGTCCCGTTCCGGGGGGTGGACCCACCAACGGGGACCAACCCGGGGGCTCGTCCTCGGGGACTGCGCTGCCCAGGGCGATACCCGAGTCGGTGCCCACCGGCCCGCCCGAGAACATCACCGCCGGGGAACTGGCGTAGGCGCCCCACGAGTTCACGACCTCGCCCACCGGAAGTTCCAGCGGACGGTTGAGGATCACCCCGAGGGTGCCGTCGGCGGCGTCGTCTACGACGAACACCACCGAACGGCGGAAGGAGTCCTCTTGAAGCAAGGGGGCGGCCACCAGTAGGCGCCCGGTCAGAGTCGACTGGTCCATGGTCCACCTTTACCCGAAAGGCGACCGGTCGGGCGCCCTATCAGGAGGGTTCGGCGAGACTGTTCAGGCCTTGGTCTCCTGGCCGCGCTGAGCGACCTCGCGGACCGCGTTGGCCACGTGGGTGGACAGCTCCGGGTGGAAGACGCTCGGGATGATGTAGTTCGGGCCCAGTTCGTCCTCGGTGACGACGTCGGCGAGGGCTTCGGCGGCGGCGACCATCATGTCCGAGGTGACGTTGTGGCTCTGGGCGTCCAGCAGACCGCGGAAGAAGCCGGGGAAGACCAGCACGTTGTTGATCTGGTTCGGGTAGTCGCTGCGTCCGGTGGCCACGACCGAGGCGTGCAGGTGCGCGATGTCGGGGTCGACCTCCGGGTCGGGGTTGGCCAGCGCGAAGATGATCGAGTCCTCGTTCATCTCGGCGATGTCCTCGCCGTCGAGCAGGTTCGGGGCGGAGACGCCGATGAACACGTCGGCTCCGGCGACGGCGCCCTTGAGGTCGCCGCTGTAGCCGCCCTGGTTGGTGTGTTCGGCGATCCAGCCCAGGTTCTGGTCCAGGTCCTCGCGTCCGGAGTGGACGGAGCCGTGCACGTCGTTGACGATGATGTCGCGCGCTCCGGCGTGCATGAGCAGCTTGAGGATGGCGGTACCGGCCGCGCCCGCGCCGGACATAACGACGCGGACCTCGGACAGCTTCTTGCCGACCACGCGCAGGGCGTTGCGCAGGGCGGCCAGGACGACGATGGCGGTGCCGTGCTGGTCATCGTGGAAGACGGGGATGTCCAGGAGTTCGCGCAGGCGGGCCTCGACCTCGAAGCAGCGAGGGGCGGAGATGTCCTCCAGGTTGATGCCGCCGAACCCGGGGGCGAGCAGCTGGACGGTTCGGACGATCTCGTCGACGTCCTGGGTGTCCAGGGCGATGGGCCATGCGTCGATGTCGGAGAAGCGTTTGAACAGGGCGGCCTTGCCCTCCATGACGGGCATGGCGGCCTCGGGGCCGATGTTGCCCAGGCCCAGGACGGCGGATCCGTCGGTGACCACGGCGACGCTGTTGCGCTTGATGGTCAGGCGACGGGCGTCTTCCTTGTTGGCGGCGATGGCCTGGGAGACGCGGGCGACTCCGGGGGTGTAGGCCATGGAGAGTTCGTCGCGGTTGCGCAGCGGCACCTTCGACTTCATCTCGATCTTGCCGCCGAGGTGCATGAGGAAGGTGCGGTCGCTGACCTTGTGGACGACGACCCCGTCGACGGCGCCGAGGGCGTCGACGATCGCCTGGGCGTGCTCGGTGTCGCGAGCGGCGCAGGTGACGTCGATGCGGATGCGCTCGTGCCCAGCGGCCGCCACGTCGAGGGCGGTGATCATGCCGCCGACCTGCTCCACCGCGTTGGTGAGGCTGCCGACCGCGCTACCTCCGGCGTCCAGTTCCAGTCGGACGGTGATGGAGTACGAAACGCTGGGAAGGGTGGCCACGTGTTGCTCCTTGGCTTTGGCTGGTGTCATCCGTCCGCGGGGCGCACCGGCGGCCCCTCCCGTGGACGTACGTACCGACCCCGGAACGGCTGTGGCCCTGCACGCCATGGATCCGCCCCGGTGGCTCTGGTCGGCTCTCGCGCGCCGATAACACGGGGGTTCGTTCTCCGTGCCGGCGACGCTTCCCGCCGTGGCATCCGTAGAGGGGTGCCTTCGAAAGCGGGGGCTCGGTTGACGGCCGGGGGCTGGCTGGAAACCCACAACCGAGTCGCTTCACCCTACCTGAGTCAAGGGGGGAACGTCAGCACAAGAGGACAATTAACGCTTGCGGAAAAAATCGCATTAATTCCTATCTCCGGCGCGGTCTTCGGCCGCCCGAACCACCATGTCCGCACAGGCGTCGGTGGAGAGCACGGCGGAATCGACCACCAAGTGGTAGTGGCCCGGATCGGCCGGATCGACCCGGTAGAACCGGCGCACGTAGGCGGCGCGAGCGCGGTCGTTGTCGCTCAGCAGTTTCGCGGTGGGCGGGGTGGGGCCCCACCCCTTGCCACCGAACTCCTCCCGGTTCCCGAGTTCCCACAGACGGCGGGCTCGGCGCAGGCGGGCCTCACGGCTTCCGTCCAGCCGTACGTGCAGGGCGCCCGGGTGGTCGGCCAGGATCACCGCGGCGGCACGACCGAGGACGACCCCGCCGGCGCGGGCCACGTCCTTGATGACCCGTTCGGTCTGTTCGACGAACTCGTGGTCGTAGAGGAGACGACCCTCGTCGTCCATGGTGCCGAAATAGGCGGTTTCGACGCTGCCGAGGGTGACGGTGGGCAGCCGGGCCGCGCTGGCGAGGAGTCGCTCGAAGCCGCCCGGAGCACGGTCGTCGCGTTGGAGGGCCTCGTCGAGCGAGCAGCCGATCTGTTCGGCGACGGCGCTGGGGACCGCGCGGTCGAGGAAGGGGACGCCCAGCCGGGCGGCGATGGCCGGGCCGATGACGCTGCCGCCGGCGCCGAAGGTGGCCGAGATCGTCACGACGGGGGCTCCGCCGGGATGCGGGGTGCGGTCGGTCGTCATGGTCCACCTGCCCGGTCGTGCTGTGGACCGTGTCTCCGCGGCCCGCCGTGTAGTTCTTTTACCCGGCGAGGGGGCGACCATCCCACCCGTCTTCGCTACGGCAAATACCGCATGATTTGCCACGATCGGGCACGAACGGGTGGAGTTCTCCGGCCGGTGACCGTCCCAAGAAATCTCGGAGAACGGGCACCGGCCGGTATCCGATCAGAACAGGGCGGAGGTGAGCTTGCGGCGGGCCGCGCCCACGCGCGGGTCCCCGGCCGGCAGTAGGTCGAACAGGGACAGCAGGTGTTCGCGGGCCTTGTTCCGGTCCTCATCGGCGGTGCGCTTGATCGTGTCGATGAGGCGGTCGAAGGCGTCGTCGAACTTGCCGCCGTACATGAAGACGTCGGACACGACGATCTGGGCGTCGACGTCGTTCGGGCGGTCGACCGCGGCCTGCAGCGCGGCCTCGGGGTCCACGTCCTGGAGTCGGCCGATCAGGCGCACCTGCGCCAGCTTGGCCTTGACCTCGGCGTTCTTGGGGTCGGCGGCCAGCGCCTTCTCGAAGACCGCGGCGGCCGCGTCGAAGTCACCGCGTTCCAGGGCGGCCTGCGCCTCGACGTCGACCGGGTCGGCCTCGGGTTCGGGGGCGCCCTGGTCCTCGGGCATCGCGGAGGGGTCGCCGTCCACCGTGCCGGGGTGCCCCGGCGGGAGCATGCCCTGCTGGGCCAGGGCGCCGAAGACCTGGGTGAGCCCCTCACGGAGCTGCTCCTCGGTCGCCGGGCCCTGCATCAGGGGCATGACCTGACCCTGGACGGCGATGATGATGCTCGGCGCGCCCTGCACGCGCAACGCCTGCACCAGCTGAGGACTGGCCTCGCTGTCGATCTTGCCCAGGATCCAGTTGCCGCCGGAGCCCCTGGAGAGGTTGTCCAGGGCGTCCTCGACCTGCTTGGACTGCTCGGACCAGCCCGCGAGGACCGCGAGGACGACCGGCGCCGACAGAGAGCTCTCCAGCACCTGCTGGAAGGTGGCCTCATCGACGTTGACGGCGAAGGGGTTGGTACGACCGGCCGACTCGTCGGCGCGCTGCTTGGCCTCACGTTCCAAGGCCGCCTTGCGCGCCCCGAGGTCGACCGCACTGTTCGGTGAAAAGTCCGAAGGCTGCATACTCCCTATCCTGCCCCATCCCGAGGCGGTACGAGGACTCCGTACCGCCTCGGGCCCCAGAACGGTCAGGGGTTCGCGGACGGGAAGCGGCGGCGCTCGCCGACGCCGCTCAGAACTGCGGGTCCTCGGTGTAGGTACCGAACTCCTCGCCCATGGTCGCGCAGATCTCGCCGAGGGTCGCCTCGGACCGGGCCGCGTCCATGATGAGCGGGATGAGGTTGCCCTCGTCGGCCCGCACACCCTCCAGGAGTCGGGCCAGGGCACGGTCGACGACGGCCTGGTCGCGCGCGCCCTTGCGGTCGGTGAGGACGCGCTTTTGCTCGTGCTCCACCTCGTGGCTGATCTTGAGGATGTCGAGTTCCCCGGAGACCGTGTTGGTGTGGCAGTTGACGCCGACGATGCGCTTGTCGCCCTTCTCCAGGGCCTGCTGGTACTGGTAGGCGGACTCGGCGATCTCGGCGCCGAAGTAACCGTTGTCGATCCCGGCGAGGATGCCGGAGGTCATCGGGCCGATGGCGTGTTCGACGTCGTCACCGCCGCCCATGTGGCGGATGTGCGCGAAGATGCGCTCGGCCTCGGCCTCGATCTCGTCGGTGAGGGCCTCCACGTACCAGGAGCCGCCGAGCGGGTCGGCGACGTTGACCACGCCGGTCTCCTCCATGAGGACCTGTTGGGTGCGCAGGGCGATCTCGGCGGACTGTTCGGTGGGCAGGGCCAGCGTCTCGTCGAGCGCGTTGGTGTGCAGCGAGTTGGTTCCGCCCAGGACCGCCGAAAGGGCCTCCACGGCGGTGCGCACCACGTTGTTGTAGGGCTGCTGCGCGGTGAGGGACACCCCGGCGGTCTGGGTGTGGAACCGCAACCACTGGGCCTTCTCGCTCTTGGCGCCGTAGACGTCGCGGATCCAGCGGGCCCAGATGCGGCGGGCGGCGCGGAACTTGGCGATCTCCTCGAAGAAGTCGATGTGGGCGTCGAAGAAGAACGACAGGCCGGGGGCGAACCGATCGATGTCCAGCCCGCGGGAGAGACCGAGTTCGACGTAGCCGAAGCCGTCCGCGAGCGTGTAGGCGAGCTCTTGGGCGGCCGTGGCGCCGGCCTCACGGATGTGGTAGCCCGAGACCGACAGCGGTTTGAAGGCGGGGATGTGCTCCGCGCAGTACTCCATCAGGTCGCCGATGAGGCGCAGGTGGGGTTCGGGCGGGTACAGCCACTCCTTCTGGGCGATGTACTCCTTGAAGATGTCGGTCTGCAGCGTGCCGTTGAGGGTGCCGATGTCGACTCCCTGGCGTTCGGCCGCCACCAGGTACATGCAGAACGCCGGAATGGCGGGGCCGCTGATGGTCATGGACGTGGTGGTCTCGCCGAGGGGGATGCCGTCGAAGAGCAGGTCCATGTCGGCGACCGAGTCGATGGCCACACCGCAGTGACCGACCTCGCCCAGCGCCTGCGGGGAGTCGGAGTCGTAGCCCATGAGCGTGGGCATGTCAAAGGCCACGGACAGTCCACCGCCGCCGGAGGCGAGGATCATCTTGTAGCGCTCGTTGGTCTGGGTGGCGTTGCCGAAGCCGGCGAACTGGCGGATGGTCCAGGCGCGGCCGCGGTAGCCGGTGGGATAGAGCCCTCGGGTGTAGGGGTACTCCCCGGGCCAGCCGACGCGTTCGAAACCGGGGACCTCGGCACCGGGTCGCGGGCCGTAGACGGGTTCGAGCGGCTTCCCGGACAGGGAGGTGAAGTCGGCGTCGCGTTTGCGGGCGGTGTCGTACCTGCGCTGCCAGCGCTCGCGCCCGGCCTCGATGTCCCGGGCCTCGCCGCCGTTGGTGAGGTCTCCTGTGCTGTTCGCCATACCCAAATAGTAGGACGTCCAACTAAGTATGTACAGAAGAGCGAGCGACGGCGCGAACGGCGTTCGGCCGCTCAGGCGCCTCGCGCTTCCTCCGCCACCGGGGCGGGGAAGTCACCGAAGTCGACACGGAGCCGCACGAACATCTCGTGCATACGCCACAGCTCCTCCTCGGAGTAGCAGCCCACACCGAAGTCCATGCCCAGGAGTGCCCGGGTGGCCCCCTCGGTGACCTCGCGGCCCGTCTCGGTGATCTCCGCCAGCACCCCTCGACCATCGCTGGGGTTGGGCCTGCGCAGCACGAAGCCCTGTCCCTCCAAGCGGTCGATGGTGTTGGTGACACTGGTCGGGTGCACCATGAGGCGCTCGCCGATCTTGCCCAGGGGCAGCGATCCGGAGGCGCTGAAGGTGAGCAGGACCAGCGCCTCGTAGCGCGCGAAGGTCAGGCCGAACGGCTTGAGGGTGCCGTCCAGCTCACCGATGAGGATCTGTTGCGCGCGCATGAGCGAGGTGACCGCCGCCATCGCGGGCGAGGCGCCCCATCTCTGGCTCCAGTTGTCGTGCGCGCGTTCGATCGGGTCGAACGGAAGGTTCAAAGGGTTTCCCACGCCGTCACTCTAGGCGGTGCGCTCGGCACCGGGTCCCGCCGCGAAGCGGGTACGGATCCGACCGTCCTCGAAAATCCCACCGGCGACCTGCGACTTCGCGGATCGTCCCAAGAAACCCGTCGCGCGGGCGTTGACGCCGCCCGGAATTATTAGTTAAGTTTCCTAAAAATTAATCCCCCCACGTCAGTACGGCCCCGCCCCCACACTCGGCCGCTGACAAGCCCCCCAGGAGACCCCGACGTGAGCGCACGACGACTCAGGAACACACTCGCGGTTCCCGCCGCGGCGGTTCTCGCGGTACCGCTCGCACTGGCCTCGTCCCCCGCGGCCGCGCAGGAGGCCGACGCCTCCGACCTCACCGTGACCTACGTGGAGTCGGCCCGCTGGAACACCGGCTACACCGGCGAGATCACCGTCCACAACGCCTCCGACACCGACCTCGTCGACTGGACCCTCGAATTCGACCTCCCCGAGGGCAGCGCGGTCCACGAACTGTGGAACGCCTCCCTCACGGGTTCCTCGGGGGAGGGCTACACCGTCACTCCCCCGCACTGGGGCGCGGTCGTCCCCGCCGGCGGCACCTACGGCTTCGCGTTCAACGGCGTCCACTCCGATGGCGCCACCCACCTGTCGGACTGCACGATCAACGGCGCGAACTGCGCGGGCACCCCCTCCCCCGGCCCCGGGCACGACGCGATGAACGTCGCCTACTTCACCCAGTGGGGCCCGCGGGAACGCGACTACCACGTCCGTGACCTGGTGGAATCGGGCAGCGCCGACAAGCTGACCCACATCAACTACGCGTTCGGCAACGTGAGCACCGACGGCGAGTGCTTCATGACCGACGAGCCCGAGGAGGGCGACGCCCTCGCCGACTACGGCCGGGTGGTCCCCGCCTCGGAGAGCGTCGACGGTGCCGCGGACGGTCCCGGCCAGCCCCTGCGCGGCAACTTCAACCAGCTGCGCAAGCTCAAGGAGCTGTATCCGGAGCTGGCCGTCGACATCTCCCTGGGCGGCTGGAACTGGTCCAAGAACTTCTCCGACGCGGTGTCGACCCCCGAGTCCCGTGAGCGTCTGGTGAGCTCCTGCGTGGACCTGTACCTGCGCGGGAACCTCCCCGAGATCGACGGCACCGGTGGCGAGGGCGTCGCCTACGGGATCTTCGACGGCATCGACCTGGACTGGGAGTGGCCCGGATCCGACGGCCACCCCGACAACGTGGTGCGACCCGAGGACCGGGAGAACTTCACCGCCCTGGTCCGCGAGTTCCGCGAACAGCTCGACGAGTTGGGCGAGGAGACCGGCCGGCACTTCGAACTGAGTTCGTTCATGCCCGCGGGCGCCTGGCGACTGGACACCGGCTACGAGCTGGACGAGGTCATGACCGACTTCGACTTCGTCACCGTGCAGGGCTACGACTACCACGGCACCTGGGAGACGGTCACCAATCACCAGTCCAACCTGGCGCCCGACCCGAACGACCCCGGTGACGTGATCTCCGCCGAGACCAACCTCCAGGCGTACCTGGAGCGCGGGGTCGACCCCGCCAAGATCGTTCTGGGCGTGCCGTTCTACGGCCAGGGGTGGACGGGCGTGGAGCCCGGGCCGAACGACGACGGGCTGTTCCAGTCCGCTGAAGGGCCCGCCCCCGGCACCTACGCGGACGGCACCGAGGACTGGAAGGCCCTCAAGGATCTGAGCGGCTTCGAGGTACACCGCGACGACGATCTCGGTACCGCGTGGCTCTACGACGGCGAGACCTTCTGGACCTACGACGACGAGGTCGCCATGACGCAGAAGACCGACTGGGCCCTGGACAACGACCTGGGCGGCGTCATGATCTGGTCCATCGACGGCGACGACGCCGACGGAAGCCTCATCACCGCGATCGACGCGGCGTTGGGCGGATAGGCGAGAAGACTCCCGTTCGGCCGGGAGCCGAACGGGTCGTGACGGCGTCGGTGCTCTGATCCGGGGAGCACCGCCGCCCGGCCGGGGTGGACCGACGTGCGACGGTCCGCCCCGGCCCCTTCACGGGAACCTCTCCGGACGGAAAACTCGCCGGGTGGGCGATGAGTTCGGCGGGGAACAACGGTCCATACGGGTGAGGTCGTCCGCGGCGACGACCCTGACCGAAGGGACCCGGAGATGACCGGCACGCACACACTGAAGACCCCGGACGGAGTCCTCTACCACGAGGTCCAAGGCGAGGGGCCCCTCTTGGTCCTGACCGGGGCGCCCATGGGGGCCGACATGTTCGGGCCGTTGGCGGAGGCGCTCGCCACCACCCACACCGTGCTCACCCACGATCCGAGGGGCATCGGTCGTAGCGTGCTCGACGACCCCGACCAGGATTCCACCCCCGAGGCGCGCGCGGACGACCTCGTCGCGCTCTTGGACCATCTGGGTGTCGCCGAGGCCGACTTCCTCGGTTCCAGCGGCGGCGCCGTGACCACCCTGGCGCTGGCCGAGCGCCACCCCGACCGCGCCCGCGTCATCGTGGCACACGAGCCCCCGCTGCTCGGACTGCTGCCGGAGGCGGAGGAACAGTTCGCGATCACCGAGGAGATCATCGCGACCTACCATCGGGACGGCGCGGGGGCGGCGTGGCGCCGGTTCATGGCCAACGCGGGCTTCCCCACGTCCGAGGAGGACGCGGCGGGGCCCGACGCGAACCCCGCCGGGGAAGAGGACGATCCGAACGACCGCCGGTTCTACGTCCACGAACTCCGGGGCACCGTCCACCACCGGGTCGACCCCGCGCGGATCACCGCCGGGTCCGCACGGGTGGTCCCCGCGTTGGGGGCGGCCTCGGGTGGTCTGATCACCGACCGGACCACCCGGGCCTTGGCGGAATTGCTCGGCACCGTCCCCGTGGTGTTCCCAGGGGACCACGGGGGGTTCGTGGAGGACCCGAACGGGTTCGCCGGTGTCCTGCGCGAGGTCCTCGCCCCGGTCACGGAAGCGGGTCGGCGCCCAACTCCTTGAGCAGCAGGTCGGCGGCGGTGTAGGGGTCGCGATCTCCCACGGCCACCTCATGGGCCAGGGTGTCCAGGCCGCCGTCGGCCCCCACCCCGCCCAGGCGTGCGCGCAGCAACTCCAGCACGATGGCCTCGACCTCGCCCCGCGCGCGGGCACGGCGTCGTTCGGCCAGCTCACCGGAGGACTCCAGGTGGGCGAAGTGCTGTTCGACGCGCTCCCACAGCTCACCCACGCCCTCGTCCTGGGAGGCCACCGTCATGACGATCGGCGGCTTCCACTCGTGGTCGGTGCGGTCCTTCATCGCGATCATCTGACGCAGTTCGCGCAGGGTCGACCTGGCGCCGTCCCGGTCGGCCTTGTTGATCGCGAACACGTCGCCGACCTCTAGCACCCCGGCCTTGGCGGCCTGGACCGCGTCGCCCATCCCTGGGGCGCTCAACACCACGGTGGTGTCCGCCTGGCTCGCGATGTCGACCTCCGACTGGCCCACTCCCACGGTCTCCACGAGGATGACGTCGAACCCGGCCGCGTCCAGCACCCGCAGCGCGTGCGGCGTCGCCCACGACAGCCCGCCCAGATGGCCCCGGTTGGCCATGGAACGGATGTACACCTCGGGGTCGGCGGAGTGCTCCTGCATCCGCACCCGGTCACCCAACAGAGCTCCGCCGGTGAAGGGCGAGGAGGGGTCCACCGCCAGGACCGCGACCGACCTGCCCTGGGCCCTCGCGGCGCGCACCACGGCGTTGGTGGTGGTGGACTTGCCCACCCCCGGCGACCCGGTGAAGCCGACCACATGGGCCCGACCGGTGTGGGGCGCCAACCCCGCCATGATGGGACGCAGTCCCTCGGCGCCGTTCTCCACCAGGGTGATCGCGCGGGCCAGGGCCCTGCGGTCACCACCGCGGACCCGTTCGACCAGCTGGGGGGCGTTCATGTGACTCCTCGGGAAGTACCGCGCGGGGCGGAGGCTCATGGCCTTCCGCCCCGCGGTGGACAGGTGCGCCGTGCGACCGTTCGGGGGTGGCCCTGGCCGCACAGATTCGTTCGGACGTCGTTCGGGAGTTACTCGGCGGGCACCGAGAACAGCAGGGCGTCGCCCTGGCCACCGCCGCCGCACAGGGCCGCGGCACCCAGGCCACCGCCGCGCCGGCGCAGCTCGTGCACCAGGTGCAGGGCGATACGGGCACCGGAGGCGCCGATCGGGTGACCGATCGCGATGGCGCCGCCGTTGACGTTGACGATGTCCTCGGAGACGCCGAGGTCCTCGGTGGACTTCAGGCCCACCGCGGCGAACGCCTCGTTGATCTCGATGAGGTCCAGGTCCTCCACCTTCTTGCCCGCCTTGCCCAGGGCGTGCTTGATGGCGTTGGAGGGCTGGGAGTGCAGGGAGTTGTCGGGGCCGGCCACGTTTCCGTGCGCACCGATCTCGGCGAGGATCGGGGCGCCGAGCTCCTCGGCCTTGGCCCGGCTCATCACGACCACCACGGCGGCGCCGTCGGAGATCTGCGAGGAGGAACCGGCGGTGATGGTGCCCTCGCGGTCGAAGGCCGGACGCAACCTGCCCAGGCTCTCGGCCGTGGTGTCCGCGCGAACGCCCTCGTCATGCGAGAAGACGACCGGGTCGCCCTTTCGCTGCGGGATCTCGACGGGGACGATCTCCTCGTCGAACAGGCCCTTCTCGGCCGCGGCGGCGGCGCGTTGGTGCGAGCGGGCGGCGAAGGCGTCCTGCTCGGGGCGCTCGATGCCGAGCTTGCCGTTGTGGCGCTCGGTGGAGGCGCCCATGGAGTCGCCCTCGAAGGAGTCGGTGAGGCCGTCGTGCGCGGTGGCGTCCAGGACCTCGATGGAGCCGTACTTGTAGCCCTTACGGGACTTGGGCAGCAGGTGCGGGGCGTTGGTCATGGACTCCATGCCGCCGGCGACCACGACGTCGAACTCGCCCGCGCCGATGAGCTGGTCGGCGAGGGCGATCGCGTCCAGACCCGACAGGCAGACCTTGTTGATGGTCACCGAGGGGACGTCCATGGGGATGCCGCCCTTGACGGCGGCCTGACGGGACGGGATCTGGCCGGCGCCGGCCTGCAACACCTGTCCCATGACCACGTATCCGACCTGTTCACCGCTGATGCCGGCGCGCTCCAGGGCGGCCTTGATCGCGAAGCCGCCCAGGTCTGCGGCGGAGAACCCGGCGAGGGAGCCGAGGAGTCTGCCGGTGGGGGTCCGTGCCCCACCGACGATGACGGAACCGGGCATCTTAACTGGCCTCCAAGTGATGGGTGACGCACCTGGTCTGCAACGATACCCACACGGATCACATCGACGTTCGAGAGGTTCACCCGTGAGCGACGCACCCGTTCCCACCGGCCCGTTCTCCGGGCTGACCCGTCTGGACCACGTGGGTATCGCCTGCAAGGACCTGGACGCCTCCATTGATTTCTACCGGCGCACGTACGGCTTCGAGGTCGAGCACGAGGAGGTGAACGAGGAGCAGGGTGTACGCGAGGCGATGCTGCGGGTCAACGGCACCGACGACGGCGGCGCCACCTACCTCCAACTGCTGGAGCCGACCCGCGACGACTCCCCCGTCGCCAAGTTCCTGGAGCGCAACGGCGAGGGCGTGCACCACCTCGCGTTCGGCACCGCCGACGTGGCCGCGAGCGCGGCGGGGATCGGTGAGCGCGGGGTACGGGTCCTGGACGCCGAACCGCGCGCCGGCACCGCCGGTTCACGGATCGTTTTCCTTCACCCGAAGGACTGCGGTGGCGTTCTGACCGAATTGGTGCAAGGCTCGCACTGAGGGAACGCCCCATGATCGACCGGGCCGACGAAGTCACGGTGACGTCCCGAACGCATCACGTATTGACTTCCGCGAGAGCGGCCGACCTTGGACCCCACCGGAAGTTACACCAAACCCCCTTCCCCGGTGTTGCACGCTTGATAAAGTCGGCTAGCTGCCGGATGTACTTTTCTTCCGGCGTTGGTCCATGTCTTGCAGTCCGGTCGTGAACCGGGGCGGCCATAACCACCAACGACACCGACCGGATCGGCCCTCGTATCCGGGCGGAGTCGACCATCGCACCCATCCGCCCACACCCTCGGCGCACGTACCTCGGACTCACACCGTCCCGGGGGCACCGCAGTTCCCTCCTGCCGTCCCCGGCAGTACGCAAGTACAAGTAGCCGTCTCGCACCCGTTCAGGATTCCGCCACATGTCGTCAAACAACATCGACACCCAGCTCAACAACATCTTCGACGAAGACAACGCTCCGCCCGAGTTCGACGTGGTGTTGCGTGGCTTTGACCGCAACCAGGTGCAGGACTACCTCGACGGGCTCCGCCAAGAGGTCAAGGAGGCCAACGGCGCGGCCGAGAAGTACAAGGCCGAGCTGAACTCCAAGCAGCGCCAGCTCCAGGAGCGCGAGCGTCCCACCTACTCCGGTCTGGGCTCGCGCATCGAGGAGCTGCTCCGTCTGGCCGAGGAACAGGCCAACGAGCTCGTCCAGGGCGCCCAGATCGACGCCAACGACATTCGTTCGGCCGCCAAGATCGAGGCCGCGGAGATGCGCGCCGCCGCGGAGTCCGAGGCCACCGAGGTCCGCACGCTCGCCCAGCGCGAGGCCGACGAACAGCGCCAGTCCGCCGAGTCCGAGGCGGAGGAGATCAGCACCACGGCCCGCCGTGAGGCCGACGAGCTGGCCTCCACCACCGAGCGCGAGGTCCAGAAGAAGCGCTCCGCCGTCGACCACGAGATCGCCGAGAAGCGCGCCACCTTCGAGGGCGAGATCGCCAAGCTGCGCACCACCACCGAGCGTGAGTGCGCCCAGGCCCGCGCCGCGGCCAAGCGCGAGCGCGACGAGACGATCCAGTCCGCCAAGAGCCAGGCCGAGGAGCTGCGCAAGAACGCCGAGCGCGCCTACGCCGAGTCCGAGGCCCGCCGTACCGAGACCGAGGACCAGTTCGAGCTGCAGCTGGCCGACCGTCGTGCCGAGGCCGAGCGTCAGGACGCCGAGCGTCTGGCCGCCGCCCAGGCCGCCACCCAGCAGATGGTCAGCGAGGCCGAGGAGCGCGCCCGTAGCGCCGAGGAGCGCGCCACCAAGGCCAGCCAGCAGGCCGAGCACACCCGCCGCGAGGCCGAGAACCACGCCAAGACGCTGGTCGGCAACGCCAAGAAGAACGCCGGCCAGATCGACGCCGACGCCAAGGCCAAGGCCGAGCACCAGGTCTCCGACTCCAAGGCGGAGGCCAACCGCATCATGGCCATCGCCAAGAAGGAGGTCGAGGAGCTCAACCGCCAGCGCGACAGCATCCAGTCGCACCTGCAGCAGCTGCGTCAGCTGCTCGGTGGCGGTGGCGCCGCTCCGGCGCCGGCCGCTCCGGCCGCCGCCGCGCCCGCGGCCATCCAGCAGGAGCCCGCTCCGGCGGCTCCGGCCGAGGAGGCCAAGCAGCCGGCTCACTCCGGTAAGGGCGCCGACGACGAGGACTGGTGGCAGGAGTAGTCACGACCTTCGTGGCCGTGACCGTCTGACACGGTGAAGGGCCCGGGTCCCCCGCGGGGGTTCCGGGCCCTTCGTCATGTGTGGAGGCGCGAGGCTACACGGTGTCCTTCTCCCAGGGGCCATCCCACTCGGTGGGCAGCGGAGACGCCTCGGGGTTGACCCGTTGGACGATCTCGTCGAGGACTCGGCGCACATAGGGTTCACCGACCCACAGGTGCTTGGCTCCGTCCACCCCGATGATCTCCGCCCGGGTTAGCGGGGCGAAGCGTTCACGTGCCTCGTCGGGCTTGAGGTAGTCGTCGTGTTCGGGGACCAGCGCCACCACCGGCTTACCGGACTCGGCCCACACCGCCATGTCCGACTCGTCGGCCCGGTGCAGGGGTGGGGACAGCAGGATGGCGCCCTTCACCTGGGGGTCGCAGCCCCACTTGAGCGCGAGTTCGGTACCGAAGGACCAGCCCAGGAGCCAGGGTCGGGGGAGTTCCTCGAACTCGGTGAACTCGATCGCGGCGAGCACGTCGTGCTTCTCGGTCTCTCCCTCGCCGAACTCGCCCTGGCTGGTGCCGTGCCGGGAGGTGGTGCCCCGGGTGTTGAACCGAAGGACCGCGATGTTGGCCAACGCCGGCAGCCGGAAGGACGCCTTGCGCAGCACGTGGCTGTCCATCATGCCCTCGGCGGTGGGCAGCGGGTGCAGGCACACGATGGTGGCGGCCGGCTTCCCACCCTCGGGCATCGCCAGTTCCCCGACCAGTTCGAGGCCGTCGGCGGTGTGCAGGGTGATGGGGCGCCGATCGGCGGGCAGCACCGTGGTGGCTCGGATCTCCATGGCTCCTTCTTCGGTGGGGTCCGGAATCAGTATCGGGGGGCCCTGGGTGAGCGGTGGGAGCGCCGTTCCCAACAGGAGGAGTGCCAGTGACGCCGATCGCCGCCGTCGCCGTAGGGGCGCCAGGCGACCACGTGCGGCATACCGGTGGGGATCTCCTGGGCGCAACCGGGACAACGGTAGACCTTGGTGGCGGCCGATCCGGGTATGCGACGGGTGACGTACTCACCGTCCGGTCCGGTCTCGCGGCGTTGCCCCCCGGAGATACGCAGCATGAGGGCGTCCTCGTCGGGGGGACCGGCCGCCGACTTGCGGCCGGACTTACGGCGGGGGCTGTTTCGGCGCGGGCTCACCGTTCAAGGGTAGAAGAGAGACGACAGTGGCCGCCATCACACCCTGGGGTGCGATGACGGCCGAGGTGAGGCGGAGGCGCTGAGTGGACACCGCTCAGTGGCAGGCGCAGCCGCCGTGGCCCTCGGACTCCTCCACGTCGGGCAGGCGATCCATGAGCAGCGGGGCGGGCACCGCGATGGTGGTGAGGCTGTACTCGCCCATCGACACCAGGGTGGTGATGACAGACTCGGCGCCGCGGTCCTCCAGGAGTTCGGTCGGACCCTTCGGGTAGCCGCAGCCGAACCGCAGGGCGGTGTCGACGTCCTTGGCGGAGGCGTAACCGTCGCCGATCATGCGCATGGCGTCGTCGATCTGCGCCGCGATAAGCATCTCGCCGATGTCGAGGGTCTCCTCCTCGCGGACCATCTGGGCGAGACGACCGGTGCGCTGCGGCTCGGGGGCGTCGTCCTTGCCCTTGTAGAAGCCCTGTCCGGTCTTGCGGCCGAGGCGGCCGGCGGCGACCATGCGGCGCAGCAGCGGGGAGGCGGAGTAGCGCGGGTCGTGGAACTCATCCCACAGCACGTCCATGACGGCCAGGCACACGTCCAGGCCGACCAGGTCGGCGAGGGTGAGCGGGCCCATCGGCAGGCCGGCGGCCTTCTTGACGGACTCGTCGATCTCCTCACGGGTGGCGATCCGCCGCTCGTAGAGGCGGATGCCGTCGTTGATGTAGGGCACCAGCAGGGCGTTGGCCACGAAACCGCCGCGGTCGCCGACCGTGATCGGGGTCTTGCCGACGCGCTTGGCGACCTCGGTGACGACGTCGACGGTCTCGTCGGCGGTGGAGACGGTGGTGATGACCTCGGCCAGCTTCATGACCGGGGCCGGGTTGAAGAAGTGCAGACCGACGACCTTCTCGGGGCGGTCGGTCAGCGCGGCGATCTCGGTGACCGACAACGAGGACGTGTTGGTCGCCAGGATCGTGCCGGGAGCGCAGATCCGGTCGAGGTCGCCGAACACGTCGCGCTTGATGTCCATGCGCTCGGGGACGGCCTCGACGACGAAGTCCACGTCGGCCAGGTCCTCGCGGGACGCGCTGAACGTGAAGCGCGCGTCGATCTCGGAGCGTTCCTCCTCGGTGAGTTTGCCCTTTTCGACCGCGCGAGAGAGGGACTTGTCCACGTGACCTCGGCCGCGGTCGAGGGCGGCCTGGTCGATCTCGACCCCGACGACATTGAAGCCCGCACGGGCGAACACCTCAGCGATGCCCGCACCCATCGTGCCCAGTCCAACGACGCCGACCTTCTTGAATTCCTGCACCATGGGCCCCACTTTAGACGCCTCGAACCACGAGACCGCGCACCGGTACCCCTTCCGTCCTACTCGTTGGTAGTCGGCCCGGGGGACGATCGGCGACCGGCCGGAACGACCGCGATCGCCGCCGCGGCGAACACCGCGCCCACCGCGAACACCCACGGCAGCCCGGCCACCGTGATGACCACCGCCATGAGCAGTGGGGTCAGCGTGGTGCTGATCGCCTGCAACCAGTTCTGCACGGCGAGCGCCCGACCGGCCCACGCGGTTCCGGCGATCTCCGCCACGGAGGTGAAGGTCAGCCCGTTGTGCCACATGGTCAGGACCAGGCAGACCAGCACCAAGGGCACCGCGCTCCACGACCAGGCCGGTGGCAGGAACGTGAGCAGGAGCAGGACGAGGGCGCCGGACGCGGCGAGGGCTCGGACGGGTCGCATGCGTTCACCGGTGCGGTCGGAGACCGCGCCCAGGACCAGACGGCCGACCGCGCCCGGCACCTGCGCGGCGGCGACCACCACTCCGGCGGCGGGCGCGCCCCACCCTTGTTCCTGCACGAGGTAGAGGACGGCGTAGGTCATCAACGTGACCTGGGGAACGCCCAGGAGCATGCTCACTCCGTGCACGCGCCAGATCGTCCACTTCCGGTAGGGCGAACGAGACGGTCCGTCCGCGGCCTCCCGCTCGCCTTCCGGTGTGCTTCGCGATCGTTCGGTCCGGGGCGGTTCCGTGGGCATGGCCAGGACCAGGGGGACCGCCGCCAGGGCGAGCAACGCCGGCAGGGTCATGGCCCCCACGAATCCCCAGGCCTCGGCGGCGCCGGGCAGTACCAGCGCGGATATCCCGACCCCCACGGGCAACCCCGATTGTCGGATGCCCATCGCCAGTCCGCGTTCCCCGGCGGTGAACCAGGTGAGGACCAGACGGCCGCTGGCGGCGTTGACGGGACCGCCTACCGCGCCGAGGAGCAGGAAGACCGCCGCCACCGACCACAGACCGGGCGCGATCCACAACAGTCCGAGGGTGCCCGCGGTCAGGGTCAGGCTGAGCGCCATGGTGCCGCGCTCCCCCACTCGGTCGATGACCACGCCCCAGACCAGCAGGGTGAGCAGCAGCCCGAAGGACGGCAGTCCGGCCAGCACACCGGCCTGGGCGGTACTCACCCCGAAGTCCTCGCGCAGCCGCGGTAGGACCACCGGGATCCCGAAGATCGCCGAGACGCTCGCCACCTGCGCGACCATGCTGATGGACAGGACGACCCAACGATTGCGCACGAGCATCCGGACAGCCTAGGGGTGAGGAGGTCTTCGGTCTCGTCCCGGAACGCCTCGAACCGTCCTCAAGGGCCCACCGGAAGCGGTAACGTGACGTCCCGTGCGTCTTGTCATCGCGCGGTGCAGCGTCGACTATGCCGGCCGGCTCACCGCCCACCTGCCCATGGCTCCCCGCCTGATCCTCATCAAGGCGGACGGGAGCGTGTCCATCCACGCCGACGATCGGGCGTTCAAGCCGCTGAACTGGATGAACCCGCCGTGCAAACTGCGGGAGGAGACCGTCGAGGACGGCCCGGACGTGTGGACGGTCACGCACGACAAGTCCGGGGAGAAGCTCGTGCTGACGATGGAGGAGATCATGCACGACTCCTCCCACGAACTCGGCAAGGATCCCGGCCTGCAAAAGGACGGGGTCGAAGCGCACCTTCAGGAGCTGCTGGCCGAGCACATCACCACGCTCGGCGAGGGTTACACGCTCATCCGCCGCGAGTACCCCACCGCGATCGGTCCGGTGGACATCCTGTGCCGCGACGGGGAGAGCAAGACCGTGGCGGTGGAACTGAAACGACGCGGCGACATCGACGGCGTCGAACAGCTCACCCGCTACCTGGAGCTGCTCAACCGCGACCCGTCCCTGGCCCCGGTCACCGGTGTGTTCGCCGCCCAGGAGATCAAGCCCCAGGCCAAGGTCCTGGCCGAGGACCGCGGCATCTCGTGCGTGGTTCTGGACTACGACGAACTCCGCGGCATCGAGCCCGACACCCTCCGCCTGTTCTGATCCCCCGCCCCTGAGAGGGCACTTTCCAGACCCCGGGCCCGTGTCCTCCCATCGGAGGACACGGGCCCGTCCTCGTAGCGGATACCACCGCCTTCCGGCTCTCGGGAGGATCGGTGTATGAGCGATACGGTCATCGAGGTCACCGACCTCCGTAAGCGTTACGGCGACACCGAAGCCGTCGCCGGCGTCGACCTGGACATCGAGCGCGGTGAGATCTTCGCGCTGCTGGGCCCCAACGGCGCGGGCAAGTCCACCACCGTCGAGATCCTGGAGGGGTTCCGCGGACGTGACGGCGGGGAGGTCCGGGTACTGGGTGAGGACCCCGGCCTGGCGGGGCGCGCCTGGCGCTCCCGGGTCGGCGTCGTCTGGCAGAAGGAGACCCTCGTCCCGAAGCTGCCGGTGCGCGACGTCGTGCGGCACTTCGCCGCCTACTACCCCCTGGCCGACGACCCCGACGAGGTGATCGAGCGGGTGGGGTTGGCCCACAAGTCCCGCGAACTCGCCGAGTCCCTGTCCGGTGGGCAACTGCGCCGCCTGGACGTGGCCCTGGGCATCGTCGGCCGCCCCGAACTCCTCTTCCTGGACGAACCCACCACCGGCTTCGATCCCCGGGCCCGGCGGGAGTTCTGGGGACTGATCCGGGCCCTGGCCGCCGGCGGAACCACCATCGTGCTCACCACCCACTACCTGGAGGAGGCCGAGGCACTGGCCGACCGGGTGTGCGTGATGGCGCGTGGCCGGGTCCGGGCGATCGACACCCCCGCGGCCCTCGACGGGCGGGCCTCTCGCCAGGCCACCGTGCACTGGCGTGAGGAGGGCGAACGCCGGGAGGTCCGCACCGATGAGCCCACCCGGGTGGTCGCGGGACTGGCCGGCCGTTTCGTCGGTGAGATCCCGGAACTGAGCGTGCGCCGTCCCACCCTGGAGGAGGTCTACCTCGGCATGATCAAGGACGACCACGTGACAGAGGAGGTCTCGGGATGAGCGCCCGGACGACCGATCCGACCACCACGACCGCGACCGCCCTTCCCTCACCACCTTCCCGGGGACGCCCGCCCGGCGCGCTGCGCCTGGGTCTGTCCCGGGGATGGGTGGAGATCCGCACCTTCTCCCGCGAGTGGGAGGGGGTCCTGTTCACCTTCGCCCTGCCCACGGTCATCCTCACCCTGTTCGCGACCGTCATGGGCGGGTTCTTCGACATGGGGATGCCCGCCGTCGACTACTTCCTGCCCGGCCTCATCGCCATGGGCCTGATGTCGGTCAGCTTCCAGACCCTGGGCGTCTCGATCGCCACCGAACGGGAGTACGGCATGCTGCGGCGGTTGCGCGGCACCCCGATGCCGCCCAGCGCCTACTTCGTCGGCAAGACCATCCTGGTGCTGTTCCTCGCCCTGGGACAGGTGGTCCTTCTCCTGGGGGTGGCCCGCCTGTTCTTCGACGCCACACTGCCCACCACCGTGCAGGCGTGGGCGATCATGGCGTGGGTGTTCGTCCTGGGCACCATCGCCTGCTCGCTGCTCGGTATGGCGGTGAGCTCGCTGGCCCGCACCCCGCAGGCGGCGTCGGCCGTGGTGACCTTCCCCTTCCTCATCCTGCAGTTCGTCTCGGGCATCTTCGTGCCGGTGATGGCCCTGCCGGAATGGCTGCTGAACCTCGCGTCCCTCTTCCCGTTGCTGTGGATGGCCCAGGGCATGCGCGCCGCGTTCTTCCCCGAGGCCATGGCCGCGCTCGAACCTTCGGGGGCCTGGGACCTGCCCATGGTCGCCCTGGCACTGGGGATCTGGTGTGTGGTGGGCTTGGCCGTGACACTGACGACGTTTCGCTGGAAGACGCGCAAGGACGGGTGAACGTGATGACGGATCCGGGCGCGGAGGAGGCCGAGGGCACCGCCGACCCGGGGTCCGGCTCCCGGCGCCGCAAGACCCGCCCCTCGGTCGAGTGGCACGCGTGGGATCTGGGTCGCTGGTGGCATCTCACCTTCACCGTCGCGATGCTCGCCATGGTCGCGCTCGCGCTGATCAGCGGGCCGGAGCGGTGGCGATGGGCGACGGCGGCGCTGATGGCCACGGTCCCGGTGGTGTACTTCGTGTTCGCCCGCCCCGTGCTCAGCGTCGACAGCGACCTGCCCGGAAACCGGCGGTCCCTGGGTCTGATGCTGCTGTTCCTGCTTCCGGCCCTGCCCGCGGTCATCCTCAACCCCACGCTGTTGATCTCGCTGGTCGCGATCGCCCCGGCGTTGTTCATGACCGTGGGCAGCGCCTACGCCGTGCCCACCCTGGCGGTGCTGTTGCTGTGTCCCTCCCTGTTGGAGGGGCTGCTGGGCCGCAAGGACTGGGAGTTCGTCGGAATCACCTTGCTGGTCAACGGGGCGATCCTGGGGTACGCCCTGTGGTTCAGTGGCTGGATCGAACGCATCATCTTCCAGAGCGCCGAGCGTTTCATCCTCATCGAACAGCTGAGCCAAAGCCGCGAGGAGGCCGCCCGGCTGTCCGAGCAGGCGGGGGCGATGACCGAACGCGAACGGTTGGCCCGGGAGCTGCACGACACCCTCGCCCAGGGGTTCACCAGCATCATCACCCTCACCCAGGCGGTGGAGTCGGAGCTGGACACCGACCCCGCGACCGCCCGCCGGCACCTGGCCTTGATGCGCGAGACCGCCGCCGAGAACCTGGCCGAGGCACGCGCGATGGTCGCCGCCCGGCGGTCGGTCACGGTGGAGGGCGACGACCTGGACGGAGCGCTCACCCGGATCGGGGAACGCCTCGGCCGCGAACTGGGCATCGAGGTGACCGCGACGGTCATGGGCTCCCCCGAGGAGCTCTCCAACGACCTGCGGGTGTGTCTGCTGCGCACCGCCCAGGAGGCACTGGCCAACGTCCGCAAGCACGCCGAGGCCGACAGCGCCCGGGTCACGCTCACCTACACCGACGTCGGTGTCTCCTTGACGGTGGCCGACGACGGCGCCGGCTTCGACGTCTCCCTTCCCTGCGACGGCAACGGGTTGGCGAACATGCGTCACCGGGCCGGGTCGGTCGGCGGGATCCTGGACCTGGACAGTGCGCCCGGTCGGGGCACCACCGTCCGTCTCACCATTCCCCGCGACGAAGCGGAGGAGTGACCCGTGTCGCAGAGAGAAGGCCGCACCATGATCCGCGTCCTCCTGGTGGACGACCATCCCGTGGTCCGTGAGGGCATCCGCGGCATGCTCAGCGCCGAACCCGACCTGGAGATCGTGGGCGAGGCCGGTTCGGGCCCCGAGGCGGTGGTCCGGGCCGCCGCCCTGGAACCCGACGTGGTCCTGATGGACCTGCGCATGCCCGGCGGTGACGGGGCGCAGGCCACCGAACGGATCCGCGCCGACCACCCCGCCGTCCACGTGCTGGTGCTCACCACCTATGACACCGACACCGACATCCTGCGCGCGGTGGAGGCCGGCGCCACCGGCTACCTGCTCAAGGACACCCCGCGCGCGGAGTTGGCCGACTCGGTTCGTTCGGCGGCCCGAGGCGAGACGGTGCTCAGTGGGCGTCTGGCCGGAAAACTGTTCTCCCGCGTGCGGCGCGATCCCGAACCGGAGAAACCGGCGGCGCTGTCGCCTCGCGAGGTGGAGGTGCTCCGTCTGGCGGCGGACGGGCACACCAACGCGGCGATCGGTCGGGCCCTGCGCATCAGCGCCACCACGGTCAAAACCCACTTGATGCGCGCGTACGAGAAACTGGGGGTGGGCGACCGGACCGCGGCGGTCTCCCAGGCGCTACGTCGCGGGTTGCTCCCCGACAAGTGAGATCTCAGGGCCTTCTCAGGGGATTCCCCGGATGCCGCGTCCGCGGACCCTCGGAACAATAGAACTATGGTGGACACGATGAGCGAACTCACCCCCCACGAGGACCACAACGCACGGATGCGGGCGTCGGACGCCGACCGTGACGCCGTCGCACACCGTCTCCGGGATGCCCTGGCCGAGGGCCGCCTGGACCCCGACGAGCACGGGGAGCGTCTGGACGCGGTCTATCGCGCCAAGACCCTCGGCGAGCTCGTCCCCCTCACCCGAGACCTGCCGGACACCGGCGCCGCGCCCATGCCGGCCCCCACCGACTTCCGTTCACCCCGTCCCGTCTACGGCGCGGGCCGGATCGTGGACATGCCGCCCAGCAGCCGGACCTCCCTGGTACTGATGGGCGGCGCCGACCGTTCCGGGAACTGGGTCCTGCCGGGCACGTTCACCGCGGTGGCGGTGATGGGCGGTATCGAACTCGACCTGCGCGAGGCCAGGTTCACCCAGCGCGAGACGACCATCTGGATCGGCACGGCGATGGGCGGTATCGGGATCATCGTCCCCGACGATGTCCAGGTGCGCGTGCACGGCCTGCCGATCATGGGCGGCTTCGGGATCGAGGGGAACACCCCCAGCGTGGTGGACCCGGGCGCCCCGATCGTGCACATCCGCGGGATCGCGGTGATGGGCGGCGTGGGCGTCGAGTACCGGGCGCGCAAGCACCAGAACGAGAACGAGCGGTAGCCGACCGACCGCACCCCGCCCCCGTGGTCGAGACATTCCGGTCGATTTCGGCCGTCCATCCAACCACAGTGCCCACCCGTGTGTAAGGTCTGTGGCTGATTGTGGCAATGTGGCGCACCCACCCTTGCCGCCGCCCCCTGGCGGTGCGAGGCTTCAGCGGTACCCCGCCCACCCACGAGTCCATCCCCCATTCCACGGTTCGATGGACCCCCGCATACGGGAGGAAGCATCGTGCGTCCGAACCATCCCGGGCAGCCGCCCGCGGCCCCCTCAGCCCGACGGCGCAGAGCCACCACCGCGGGTGTGGCCGCCCTGTGCCTCACCGCGGGCACCCTGGCGAGCGGCCCGGCCCACGCCGACGAGCTGCCCCTGTCGGAGGCCGTGACCGCCGAGGCGATCCAGGCCCACCTGACCAACCTCGACACCATCGCCGAGTACAACGGCGGAAACCGGGCCAGCGCCACCCCCGGCTACGACGTCGCGGCCCTGTACATCGAGGACCAGCTCGAACGCGCCGGATACGAGCCCTACCGCCACGAGTACGACTACGAGTCCTGGCGGGAGAACACCCCCGCGGTGCTCGCCCGGACCGCCCCGGACGAGCGCGCCTACGAGCTCGACGAGGACTACGTCACCATGAGCTACTCCAGCGCCGGTGACGTGACGGCCCCCGCCGTCGCGGTCAACACCGACAGCGAGGAGAGCGGCTGCTCCCCCGACGACTTCGCCGACTTCCCCGAGGGCGCGATCGCCATCACCCTCCGCGGCACATGCCCGTTCGGTGACAAGGTGCAGAACTCCGCCGACGCCGGTGCCTCGGCCGCCGTGGTCGTCAACAACGAGGACGAGGTCTTCCTCGGCACCGTCGGCGAGACCTCCGGCATCCCGGCCATCGGTGTCTCCGGCCTGGTCGGCGCGGACCTGCTCGCCACCTCGGACCTGGAACTCCAGGTCACCGTGGACTCGGAGGTCACCCAGGAGAGCTCCTACAGCGTCCTGGCCGAGACCCCCGGCGGCAAGGACGACAACGTGGTGGTCGTCGGCGGCCACCTGGACAGCGTCGAAGAGGGCCCGGGCATCAACGACAACGGCAGCGGCGTCGCCTTCGTCCTGGAGACCGCCCTGCGCCTGGCCGAGAAGGAGGACCCGAACAACAAGGTCCGTTTCGCCTTCTGGGGCACCGAGGAGTCCGGCCTGGTCGGCTCCAACGAGTACGTGGCGGGCCTGTCCGAGCAGGAGGTCGAAGACATCGCCCTCTACCTGAACTTCGACATGATCGGCTCGCACAACTACGGCCGGTTCGTCCTGGACGGCCGCATGGACCTGCCCGAGTCCGGTGGCGCCCCCGCCGGCTCCGGTGCCATCGCCAAGGTCTTCGAGGACTACTTCGAGGACCAGGGCCAGGTCAGCGAGCCCGGCGTGCTGAGCGGGCGCAGCGACTACTCGGCCTTCATGCTGGCGGGGGTCCCCTCCGGTGGTCTGTTCTCCGGCGCCGACGGCATCAAGACCGAGGAGCAGGTCGAGTGGTACGGCGGTGACGAGGGCGAGATGTTCGACCCGTACTACCACACGCCGGACGACACGATGGAGAACGTCAACTGGGACTCGGTGGCCGAACTGTCGGCCGCGGGCGCGCACGGCGTGGAGTTCCTCGCCGAGAGCACGCTGCCGGTGAACGGTGTGCTGCCCTTCAGCGCCCCGGCCCCGGTGGACCTGCCGCGTCTGGGCGACGCCTGGGTGCGCTAGCGGTGTTCGGCTCCACCGACCGGCTCTGACAGGTGAAAGGGCGGGTGGCGTGAACCCCCCGGTTCCACGCCACCCGCCCTCAGCGGTGTCTCCCCCCGCGCCATCCGCCCGGACGGTCCCCCTCTGTCCCGTCCGGGGGCATCATGCGCGAACACCGCCGGAAACTACTGTCCGTAGCTCCCTGATTCCTCAAGGTATCAGCGAAACGCGCCATCATCACCCCCCGATATCGAACAGTTATCCTCAGTGAGGATTTCGTGCTCACGGGACCGGCGAGGTCCCGGTGACGGGCGCTCCCCTAGGCTGAGGCCCATGACCAAACGGGACACGGACAAGCCGGTCGTACTGTCGAAGATCTACACCCGGACCGGAGACGCCGGAAGCACGGCGCTCGGCGACATGAGCAGGACCTCCAAGAACGACACCCGACTCGTCGGATACGCCGACGCCGAGGAGGCCAACGCCGCCATCGGGGTCGCGTTGGCCATGGGCGAACTGCCCGAAGACGTACGGACGCTACTGGTCCGGGTGCAGAACGAGCTCTTCGACCTGGGCGCGGACCTGTCCACGCCCATCGTCGCCGACCCCGAGTACCCGCCGCTGCGCGTCCTCCCCGAGTACGTGGAGCGCCTGGAGGAGGCCTGCGACACCTACAACGCGGACCTGCCCACACTGCGCAGCTTCATCCTGCCCGGCGGCTCCCCCACCGTGGCATTGGTGCACACCGCGCGCATCGTGGTGCGACGGGCCGAACGTTCGGTGTGGGCCGCGATCGAGGAGCACGGCGACAGCGTCAACCCGCTCACCGCCCAGTACCTCAACCGACTCTCGGACCTGCTGTTCATCCTCGGCCGCCACGTGGCCGAGGAGGGCGACGAAGTCCTCTGGAAGCCCGGTGGGGAGCGTTAGCGCTCCAACTCGCGCTCGACGGCGGCGACCTTACCGCGCAGGCCGTCGGTGACGCCGTCCCGGACATCGACCTTGAGCGTCACGCTCACCCGGGACGCGCCCTCACCGGCGGCCGCCACCGCGCGCTTGACCACGTCCATGACCTCGTCCCACTCACCCTCGACGGTGGTGAACATCGCGGAGGTCTCGTTGGGCAGCCCGCTCTCGCGTACGACCCTGACCGCGCGCGCCACCGCGGGCGCGACGGACTCACCTGTACCGAGCGGGGAAACCGAGAAAGCAACGATGGTACTCATGCGGCCATGGAAACACAGAGGCCCCGCCGGTGTGAACCAGGCGGGGCAGGACATCGCCGGAAGGCTCAGGCCTCCCAGTGGGTCCCCGGGGGCATCGACTCGATCCACGACAGGAAACCGGTGAGCTGACGCTCCCCCATGGCCACCTCGTAGACCGCCTTCTCCGGGTCGGCGCCGTCCGCGGCGATCCAGCCGATCTCCAGGACCGTCACATCGGCCGGCAGTGAGGCGTCCACCCGTTCCGCGCCGGAACCCTCGTTCCCCGCCATCCGGGGACGACGCCCCACAACGACGAGACCGCGGCGCGACAGTCGAACTGTCGGCCGCGGTCGGAGCGAGAGGACGGGGTACCAGCCGAAGCCACCGGTGCCGTACCGGCCGAAACCGACACGCCAGGTGCCCCGGCGCCCCTTGCCCCCGCATACGCGCAGATAACACTCGATGGCGCCCCCACTGCGCACCAGGACGAAACGTCGCAGGGCACCGGCGAGGACCACCACCACGATGAGGGCGACGAGGATGAGGAGCACCCACCACAGGGACTCCGACCACGGTGTTCCCGGCAGCTGCTCCACCACTCGTCACGCCTCTTTCGCTTCGCTAGGCGACTTCCTCGCCGGCGGCGCGCAGACGGCTGCGGGCACGCCCGGCGGCGAGACTGTCGCCCTCCTCGGTCGCACTCGTCAGAGCCTGACGCGCACGGTCCACATCGATGTCCTCGGCGAGCTCGGCGGTCTCGGCGAGGATGGAGACCCGACCCTCACCCGACACCGAGACGTACCCGCCGTGGGCGGCGGCCTTGACCTCACCGGTCTCTCGGGCCCCCAGCACGCGAACGACCGCGTCCTGGGCGAGCAGCGACAGCACCGGCACGTGGCCGGGCATGACGCCGATCTCGCCCTCGACGGTCTTCGCGATGACCATGTCGCCCTCGCCTGCCCAAACCTCACGGTCGGGAGAGACGATCTCGACGAAAAGCTTCTTCGACACTGTCACAAACTCCTCGGCTAGCGGGTGGGTTCGGCGGGGCCGAGTACGAATCGATACTCGGCCCCGCCTGGCTGGCCCCGCCCGTCGCCCCCGGGCTCACGGCCGGGGGCACTGACGCGCAGTCCTAGCCTTCCTGAAGCTTCTTGGCCTTCTCCACGACCATGTCGATGTTGCCGACGTCGAGGAAGGCCTGCTCGGGAAGGTGGTCGTACTCGCCGTCGCACAGACCCTTGAAGGAGGCGATGGTCTCCTCCAGGGGCACGAACACGCCCGGGGTACCGGTGAACTTCTCCGCCACGAACATGTTCTGGGAGAGGAAGCGCTCCAGGCGGCGAGCACGGTTGACGATGATCTTGTCCTCTTCGGACAGCTCGTCCATACCGAGGATGGCGATCTGGTCCTGCAGGTCGTTGTTGCGCTGCAGGATCTCCTTGACCCGCTGGGCGACGTCGTAGTGCTCCTGACCCACGTACTGCGGGTCCAGGATGCGCGAGGACGAGGCCAGCGGGTCCACCGCCGGGTAGATGCCCTTCTGCGAGATCGGCCGGGAGAGCTCGGTCGTCGCGTCCAGGTGGGCGAAGGTCGTCGCCGGAGCCGGGTCGGTGTAGTCGTCCGCGGGGACGTAGATCGCCTGCATCGAGGTGATCGAGTGACCACGCGTCGAAGTGATCCGCTCCTGGAGCTGACCCATCTCGTCCGCCAGGTTGGGCTGGTAACCCACGGCCGAGGGCATACGGCCCAGCAGCGTGGAGACCTCCATACCCGCCTGGGTGAAACGGAAGATGTTGTCGATGAAGAGCAGCACGTCCTGGCCCTGGACGTCACGGAAGTACTCCGCCATCGTCAGAGCCGAGAGCGCCACGCGCAGACGGGTGCCCGGGGGCTCGTCCATCTGGCCGAAGACGAGCGCGGTGTCCGGGAGGACGCCCATCTCGTCCATCTCCAGGAAGAGGTCCGTACCCTCACGGGTGCGCTCACCGACACCGGCGAACACGGACACACCACCGAAGTTACGGGCGATACGGGTGATCATCTCCTGGATGAGCACCGTCTTGCCCACACCCGCGCCACCGAAGAGGCCGATCTTCCCACCGCGAACGTACGGGGTGAGGAGGTCGATCACCTTGATGCCCGTGACCATCATCTCGGTCTTGGACTCAAGCTGGTCGAAGGAGGGGGCCTTGCGGTGGATCGGCCAGCGCTCGGTCACGCCGAGCTCGGCCGTGGGCACGTCCATGGACTCGCCCAGGGTGTTGAACACGTGGCCCTTGACGATGTCGCCGACGGGCACGCTGATGGGCGCGCCGGTGTCGCGGACCTCGGCGCCACGGACCATGCCGTCCTGCGGGGCGAGGGAGATGGCGCGCACCAGGTTGTCACCCAGGTGCTGGGCGACCTCCAGGGTGACGACCTTCTCCTTGCCGCCGATGCTCACATCGGTGTGCAGAGCGTTATAGATGCCGGGCAGGGAGCCGACGGGGAACTCCACGTCGACGACCGGGCCGGTGACCCGGGCGATCCGACCGGTGGCGGTGCCGGCGCCGGTCGTCTCTTCAACTGTCGTTGACACTTCTCTTACTCACTTCCCGCGCTGGACCCAGAGAGTGCATCGGCACCGCCGACAATCTCACTGATCTCATTGGTGATCTCGGCCTGACGGGCCTGGTTGGCCAGGCTGGTCAGGTTCTTGACGAGTTCTTCCGCGTTGTCGGTAGCGGCCTTCATGGCCGCGCGACGGGACGCCTGCTGGGAGGCGGCCGACTCGAGGAGGGAAGCGTAGATCCGGTTGACCACGTACTGCGGCAGCAGCTGGTCCAGGACCTCCTCGGCCGAGGGCTCGAACTCGTAGAGCGGCAGCGCCTCGCCACCGTGGCTCTCCTCGAGTTCCTCCGCCTCGACCTCCTCCACCTCCAGCGGAAGAGCGCGAACCGCCCCGGCCCGCTGGGTCAGCATCGACACGAACTCCGTGGAGACCACGTGGATCTCGTCGACACCCCCCTCTGCGGTGTCCAGGGAGAACCTCTCCATGAGAGCGGAGCCGATCTCCTGGGCGTGCGCGTAGGTCGGACGCTCGGTGATGCCTTCTTCCCAAGACCGCTCGACCTCACGGTCACGGAACTTGTAGAAGGCCGCACCCTTGCGACCCACCATGTAGGTGAGAACCTCCTTGCCCTGCTCCCGAAGAAGCTGGGTGAGGGACTCGGCCTCCTTGATGACGTTGGTCGAGAAGGCGCCGGCCAGACCCTTGTCGCTGGTAATGACCAGGACGGCGGCACGGGTGGGGTTCTCGGCCTCGGTCAGCAGCGGGTGATCGGTCACCCGGCTGGCGAGGGCGGACACCGCCCGCGTGATCTCCCGTGCGTAGGGGCCTGCAGCCTCGGCCGCGCGCTGCGCCTTGGTGATGCGCGTGGCGGCGATCAGCTCCATCGCACGGGTGATCTTCGCCGTCGCCTTCGTCGCACGGATCCTCCGGCGATAGACGCGAAGCTGTGCACCCATGGGTTACTTCCCGCCCTTGGCGACCTTGATGGTCTCCTGGCCGACCTTCTCCTCGGAGAGCGCCTCGGCCTCGGCCTCGGTGCCCAGGAGGCCGCCCGCAGAGGTCTGGAAGCCCTGCTTGAACTTCTCGATGGCGGCCTGGAGGGTCTTCTGGCTGTCGTCCTCGAACTTGCCGGTGTCCCGGATGGTGTCGAGAACGGCCTTGTGCTCGCGGTCCAGGTAGGACAGGAAGTCCTCCTCGAAGCGGCGAACGTCCTCGACCGGGACCTCGTCGATCAGGCCGGTGTTACCCATCCAGATCGAGACGACCGTCTTCTCCATGGAGAAGGGCGAGTACTGACCCTGCTTGAGGAGCTCCATCATCCGGGCACCACGCTCCAGCTGCTGCTTGGAGACGGCGTCCAGGTCCGAACCGAAGGCGGAGAACGCCTCCAGCTCGCGGTACTGGGCCAGGCTCAGACGCAGGGTACCGGAGACCTTCTTGGTCGCCTTGGTCTGCGCGGCGCCACCGACACGGGAGACGGAGACACCGACGTCGATCGCCGGACGCTGGCCCTGGTTGAACAGGTCCGAGTTCAGGAAGACCTGACCGTCGGTGATCGAGATGACGTTGGTGGGGATGTACGCCGAGACGTCGCCCGCCTTGGTCTCGATGATCGGGAGGGCCGTCATCGAACCGGCGCCCAGCTCGTCGGAGAGCTTCGCGCAGCGCTCCAGCAGCCGGGAGTGGAGGTAGAAGACGTCACCCGGGTAGGCCTCACGGCCCGGCGGGCGGCGCAGCAGGAGGGAGACCGCACGGTAGGCCTCGGCCTGCTTGGTCAGGTCGTCGAAGACGATGAGGACGTGCTTGCCCTCGTACATCCAGTGCTGGCCCAGGGCCGAGCCGGTGTACGGGGAGAGGTACTTGAAGCCGGCCGGGTCGGACGCCGGGGAGGCGACGATGGTGGTGTACTCCATCGCGCCGGCCTCTTCGAGGGCGCCGCGCACGCTGGCGATGGTCGAGCCCTTCTGGCCGACCGCGACGTAGATGCAGCGCACCTGCTTCGAGGGGTCGCCGGTCTCCCAGTTCGCCTTCTGGTTGATGATCGCGTCGATACCGATCGCGGTCTTACCGGTCTGTCGGTCACCGATGACCAGCTGGCGCTGGCCACGGCCGACCGGGGTCATGGTGTCGATCGACTTGATACCGGTCTGGAGCGGCTCGCCGACCGGCTGGCGCTCCATCACGGTCGCGGCCTGAAGCTCAAGCTCGCGAGTCTGGGTCGTCTCGATCTCGCCCTTGCCGTCGATGGGGGCGCCCAGGGGGTCCACCACGCGGCCGAGGAAGTTGTCACCCACCGGGACCGAGAGGAGCTTGCCGGTGCGACGCACCTTCTGCCCCTCTTCGATACCGGTGAAGTCGCCCAGCACGACGACACCGATCTCACCGATCTCAAGGTTCTGGGCCATGCCCAGGGTGCCGTCCTCGAATTCCAGCAGCTCGTTCGCCATCGCCGAGGGAAGGCCACCGACGCGGGCGATGCCGTCACCGGAGTAGGTGACGGTTCCGACCTCTTCCGCGCGGGTGGTGTCAGGCTCGTACGACTGGACGAAGCGCTGTAGCGCGTCCCGGATCTCATCCGGCCGGATCGTCAGCTCCGCCATCTCTACGTTGTCCTTGCTCTCAAATGGCGCCGGGCCGGCGCCGTGCGTGCTTGCCTTGCGTATATTCGCGTGTGTCAGCCGGCCAGACGGCGCTGAACCTCAGCGATGCGCCCGGCGATGGTGCCGTCGATGACCTCGTCGCCGACCTGGATGGAAAGTCCACCCACGATCTCGGGGGCGACCTCGGTGTTCAGGTGGATCTCACGGCCGTACTTGCGCCGCAGAAGCGTCCGGAGACGGTCCTGGTGAGCCTCGCTCAGCGGGACGGCGCTGCGCACCACCGCGATGTAGCGCTGGGCGCGCTCGGCGACCAGCTGCCCGAAGTTGTCGAGCGCCTGTTCCAGGGTACGTGCCCGAGGACGGGTGACCGCTTCGTCGACCAGAGCCAGCGTCGCGGAGTTCACCTTGCCCGAGAGCAGGTTCTCGATCAGGGTGTGCAGGTGCGAGGCGGCCACGCCCTCACGGGTGAGGGCCGCACGCAGCTCCGGCTCGGCGACGACGATCCGCTCGAACCGGAACAGCTCGTCCTCAAGCTCGTCCAGACGGGTGCCCTCCACGGAGGCGACGGTCGCGTAGACCGCCAGGCGCTCCAGAGCGTCCACCATGTCGCGGGGGCCGGCCCACGGCTGGGACACGACGTCGTTGACCACGATGACCGTGGACGGCGACACCTTGCCCTCAAGGATCTGACCGATCAGGCCGGTCTTCTTCTCCACCGGGTTGGCCTGGTCCGCGAGCCAGCGGCGCAGGGAGTGCTCGTTGCCGAGCAGGGCGACGACCTCGAAGAGCTCGCCACCGAGGGAGACCGCGTGCTGGGCGGCGTCCGCCGACGCCAGGACGTTCTCGTCCAGGCGTCGGGTCGCCTCAGCCAGGGAGTTACGGCTGATACCACGCATCAGCGCACCCCGGCTTGCTTCGCGCTCTCGTCCTGCTGCTCCAGGTCCGCGAGGAACCGGTCCACCACGCGGGTCTGCGCCGCGCCATCGCTGAGCGACTCCCCGACGATGCGGGTCGCGAGCTCAGTGGACAGGGCACCGATCTCACCGCGGAGCTGGGCCATGGCCTGCTGCCGGTCGGCTTCGATCTGGGCCTTGCCGGCCTCGATGATCCGCTGGGCCTCGACCTGGGCCTCTTCGCGAGCCTCGGCGATGATCGCCGCGCGCTGCTCCTTGGCCTTCTCGAGTTCCTGCGCGTACTCGCGGTGCGACTCTTCGAGCTTCTCGCGGTACTGCTGGCGGATCTCCTCGGCCTCGGCCTCGGCGCGCTTGGCCCGCTCGATGCCCCCCTCGATGGCGTCGTGACGCTCGTCGAGGACCGTCATCACCTTGGGGACCGCCTTGCGGGCCACAAAGAAGTAGACCACGGCGAGCGCGATCGCACCGAAGGTGAACTTCACCCAGTCGATCCGCAGAATGTTGTACTCGGCTGCCAACTCCACCAACATGGTCAGCCCTCCTTCGCGTCAGTTGCCATCAGAAAACGGTTGGCAAAACGCCTTAGGCGCCGGGGGCGGCGAAGGCGAGAACGAAGCCCAGGATGGCGAGGGCCTCGACCAGCGCGAAGCCGAGGTAGATGTTGGTCTGCAGCGGGCCGCGGGCCTCGGGCTGGCGGGCGATGGCCTGCATACCGAGACCGAACACGATACCGACACCGATACCGGCGCCGATGACGCTGATGCCGTAACCGATGGTGTTGATGTTGCCGGTGATCGCAGCGATGTCCATTGTGTTTCCCTTTACTCGACGTCCGGCGTTGCGGTACGCAATAGGTCAGTTCGCCGGTTTGGACGGGTCTTAAGCACTCCTCGTCCCTGTTCCGATCGGGGGACCGGGGGAACTCGGAGGGGGTCTTAGTGAGCCGCTTCGAGCGACTGGTTGAGGTACAGGCTCGCGAGCAGAGTGAACACGAAGGCCTGGATCAGCATGATCGCGATCTCGAAGAGGAAGAAGGCGACGTAACCGAGCAGCGCGGCGCCGGAGAAGACCACGGAGACCGCGGCGAGGACCGGCTCGGCCGAAAGGTTCAGCATGTACCAGCCGCCGTAGGCGAACACGGCCAGAAGCAGGCTGCCCGCGAACATGGTCGCGAACAGACGCAGGGCGTGCGTGACCGGGCGGATGAGGAAGACCGAGAGGATCTCGATCGGGGTGACCAGGACGTAGATCCACTTCGGCATCCCGGGCGGGAAGATCTGGTTACGGAAGTAACCCCAGCCGCCCTGGTTCTTGATACCGATCACGATGGTCATCACGTAGATGACCAGTGCGAACATCGCGGTGAAGGCGAGGTTGCTGTTGACCGGCAGCATGCCGGGGATCAACCCGGTGAAGTTCATGGCCAGGATGAGGGTGAAGACGCCCGTCATGAACGGGATGAAACTGTCGCCCTTGGCACCCATGGTGGGCCGGGTGATGTTGTCCCTGATGAACAGGACCAGCATCTCCCCGACACTCTGCCTGCGGCCGGGGACGAGGCTCAGCTTCTTGCTGAACCACGACCACAGGAGCAGGACGGCACCGACCGCGACGAGCAACAGAACCAGGTACAGGTCGATGCCCGTGCTGAGGGGGATATTGGCGAACCACGGTTCGGGGAAGAACATCCCGATGGTGGGGGCCTCGAACCCGCACCCGTTGTCACCGAAGAGATGGCAACCTGGTTCGGCCGCGAGAATGCGCACGTCAGCACTCACGGCGAATCCTTTCGTCGTGACGCAAGAAAGCCTCGTTGATGGTTGTTACTGCTAGCGTCGTCGCGGAACGGGCGACGCGGGACTGCGGGGTGCTCAGATGTGACGCGTCTTGGCGACGATCAGATAGATCGAGCCGGCCATACCGAGAACCGCCCCGATGGGCAGGAAGAGGGCCTGGAAATCCAGGAGCCTGTCCGCACCCCAGCCGATCGCGCTCCACACGAGAACACCCGAAAGCAGAGTGGAGAAGAGCGCCCAACCATCGGCCTCGCGTGGCGCGGGTAGCGCTTCGGGGCCCTTCTTCTCGGTTGGCTCGCTGCTCATCTCGCTCCGGAATATAGCATGTGGGGCGCGGCTGGAAGGTGGCCTTCCGCCTGCCGTGGAACAGGTTATAACGCCCGCTCCAACGGAACGCGGCGGGGCACCCCATCACGAGTTCTCCGAACTCTCACTGGGGTCCACGTGGAGGATCTTCGCCTGGGAGGTGGCCCAGGTCTGCCCACCAAGCCATGCCAGCACCACGACCAGCGCGCTGTAGACGAAGGCGTTGGTGCTGAGGTCGGCGATGAGAGGGCTTCCTCCGAGGGTCACCAGCAGGATGCCCAGCAGCGCCATCTTGACCACGAAGCCGATGAGGTTCGCGGCAAGGAACAGGTCCTTGTTGCGCCGGGTGACCAGGATGACCGCCCACTGCCCCAGACCGAAACAGGCGATGACGATGGCCACCGCCAGGGCCGAACCGAGAGCTCCCGCGGTACCTGCGAGCAGGGCCGAGATCGCAATGGCCAGGGCTCCGCACGCGGCGCTCGGAAGCGCGGCGCCGCGGAGGATCCGGGCGTCGTGTCCCTGCATGACGAAGCTCCGTGGGGTTAAGTGGTTACCTGCTCGTGAAAGCTATCACAAGGTTTTCGGTACGAAATCCAGGGACCCCTTAACGCACCCTTAACGCGGCGCGAAAGGCCCGTACCGGGGCCTCTTCGGACCTTGTGTCACCTTGAACACACTCGGCTCGACCTTCACAAGCAGGCACATTCGGACCGCCCGAGAGGACCTCCGTCCCGAACGTGATCGGCCTTTTATCCATCGGTTGACGAATGGTGATCTGTTCGCGATCGAGAAGCCTTCCGCCGGCTCCCGGGCAACAACCCACGACGGTGCAGACGCGGCAGGGCGATGAGACCGACCGCACAGGTGGCCACCAGCACGGTGACCGAGAGGACGATGAGCGCGGAGTCGAAGATCGACAGGGACACCGCGGCGAACGCGACGATGCCCGCCCACAGGTACATCAACAGCACCGCGCGGGTATGGGTGTGCCCCATGTCCAGTAGACGGTGGTGCAGATGCCCCCTGTCCGGGGCGAAGGGGGACTTGCCCGCGAGTGTGCGCCGCACGATCGCCAGCACCATGTCGGCGAGGGGCAGCGCGATCACCAACAGCGGCAACAGGATGGGAAGGAAGACGACCAGGCCGGAGGAGTTGAACTCCTCCCTGGCGGTGTTCGCGTCGAACTGACCCGTCACCGTGATGGTGATCGAGGTGAGCAACAGACCCAACAGCATCGAACCGGTGTCGCCCATGAACACCCTGGCCGGGTGGAAGTTGTGGCAGAGGAATCCCAGGCAGGTGCCCGCCAGGATGATCGCGATCATCGCCGGGTAGGACTGGCGCTCGAACCCCTGGTCCACCGCGACCACGTAGTAGTAGGCGAAGAACGCCAGCGAGGAGATCGCGACGATACCGGCTGCCAGGCCGTCCAGGCCGTCGGCGAAGTTGATCGCGTTGATGGTCGCCACGATGAGCAGGATCGACACCATCGCCCCGAGCCACGGGCCCAGGGACAACTGGGTGCCGGGCAGTGGCAGCCACAGCAACTGCACGCCCTGCCAGACCAGGATGCCCGCGGCGGCGGTCTGGCCCGCCAGCTTGCTCAGCGCGTCCATCCCCCATCGGTCGTCGATGACGCCGATGACGGTGATGAGCCCGCCGGCCAACAGCAGGCCGATCCAGGTCTTGGCCACGAACACGTTCTGCAGATGCGGTAGCTGCGCCGAGATGAGCAGCGCCGCGGCGAACCCGCCGTAGATGGCGAGTCCGCCCAACCGTGGAATGGGTTCGGTGTGCACGTCACGGTCGCGCACGGGGGGCGCCGCGCCGAAGGCGATCGCCAACCGACGTACCAACGGCACGAGCAGGTAGGTCACCGCGACGGCGATGACGAAGGTGAGCGCGTACTCCCGCACGGCCGGCCCCTCTAGTTCTTGTCGCTACCGGACGTGTCGGACTCGGTGCCGGTGGACGACGACTCGGCGGTGTCCTCGGTCTTGCCGGAACCGTCTGTCTCGCCGTCGTTGTCGGCGTCGTCGAGGGCCTCGGCGGCGGCGGTCTCCGCGTCGATCTCGGCGGCGTCGTCCTTCTTCGGTTTGGCCCGACCCTTGCGCAGCTCACCGATGACGGTGCCGCACACGGCCCGCAGCTCCTCGATGGAGATGGCGCCCGACCGCAGCACACGCGGTACCGCGTAGGTCAGGTCGACGATGGTGGAGGCCACCGGATTGTCGCTCTCACCACCGTCCAGGTAGACGGCCACGTCCTCGTCGCCGAGCTGCTCGATGGCCTCACCGGCGTTGGCGGCGGCCCGCTCCCCCGACTTGTTGGCGCTGCTGACCGCCATGGGGCCGGTCTCCTTGAGCAGCTCCAGGGCCACCGGGTCCATCGGCATGCGCACGGCCACGGTCCCCTTGGTGTCGCCCAGGTCCCAGGACAGGCTGGGGGTGGCGGTGCACACGAGGGTGAGCGGACCGGGCCAGAACTCCTCCATGAGGTCCCGGCCGTGGTTGCCCAGGTCGTCGATCAGGGCACTGGCGGCCCGGATGGAACCGACCAGCACGGGCGGTGGCATGTCCCTGCCGCGCCCCTTGGTCTCCAGCAGGCGCGCGACCGCCTTCGGACTGAAGGCGTCGGTACCGATGCCGTACACGGTGTCGGTGGGCAGTACCACCAGGTCGCCTCGGCGTACCGCGGACGCGGCGTCGGCGATGCCGTCCTTGCGGGCGGTCTCGTCCGCGCAGTCGTAGATGCGGCTCACCCTGGGTTCACCTCGATCTCGAACGGGTCGACCGGACAGATGTCGGTTCGACGGTGGGGTTGGGGGGTGAGGGCGAAGGGCGGCTAATCGTCCTCGTCGGCCCGGCGCATGACCACGAAACGGTCGCGCCTTGCCATGTCCTTGCGGTTGAGGACGTCACGCCAGCCCTTGTCCTCGGGGAACAGCCGGGGGATGTCGATGCCCTGACCGTCATGGTGTTCGATGGCCATGGCCCCGCCCGGACGCAACAGCCTACGGCCGACCGCCTCCAGGTCGCGGATCATGTCCAGACCGTCCTCGCCCGACCACAACGCCGGGGCCGGGTCGTAGTCGCGTACCTCCGGCGGGATGACGTGCGCCTCCCGGGTCGGAACGTAGGGCGGGTTGCTGATGAGCAGGTCCACCCCGCCATCGAGCTCGGGCAGGGCGGTACGCATGTCACCCTCGTGGGCGGTCACCCGATCGGCGTGCCCACTGGACTCCACGTTGCGGCGGGTCCAGCGCAGCGCCTCGGGATCGATCTCGACCGTGTGCACCCGTGAACGCGGCACCTCCTGGGCAATGGAGATGGCGATGGCCCCGGAACCGGAGCCCAGGTCCACGACCAGTGGGTCGGCCACGTCCATGGACCGCAGTGTCTCGATCGCCCAGTCCACCATGATCTCGGTCTCGGGGCGGGGCACGAAGACACCGGGCCCGACCTGGAGTTCGAGGTAGCGAAAGTAGGCGCGTCCGGTGATGTGCTGGAGGGGTTCGCGGGCCTCTCTGCGGGAGACGCACTCCCAGTAACGGGCGTCGAAGTCGGCGTCGGCGACCGAGTGCAGTTCCCCTCGACGGACACCATGCACGAACGCCGCGAGTTCCTCGGCGTCGGTGCGGGGTGAGGCCACGCCCGCCTCGGCCAGCCGGAGCGTGGCGCGGGCGACCTCGTCGAGTAGGAAGTTCATGATGTTTGGGCGGCTTCGAGCCTCTCCTTGGTGTCCGCGTCCACCAGGGCCTTGATGACCCCGCCCAGTTCTCCGTCGAGGACCTGGTCGAGGTTGTAGGCCTTGTAACCGACCCGGTGGTCGGAGATGCGGTTCTCCGGGAAATTGTAGGTGCGCACGCGCTCGGAGCGGTCGACGGTACGGACCTGGCTCTTGCGTTCGGCGCTGGCCTCGGCGTCCGCGCTGGCCTGGGCCTCGGCGTAGATGCGGGCGCGCAGGATACGCAGGGCCTGCTCCTTGTTCTGGAGCTGGCTCTTCTCGTTCTGGCAGGAGGCGACGATGCCGGTCGGCAGGTGGGTGATGCGCACCGCGGAGTCGGTGGTGTTGACGCTCTGCCCGCCGGGGCCGGAGGAACGGTAGACGTCGACGCGAAGATCCTTCTCGTGGATCTCGATCTCGATCTCCTCGGCCTCGGGTACGACCAGGACACCGACGGCGGAGGTGTGGATACGCCCCTGGGACTCGGTGACGGGCACGCGCTGCACCCGGTGGACACCGCCCTCGAACTTGAGCATGGGCCACGCGCCCGAGCCGGGCTCGGGGTTGCCCTTGTTCTTGAAGGCGATGGTGATGTCCTTGTAACCGCCCAGGTCGGAGTGGGTGGCGTCGATGACCTCGGTCTTGAAGCCCTGCCGTTCGGCGTAGCGCAGGTACATGCGGACCAGGTCGCCGGCGAACAAGGCGGACTCGTCACCGCCCTCACCGGCCTTGACCTCCATGATGAGGTTCTTGTCGTCGGCGGGGTCGCGCGGGATGAGGAGGAAGCTCAGGCGCTCGGTGAGCTGCTCGGCCTCCTCGGTCAGCCGGTCGGCCTCCTCGGCGAAGGAGGAGTCCTCGGCGGCCAGCTCACGGGCGGCCTCGATGTCGTTCTCGACCGCCTTGAGCTGCCGGTAGGCCTCGATGATCGGGGTGAGCTGGGAGTAGCGCTTGCCCAGCCTGCGCGCCTCGGCCGGGTTCGCGTGCACCTCGGGGTCGGCGAGCCGCTGTTCCAGCTCGTAGTACTCCCCGAGTAGGTCGTCCAGCTTCACTATCCCATTCCCGTCTTCTCGTCCGCCCTGGCTGTTCCCCCGGATGAGGGGGCTGCGACCGGTCCGGTGGCGCGCCCCGCGGACGGAGCGGTGCCACCGGGCCGAAGGGCAGCGCTACTTGCGCTTGCCGAAGCGCTTCTCGAAGCGGGCGACCCGACCACCGGTGTCCAGGATCTTCTGCTTGCCGGTGTAGAAGGGGTGGCACTCGGAGCACACGTCGGCGCGCAGCTTGCCCTCGGTGAGGGTGCTCCGGGTGACGAAGTGGGCGCCGCAGGTGCAGGTCACCTCGGTGGCGACGTACTCCGGGTGGATGTCGGCCTGCATGTGTTCTCCTTGCTAGTGCGCGACCGCCGGACGCATGACCACGGCACCCACCTCACAGGTGGGGCCGTGTCGAAACCATGCGCGAACCGGTGCCGCGGCGATCCAGGTGATCGGGTGGCGTGCTCTCCCGGTGACAGGAGGACGAACCTACCCTCACTACCAGTTTGCCAGATCGACAACCATGCCGGGACCAGTACCTATTCCCGAGCCCCCTTCCGGGGCTCGGCGTCGCGCATCGTGCTGGACGGTGGTTTGTTCGCGTCGGCCCGTCGCAGTAGCAGGACCAGGCCGACCAGCACGGCCAGGAGCAGGGCCAGCACGATCGTGCCCGCGTTCGCTCCGAGGCCGTAGATGAACACGTAGCTCACCGATCCGGCCAGGACCGCGTAGTAGGTCAACGGGATGAACGTCTGGCGGATGAGGTCACCCTCACGACCGACCAGGCCGACCACCGCCGAGGCGGCCACGATGTTGTGCACCGTGATCATGTTCCCGGCCGCGCCACCGACGGCCTGGGTGGCCACGACGGTCTCCGGTGGGACCCCGATCTGTTCGGCGGTGGAGAACTGGAAGAGGGAGAACATCAGGTTGGAGACGGTGTTGGAGCCGGCGACGAAGGCGCCGAGTGCGCCGATCCACGGGGCGTAGAGAGGCCAGGCGGTGCCGCCGAGCTCCGCGGCGCCGGTCGCCAGGGTCAACGGCATGCTGTCCAGGGTGGTTCCCCCGAAGTCCGCTCCGGTGTTGATGAAGACACGGACCAGCGGCACGGCGAACAGCAGGGCGACGGCCGCCCCCGCGAGCTGGGAACCCGCCATCTTCCAGGAGGCGAGGATCTCCGAGCCCTTCATGCGGTGCAGTCCGTAGGTGAGGAGGCAGACCAGGATGAAGGTCGCCCCGGGTGAGTAGAGGGGTTCGACGGCCTGAGCGATGGAGGTGCCGAGGATGTCGTCGGAACCGATGGTGATGCCGGACAACCATTCCTGGACGGGGGCGATCGTGCGGCTGCCAACCAGGATGGCGGCGACCAACAGGTAGGGAGCCCAGGCCTGGAGCAGCCCCATGCGACGACCGACGACCTCCTCCCCATTGCCGGACTCGATCCGGCCGGTCCAGCGGGCGAGCCAGTCCTCCCGCGGCGGGAAGTCCCAGATCCTCTTCGGCATCAGGAAGCCCTTACGGGCGGCGAGGACGACGATGACCAGACCGGTCAGGCCGCCCAGGAGGCTGGTGAACTCGACCCCGAGGAAGTAGTTGTACAAGATCGACGGGATCGTCATGACGAAGGCGCTGAACAGGGCGAACCTCCAAACGCCGAAGCCGTCGGAGAAACGCCGGTTCTCCCCGTAGAAACCGCAGAGCATGCAACAGATGAAGAGGGGGATGAGGGTTCCGGCCACGGCGTGCAGGAGCACTGTCTGAAGGCCGATCTCGCTGACGAACCCGGGCAGGGTGAGGCCGAGGACGGAGGCGCGTTCGGCGACCTGCTCCGAGCCGTCCAGGCCACCGGCGACCCCGACGAGGATCGGGGTGCCGACCGCGCCGAAGCTGACCGGCGTGCTCTGGATGACCAGCCCCACCATGACGGCGGCCATGGCCGGGAAACCGAGGGCGAGCAGGAGGGGCGCGACCACGGCCGCGGGGGTACCGAACCCGGAGGCGCCCTCGATGAAGCTGCCGAACAGCCAGCCGATGATCACCGCCTGGATACGCCGGTCGGGGCTGATGTCGGTGAAGGTGGCCCGGATGGTGGCCACGGCGCCGCTCTTGGTGAGGGTGGAGAGCAGGAGCAACGCGCCGAAGATGATGTAGAGCAGGCCCGCGGCGAGGATCAGGCCTTGGAGGGTGGAGGCCGCGATGGCCATCCAGTCGGTCTGCCAGAACAGGACCGCGATGCCGACCACGACTACGTACCCGGCGGGCATCGCGTACATGGCGGGGAGGCGGAACCCGACGAGCAGGACTCCGACCACGAGGATCGGGGTGAGCGCGAGGAGACTGAGCAGGGCGATGTTGTCCATTCCAGACGGCTCCCTGATACGGGGTGTGCACTCGGCTGGCGCGACACTAGATCCGCCGGAGCGCTCCCACCATCCCCCTTTTGTGATCTGCAACACAGTAGTGATATTCGAGTTCCGTATCCCGAAAAGAACTCGGTCGACCGGCCCCGGACACACGAAAGGCCCCCTTCCCGAACCCGGGAAGGGGGCCTGCCGTTCGGTTACGAGCGCTCCGGCCCCACCGTGGTCTTCTGGATCTGCATCAGGAACTCGGCGTTGCTCTTGGACTCCTTCATCTTGTCCAGGAGCAGCTCGATCGCCTGTTGCGTGTCCAGGGCGTGCAGCACCCGGCGGAGCTTCCATACGACGTTCAGCTCTTCCGGCGACATCAGGATCTCCTCCTTACGGGTGCTGGAGGCGTCCACGTCCACGGCCGGGAAGATCCGCTTGTCCGCCAGGGACCGGTTGAGCTTGAGCTCCATGTTGCCGGTGCCCTTGAACTCCTCGAAGATCACCTCGTCGGCGCGCGAACCCGTCTCGACCAACGCGGTGGCCAGGATGGTCAGCGAACCGCCGCCCTCGATGTTGCGGGCCGCACCGAAGAACCTCTTCGGCGGGTACAGGGCGGTGGAGTCCACACCACCGGACATGATGCGTCCGCTGGCGGGAGCGGCCAGGTTGTAGGCGCGGCCCAGGCGGGTGATGGAGTCGAGCAGGACGACCACGTCCATGCCCATCTCCACGAGGCGCTTGGCGCGCTCGATCGCCAGGTCCGCGACGACCGTGTGGTCCTCGGCCGGACGGTCGAAGGTCGAGTGGATGACCTCGCCCTTGACCGTGCGCTGCATGTCGGTGACCTCCTCGGGACGTTCGTCCACGAGGATCACCATGAGGTAGCACTCCGGGTTGTTCTCGGTGATGGCGTTGGCGATCGCCTGCATCACCATCGTCTTACCGGCCTTGGGCGGAGAGACGATCAGACCGCGCTGGCCCTTACCGATCGGGGCGACCAGGTCGATGATCCGCGTGGTCAGCACGTTCGGCTCGGTCTCCAGCCGCAGGCGCTCCTGCGGGTAGAGCGGGACGAGCTTGGAGAACTCCTGGCGCCCCTTGGCCTGGTCCGAGGACATGTTGTTGACCGAGTCCAGGCGCACCAGGGCGTTGAACTTCTCGCGTCGCTCACCGTCGCGAGGCTGACGGACCGCACCGATGATGTGGTCGCCCTTGCGCAGGCCGTACTTGCGGACCTGGGCCAGGGACACGTACACGTCGCTCTGGCCGGGCAGGTAGCCGGTGGTACGAACGAAGGCGTAGTTGTCCAGGATGTCCAGGATGCCCGCGACCGGCAACAGGACGTCGTCCTCACCGATGACCGGCTCGGTCTCCGGACCGCTGCTACGACCCCGACGGTCCCGCCGGTCCCGACGCCGACCGCGCCGGCGGCCGCCGCCGAAGTCGTCGTCATTGCCGCTGTTGCTGTTGCTGTTACCGCTGTTGCTGTTACCGCTGCTACTGCGACCCTGGTTCTGGCCGTCGCCGCCGCCCTGCTGACGGTCGGTGTTGTTGGTGTTCTGGTCGTCACCGCCACGGTTGCGGTTGCGACGGTTGCGCTGGCGTTCGCGACCCTGCCCGGACCTGTTGTCACGGTCCTCGGAGTCGGGGCCGTTCTTCTGGGGGGTGCTGGATGTCTTGGTCACGCTGCTCGCGGAGGTTGAGGAGTCGGTGCCGTCCACCGAACGGGGCTGGTCACCGGATTCGTCACCGCGTTTGCGGGACGAGCGGCGGTTGCGGGAGGGCTTGTCGCCCCTCCCACCCTGGGACTCGGTCACGGCCTGGTCCGATGACCGAACACCCGAACCCTTGTTCTCCACCTCGTCGGAACCCGACGGGGTGGACGAGGCGGGTTCGGTCCGGTCGTCGGTTCCTTCGACCTTACCGGCCTCAGGGGCGGCGTCGGACTTCTTTGCCGACTTCGATTTGGCCGGGGCCACGGGACCGCCCTGCTTGGCTTCGATCGCGGCGATCACGTCGCTTTTGCGCATGCGCCCCGTACCGGTGATGCCCATGCTCGACGCGAGCTTTTGGAGCTCGGGGAGCTTCTGGGCGGCGAGACCGGTGCCGCGCGAGGCCGCACGCGACCTCGACGCGCCCGTTGGTGCGGCTTCGCCGGCCTCCGTGGAGGCGTCGGCGCCGTTCTTGCTGTCGACCGCCGCGTCCGTTCGGAGTTCGGTGGTGTCGCTCACTAAGGGTCCTTCCCAAGGAGCGGGCTTCGGCCGTCAGCGTTGTGCTTGATCGGCCGGCCCGATGGTGCGAACCGGCAGGGGCCGGGTAGGGCGTGCCCCACGTGGATGTCGGAAACCGGCGTTGTCGGTCCCCTACCCGATCGCGGCGGGCTCTGGGTACAGCCAGACGTCAGGGCGGATAGCTCGGAGGTGATGCCCGTCAACCGTCGTGGCACGCTCATCCGAGGAGGAGCGGACTTCGAAGACGTGGGCACAGTCGCGGGGAGACCGCTGACTCGACACATTGGCCGCCGCTTCCGACTGATCGTGAGATCGGACCGCCGGAGTATGGGATGCGGAAGCCGCTGTGGCGGATGAGCACACGCCCCGTGACGGGGCATCTGGTGCTTCACCAAGCCTAACATCACCTGAGGCCACGGCTATTCCTCGACACAGATGCTACGGATGGGGAGATGGGGTCCGCACCCCCGCCGGCTCAACGTGCAGGGGGCGTATGTCCCAATCATTACCCGCCCACCGAGCGATCGAATCAATCTGTCGGGCGATTTCCGGCGAATTCACCTCCGCGCGTCCCTCGGCGACCGTGCACAGCACCAGCGCCGTGGGCCCCGCACCGGAGACCACCGCGGCGAGTTTCTCGTGTTCTCGCAGGTCTTCGACGAGGGAGAGGGTGCGCGGCATGGCGGGCGAGCGATAGGACTCGTGCAGCCGATCCCGGGTGGCCGAGAACAAGGATTCCGGTTGGCCACATACGGCCGCGGTCATCAACGCGGCGCGTCCGGCGTTGAAGGCGGCGTCGGCGTGGGGAACCGTCTCCGGCAACAGCCCGCGGGCGCGTTCGGTGGACAGCTTCCAACCCGGCACGCACAGTACCGGCAGGATCCGTTCGTCCGGGGTGAGCCGGGCGACGCCCCAGGTGTCGTCGTCGCGATAGGCCACGGTGTAACCGCCGAAGACACAGGGGGCCACGTTGTCGGGGTGACCCTCCATGTCCGCGGCGATCTGGTAGATCCAGTCGCGGTCCGGGCCGCCGTCTGGCCCGGCCCTGCCGAGCAGTGCCGCCGCCGCCGCGACCCCGCCGACGATCGCCGAGGACGAGGAACCGAGTCCGCGCGCGTGCGGGATGTCGTTCTCACAGCGCAGGTCCAGGCCGGGAAGTTTCTCCCCGACCCGGTCGAAGGCCTCGGCCATGGCCCTGATGACGAGGTGACGCCGGTCGAGCGGCACCTCTCGGCAGCCCTGCCCCGCGGCGAAGACGTGGAGCTCGTCGTCCTCGCGCAAGGAGACGTCGAAGCGGTTGTACAACCGGACGGCCAACCCGAGGCTGTCGAACCCGGGCCCGAGGTTGGCGCTGGTGGCCGGGGCGTCGACGGACACCCGGCGCGGACGTGGTGAGGTCACTGGTGGCTACCTAGGTCGGTACGGAGCTCAGATCAGGTCCAGGGCCTTGGCGGCGGCCTGGGCGTCGACGGGGACGGTGATGGCGGAGGAGGCACCGGCCAGGGCCCAGTCGGGGTCCTTGAGGCCGTTTCCGGTGACGGTGCACACCACGCGGCTGCCCTTGGGGACCTCTCCGGCCTCGACGGCCTGTAGGAGGCCGGCGACGCTCGCGGCCGAGGCGAGCTCGACGAAGACGCCCTCTTGGGAGGCGAGGAGCTTGTAGGCGGCCATGATCTGCCGGTCGGTGACCTTGTCGATGGCGCCACCGGACTCGTCGCGCGCCTGTTCGGCGAGCTTCCAGGAGGCCGGGTTGCCGATGCGGATGGCGGTGGCGATGGTGTTGGGGTTGGTCACGGGCGCCCCGTCGACGATGGGCGCGGAGCCGCTGGCCTGGAAGCCGAGCATGCGGGGGGACCTGGTGGACATCCCGTCCTTGGCGTACTCGGTGTAGCCCATCCAGTAGGCGGTGATGTTGCCGGCGTTGCCGACGGGGATGCAGTGAACATCGGGGGCGTCGCCGAGGGCGTCGACGATCTCGAAGGCGGCGGTCTTCTGCCCTTGGAGACGGTAGGGGTTGACCGAGTTCACCAGGGCGACCGGGTAGTCGACGCTGAGCTTGCGGGCGAGTTCCAGACAGTCGTCGAAGTTGCCGTCGACCTGGAGCAGGCGGGCACCGTGCACGAGGGCCTGGGCGAGCTTGCCCATGGCGATCTTGCCCTGGGGCACCAGGACGGCGCAGGCCATGCCCGCGCGGATGGCGTAGGCGGCGGCGCTGGCGCTGGTGTTACCGGTGGAGGCACAGATGACGGCCTTGGCGCCGTCCTCGGCCGCCTTGGAGATCGCCATGGTCATGCCGCGGTCCTTGAAGGAGCCGGTGGGGTTGAGGCCCTCGACCTTGAGGAAGACCTCGCAGCCCGTGAGCTCGGACACGCGTGCGGCGGGCAACAGCGGGGTGTTGCCCTCCTGGAGGGTGACGACCGGGGTGTTCTCGTTGACGGGAAGGCGGTCGCGGTATTCCTCGACTAGGCCTCGCCAGGCCCGTGCCATGCTCACGACGGTGTCCCTTTCGGGTGGTTGCTGTTCGCTTGACGCGTGCCCTCGGCGGGCGCGCGGGAAAGTCGTCCCTCTAGGGAAGACGGGTGTGGGGGTCTCGCCGCGGCGGAGCGTCCCCACTGGTGACGAGTGTACGACCCGACCTGCGAGGTCTTGCGTCGCGGCACTGTGATCTCAGTATCCGGACACCGGGGGTCGCTTTCCGCCGAGCGACCCCCGGCCCTCGATCAGTCCTGGAAGTTCTCCACGCGCATCACGCTGGCCACCTCGCGGACCATCGGGTGCGTGCTGAGCCGTTCGACCGTGCTGCTGAGCGCGGAATCGGGTGCGGGGTGGCTGACCAGCACGAGCTGGGCGTCGTCCCCGCTGCCCTCCTGACGCACGTTCCTGATGGAGACACCGTGGTCGGCGAAGACCTCGGCGACCTGGGAGAGCACGCCCGGACGATCGGCCACGTCCAGCGCCACGTGGTAGCTGGTGATGGTGCGGCCCATGTCGTGCACCGGCAGGCCGGTGTCGTGGCCTCCCTCGGCCACGGACGTGCGGGCCATCCGGTTACGGGTCACGCCCACGATGTCGCCCAGGACCGCGCCCGCGGTGGGGGTGCCCCCCGCCCCGGCGCCGTAGAACATCAGCCGGCCGGCCGACTCGGCCTCCACGAAGACCGCGTTGTAGGCCTCCTTGACGCTCGCCAGCGGGTGCTCCAACGGCAGCATGACCGGGTGGACGCGTACGCCCACGGACTCGCCGTCCTCGGAACGCTGACAGATCGCCAGGAGCTTGACCACGCACCCCATGTCCCGGGCACTGGCGATGTCGCCGGCGGAGACTCCCGTGATGCCTTCGCGGTGCACGTCGGCGGCGGTGACGCGCTGGGTGTGGAAGGCCAGCCGGGCCAGGATCGCGGCCTTGGCCGCGGCGTCGAAGCCCTCCACGTCGGCGGTCGGGTCGGCCTCGGCGTAGCCCAGGCTCTGTGCTTCCGCCAAGGCCTCGGTGAAGGACGACCCGGCCGAGTCCATGCGATCCAGCACGTAGTTGGTCGTGCCGTTGACGATCCCCAGGACCCGGTTGACCTTGTCACCGGCCAGGGAGTCGCGCAGCGGGCGCAGCAGCGGGATGGCCCCGGCCACGGACGCCTCGTAGTACAGGTCGACCCCGGCCTCGCGGGCCGCGGCGTGCAGGGTCTGTCCATCCTCGGCCAGCAGCGCCTTGTTCGCGGTCACCACGGACTTGCCGGACTTGATCGCCGAGAGGATCAGCGAACGGGCCGGCTCGATCCCGCCGATGACCTCCACCACGACGTCGATGTCCGGGCGGGTGACCAGCGCCGTGGCGTCGGTGGTCAGCAGCGCCGGGTCGACCCCACGGTCGCGGTCGAGCCTGCGTACCGCGATCCCGCCGATCTCGATCGGCGTGCCGATCCGCGCGGCCAGTTCCTCGGACTGTTCGTTGACCAGGCGGACGACTTCCGAACCCACAACGCCGCATCCGAGCAGCGCCACCTTCATCGCCATTTGGGCGTGACTCCCACTTCTCTCGTGTCCGACCCCTCCGGACGCCGGTCGACGCCCGTGTGACGAACGTTTCAGCCTACGTCGAGGCGGAGGAGGTCCTCCTCGCTCTCCCTTCGCACGATGACCCGTGCGTTCGCGTCCCGAACCGCCACCATGGCGGGGCGGGGCAGGTGGTTGTAGTTACTCGCCATGGAGTAGCAGTAGGCGCCGGTGGCGGCGACCGCCACCAGGTCGCCCGGCCGCAGGTCGGCGGGCAGGTACAGGTCGTGCACGATGATGTCACCGCTCTCGCAGTGCTTGCCGACCAGACGGGAGAGCATGGCCTCGGCGTCGCTCTCGCGAGAGACCAGCCTGCCGGTGTACTCCGACCCGTACAGGGCGGTGCGGATGTTGTCGCTCATCCCACCGTCGACGCTCACGTAGGTGCGGATGCCCTCCACGTCCTTGACGGTGCCGACCTCGTAGAGGGTGACCCCGGCGGGACCCGCGATGGCACGGCCGGGCTCGACCGCGATACGCGGCATGGGCAGGCCCGCCTCGGCGCACTCGCGGCGCACGATCGCGGTGAGGCTCTCGGCGATGGTCTTGGGGTCGAGGGGGTCGTCGTCGGAGGTGTAGGCGATGCCCAGTCCGCCACCGAGGTCGAGTTCGGCGAGGGTGACGTCGAGTTCCTCATGGATCCGGGTGAGGAACCGGGTGACGCGGCGGGCCGCGACCTCGAACCCGGAGGTGTCGAAGATCTGCGAACCGATGTGCGAGTGCAGCCCGACCAGTTCCAGGTGGTCGGCGGCCAGGACCCGACGGACCGCCTCGGCGGCGGCGCCGGTGCTGAGCGCGAACCCGAACTTCTGGTCGTCGTGGGCGGTGGCCACGAACTCGTGGGTGTGCGCCTCCACGCCGGTGGTGACGCGGATCAGGACCTTGGGGCGGGCGCCGATCTCGGCGGCGACGGTCGCCAGACGGTCGATCTCGTCGAGGGAGTCGACGATGACGCGGCCGACTCCGACCTCGACGGCACGGCGCAACTCGGCCACCGACTTGTTGTTGCCGTGCATGGCGACGCGGTCGGTGGGAACGCCGGCGGCCAGGGCCACGGCCAACTCACCGCCGGAGCACACGTCGATCTTGAGCCCTTCCTCGATCACCCAACGGGCGACGGCCTTGGTCAGCAGGGCCTTGCCGGCGTAGTACACGTCGGCGTCGGTGAAGGCGGTGGAGTAGTCGCGGGCGCGGGAGCGGAAGTCCTCCTCGTCCATGACGAAGAGCGGCGTCCCGTACTCGGCGGCGAGGGCGCGCACGCCGATGCCACCGATGGTCAGTTCTCCGTCCAGACGGCGCGAGGTGGCGGGCCACACGCGTTCGTCGAGGGAGTTGAGGTCCTCGGGCGGCAGCGGTGGGTTGTCCTCCGGCAGGATCTCCGCGTGGCGGGATCCTGCGGGGTGGGCGTAGCGGCTCATGGCGGGTCTTTCGGCTGGACCTTCGTATTGCTGTTCAGGGGGGACCCTGCCCATTGTCCATCAAGAAGATCGGAACACAGGGGTTGGGATCTCCCCCTGGGACCCGCGGCGGACGAAGTGTCTACAGCCTTGTGGGCGCCGACACCCCGAGCAGGAAGAGTCCGGTGCGGAGCACACCGGCGACGGCCGCGGGCAGGGCCGGGTCCAGGGCGGCCCGCGTGGGTTCGTCCCCGCCGGCACCGACGGTGGAACCCGTCCGCCACTCATCGTAGGCACTGCTCAACGCTTCCAGGTATCTGACCAGGATATGGGGTTCCTCTCGGCGCGCGGCGGTGTCCAGGACACCGGGGCCGTCGAAGAGCAGCGCGCGCACCTTGGCGTTGGCGCCATGGCGGCATTCGGCCGCCGCGAGCCCGGTGTCGCGGGCCCATCTCAGGCTGGTCAGCGCGTGCGCGTGGGCGTAGCGCAGTCGGAAGGCCGGGTTGGCGTCGGTGAGGCGGGCCCAGGCCCCGGGGTGCTCGGCCGAGGGCAGCACCGGTAGGTCCCTACCCGTGGACTCGTTCTCCCTGGGTCTGTCGGGCACCGAGCGGCAGAACGCCACCCGGGCGCTGTCCTCGCCGATGCGTCCCAGGGTGCGGCCGGCGGGTGTGTACAGGTCGGTGCGATCGGTGTCCAGGTAGTGGTCGCGCCAGGACACCTCGCCGCTCGGTTCGGGGGGAGGGTCCTCGTCGCCCACGGCCATGGCGATGCGGGCGCGGGCGTCGGCACGGGCGAAGCGTCGCGCCTGCGCCACGGGGCCGGCCTCGTGCAGGTCGGTGCGGGGCCACTCCCCCGCCCCGGTCCAGGGGCGTCCGGTGAGGAAGCGCGGGCCGTCGGCCGCCGCACGCAGCAGGCTCTGGCGCTGGCGGCAGGTGAAGGTGATGTTGACGAAGCCGCGTTTGTCGCCGAGGACCTCGGCGAATCCGGCCTCGGGGTCATCGCCGTCGGACAGGGATTCGACCTGCTCGACGATACGAGCGGAAACCGTGAGGCGGTGGGTGTCGTCGCGCCCCTCGGGGAGCCGGTCGCGCACCCGGCTCACCAGCCGCGGGGCCAGGGCCACGGAAGCGTCGGCCGAACCCGCGGCCTGGTCCGCGCGCGGCCACACGAACGGGATGTCGGTGTCGTCCAGATCGAAGGCGCGCAGCGCGGCACGGCGCACCACGGCCTCCAGGGCGCGTGGGGTCACGCGAGTCCCCCCATGCCGTCGTCGCCGTCACCGTGCAGGGCACGGATGAGGTCGACGAGCTCGTCGGGGTCGAAGGGCTTGGTGATGTAGTCGTCGACGCCGATCCGTTCGCCCCGCCTGCGGTCGTCCGCCTGGGCGCGGGCGGTCACCATGACGATGCGCCGGTCGTAGCCGTCGGCTCGTAGGCGTTCGACGGTGCTCCAGCCGTCGAGGCGGGGCATCATCACGTCCATGGTGATGACGGCGGGTCGGACGTGACCGACCTGGTCCAGGCAGTCCTGTCCGTCCATGGCGGTGAACACCTCGAACCCCTCCAGTTCGAGGTTGAGGCGGATGAGTTCACGGATCACTTCGTCGTCCTCGACGACGAGAACCCGTACGGGAAGGGCGTTCACGATCGTGACACTACCTCCGCCGAGCGCGACGACACCACCGGATCGGAGCATTCGGACGACCCCCCGAAACGATTGGACGAACCTCCCTCAACCCCTGCTAGAGTTGACCTCGCAACAGCGCCCCCTTAGCTCAGGGGATAGAGCACCGGCCTCCGGAGCCGGTTGCGCAGGTTCGAATCCTGCAGGGGGCACAGTTCGAGAGGGAACACCGCGACGGTGTTCCCTTTTTCGTTTCCGCGCTTCGGGGACGTCGCCGCTCCAAAGCGCGAAGGGAGTGAGATGACGGTCGGCCTTGAGCGCCCGGAGGACGTTCCGACGGGTTTCGCCCGGGCGTGGAACCGAGGGGACGCGGAGGGCATCGCGAACCTGTTCGTTCCGGACGCGGACTTCGTCAACGTGGTCGGCCTGTGGTGGCGCGACCGCGAGAGCATCCACCGCGCCCACGACTACGGTCTGCGGGTGATCTTCCCCGGCTCCGCCCTTCGTGTGTCCGGTGTTCGGGTGCGCGAGTTGGGCGACGACGCCGCGGTGGTGCACTGCCGTTGGTCGATCACCGGTCAGACGAGCCTGGACGGTGGACCCGCGGGCCGCCGGTCCGGGGTCTTCACCTTCGTCGTCCAACGCGGGTTCGATGGTTGGCGGGCCGTGGCCGCGCACAACACCGACCGGGTCCCCGGCGCCGAGACCCACGTCTCCGGTGAGACGGGCCTGACCCCGACCGACTACCGCGAACGGCCTTAGGGCGTGCGGCCGGGCTCGGTCAGGGGGCGGGGGTGAGGGGCCAGGTGCCGTCGACCACGGCGTCGGGGTTGCGGCGGCGCAGGTACTCCTGGAAGCTCGCGGACTGCTCGGCCTTCCACTTGATCTGGGAGGAATGCAGGTCGTCGATGGACAGCTCCGCGATCTCCGGGTACCTGGCGGCGATCTGCCAGGCCAGACGGGCCGCGGCCAGGGCGTCGGCGGCGGCCCCGTGGGCCTCCTCCTGGGCGAGGGGCACCTGGTAGTGGGCGCACACGTCGACGAGTTTGCGCGAACCCCGCCGGAAGGTGTCGACCCGCTTGTCCAGTACCAGTGGGTCCACCACCAGCGGCGGCGCGGCCAGGGGTGGCCGGTGCCGGGCGATCTCGCGGTCGAGCAGGGTGAGGTCGTAGGGCGCGTTGTAGACCACCAGGGGTAGGCCCTCGGCCACGACGGCCTCTATGGCGGCGGCGATCTCGGTGACCACCTCGACGGTCGGGCGGCCCTCGGCCCGAGCCCGTTCGGTGGTGATGCCGTGGATCTCGGCGGCCTCCGCGGGGATCTCGATCCCCGGGTCGGCCAGCCAGGCGGTGACCTCCTTGGTGCCGCGCGCGGGGTCGATCCGCCACAGGGCGGCGGTGACGATCCGTTCGTTCTCGACGTCCAGGCCGGTGCTCTCGATGTCGAAGGCGGCCATGGGCTGGGTATGCCAGGAGGTGTGCACGTGGTTCCTCACGGTTCCGGTCGTCCGATTCCGAACACGCTAGTGACATTACAGATCACCGGTGACAAGCGGCGCCGAATCGTCCTCACGTGGGAATCCGCTTTACTCCGTATCACTCGGAATGCCAGGATCTCTCCAATCGAGACGAGTGGAGTGGTGATGGAGCGGAACGACCATGAGAAGACGCGAGAACGGGAGGTCGCCGCGGGCGACCCTCTCGGACTCGGTGTCACCCCTGAGATGAACGGGCTCGCCGAACGTGGATCGTCCGCCCGGATCGCGGGTGGGAACGATCGGGACGCCACCGCCTCGAACGCCGTTCGCGGATGGCTGGTCCACATCGCTCTCTCGTTGGTGCGCGTGGTCCTGGTCACCGTCGGCATGGTCGCTCTGGTCCCCCAGGGACTGATCCCGTTGGGGATGAACCTGGTGGGCGCGAACGATTCCCTGCGTCTGTGGCTCCTGGCCCGGTACCTACCCCCGGAGTGGCAGGTCCTGGCGGCGTTGGGCTTCGTGGTCTCCGGAGCGTTGACCATCTGGATCGGGCTGCTGCAACACCGCTGGTTGGGGACGCGTCTGGTCGGCGGGGGCATGGTGCAATAACGTCATCGCATGAAGTTTCTGGTACGCGAACGCGTTTTCGACATCGGCGATGATTTCTGGGTGACCGACGAACAGGGCAACAAGGTGTTCTGGGTCGACGGCAAGGCCCTGAAGATCCGCACCACCTTCGAGCTCAAGGACCCCCAGGGCAACGAGCTCATGGTGATCCGCAAGAAGCTCTTCAAGGTCCGGGACCAGATGCGGGTCGAACACGACGGCAAGACCGTGGCGACCGTCCGCAAGCGCCTGTTCAACCCCATCCGCGACAAGCTCAACGTCGAGGTCGAGGGTGCTCCGGACTGGGAGGTCGTGGGGAGCTTCCTGGACAAGGAGTACTCCATCAGCGACAAGGAGGGCACCGTCGCGGTGGTCTCCCGAAAGTGGTTCCGCGTGCGGGACACCTACGCGATCGACGTCAACACCCACCGTCGTGACGTCGCGGGGGACCCCGCGCTGGTGATCAGCGTCGCCGTCGCCGTGGACGCCCTGACCTCCGACGACGACTGATCGGCCCACGGTCCGGTGGCCGCCGCCACCCTTCGGATCGGGTGGCGGGCTGTGGTGACCGATCGATCGGTCTCCCGCCAGACTGTCGGTGTCAACGGCGAAGTCGACCGACGAGGAGCCGAGCATGAGGGACGTGTGGCGGGGGCCGCTTCGGGCGTGCGGTTACCTACTGGTCACCGGGGCCGCCGGCCTGGCCGGCCTGATCCTGTTGCCGCTGGGCCTGGTGGTGGCGCCCCGGGTGATCAGTCCCCGCTCGCGGTGGCCTCGGCCCTCTCCTCCCGGGCGTCGCGACGGGTGAGCAGGGCACCGGCGACGGCGGCGGTGAAGAACATCAGCACCCCGTAGACCGCGGACGGGATGGCGATCTCGGTGCTGTTCAGGACGGTGATGGCGATGGTCATCGACAGCGTGGTGTTGTGCAGACCGATCTCCATGCAGGAGGCGATGGCCTCGGGACGCCCGGTACCGACGAGGCGGGGCGCCCAGTACCCGATGGTCAGGCTCACCACGTTGAAGACGAGCACCATGAGGCCGACCGAGACGATGTACTGCGGCAGGTTCGCCCACTCGGCGGCGATCGCGCCGATGATCACCGCGACCAGCACGATGCTGGAACCCAGCTTGACCGGCCGCTCCATGCGTTCGGCGAAGGCGGTCATCCTGGCCCGGACGAACATGCCGATCGCGACCGGGACGAGGATGACCGCGAACACCTGGATCATCTTTCCGGCCTGAAGACCGATGGACCCGCCCTCGGTGAAGTAGCCGAGTGAGAACCCGGTGATGAGCGGGAGGGTCACGATGGCGGTGACCGAGTTGATCGCGGTCAGCGAGATGTTGAGCGCGACGTTGCCCTTGAACAGGTAGCTGTACAGGCTCGCGGTGGTGCCGCCCGGGGAGGCCGCCATCATCATCATGCCCACCGCCAACAGCGGTGCCAGGTCGAAGTACTCGACGAAGACCAGCACGAGACCGAAGCAGAAGAGCGGCAGCAGGAGGATCTGGCAACCGAGGACGAGGAGGATCGTCCAGGGCATGGTGAGGAGTCGGGTGAAGTCCCGGACGGTCAGGCTGAGGCCGAGGCCGAGCATGATGACGCCGAGGGCGACCGGCAGGCCGACCGTGGTGAGGGCCGAGTCCATGGGGGACCCCTTGGGGGATGGGCCGGCGACGCGGCCGAGCTGTAGGGACGCGGGGACACGGGGGCGTACCGTTCAGTGACGCACGCCACAAGCTACCCGCAGGTAGAGATAGTGGCATGGGTCACCCCGCCTGGCAAGGGTCACGTGAGCTCGGCGGCGAGGCCTTCAGGGGCGGCCCTTACGCGGGATCAGGCCGCGGGCCAGGAGCTTCCGGTGAGGTCGTAGGCCAGGTGGAACCACACCTTGCGAATGCTCGGGTGGCCGTTGTCGCCCCAAGTGGTGGCGAAGCTGTCGATCAGGGCCAGCCCGCGGCCGTCCTCCGCGGTGAGCCGGTCCTCCGGCGAGGCTGCGATCAGCAGCCCGCCCCGGCCCTCCACCGCGCTGGTGGGCATCCCGTTGTCGCGACAGGTCACGGTCATCCCGTTCGGGCCGCGATCCACCCGGATCACGAAGGTCTCGTCCGGTTCACCGGACCGGCTGTGCCGGATCGCGTTGGTGGCCAGCTCCGCGCCCAACAGGGTGAGCACGTACCGGTAGTCGGAGTCCCGACCGGCGGCGCAGGTCTCCAGGAAGGCCCTGACCAGGGGCACGCTCACCGGCTCACCGGCGAACTCCCAGTGGCGTTTGGTGAACGGTACGGGCACCCGACCGTTGAAGTAGTGCCGGTACTCGTCCGGGACCCCCGCGAAGACGTCTTCCTCGGTGCTGGTGAGGGTCGGCACGGCGACGAGCGTGGGCATGAATGACTCCTAGGGCGGGACGGCTCAACGGGCGTGCGCACCATAGCGGGGGTGGCCGCGGAGGCTTCGAGGGGGGAGGGGGCTCGAACCGGTATGACCATACGCGATCACATCGTGGCGGACCAGAGGCCCCCGGTGTGGTGAGTCCCCGAATTCCTCGGCCCCATCGGGCCATCGCCACGACTTCGGCCGGTTCGTCTCCCGCTCCCCCACCTCCCCTACCCCACCGAGACCAGGGCCTCCTTGGCCGCGGCCTCGGCACGGTCGCGGTCGGTGTGCACCAGTGCGATACGGGTGCGCCGCTCCAACAGGTCGGCCTCGTCCATGGCGCCCTCGTGGCGCACCCCGAACCGCAGTTCGGCCGGGGTGACCCCGCAGGCCACCGGAACCAGCAGTTCGGGGTCGTCCTTCGCCTCGGCCATCACGGCCGGTGCCTCGGTCCCGTACCGGGAGACCAGGTGGCGCGGGGCGTCGAGGTCGTCGAGCTCCTCGTGGGAGGCCGCACCCACCAGCGGCAGTTCCCGGGTGCGGCAGGGGCCAGCCTGGAGTCGGTGTTCGGCGACGGCCGCGTCCACGGCCTCCTCCGCCATCGCCCGGTAGGTGGTGAGTTTGCCGCCGGCCACGGTGACGGAACCATTGGGCGCCACCGACACCAGGTGCTCACGGGACAGTTCCGCGGTGGAGCCGTCCCCGTGCAGCAGCGGGCGCAGCCCGGCGAACGAGCCGATGACGTCGTCCCGGGTCAGCTTGGTGGACAAGGCCCGGTTGAACTGGGCCAGGAGGAAGTCCACGTCCGAATCGGGCACCTCGGGCACCCGAGGGGCGGGACCCTCAAGGGGTTCGTCGGTGAGCCCGGCGTAGATCCGACCGTCGGGCTGGGGCAACGCGAACACGAACCGGCTGACGCTGCCGGGCAACGGCACGGTCAACGCGGCACGGGGGCCGCCCATCACCGCGCCGTCCAGGACCAGGTGGGTACCGCGGCTGGGGCTCAGTCGGATCCGCGGGTCGAGGTCGTCGGCGTGCACACCGGTGGCGTTGACGACCGCACGCGGACGCACCGGGACGAGCCGCCCGTCGGTCTCGTCGCGCAGGAGGACGCCGTCGGCGGTGATGCTCTCGGCGGAGCAGCGGGTGATGACACGAGCGCCCTCACCGGCGGCGGTGCGCGCGATCGCGATGACCAACCGGGCGTCGTCGACGAGTTGACCGTCGAAGGAGACGATCCCGCCGAGCAGACCGTCGGGGTCGACCGCGGGGAGCAGGCGGCGGGTCTGGCGGGCGTTGAGCATCCGGGGGCCGGGCAGGACCGAGGAGGGGGTGCCGGAGAGCATGCGCAGCAGGTCTCCGCCGCCCATTCCGGCGCGGACGGCGAAGGTCCGGGCCAGGCCGGTGTCCCGGTGCACGGGGATCACCATCGGCAAGGAACGGACCAGGTGGGGCGCGGTGACGCGCATGAGGACGTCGCGTTCGCGGGCGCTCTCGTAGGCGATGCCGACCTGCCCCTTGGCGAGGTAGCGCAGACCGCCGTGGACGAGTTTGGAACTCCACCTGCTGGTGCCGAAGGCGAGGTCCTCGCGTTCGACGAGGACCGTGGACAGCCCCCGGGAGGCGGCGTCCAGGGCCACTCCGGCTCCGGTGACGCCTCCACCGACCACCAGTAGGTCCACGTCGGGACGGGCCTCCAGGTCGGCGAGGTCGGTCGTGCGGCGGGTCGCGTTCAGGGATGTGGACCGGCTCATGGGCCTTCCTTCCGTTCTCGGGGTCGCAGGTAGCCGTCCAGCAGGACGGACAGTTCGGCGACCAGCCCGTCGGTGTCGAGGACCTCGGCGAACAGGCGATGGGAGGTGACGGTGTTCTGCACGGTCACCATGACCAGGTGGGCCAGGACCACGGGGTCGCCGTCCCGGATGGAGCCATCGGTCTGGCCGTCCGCGATGGCGGGTTCGACCAGTTCGAGGGCGGCCTTGTGGCTACTACCGAGCCGGTGGAAGGTGTAGGTGGCCAGGAGTTCCGGTTCGGTGTCGATGATCCGGCCGACGAGGGGGTGGGCGAGCATCGCCCGGGCGACCCTGGTGGCGTGTCGCACCAGGCCCGAGCGGACGCTCTCCTCGGCGACGTCGCTCCCGGCCGCCATCTCCTCGGCGATGAGGATGTGGCGGAGTTCGCGGGTGAGCAGGTCCGCGACGAGCGCGGTGACGTCGGGCCAGCGGCGGTACACGGTGGGCCGGCTGACCCCGGCGCGGCGGGCCACGTCGGTCAGGGTGGTGCGTCGTACACCGAACGACTCCACGCAGGCGCGGGCCGCGTCCAGGATCTCGTCCTCTACGTTACGTTTTGACGCCATGTGTAAAACTGTAGAGCATGACCCACGATGCGCAAGACTCCCCCGCCGGAACGACCGACGCCACCGGGAGCACCGACACCGCACCGGAGATGAGCTGGTTCGCCTGGGGCGACCCCGGGCGGGCCACCCGATTGGACCCCGGAACGCGCGACCTCATCACACAGGTCCTGCGCACCCGCACCGAGGACATGCCCCCGGTCCCGGAGGAGGACGTCGTCCTGCCCCCGACCCGCCTGGACGAACGTCTCCGTGACGCGTTCGCAGAGGTCGTCGGCGCCGAACACGTGCGAACCGACGGGCCCACCCGGCTGCGTCGCAGCGGCGGCAAGAGCACGCCCGACCTGCTCGCCCGCCGTTCCGGTCGGACCGACCTCGCGCCCGACGCGGTGCTGTCACCCGCCGACCACGAACAGGTGGAACGGCTCCTGGCGCTGTGCTCGGCCGAGCGCGTGGCGGTGGTCCCCTTCGGCGGTGGCACCAGCGTGGTCGGCGGCCTCACCCCGATCCGCGGTGACTTCCGGACGGTCGTCTCCCTGGACCTGCGACGGCTCGACCGGTTGGTGTCCCTGGACACCACCTCCCTGACCGCCGTGCTGAGCGCCGGTGTGCGCACCCCGCACGCCGAGGCGATGCTGGCCGAACACGGCCTGACCCTGGGACACATGCCGCAGAGCTACGAGTACGCCACCATCGGCGGGTACGCCGCGACCCGCTCCAGCGGCCAGGCCTCCTCCGGTTACGGCCGGTTCGAGGACATGGTCGTGGGCATGCGGGTGGCCACACCGCGCGGCACCCTGGAGTTGGGAGGGCCGCCCGCCTCCGCCGCCGGCCCCGACCTGCGTCGGCTCATGGTGGGTTCGGAGGGCACCCTGGGCGTGATCACGGAGGTCGCCGTGCGCGTGCGGCCCCGACCCGAACGCGTCCTGGACGAGGCCTGGTCCTTCCCCGATTACACGACCGGCGTGGCGGCGCTGCGCACGCTCGCCCAATCGGACGTGCGCCCCACCATGGCGCGGTTGTCCGACGAGACCGAGACGTTCGTGAACGCCGCGTTGGCCGGTCGTGAGGCCACGCCCGGCTGCCAGGCGGTGTTGGGCTTCGAGGGCACCGACTCCGACGTGACGGCGCGCGCGGCCGCCGTGCGCGAGGTCATGGTGGCGGCCGGTGGCACCCCGTTGGGGTCGGCCCCGGTGGCACACTGGCGCGAGACCCGGTTCACCACTCCGTACCTGCGCGACTCCCTGCTGTCCGCGGGCATCCTCGCCGAGACCCTGGAGACCGCGGCGACCTGGAGTGACCTGGAGACGCTCTACCGGGCCGTGGTGGACGCCCTGACGGGCGCGCTGGACGACGACGTGAGCGGCGTGGTGGTGCTGTGCCACGTCTCGCACACCTACCCGACCGGGGCGTCCCTGTACTTCACGGTGGCCACGGGTGCGGGCGAGGACCCGTCGGCGCGCTGGGCCGAGGCCAAGCGAGCGGCTTCGGACGCGATCGTCGCCAACGGCGGCACCATCACCCACCACCACGCGGTGGGCACCGACCACCGGCCCTGGATGACGGACGAGTTGGGCCCGCTCGGCGCCGACGTGCTCCGCGCGGTGAAGTCCGCGCTGGACCCGGAGGGCGTGCTCAACCCCGGCAAGCTCATCCCCGACGCCTGACCCCGCTCCCGCGGGACCGGTGAGCCCGGAGCGGGTGGGGCCCCTCGCGGGGCCCTACCCGCCCAGCCGTTCGGTGACCTCGACGGCCAGGTCCTCCAAGGCGTCCAGGTCCTCCACGGGATCCACCGGACCATCCGTGCGGTGGAAGAGGCTCACCCGCGCGTTGTCGAACGAGTACTCCAGGGAGGACCACAGCTCGTCGGTCCCTTCCTCGTCCACCGGTCCGGACGCCGTGGCGTATCCCCCGTCGCCCACCGACAGAGAACGCCACTCCACCGCGCGCATCGGCGGGTCACCGTACTCCGACTCGAAGTCGTCGTCCTCACGGGCCAGCCGTCCTTGGGCGACGGACTCCCGCATGCGGCGCACGCTCTCCTCCTCGGCGGGGTCGTACAGCACCACCTGGAGGCTGAAGTGCGCGGTGTCACCGTCGACGTCGTCGGCCGCCTCGCAGTGGGCGACCTTGAGCACGTCCTCTTCCTCCACCGTGTCCCGGATCTGGCCGCCCAACTCGGTCTCCCCCGCCCCGGGCAGACGTTCGGCCAGATCCACCGGGAGCAGGTCGGCGCAGTCCCCGGGCAGGGAAACGCCCTCGTCCCGGGTGTCGTTCGACCACACGTACAGCCCGCCCAGGGCCAGTGCCACCGCCGCGCCGACGCCGGCCAGGGCGAACGGAAGGCGGCGGCTCCGCTCGGGTGAGCGGCCGGATTCCGGAAGGGGCGTGTTCACTCGTGGGTTCCGTCTGTCTCGGTGGTCGGTCGGGATACTCGTTCGGTGGGCCCGGAGTTCGAAGACCCTCGGACCCGCCGAACGGAGGGGGTCACTTCTCGGCGACCCTCGAAATACGGCTTTGCAGGTCGGACGCGCTGCTCTCGATGGTGGCGTACACGGTCTCGATGTCGACACCGCCACTGTTCGTGCCGATCACGACCGCGCCGGCCGCGTTGCCCGACAGGAACACGCTCGCGCCGAAGCCGCCGCCCTCACCGAACTCGCCACCGTCCATGATCGAGACCACGGTCATGCCGCGTTCACCGATGCTGCTCTCGTCCCACAGAACCTGCCCCTCGGGGCCGTAGTCCAGGTCGAGGTCGCTGACCACACCCGGTTCGGTGGCATCCGCTCCGAACTCCTCCGCCGGGTCGAACTCCTCCTCCAGGATCTCCTGGAGCTGTTCCTCGGTGTCGGGGTGCTCCATGTCGAAGAGCTCGACGTGGAAGGAGACCATCAGGTCACCGGACTCGCCCTCACACGACATCTCACCGTAGGAACCGTCGGACGAGCCGCCCTCCGGGTCGAAGCCACCGTCGAAGGAGGGCATCGGACCGAAGTCGGAGTCCTCCAGCGAGTTGCCCTCGAACACGAGTGCGCAGTCGTCGGGCATGGAGACGTACTCACCACCGGAGGCCGCCCACGCCGCGATCCCGCCGATCGCCGCGATCAGTACGACCGCGCCGATGGCGCCGCCGACGATCAGACCGGTCTTCTTCTTGGGCTGCTCCGGGCCGCCGGGACCCGGCGGCCCGTACCCGGGCGGCGGACCCTGCGGCGGGTACTGCCCGTGCCCGGAGGGCGGACCTTGTGGGGGCTGCTGCCCGTACCCGGGCGGCGGGCCCTGTGGCGGATACTGCCCGTATCCGGGCGGCGGACCCTGCGGCGGCTGTCCGGGCTGTCCGGGTTGTCCGGGGAATGGTCCCTGCGGACCGGGTTGGGGCGGGGGCTGACCCATGGGGGAACCTCGTCGTCCTCGTGTCGGCTGTCGTGATCCGGAATGTTCCGGGGGAACTCCAGTCTTATCCGACACGGGAGACAGCCGGCCCCATACCGACGGTGATCACCGTCATTGGCCGGAACAGGCCGATGTCCCGACCGAGCAGGCGCGCTCGCCCTCCAGGACGAGCCACCCGCCGCGGGTTCCCCGCACGCGGATCATGGCCGTTCCCGCACCCCGCGCCCCCGAACCCGTCGACAATGGGTGGCGTGAAAGGACGACTCCGCATCCACCTGGGTTCGGCACCCGGGGTGGGCACCACCCACCACGCCCTGACCGAAGCCCGTCGCCGGGCCGAACGCGGCACCGACATCGTGATCGGCGCGGTGCACACCCACCGCAGAGTCGACACGGCGGCCCTGCTGCGTGGGCTCGAAACCGTTCCCGAGCACACCTCGGGGGCCATGGACACCGCCGCCGTCATCACCCGCGCCCCCGAACTCGTCGTCGTCGACGACCTGGCCAGGCCCAACCCACCGGGGGCGCCCAACCCGACCCGCTGGCAGGACGTGGAGGAGCTGCTCGTCGCCGGAATCGACGTTCTCTCCACCGTCGGCATCCACCACCTGGAGTCGCTGTACGACGTCGTCCACCAGATCACCGGGGTGCGCCCCGAGCACACCGTGCCCGACCGGGTGGTGCGTTCGGCGGAGGAGATCGAACTGGTCGACGTCACCCCGCAGGAACTGCGCCGACGTATGGCCCGCGGCGACCTGCACCCCGCCGAACGAGTGGACGCCGCCCTCGCCGACTTCTATCGCGAGGGCAACCTGGCGGCGCTGCGGGAACTGGCGCTGCTGTGGACCGCGGACCGGGTGGAGGAAGGACTCTCCCGGTACCGGGGCGAGCACAAGATCCGGGACACCTGGGAGGCCCGGGAACGGGTCGTCGTGGCACTGACCGGCGGACCCGAGGGAGAGACGCTGATCCGACGGGCGGCACGGGTCGCCGACCGGTCCCGCGGCGGTCGTCCGCAACCCAGCGATCTGATCGCGGTGCACGTGATCCCGCCCAGCGGCCTGGGAGAACGACCCACCGGAGAACTCCTGCGCCAACGTCGACTGCTCGCGGAACTGGGCGGCACCTACCACCAGGTGGTGGGGACGGACGTGCCGTCGGCGCTGTTGGAGTTCGCCCGGGGCGCGCACGCCACCCAGATCGTCCTGGGTTCCTCCCGCAGGCGCGCCTGGCAGTACGTGTTCGGTCCGGGTGTGGGCGCGATAGTGGCCCGCGAGTCCGGCGACATCGACGTGCACATCGTCACACACGAGGAGGTGGGCGGCGGCCGGTGGCTGCTGCCCGCTCCGGGTCGGGGGCTGAACGAACACCGCCGCGTGTGGGGATGGACGCTTTCGTTGATGGCTCCGCCGCTGGTCACCCTCATCCTGGCGCTGCCGTTCTTCTCGGAGGTCGGCCCCGCCTCCGACCCGCTGTTCCTGCTGCTCATCACGGTGGTGACCGCCGCGGTGGGCGGTCTGCCTCCCGCGATCGCCTCCGCGTTGTGGAGCGCGGTGCTGCTCACCGTGCTGTTGTCACCGTTGCACGACAGACCCTCGGTGTCGGTCGACAACTTCCTGGCGATGACCGCGCTGCTCCTGGTCGGGTCCCTGGTGGCGGTGATGGTGGAGATGGCCGCCCGCCGCTCGGCGCAGGCGGTGCGCGCCCGCGCCGAGGCAGACGCCGTCGCGGTGCTGGCCGCGAGCGTACTGGCCGGGAACGAGCCCCTACAGGCGCTGCTGCGGCGGATCCGGGAGACCTTCGGACAACGTTCGGCGACCCTCCTGGAACGGTTGGACGACGACCGTTGGCATCCGGTGCACAGCGTGGGCGCCCCGGCGTGTGACTCACCGGAGGACTCGGACGCGTTGGTGCCGGTGTCCGACAGCATCGTTCTGGCGTTGCGGGGCCGGGTCCTGCCCGCCGCCGACCGCGGGGTGCTCGGCGCGTTCGCCACCCACGTGGGCATCGCCCTGGAACAGCAGCGCCTGGCCTGGGACGCGGCGGAGGCCCGCGCCCAGGCGGCCGGGAACCGGATGCGCACCGCGCTGCTCGCGGCGGTCTCGCACGACCTGCGCACCCCGTTGACCTCGATCAAGGCGAGTGTGTCCAGCCTGCGCGCCACCGACATCGAGTTGTCCGACGAGGATCGGTCCGAGCTGCTCGAAACCGTGGAGGAGTCGGCGGACCGGCTGAACCGGCTCATCGGGAACCTGCTGGACATGAGCCGGGTGCAGACCGAGAGTGTGATTCCGCGCCTGCGGCCGGAGAACCTGGACGACGTCCTGTCGGCGACCCTGCTGGGGATTCCGGGCGATTCGGTGGTGGTCGACGTGCCCCACGAACTGCCTCGGGTGCGGGTGGACGCGGGGCTGTTGGAGCGGGCGATGGCCAACGTGGTGACCAACGCGGTGCGCTACAACCCGGCCCCCGGCTCCCCGGTGCTGGTCTCGGCCAGCGCGCACGAGGGGTACGTGCAGTTGCGGGTGGTGGACCGGGGCCCGGGGGTGTCGGACGAGGCCAAGCAGCGGATGTTCGAGGCGTTCCAGCGGTTGGGCGACGCGCCCCAGGGCACGGGCGTGGGTCTGGGGTTGGCGGTCGCCCGTGGTTTCGTTGAGGCGATGCACGGCACCCTGGCCCCCGAGGACACGCCGGGCGGCGGATTGACGATGGTGATCACGTTGCGTGCGGTGACACCGGTTGACGAGGAAGACGAGAGGCGGGCCGATGCGGGTCCTGGTCGTTGACGACGACGTGCAGATCATCCGCGCGATGCGGATCAACCTGCGAGCCCGAGGTTATGACGTGGACACCGCCAAGGACGGGGCGAGCGCGCTTCGCCTGGTGGAGGACCACCTGCCCACGGTGGTGTTGCTGGACCTGGGACTACCGGACATGGAGGGTGTGGAGGTCATCCAACGGCTGCGCGGGTGGACACAGGTGCCGATCATCGTGCTGTCGGCCCGGCATTCGGCCGGTGAGAAGGTGCGCTGCCTGGACCTGGGCGCGGACGACTACGTGACCAAGCCGTTCGGGATGGACGAGCTGCTGGCCCGAATGCGCGCCGCCGAACGCCGTGCCGTTCAGGTGGAGGAGGCCCCGATCGTGCGGACCGAGGCCTTCGAGGTGGACCTGGGCGCCAAGCGGGTGCTGCGCGACGGCGCAGAGGTGCGCTTGACCCCCACGGAATGGCACATCCTGGAGATCCTGGCCCGCAACGTCGGCCGCCTGGTGAGCCAGCGCCATCTACTGCACGACGTGTGGGGACCCGCCTACCAGAACGAGACCAACTACCTGCGGGTGTACCTGGCCCAGCTGCGTCGCAAGCTCGAACCGGACCCCTCCCGCCCTCGCCACCTGATCACCGAGGCCGGCCGCGGCTACCGCCTCGAACGCGACACCTGACCGCCCCCTGGACGCGCGTCCCCGAGTCCGGTGCGGCGGGGGTGTCAGGCGGGCACGTGGCACAGGTTCATGAGCAGCTCGAACTCGGGTGTTCCGACCTGACCGCGGTTGGCCTTGGCGACCGCCATGCACGGAGCGAACGCGCGCGCCCACTCCAGCAACCGGTCGCCGTCCACCTCCATGGTCTGGGAGAGCACGCTCACGCGGCGCTCCACCTCGGCCATGTCGGTGGCCTTCCACAGGGTCCAGTCGACGGCGTCCACGGCACCGTCGCCCAGGCAGGCGTGCGGGTCCAGGACCACCAGTCCCCGTGGGCCGCCGTCGATGACGTTGCCCGGGTGCAGGTCACCGTGGAGGGGGACGACGTCGACGTCACCGTTGGCGAGGTCACGGCCCTGGGCACTGGCTCGGTGCATCAGGGCGGCGGGCACGATCTCGGCCGCCGGTCCCTGCAGGCGCTCTCGGCTCCACCGGTCGAAGAGGAACTGCACGCGCGCGGTGAGCGGGCGCAGCTCCGCGCGCTGGTCCGGGCTCACCTCCACGCCGTGCAGCCGCGCGATGAGACCACCGATGGTCTCCATGGGCGGGACCACGCCGCCGGCGGCGACCGTGTCGCCCTCCACACGTTCCATCAGGATGGCACCGTGACCGGCGTCGAGCGCCCACACGTCGGGCACCCTCCGAGAAGCACCCCACATGCGCAGCAGACCCGCCTCGGCCACGGCCAGACCGCTGTCCGGGGAGAGCTTCAGGACGCCCTCGGTGTCGTCGGCGCGACGAACGTAGAGGACGACGGAGGTACGGCCGTGCGGAGCCGGTCCCTCCACCGTGAGTCGCCACTCCGCCGCCAGTCTCTCGACGACCGAGGGCAGCCCGGCCAGCCAGTCGACGACGTGGCCGCCGAAGCGCCGTATCAGCCGACGGCGTTGCCGTTCGTCGACGAACCGCGCTGTGACGTCGTTCATGGATCCACCTTAGATTCGGCCCCCTCGACACTTGTCGAGGTCCGAGCGCCGAGCCGCCGCGTCCGCCCCGCTTCAGGAAGGGAGCCGCCCGGACCGTCGCCGCACCGCGTGGGTGTCGACACGGCGGCGGGGAGCATGCCGCGGGCACGGGGAGTTCCCGCCCCTGAGGCATATACCCATCTCGACGGTCCGGGTAACGGAAATCTCGACGCTTCGTATTCTTTTCGTCATCGAGGGTGTTCGTCCGTGCACGTCAGGTGAGGCGGCCCTTGGCGGCCCGGTGCTGGGCCAGCAGGGTGTCCACGACCAGGTCGGACGGCCACAGCGGCGCGGTGAGGGCGGTGACGTCGAGCTCGCGGAGCAGGTCGAAGTCCGGTCCCTCCACCAGGTGCCAGGCGGCGACGGCGACGCGGTCGCGCCCGTCACGACGCAGTCGGTCGACGGCGTCGTGGACCGACGGCGCCCAGGTGCGCAGGTAACCGACCTGGACCGGGGAATCGAGGCGCCTGCTCAACATCCGGGCCACGTCCATGACCACCTGGCGTTCCTCGGTACCGGTGGTGCCGTCCGCGGCCAGGACCACACCGTCCTCGGCTCGCCGACCGGACTCGGCGAGGCGGCCGGCCAGGTCGGCGACGATCGAAGGGACCGCACCGAGTGGCGTGGTCCGGCAGGAGTCCTCCAGCCGGGTGAGGTCGAGCCGGGAGAACATGTGGGAACTGGCGACGTCCCCACCGGCGACGAAGGCGGGGACCACCACCTTGGGTCCGCTCACGGAGCGGATCCTCTCGTCGACCTCGGCGGGACTTCCGAAGGCCGCCGTGACGGGCACCTCACCTCTTTCGGCGACCGCTTCGGCCAGCCCGCGCAGGGCCTCCCGGCGCTGCGCGTCACTCGAATCATCGGCTACGAGGACCATCGTGGGGACCATCCATGGCTCCTTGGAATCGCTTCATGAACCGCCGTTGCCCACCGAACGTAATGAGGTGTGGTTTCAGGGAGGTTCTCCGGTGTTACGCCGCGAAGAACAGTGAGCAATGGCTGCTATGGTTATCACCAGGGGATTCATTGGTGAACCATAACAATCCTCTAAAACCGACGCCCTGTCCACTTCCGGGAAAGTGACGCCGGTCGCCCCCTCTCCACCCGGGCGACCCACGGATCACCCATCCGAACCCCTGACAACAGGGATGATCTGCGGCAACACCTTTGTTCCGGGAAAAACCCGTCGATCCGCCAATCGCCGGAAGTTGTCGAACACCACACCCCCTCACCCACGGGCGACGGCGAACACAACTTCAGTGGGGACTTCTCCAGAGAAATCACCACATGTCCGCGCAAATGCAAATGCACGGCACATTTGCACGTGCCAGGGAATGCTCGGGGAAATTCCATCGGCCCGGGGACCTGCGATCACGCTCGGTGCGCACGCCGCCGGCACCCCGTACCCCCCCCCGAGAACCGCCACGCGCCCGCCCGAGACGAGCCAACTTCGACTACCACGCGTGAAAGAGCCGTGTCAAGGGTGCGAACTCCCCCACACCCCCATACCCGCACACCACTTGACGTGGGGAGACAGGGTGCGAGTCCGGTGTCATCACTTGCCAACCCGCCCCGACGCCGGCCACACTTGAACTCGACGGGGTGACTCCCCAGGGCCTCGATCGCCCCCGGTCCACCTCCGTCGCCGCGAGCCGGCGCCGCCGACAGGTGTACCGTCGCATCCCCCACATCCGTAACGCCTCGCGTCCGCAGAGCCGTCCAGACTGGAGTGAGCATGGCCGTCCACCCTCGGGTGCAGACGCTGACCCAGGCCTTTCTCGCCAATGCCGACCAAGAGGCCCCCGGTCTCGTCCAGGGCCTGTACCTGACCGGCTCGGTCGCTCTCGGCGATTTCCGCCCGCACACCAGCGACGTCGACTTCGTCATCGTCACCGAACGCCACCCGGTGGGGGAGGAACTCGACGCGCTGCGCCGCATCCACCACCGGACCAGACACCAGGTGTCCGCTCCGCAGTTCAACGGAATCCACGTCACCTGGGGCGAGCTGGGACGCGACCCCTCCGAGTGCGGCCCCGTCCCCTCCGTCATCAACGGTCGTTTCCGCACCCGCGCGAGCGCCGACGTCAACCCGGTGACCTGGCACGTCCTGGCCGAGCGCGGCGTCACCGTCCGCGGACCCCACCCGGCCGAACTGGACGTTTGGGACGAACCCGAGAGCCTGCGCACCTGGTCCCTGGGGTCGTTGGACGAGCAGTGGCGCCGCTGGCGGGAGAAGGCCGGGCGCCTGGTCACCCCCCGCGGATTGGCCGTCCTCGGCTCCCTCGCCCCGTCCTGGAGCGTGCTCAGCGTGAGCCGCCTGCACTTCACCCTCAAGACCGGCGAGATCACCTCCAAGTCCGGCGCGGGCGCCTACGCACTGCACGCCTTCCCCGAGCGCTGGCAGCGCATCGTCAACGAGTGCCTACGGGTGCGTCGCGGCGCCCGGTCGCCCTCCCTGTACGAGAGCGCGCTGGCCCGTCGTCGCGCCGCCCTGGACTACATCGAGATGGTCCTGGACGAGTCCTTGCGCCCCGGTCTGGTCACCTGAGCCAGGGCGCCCCTTGAGGCACCTTCCACGCCGTGGTCCTCTCCCTCGGTACCCCTCGGTCATGCCCCACGACTATTCTGGGTCGTATGACCATGCGCCCCATCGTCCGATTCGGCGATCCAGTCCTCGTCACCAAGACCACCCCCGTCACCACCTTCGACCAGCGCACGGAGAAGCTGGTGCGGGACCTGCTCGACACCGTCGACGCTCCCGGACGGGCCGGGGTGGCCGCCACCCAGATCGGCGTGGGCTCGCGGGTGTTCAGCTACGCCGTCGAGGATCGCATCGGGTACGTGATCAACCCCGAGATCGTGGAACTGTCCGAGGAACTCCAGGACTGCGACGAGGGCTGCCTGTCCATCCCCCGCCTCTGGTACCGCACCGAGCGCGCCCAGAGGGCCGTGGTCAAGGGCGTGGACCTGCGCAACGAGCCGATCACCGTGGAGGGCACCGGGCTCATGGCCCAGTGCCTACAGCACGAGACCGACCACTTGGACGGCATGCTCTACATCGACCGGCTCTCCCCCGAGGACCGCAAGCGGGCGCTGCGCGACATCCGTCATTCGGATTGGTTCCTGCCCGCGGAGAAGCCCGCGCCGACCACCGCGGTGCGCCTGCCCAGCGCCTTCGGCGGCAATTCCTGACCCTCGCTTGACCCGCCTCGGGGCCACTCCGGCCCCGGGGCCGCTCCCCTACCGGCCGGTACGTGCCGTTGTGGTCGTACTCCCCGGGTATCTTCGGACAGACCCCGCTCTCTCCTCCTCATCCTCACGAGTCAACTCACAGTGCACATAACACCACGATCTCGTATGGTCGGCTGAGGCACCTCTGCCCCTCCCGTGACGGAAGACGGACCGTCCTCGGGCATGGCCGACGCCCTCAGACCATCGCCGGAGCCCACATGACTTCCACTCCTCGCAACGCCTCACGACGCGCCCTGCCACTGGCCGCCGCCACCGTCGGCGCCGCGACCCTCCTGAGCCTGTCCGGGGTGGCCCACGCCGACCCCGACGACGTGGACATCGACGAACTGACCGAGCGCGCCGAAGAGCTGGAGGAGTCCTACGACGGCGAACTGCTCCAGTTCACCGAGATCAAGGACCGGGTGGACGAGGCCGAGGAGACCCTCGAAGAACTCGAAGGGCGCCTGGAAGGCTCGCGGACCGGGGTGTCCGCCATCGCCGCCGCCCAGTACAAGAGCGACGGCTTCGACCCGACTCTGCAGATCGTGTTCTCCAGCGAGCCGGAGGAGATGTTCGCCGACGCCGCGACCGTCAGCTACCTGGGCGAGAGCCAGGCCGAGGAGATCACCGACCTCATCGACCTGCGCGACGACCAGGCCACGGTCACCGAGGAGCTCCAGGGCGAGCTGGCGGAGGCCTCCGACCTCATCGACACCCTTGAGGAGGAGCGCGAGGAGGTCACCGAGCGCATCGCCGAGTACGAGGCGGAGCAGGTTCCCGAGACCCCCGGCGACGGCACCATCCCCGACAGCGCCCGCGGCGGCGGTTGGGACCAGACCCAGCCCCGGATGGCGGCCATCCGCGACGAGATCATCATGGAGTTCGGCGCGCCCTTCCCCGTGGGCTGTTTCCGCCCCAGCGCCGACGACCACGGTGATGGCCGGGCCTGCGACTTCATGATGAGCGCCAACGGCGCCTCCCCCTCCGAGGCCAACCGTCAGCTGGGAACCCAGATCGCCGACTACGGCATCGCCAACGCCGACCGACTGGGCATCAAGTACATCATCTGGGAACAGCAGATCTGGCAGTCGACCTCACGCCAGTGGACGTTCATGAACGACCGCGGCGACCTGACCCAGAACCACTACGACCACGTGCACATCAGCTCATACTGATCATTTCTTAGCGGCGCAGACCCCCGGCTTCAGCCGTGGGGAGGAAGTCAACGGATCGTTCGCACGCCCCATGCCGGTCAGCGGGATCGGCGAAGGGCCAAGGGGACGACGGCGGCGAGGGCGACGGTGACCACCGCGAACGCCGGCCCGTAGCCGAGCAGCTGGATCACCAGACCCAACCCGACGGAGCCCGCGCCGGTGCCGGCGTCGTATCCGATGTTCCACACCGCGCTGGCCCGGCCGTGTCCGGTGGGACCGGCCCGCTCCAGCATCACGGTGACGGTCTCGTTCTGTACCGCGCCGAAGCCCAGACCGAACAGGGCGGCGCCCGACAGCACCAGCGCGGCCGTCATCACGCCGGGGGCCGCGTCGCCGTTGCTCCACAGACCCGCCGCGAGCAGCCCCATGCCCAGCACCGCGACGATCGCTCCGGGCAGCAGCAGGATCGTGCGGCCGTGCCGGTCGAACAGCACCCCGGCGGTCCAACGCCCGGTCACCAACAACAGCGCGTACCCGGCCAGCAGGGCGCTGACCAGCCAGGCCGACTCCTCCAAGGGGATGGCGAGGAAGGTGACGATCCCACTGGCCGCCGAGGACAGCACCAGCATCAGGACCAGCGGCGCGGCCAGGGCGGCGAACAGGGGCAGGCCACGGGGTGCCGGCCGCGCGTCCTGGGGGGCCTCCCCCGCGTAGCGGAGCACGGCCCGGTTGCGGCCGCCGTCGGCGAACAGGATCCCCGAGGACAGCGCGGCGGCCACCACTCCGCAGATCCCGGTGAGCCAGAACGCGGTGTCGAAGCCGAACTGCAGGGCGAGCGCCACCCCACCGGGCAGGATGACGACCTGTGGCAGTCCCACGGCCAGACCGTAGTAGCCGGTGGCCCTGCCGACCTGGGCCGGGGGCACCAGGCGGGCGGCCAACGCGGTGCCGGCCACGCTCACCATGCCGAACCCGACACCCCGAACCGCCGACACGGCGATGAGCGGGCCGAGGTCGGTGGTGAGGGCGAACAACGGCGTTGGCAGGCCCATGATGAGCGCGCCGACCGGGAACGCCCACTGGTAACCGGCGGCCCGATCCAGCAGCCAGGGCATGCCCAACTGGGTCAGGACCGTGGTGAGCATGAAGACGGCCGTGGTGGCCCCGGCGCCGAACTCGCCGGCGCCACCACGGGAGGCCCACAGGGGTACCAGCGGTAGCACCGCCGCGAAGCCGCACAGGCCCACCGCCGTGGCCAGGATGAGGAGCGTGAATCCGCGGCCCCTCAGCCCAGGGATGTCAGCGGAGGAGGTGACGCTCCCAGAGGGAGAACCGGATCGGATCATCCCCCCTTTGTACCGGGGTCGACACGTACTGTCTAAACACCCTCTTCGTCCCGGTTCGCTCCGTCGCTCCGTTCGTGGAGCCGTTCGTCGAGCCATTCGCGCAGACGGGACACGAGGTCGGGATCGACCGCCCGTTCGGCGTGCCCCATGCCGGGGATGATCCACAGGTCCTTGGGGTGGCGCGCCGCGTCGTAGATGGCCGTGGCGTGGGTGACGGGGAAGTAGGCGTCGGAGTCGCCGTGCACCACCAGCAGGGGCGCGGGCGCGACCTGGCCGGCGATCTCTCGCGGTTCGGCCGGGATGGGGTTCCAGTGCCGGTCGGTGACCCTGACCTTGCGGAAGCGTCGGAGGATGGCCCTGCCCAGCGTTTTCTCGATGGCCAGGTGAAGCAGGCGCATGGCCCGGGTGCCCCGGTAGTACCAGCGACTGGGGCCGCTGACCGAGACCACCGCGGTGCTTCCGCCGTAGATGGCGGCGTGGCGGATGGCCACGGCCGCGCCCATGGAGAACCCGACGGTGGCGATCCGGTGGTAGCCGAGCTCGCGCAGTCGACCCACGACGGCCTCCAGGTCGTGGATCTCGGCGTTGCCGACGGTGCTGTGTCCCCCGGAGCCGTGATGCCCTCGGAAGTCGAAGGTCATGACGTCGCCGACGGACATCAGTCCCTCGGCGATGCCCCGGGTGGGCGGGCTCTGATGGCTGCCGGTGAAGCCGTTGGCCAGGACGACGGCGGTGGTGCGGGGTTCGATGCCGCGCAGCAGCACGGCGTCGATTCCCACCCCGTCGGAGGTGGTGAGTCGGTAACGGTGCTCCCGCGAACGTGCGGTGTGATGGTCGGTGGTGTCGGACACCGTTCCATCGTGCCCGATCATCACCGGCCGGTCGGTCCCGACCCCGGTGTGTCGTCCCCGGGCCGATAGCGCCGATCGATCCACTCGTCCGGGTGGAGTCGGCGTCCGTCCTGGTCACGACCGGCCCCCGGATAGGGGGTCGGGTCGTCGGAGAGGAAGTCGCCGGGGACGTGCCCGGGCGGGGGTGGAGGGGCGCCGTAGGGAGTGCTCGGTGGCGGGCCCTGCCGGTAGGGCGGTTGGGGCTGTTGTGGCTGTTGGGGCGGCAGAGGCGGCTGCGGGGGTCCGGGCCTCCCGGGCCAAGGCTCCTGATGGGACGGCGCGCCATAGGGGTTGCCTGGAACACCGGGAGGCGGACCCTGCGGAGCGGGCGCTCCGAGAGGCCCGGGGTTCCCGAACGGCGGGGTACCCGCGGGCGGACCCTGTCCCGGCGTCACCCCGGTGGCCTCCTGGGGTTCCGCCGCGCCCTCGACCGCCTCGAACTCGCCGGTGTACCCCTCCTCGTACTCGTCGTCGTAGTAGTCGTCCTCGTAGGCGGCGTACTCGTCGGCCTTGGCCAACTCCGAGGCCGGTGGGAAGACGATCGAGCGCAGGTTGAGGGCGACGTGTACGAGGATCGGCACGACCAGACTGCCCGTGCCCAGGTACAGGATGGTGAAGAGCGTGCCGGAGAAACCGGCACTGACCAGCCCCCACCAGCCCTGGTAGAGGTGGGCCAGGGAGAACAGCACCACCGACAGGACCGCGGCGATCCACAGCGGTACGTCCATGCTCGCCACCAGGACGATGAACAGTCCGCGGTAGAGCAGTTCGGCGAACACACCACCGGTGACGGCCATGCCCGCGGCCAGGGCGCGTTCCTTGGTGGTGCGCGGCAGCAGCAGGTACTGGCGACGACCCGGGTCGGGCAACGTCATGGGCTTGGCGGGCGCCCGGCGGCCGCGGTGACCACGGTGGCCCCTGCGCCCGCGCGACTCCTCCGAGGCGTCGTCGCCGCTCCCCTTCTTCCTGTTCCTCTTGCCGAGCGCCGGCAGCTTCCCAAGGGCCGGGAACCGCTCCTTGGTGGGCATGCCGTTGACCAGTAGCCAGAAGGCGAGCAACGCCACCAGGCCACCGAGGGCACCACCCACGATCGGACCCCACGCGTCGGGGAAGCGAAGCCCGAGGTCCACCGGGTGCAGCTCCGGCGAGGTGAGCACCACCGCGAGCACGAGCACGCCCCACAGGATGTGGACGCCCATCGTGACGGCGTACAGCAGTTCCAGGGCGCGGCCGTCGCCCTCGCGGCGGGACAGCCACGAGAACGCGCGTCTCCCGAGAAGCGGCTCACCGACCGCCGCGAAGAACAGGAGCAGGACCGTCAACAGGGTCCCGGTGAGACTGAACTGGGGAAGGATCTCCGACCAAGGCACGGGGCATAGCCTAGAAGACCATCTCGGGTCATAGCGCCCCGAAGTCTCCATCCGTGGATGATCATCGGTCCTCCCCTTGTGATCAGGCCGGTGAACCGCGACCGTAGAGAGTGTCACAGGTCACACTTTCGGTGGTGGCTCTGGAGACCACCACCCGGACCCCGAAGGGCTGGGTAGCAGGGATGGTAGATCGAGCCGTAGCAGCACCGAGGGCCGACCGGCCCCAGAACATCCGCAACGTCGCCCTCGTCGGCCCGACCGGGGCCGGCAAGACGAGCCTGGTCGAGGCGCTCCTCCTCACCGCCGGGGAGATTCGACGCCCCGGCAGCGTGGAAGAGGGCACGACCGTCAGCGATCACGACGACGTCGAGATCCGCCGCCACCGGTCCGTGCACCTCACGGTGAGCCCGGTGATGGTGGACGGGGTCAAGGTGAACCTGCTGGACACCCCCGGATACGCCGACTTCATCGGGGCGATGCGCGCCGGCCTGCGCGGCGCCGACGCCGCCCTGTTCGTGATCTCCGCCCTGGACGGGGTGGACGGCCGCACCCGACTGTTGTGGCGCGAGTGCGCCGCCGTGGGCATGCCGCGAGCGGTGGCCGTCACCAAGATCGACCACCCGCGCGCCGACTTCGAGGGCGTGGTCGCCCAGTGTCGAGAGTCCTTCGGTTCGGGGGTGCACGCCGCCTACGTCCCCGCGTTCGAGGGCGATGGTGACCGACGCTCGCTCGTGGGCCTGTGGGGACTGGTCTCCGAGCGTTACTACGACTACTCCGATGGGGGCGGGCCCGGGTCCGCCCCCATCTCGCGTCTCGCGCCGGACCGGTTGGTCGAGGCCGCGGGGCCGCTCCGCGAGACCCTCGTCGAGGAGGTCATCACCGAGAGCGAGGACGAGGCGCTCATGGAGCGCTACATGGAAGGGGGAACCCTCGACCCGGACCTGCTCATCGCGGACCTGAAGCAGGCGGTGGCGGCGGGCGGGTTCCATCCGGTGCTGGCGCTCAGTCCCACCCGTGGCGTGGGGGTCCGGGAGCTGCTGCGCGAACTTCCGCTGTCCTGCCCCGATCCACTCCGGCGTCCCTTTCCGACGGTGGTCCGGCCGGACGGGCGCCCCGTGGAGGGGTTGTCCTGCGACCCGGACGGCCCTCTGGTGGCGGAGGTCCTGAGCACCACCGGCGACCCGTACGTGGGCCGGATGAGCCTGGTCCGGGTGTTCTCCGGCACCCTGACCCCGGATTCCGCAGTGCACCTGCACGGCCACGGAATGGGTTCGAGCCTGGGCCGCTCCGACGAGCTCGACCGCACCGGCGACGACGCGCGGATCGGCGCATTGTCGGTTCCGTTGGGCCGCGAGGCCCGCCCCGTCGACGCGGTGATCGCCGGTGACCTGGGCACGGTCGCCAAGTTACCGGCCGCGCGCACCGGCGACACCCTCTCCTCGCCGGAACTCCCGCTGCGGGTGTCCCCGTGGGCGTTCCCGGATCCGATGATGCCGGTGGCGCTCACCGCCGTCTCCTCTTCGGACGAGGACAAGCTCTCCCGGGCGGTGTCCCGACTGGTGGCCGAGGACCCCTCGCTGCGGGTGGAGGTCGACCCCGAGACCCACCAGATGGTCCTGTGGAGCCTGGGGGAAGCGCACCTCGACGCGGCCCTCGATCGGTTGGAACACCGGGACGGCGTGCGGGTCCGCACCGACGACATCCGCGTCCCGCTCCGGGAGACGTTCTCCATGCCCGCCCAGGGCACCGGCCGCAACGTGAAGCAGAGCGGTGGCCACGGTGAGTTCGGGGTCTGCCGGATCCGGGTGGAGCCGCTGGAGTCCGGTGCGGGGTTGGAGTTCGTCGACCGGATCGTGGGCGGTGTGGTGCCGCGCCAGTTCATCCCATCAGTGGAGAAGGGCGTGCGCGCACAGATGGCCGAGGGGGTGGATGACGGCCACCCGCTGGTGGACCTGCGGGTCACGTTGTACGACGGCAAGGCCCACTCGGTGGACTCCTCCGACATGGCCTTCCAGAAGGCTGGGCGTCTGGCCCTTCGCGACGCCGCCTCGACCTGTGACCGCACGGTGCTGGAACCGGTGGACAGCGTGACCGTGGAGGTGGACGAGGCCCATCTGGGAGCGGTGCTCAGCGACCTGTCGGCCCGGCGTGGCCGGGTGGTGGGCACCGAGGCGGTCGACGGCGGCCGGGTGAGCGTCCGGGCGCAGGTCCCGGAGTTGGAGATCGTGCGCTACGCGGTGGAACTGCGGTCGGTCTCGCACGGCACCGGCGAGTTCACCCGCGACTACCTCCGCCACGAACGTCTGCCCGATCACATACGCCGTCGTTAGGGCGTGTCAAAGGACGCGGCCGGGTCGGGTGCGGTCGGCCAGGGCGTCGAAGCGGAACGTGTTGACCGGGTGGCTGGAGAGCAGGTTGACCAGCATGACGAAGAACCCGGTGTCGGTGTGCGCGCGTGCGGCGATGTCGTCGAAGTCCACGTCCCGGTACAGGTACTTGCCCGCGGCCAGGATCCGCAGCCCTTGGACCCCTTCGGGGCAGTACTCGTAGGCGTGGTTGTCGGCGGTGTACTCCTGGGCGCGTCCCAGGGTGCTGCCCACCCCGGGGATGATGTTGGCGACCGAAACCCCGAACTGCCGCCAGAACGACGTGTGTCCGGCGGCGATGTGGCCCACCTCGTGACCGATCACGAAGCGCAGCGCGTCCGGGTCACGGGCGCCCACCTCGAACAGGTCGCTGTTGACGGCGACGTAGCGGCGGAACCCGTGGCCGGACGCGAACGCGTTGACGACGCCGTTGCCGAGCACCACGTAGGCGTCGGGCACCTGGTGCATGCCGAAGCGTTCGGCGGCCTCGGTCACCATCCGGTACGCCTCGGGGAACTGTTCCTCGGTGATGCGCACCCCGTTGACCCGCTGGCGGGCGTAGAGCTGGCCCCGCACGAAGTACACCAGCGCGGGGATGCTCAGCAGCAGCAACGGCTCGTTGGGGTCACCGGACAGGGCACGGCTGACCGCGCCCGCGATGGTGAACAGCGTGACCAGGACACATCCCATCAGAATGGGTGTTTCCCGGTGATGTCGCAGGGACCGGCGCACACGGGGGTCACCCCATCGCCACGGGATGGCCCCCACGCGCGGTCAGTACCGGTACTGGGAGCCGGGCCGATCGTCGTCGACCCCGGGGGGCGGGGGTGCGTCGTGTGCTCCGCCCGCCGGAGGCGGACCGCCGTAGGCCGGACCGGCCGGGGGACCGGAGGGCGGCGGAGGCGCCCCCTCCTCGTCCATGAGGGCGGCCATGTCCGCGGACAGGGTCGACTCCTCTCCCCTGCCACCGTGCCACTCGTCGCGCGGCTCCCGATCCTGTTCGCCCATGACCGCGCCCATGTCGGCGTCGGCGGTGGACTCCACGGCGGGCTCGTCGGGCGCCGGCCAGGACGAGGCGAGGAACGCGCTGTCGTAGGCGTCGTTGCTCTCACCGAACGGCGATCCCGTGGGGGGCGGTCCGGTGAGCGGGTCCGACCCGCTCTCGGAGGGCGGCGGGAAACCCGCATAGGCGTCCTGCGGCCCCGAGGGCACAGCCATGTATCCGTCCGCCACAGGGTCCGGGGCGGCGTAGCCCCCGGAGGAGGCCATGCTCTCGCCGCCGCCGGTGTGGGCGCGCGGGTCCGCCGCCTCGGTGGGAGCGGGTCCGGCGAAGGCCGGTCCGGCCGGAACCTCGGTCGGCGGCAGGCTCGGCGTCGACGGGTTCTGGTTGTCGCTGCCCAGGTAGGACAGGGCGGCCACGGTCATCGCGGCGAGCCCGGCACGCAGCGTGGGTTCGCGGGCCGGCGAGAAGAACGGCGAGTGGTTGCTCGGGACGTTGCCCATCTTCTCGTAGGGCGTGTCACCGGGGGCCGCCTCCCACACGTCGTGCGGGGTGGCGCCCACGAACCAGAACACGTACGGGATGGGCTGCAAGTCCTCGGGCAGACCGAAGCGGCAGAAGTCCTCGGTGGCCGGGGAGGGATCCGGCAGGTGGATGACGTACTCCTCGCCGAAGTAGGCGAGGTGCGCGGAGGCGACGTCGGAGGTGCTCGTCGGGTCGTTGTGGGTGACCCCACTGCCCTGGAAGCGCTCGACCCGGGGTTCGCGGCCGGCGCCGGAGGCCGCGGCCTCGGCGCGCACGATCCGCTCGATCGCCTGTTCCAGCTGCTCGGTGACGTTCTCGTTCAGCGCCCGGGTACTGATCTCCAGGTACGCCTCGTCGGGGATGATGTTGGCCTTGGTGCCGGCCTGGATCCTGCCGACGGTGAGGACCGCCATCTCGCTGGGGCTGATCTCTCGGGAGACCACGCCCTGGAGGCGGCTGACGATGTTGGCCGCGATGAGCACCGGATCGACGGTGGTGTGCGGCTGGGAGGCGTGTCCGCCCTCGCCGAAAACGCGCACCCGGTAGGCGTTGGCGGCGCCGAGGATGATGCCGGCGCGGTGGGAGATGAGTCCGGCGGGCTGCGGGCCGAGGTGCTGGCCGAGGATGACGTCGGGGCGCCCGAACCGGTCGTACAGACCGTCATCGATCATGCCCTGGGCACCGTCGAGGGTCTCCTCACCCGGCTGGGCCACGATCATGAGGGTGCCGGCCCACTCCTGGCGGGTCTCCGACAGCAGGTCCGCGACACCGACCAGGCAGGCGGTGTGCGCGTCGTGGCCGCAGGCGTGCATGACGGGCACCTCGACGCCCTCGTCGTCCACCGCCTTGGCCGTACTGGCGTAGGGCAGCCCGGTCTTCTCCTCCAGGGGAAGCGCGTCCATGTCGGCCCGCAGCATCACCGTTGGCCCGGGGCCGTTGCGCAGGATGCCGACCACACCGGTTCCGCCGACGCCCTTGTGGACCTCGTAGCCGGTTCGGGTCAGCCATTCCGCGACGACACTGGCGGTGCGCTGTTCGGAGTGTGAGAGCTCCGGGTTCTTGTGCAGATCGACGTAGACCCCCTCCACGAGCGGGAAGATCTCGTCGAGGAGTCTCATGACCACGCTTCCGTGCTGAGCGGCACGGTTGGGGTCCACCGCGTGCGGCACGGTTTCCACCGCCTTCTTCGTTCTCGTCCTGGCAGAGGCTGCAAGGGGAACAGCCGCCTTCCTGCACCTTATCTTTGGGAGGGTCGCGGATTCACACCGGCGCGTCCCGTCCATAGGTCCGATGATGGGCACCTTGGGTGCACCGGTAAGTGCCATGGGTTAGGGTCTGCACACGGTAAGCCATCTCCGGTCCGCCTCCGCGCGGGCCCGTCGGGGCCCGCCCCACACCGCTTTCGGGGGATGCGACCGGCTCTGTGAACTTTTGCCGGATTCGTGCGAACCACTGGCGGACATGTGCATGTCTCAGTAAGGTAACGGATCATGTTCGCCGACACTCCTTCGGTGCCCCCGACGCGCGCCACGCGGCACCGGACCGGCCGGTCTCCCGCAACACCTGGCAGGTCGGTGCCCTCCCCCCGACCGACGAGTCCGGGGCGACGAAGAACAAACCCCACATCCCCGTACGACGGAGTCCCTAGTGGCCTCATCCTTGACCAGTCCGACGACCCCGCGAGCGAAGGGGGACCGGCGCGGCGCGAGCTCTGGTTCACCGAACGCCCGTCCACCGGAGAACGCGCCCGGTCGTGACGCCCGTCTGGACAACGCCAAGTTCATCCTGATCGCCCTGGTCGTCATCGGCCACGCGATCGAACCGCTCAGCGACTACAGGCCCTCCAGTGCCCTCTACTACTGGATCTACTTCTTCCACATGCCCGCGTTCATCATGATCAGCGGCTACCTCTCGCGGTCCTTCGACGCGTCGTCGAAGCGAGTGGAGAAGCTGTTCCTGTCGTTGGCGGTGCCCTATCTCATCTTCTGGACCCTGCACCAGACGTTCTACGCGGTCGAGCGCGGTGGTCTTCCCGACACCCTGTCGATCCTCAAGCCCACCTGGACCCTCTGGTTCCTGGTGGCGCTCTTCGTGTGGCGGCTGACCGTTCCGGTGTGGCAGCGGTTGCGTTGGCCCGTGGCCATCTCCCTGGCCATCTCGCTCTTCGCCACGACGACGGACCTGGGCACCACCCTGTCCGTGGGTCGTGTGCTCAGCCTGCTGCCCTTCTTCGTGCTGGGACTCAGCCTGCGCCGTGAGCACTTCGCCCATCTGGACCGGCTCTGGGTACGAATCTGCTCCGTGGTGGTCATGTTGGTGACGGCCGTCCTCGCCGTGCCGGTCTCCGACCGCTTCAGCCGGGACTGGCTGTTCTGGCGGGACAGCCTCACCGACCGCGACATCGATCCCCTCATGCCGAGCATCCTCATCCGGATGATCTTCATGGCCATCGCACTGGCCATGACGTTCGCGATGCTCGCGCTCACCCCCAAGCGGCGCACCTGGTTCACGTCGCTGGGCGCCTACACCCTGTTCGTGTACCTGGGTCACTCCGTGATCCTGCTCGTGCTCAAGGCGTCCCCCTGGCACGACGTGATGTCCGGAGCCGTGGGCCTGGCCACCACCGTCGCGCTCGGCGCCGGGATCACCCTGCTGTTGTGCACCCCTTGGGTGCGCAAGGCCATGGGGTGGGCGGTCGAACCCCAACTCACCTGGCTGCTCCGTCAGGACGACAAAGGGCTCGCCGGAGCGAAGGCCGACGCCGCCCGCGCGGCACCTGAACCCGGACCCGAGGAGAAGAACCCGGACCCCAAGGCCTCGGTATAGGGACTGTTCTGTGAACCGCGGGGGGTTACCCGTTCGGGCGCCGTCAGGCCCTGTTCTCTGGGAACCCGGGGAGGTGCCGGCGGTGGGATAGCACGCTTTTCGCCATCACACCAAAGGCGCCACGGTGTCTCCTCCAACCCATTCCTGACTTTTTGGGGCGCCCGAAAGAAGGAGGATCGTCGGCCGCCAGGCCGTCCGTTGAGGGTGGTGGCGGGCGACGGGTGGGTCAAAGCGCTAGCGGAGGCGCTAAAAGATACGAAAGAAGGGGCGGTGCGCACCGCCCCTTCTTTCATGCCGGAAGGTCCCGGGCTCAGTCTTCGGTTCCGGCCGAAGGAGCCGCGGCGAGTTCGCGACGACGCACCTCGAAGCGGCGCGTCTCCTTCCACAGCCGCAGTACCAGGACCACCTCGAAGAGGGCCAGAGCCAGGACGGAGAAGACCGCCACCGGGATGATGAGGCTGTTCAGCGGAGTGAAGAACGCCACGATCACGGTGATCGGGGCGACCACGCACAGGAACATCTCGAACTCGATGCCGCTGAACAGGTGCGGACGCACGCGGTGCCGCATCAGCAGGCCGCGGGCCCGCGGGTACAGGCCCTTGGACGACGCGGAGGTCGCCTTGCTCTCGGACTCGGCGGACTCGTCGTCCTCGGGATCGGCGGCCTGGGAGGAGGTCGCGTAGTCGTGCACCCGGTCGGCGTCACCGGAGGCGATCGCCAGGGCCTGCCTCATGGACTTGCGGGTCTTGGCGACCTGGGAACCGTTGAGGTAGCGCAGCAGGTCGAAGAAGACCACCACGGGCGCGACGATCAGGTAGGCGGGGTCGTCGGTGATCAACCACTGCCCGATGAGCAGCGTCATCACGCAACCGAAGAAGCGGATGCGGTCGAAGACGAAGTCGACCCACGCCCCGAAGATCGAACCGTTGCCCTTCAACCGGGCGATCTTGCCGTCCATGCAGTCCAGCACGAAGCTCAGGTGGAACAGCAGGGCGCCGGCCACCAGCCAGATCCACCCGGTGTCACCGGCCCAGATCGGAGCGAGGAAGCACAGGGCGGAGAACAACCCCAGTACCCCGGCGCCCAGTGTGAGCTGGTTGGGGGTGATGTTCGTGCGGTTCGCCGTCCACACCACCAGCCGGCCGGCCAACGGGTCGACCAGGAAGACGGTCCACCAGGCATCCTTGGCCTTGTAGGTCTCTTCCTTGACTTGCGCGAGAGTGAAACGCGACATGCTGGATTTCTCCTGAAGGGATCTGGTGTCCCCTGCGCCCACCGGCAGCGGCGTTGTGTCACCGGCTCCGGGCATGGGTCAGGCACCGGGTCGAGGTGGGAATCGAATCATCATTACAGACGGAGGTACCTCCAAGGTAGTCGGTCACGGCATACTTGAGTCGTAAGAGGGGGATCAACAGGGTGCCGCCGGCGCCTAACGGCGGAGTGGTCCACCCCCTTCGGTCTCGACCGAGGTAGAGGCATTGCGTTTTCTCAACGACCAGGTTCCCGATCAGGACCTGACGTACAGCGACGTGTTCATGGTCCCGGGCCGCAGCGCCGTGGGTTCCCGTCTCAGCGTGGACCTTTCGTCGCCGGACGGTACGGGGACCACCATCCCGTTGGTCGTGTCGAACATGACCGCGGTGGCCGGCCGGCGCATGGCGGAGACCATCGCCCGACGCGGCGGGATCGCCGTCATCCCACAGGACATCCCCATCGAGGTGGTGTCCGATGTCATCTCTTGGACCAAGCAGCGGAACCTGGTCTACGACACCGCCATCACCCTCAACCCGACGAGCACCGTCGGCGAGGCCCTCAACCTACTGCCCAAGCGGGCGCACAACGCGGTGATCGTCGTCGACGACGACCGGCGTCCGCTCGGTGTGGTAACCGAGGCCGACTGCGCGGGCGTGGACCGCTTCGCACAGCTGCGCGACGTGATGTCCGACGAGTTGCTGACCATCCCCGCGGGCACCGAGCCCCGTGAGGCGTTCGGCATACTGCACGACTTCCGCCACCGGTTGGCCCCGGTCGTGGACGAACAGGGCGCCCTGGTGGGTGTGCTCACCCGCACCGGCGCGCTGCGCTCCACGCTGTACACGCCGGCCGTGGACTCGGAGAACCGGCTCCGCGTGGCCGCCGCCGTGGGCATCAACGGCGACGTGGCGGGCAAGGCCGCCGAGTTGCTGGCGGCGGGCGCGGACACGCTGGTGATCGACACCGCGCACGGCCACCAGGAGAAGATGATCGCCGCGATCGAGAAGGTCCGCGCGCTCTCTCCGAACGTGCCGATCGTGGCGGGCAACATCGTCACCGCACAGGGCACCCGCGACCTCATCGAGGCCGGCGCCGACATCGTGAAGGTCGGCGTGGGCCCGGGTGCGATGTGCACCACCCGGATGATGACCGCGGTGGGCAGGCCGCAGTTCTCCGCCGTGCTGGAGTGCGCGGCCGCCGCCCGTGACATGGGCGGACACGTGTGGGCCGACGGCGGTGTGCGCCACCCGCGCGACGTCGCGCTCGCCCTGGCCGCCGGCGCCTCCAACGTCATGGTGGGCTCGTGGTTCGCGGGCACCTATGAGTCTCCGGGCGACGTCCTGCGCGACGCGCAGGGCCGCCAGTACAAGGAGAGCTTCGGGATGGCCTCGGCCCGCGCGGTGAAGCTGCGCACCGCCGAGGACTCGCCGTTCGAGCGGGCCCGCAAGGCCCTGTTCGAGGAGGGCATCTCGACGGGTCGGATGTACCTGGACTCCGAGCGTCCGGGTGTGGAGGACCTCGTCGACCAGATCATCGCGGGTGTGCGCAGCTCCATGACGTACGCGGGCGCCACCTCGCCGGCCGAGTTCCACGAGCGTGCCGTGGTGGGCGTGCAGAGCGCCGCCGGCTACAACGAGGGGCGCCCCGTGGAGAACGGCTGGTAGACCCCGGCCACGGCGGACGACGAAGGGGGGAGGGGCTTCGGGCCCCTCCCCCGCTTCTCGTGTTCAGGCGCCCGTCGCCCCGCCCTTGGCCTTGTACTCCTTCCGGTACGCCCCGCACATGCGGTCGGCGTGCCGGATGGGTTCGGGGATGCGGTACTTGGGTGACATCCGCAGGATGAGGTCGGCGGCTCCGGCCAGGTCCACCCGGTGGCCCACGGACACGTACACCGGCTTGGTGCGGCTCCGGGTGCGCAGGGTGCGGCCGATCACCTCGCCGCCTTGTTCGGCGAGGGTCTCGGTGTCCTCGACGAGTTCGGAGCGTCCGGCCACCATGGGGGTCCAGGAACCACGTTCCTCGCCGGGCAGGGAGTTCCGTCCGTAGAGCACCGTCTTGGCGGAGCCGACCACGCGGGCGTCGAGGAGGACGCCGAGGTGGCTGGCGATCCCGAAGCGGCGGGGGTGGGCCAGGCCGAAGCCGTCGCTGACGAAGACGTCGGGGGTGACGTTCAACCCCTCGATGGCCTTGAGGACCGGCGGCAGCTCACGGAAGGCGAACAACCCGGAGATGTAGGGGAAGGAAGGGGTGTCGGCGACCAGGGAGGTGTCGACGACCTCCAGGGTGCGTGCGTCGAGGACCACCGCGGCGGCGGCGAGTTCGGTGTCGCCCACCCCGTAGCTGACGTCCAGGCCACAGACCAGTTCCACCGCGTCGGCGTCGAGTGGTTCGGAGCGCACGCGGTCGGCGAGCGACCGTTGGCGGGCCACCGCCTCCTTGGGGTCCATCGGCCAGTTCTCCGGGTCGTCCAGTGCCTTGGCCGCCCGTTCGGCGATCTCCGTCATCGGTCCCCCACCATCTTCCGCCTGTCTGCCAGGCGCAGTCTAGGCCGTACACCTCGGGCCATGCCCCCGTACACGGCCCGAGGTGGATCAGTGCGCGGCGCGTTCCACGGTGAACGGCTCTCCGTTCGCAGGGACCCCCACCCCGGCCCAGGTGAAGGGGAGACCGCCGGCCCGGTCCGGGTCGGCGTGGTCCATCAGTTGGAAGTGCAGGTGCGGTTCGGAGGAGTTGCCGGAGTTCCCGCACTCGCCGATCTTGTGGCCCGCGACGACGTGGTCGCCCTCCCGCACGGCGACGGAACCCTGCCGAATGTGGGCGTAGGCGGCGTACACACCGTCGCCCAGGTCGAGGATCACGTGGTTGCCGAGGATGCGACCTGGTCCGCCCAGGGCTCGGACGAAACCTTCCAGGAAGAGGTAGAGCAACCCCGGATAGGAGTTGCGGCTGAGGTGGTCGCGCTGTCCGTCCGAGGTGTGCACGACCGTGGCGTCGGCGACGGCGAACAGGGGCGCCCCGAAGGACGGGAAGTCGGCGGCCGGGCGCATGACCGGCCGCCAACCGTCGACGATCGGGCGACCGGAGTCGATGAGGATGTCGATCGCGAAGGTCTGCCCGAGGCCGTGGGTGCCGTGGCTGGGCACCTTGTCGGAGGGTCCGTTGAGTCCGGTCCACTCGCCCTCCACCGGTGGCGCGACCTCGATGGGGGGCAGGTCGATGCGGCGCGAGGTCCGTCGTCCGGCGAGCGCCCCGCACGCCATCGCGGCGAGGTAGAGGGCGAGCGCCGGCACGGCGACCAGGAAGCCCGCGTAGCCGGGGATGGGCGCGCCCAGGTTCGACGCGATGACCAGCACGAACACCACGGCCGTCAGCACGAAGAAGATCCGTGTCAGCACGGCACCCGTCTTGCGCAGCCTCACTTCGTTCATGGCCCCTCCTTGTCTCGTCCGCCCTGTCCACAGGATTACGCAATTACGTATCTATTGCAATAGATACGGGAAAACGAGTGAACCTGTGCGGGAGACCACAGTCCCGGGCGATCGCGGCGCGGGTTCGACACAGTACGGTGGAACCCGAATTTGTACTGACTGGTCAGTTCAAAAATAGGAGGACACCAGGAATGCGTCGGGCCACCGGAGCACGCGTGCACGCCGAGGACGTCACGCTCACCACCCGTGAGGGCCCCGTCTACACGGGGGTCGACCTCACCGCCCGGCCGGGAACGCTCACCGTCTTCCAGGCGGACTCCGGCGGAGGCCGCAGCTCCCTGCTCCTCACCCTCACCGGGCGTATGCGCCCCACCGGGGGCGAACTGCACGTCGACGGCCACCCGCTGCCCGAACAGGCGCGCAAGGTCCGCCGCATCAGTGCCCTCGGCCTCATGGACGACGTCAACGTGCTCGACGAACGCCTGCGTGTACGCGAACACCTCTCCGAGGCCCGCCTGCTGCGACTACGCCCCGCCGCGAGCACCGTCGCCGACGAGGCCATGGCGGCGGTCGGCCTGTCCGACCTGGACCGGAGCACCCTCATCAAGGAACTACCGATGCCCGAACGCCGACGCCTGGGCATGGCCCTGGGACTGGTGCACGAGCCCCGCCTACTGGCGGTGGACGACGTCGACGGCGGGCTGAGCCCCCAGAACCAGGCCGCCATGTGGCGCACCCTCAAGGACCTGTCCGACGAAGGACTCACCGTCATCGCCACCTGCGCCGACGCCCGGGAACTGGCCACGGTGGCCGATCACGACACCCAAGGACCGATCCCCATCCGGCAGCGCGACCGCCGCGAGGGAGGCGCCCACCGTGTCCAGGACTGACCGGACCCCGCGCCCGCGCCCGCTGGCCGTCCCCCGCCTCGGGCTGCTCACCATGCGGTCCTTCCTGCGGTCGCCCCTTCCCACCGCCGCGCTGGCCGCCCTGACGCTCATCCCCCTGCTCTACTCGGGGATGTACCTGTGGTCCTTCTGGGACCCCTTCGACCGCATGGAACACCTGCCCGTCGCCCTCGTCGTCGAGGACGAGGGGGCCGAGGTGGACGGTGAGCGGATCAACGCCGGCGAGGAACTCTCCGACACCCTCCTGGAACGCGGTGACCTCGACTGGCGCCTCGTCGACGCCGACGACGCCGCCCGAGGCCTCGCCGGTGGCGACTACTACGTCACCCTCACCGTCCCCGACCACTTCAGCGAGTCCCTCACCTCGCCCTCGCGCGAGCGGGAGGACCCCACCACCGCCCTGCTCGTCGCGAACTACAACGACTCCAACAGCTACATCGTCCGCCAGCTGGCCGGCAGCGCCTTCAACGAGATCCGCCAGGCCGCCGCCTCCTCCGCGATCAGCGACTACCTCGACCAGATCTTCCTCGGCTTCAACGAGATCCACGACAAGACCGAGGAGGCCGCCGACGGGGCCGACCGGCTCTCCGAGGGCGCGGGCGACGCCGAGAGCGGTTCCGGTGAACTCTCCGACGGCATCGACGACGCGCACACCGGAGCGGGCTCCCTCGACGAGGGGATCGGCGACCTGTACGAGGGTTCCAAGACGCTGGCGAGCGGCGCCGGCGACGCCTCCGAGCAGGTCTCCGCCAAGGTCGACGAGCTGGACACATTGGCCGACGACGTCCTCCCCCGGGTCGAGGAGGACATCCCCGACATCCAGGAGCGCGCCGAGCTGATCGCCGACGTGGCCGCCGGGGTGAACGACGCCCTCGACGAACTACCCGAGGAGATCGACGTCTCCGGCATGGAGGAGGTCGACGGCCGCCTCACCGCCTACCTGGAGGAGAACCCCGAGCTGGAACGGGAACAGCCCGAACTGCACGTGCTGCTGACCGACCTCCAGGACGCCATGGACACCGCCCTGGACGTGGCCGGGTTCGTCGACGACAACCGCGCGCAGATCGACGCGACCGCCGACGACGCCGCCGCGCTGAGCGAGCGCGCCACCGAGATCGCCGACGACCTGCCCGACATCGTGGGCCAGGCCGAGGACGCCCGCGATCAGATCGACGAACTGGACGAGGGATTGGCCGACCTGGCCGAAGGCGCCGGGAAGCTCCGCGACGGGCTGTCCACCGCGTCCGAGGGCGCGGGTGAGCTCAACACCGGTCTGGGCACCATCGGCGACGGCGCGGGCGACCTGCACGACGGGCTCGGGGAACTGTCGTCGGGCTCCGACGAGCTCGCCTCCGGCCTGGCCGATGGGGTGGAGGAGATGCCCACCTACTCCGACGACGGGCGGACCACCGCCGCCGAGATGATGAGCGACCCCGTCCGGCTGGACAGCGAGGTCGACAACGAAGTGCCCGACTACGGCACCGGATTCGCCCCGTTCTTCGTACCCCTGTCCCTGTGGGTGGGCGCGATGGTCGTGTTCATGGTGTTGCCGGCCCTGTCCGACCGCGCCCTGGCCTCGTCCGCGCCGTCCTGGCGGGTGGCGTGGGCCGGTCGGGTGGCGCCCATGGTGCTCGGCTGGGCGCAGGTGGCGGTCATGATGGCCGTCCTGCACCTGGGGTTGGGCCTGGAATCGGTGAACTGGCCGCTGATGCTGGCGTTCCTGTTGCTCACCGCGTCCGCGTTCGCCGCCACCGTGCAGTTCCTGACCGTTCGGCTCAAGGCGGCCGGTCGTGTGGTGGCGCTGGGGCTGCTGGTGCTCCAGTTGACCTCCGCCGGTGGCACCTATCCGATCGAGACCAGCCCGGGCTTCTTCCAGGCCATCGGGCCCTACCTACCGTTGTACTGGGGTGTGACCGCGATGCGGCACCTGATCGGTGGCGGTGACATGGCGTTGGTCGCACAGGCCTTCGGGGTGATGTCCCTGTGGTTGGTGATACCCCTGTTGTTGACGTGGCTCGCCGTGGCCCGCAAGCGCTCATGGACGATGTCCACGCTCCATCCGGCCTTGAGGATTTGACCGGCGGGCACAATGGAGGCGATGAACGTGCAGACCCCGGGCCCGGCCCGACGTGTGGGAGGCCGCCGCGAGGCGACCCGACGCAAGCTCTTCGAGGCCGCCGTGACCCTGGTGTCCGAACAGGGATACGGCGCCACCACGGTGGACGAGATCGCCGAACGGGCGGGAGTCGCCAAGGGCACCGTCTACTACAACTTCGGGGGCAAGGACGAGTTGTACGCCGCCCTGCTGGAATGGGGCGTGACCCGGCTGGCCGACACCCTGCGGCAGGCCGTCCCAGGTCCCGAGGTCGAGCCCCGCCAGGCGCTGACCGAAGTGCTGCGGGCCGGTGTGGTGTTCATCGGCGCCCACGAGGCGCTGGCCCGGCTGCTCATGGCGGAGACCTGGCGCACCAACCGCTCCTGGTACACCACCGTCCGACAGATCCGCACCCAGGCGATCGGGGTCATCACCGAACAGCTCGACGCGATGGTCGAACGTGGTCTGACCCGGCCGGACCTGGACACTTCACTTGCGGGATCCGCCCTGTTCGGCATGGTGGTGACCGTGGCACTCGACTGGCGGACGCTCCAACCCGAACGTCCCGTGGAGGAGATCCACACCACCCTTGCGCACGTGGCCGACGGATTGATCGGCTCCCCCACCCCGACGCGCTGAGCGTCACCCCCACCCCGCGCGAACCCGGAAGGACTCCCCCGACATGGCCGACCTCTATCCCCTGTTGCCGGCTCTGGCCGGAGCGATCATCCTGTTGGTCGTCGCCCGGGACACCCGAATGGAGCTACGCCTGATCAGACACGGCGTGCGGGCCAAGGCCCGGGTCATCGGCTACCACGAGACCTCGGTCGCGTCCCGGATGATCGTGCAGTTCCAGACCGAGGACGGCAAGGAGGTCCACGCCGAGCACGAGAACACGGGGTGGACCGCCTCCCGCGCGGGGGAGATCGTCACCGTCTCCTACGACCCGGACAGCCCCGAGCGGGCCCGGATCGTCTCCGCCCCCTGGTTGAGCCACTACGTGCGGGCGCTGTTCGGCACCCTGGGTCTGATCCTGGTACTGGCCGGGATGTTCCTCGGTTATCTGAACTGGAACGAGACCCCCTGAGGCTCATACGGGGGTGGGCCGCCGCTCCGGTGGGCCGGGGTGTTCGGTGTCGGGCGCCGAGTAGCGCACCAGACGTCCGGGCAGCCCGCCGTCCAGGGTGGCGCGGGTACGGACCCGGGTCCCGCAGACCAGGTCGACCAGTCCCGTGCCGTCGGAGCGCACCAGCGCGGTGCAGGCGTGCAGGGCGACCACGATCAGTGACCACCACCCCAGGCCGAGGGCGATGAGCGCCACGATGGGCGCGTGCAACAGGAGTGTGCGCGCCAGGACGCGGTGCCGGGCGGCCGGGCGGGCCGCCGTGGGTTCGGTCAGCGCGAGACGGACGGCGGAGCACCCCGGGGTGGACCGATCGCGACGCAGCAGGGGCAGGAAGAGCGAGAACACCACCGCCAGGCCGAGGAGCATGGCGGCGCGCACCTCGTTCTCGGCTCCGGGTTCGACCACTCCATAGGCGTGCGCCAGCGCGACGACGAGGGCCGATCCGTACCACCACGACCCCAGGTCCAGCAGGACGCCGAGAACCCGGCGGGTGAGGTCGGGGAGGCCGCGGTCGGGCACCGCGCCCGGCCAGGAGCGATGCGGACCCCACGGCCACAGCGCCGGCACCAGGCGGGCCAGGAGCCACCCGAGGAGGACCCCGGCCACGGCGATCCCCGTGAGCGCGCTCGCGTCGTCGGCGTAGGAACAGGGGTAGAGGCCCAACACTCCGGTCGCCCGGATCGCGGTCACCGCCAACGCCAGTGCCGTTCCCAGGGCGATGGTGACCAGGAGACCTCGACGGAAGCGGGCGCGGGCCAGGATTCCGACCGGGAGGAACACCCCGAGGGCGAGCAGGGCCGAGCCCACGTCCAGGGCGGGTGCCGGTCGAGGCACTACCGGGCACAACCCGTCGATGGAGGTCGGCAGGGGCCAGACCGCGTAGGCGGCCAGACCGATTCCGCTGAGCAGCGCGGCCAGTGTGAGCTGTCCGGGCCAGCCGACCAGGCGACCGTAGCGCCGGTGTTGTCCGCGTAGGTAGAGGGCGGACCCGATCACCATCAGCAGTGGCAGGCCGACCACCGCCACGTCGATGGAGGCCTGTCCCCCGCCGAACGCCTGCCCCATGGTGTCCCTCTCCCCGTTCCCGCGCCTCCGGGCCGCAACGCTAGTACGGACGAGGGCGAGGTGGGCACGGTACCGAGTTTTTGGAACCCCATACCCATTGGTACGACGGTCGTATGTACCGGTGAATAACTGTTGTCGTACCCCTATGGCCGCATGTGACCTTTGTCCTATAGTCGTGCGCAACATCAGCACCATACTCACCAGTAGGTGGCAGACCAGCACTTGTATGAACATTTCACCGGTTCATGGCAGACTGCCTCCACCCCCGGATAATCCGGCGTTTCCCAGCCGAGATAAGATCCCCCAAGCCGAAAACCCCCATATGTGGTTACTCTGCGGCAAGACCGTGTCACCCACACCCCAGGAGGGGCACGGCGTCTGGGCGGGAGGCGGTGTGCACACGCCGGTCGCGAAGAGCGACGAGGCGGACACGCCCCCGAGCCCGAATGACTCACCCCATGACGCGGAGCGACAGGAGCATCGTGCAGGCAGTACCGAGAAAACGTGGGCGTACGATCACCGCCCGTATCCGCGCCATGGTCATGATCCCCACGACCGCCCTGCTCGTGCTGTGGCTGGCCCTCACCATCGTTCTCAGTGGTGACGCGGCCTACCAGATCATCCGGGCCAAGGGCACCGAGGATCTGCTCACCCCTGCCGCGGTCGGCCTCGTGGACGCCATGACCGAACGCTCGGCCACGATCGCCTATCTGGAGAACCCCGACGACGCCGACCTCTCCCAGCGGATGGTCGAGGCCCGGCAGAGCACCGACGAGTCCCTCGGTGTGATCGTCGAGGACCTCATGGGCTTCGCCGACCTGGCCCCCGGTGACGGCGGCATGCACATCGAGATGCTGTACGGCATGTACCAGGACATCGACCAGACGCGCGAGGCCATCGACTCCGGTGACGCGGGCCGCGACGACGTCCTGGACTACTACAACGAGCTCATCCAACACGGCTCCGACAGCTTCGACAGCCAGGGCCGCACCGGTAACGACGGCGACGCGGTCAACCCCGGCTTCAGCGCGGTGTACATGTTCCGCACCGTGGACATCCTCGCCCAGGCCGACGCCCAGATCGCCCGAGGCTTCGCCACCGACGAACTCAGCGTCGAGGACCAACGCGAGTTCACCGCCATGATGGGCTCCTACGAGGCGTTTCTGCACGCCAACGCCCCCTACCTGGGGGGTCCCGGCCAGCAGGAGCGCTACGAGGCCGTCCTGGAAAGTCCCGAGTACGCGGCCCTGCAACAGATGCGGGCCGAGATCTCCGGTCGTGAGGTCGAGACCGAGACCACCACCGACCCGGTCACCCTCGCCCCGGAGACCGTCGACGACCTGTCCATGCCGGTGGACGAGGCCGCGTGGGACCAGGCCTACGGGCACGTCCTGACCGAACTCACCGCCCTGGGCGCCGACGAGGCCGACTACACGGCCACCGTGATCCGCAGGGACGCCAACCGAGCCGTGATGCTCGCGGTCGGCGGCAGCCTCAGTGTGGCCGCCGTGGCCGGTGCCGCCTTCTACCTGGCACGGCGTTCCTCCCGCAACCTCACCGAACGCCTGCTGACGCTGCGAGACGAGTCGCAGTCGCTGGCCGAGGAGCGTCTCCCCTCCATCATGGGGCGCCTGCACCGCGGCGATCGGGTCGACACCACCACCGAACTCCCCGAGCTGCGTGTCGAGGACGACGAGATCGGTGACGTCGCCAAGGCCTTCAACACCGCCCAGCGCGCCGCTGTCGACGAGGCCGTGCAGCAGACCGAACTGCGTCACGGCATCAACCGCGTCTTCCTCAACATCGCGCACCGCAGCCAGACCCTGGTCCACCGCCAGCTGCGCCTGCTGGACAAGATGGAGCGCGAGCAGGAGGACCCGGAGCAGCTCTCCCAGCTGTTCAAGCTGGACCACCTGGCGACCCGTTCGCGTCGTAACGCCGAGAACCTGCTGATCCTCGGCGGTGAGGCCCCCGGTCGCACCTGGCACCGCCCGATGCCACTAATCGACGTCCTGCGCGGCGCGATCTCCGAATCCGGTGACTACACCCGGGTCAAGCGCGAGCGCATCGCCCGGGTCGACCTCAACGGCCCCGCCGTCGCCGACGTCATCCACCTCGTCGCCGAGCTGGTCGACAACGCCGCCATGTTCTCACCCCCGCACACGAACGTCCGGCTGAGCAGCGATGACGTGCCCAACGGCGTGACGGTCGAGATCGAGGACCGCGGCCTGGGCATGACCGAGAGCGAGCTGGAGTCGGCCAACTCCCTGTTGGCCGAGCCGCCCGAGTTCGACGTCATGAGGCTCAACGAGAAGATGCGTCTGGGTCTGTTCGTGGTCTCGCACCTGGCCCACCGCCACGGCATCCGTGTGCACCTGCGTCCCTCGCCCTATGGCGGTGTGCAGGCCATCGTCCTGCTGCCGCAGGAGATCATCTCCGGTGACCGCACCCCGCTGACCTCCTCCCAGGACTCCAAGGAGGACATCTGGGAGGTGCGCGAGATCGTCGATCGCACCCCCGAGGCCGCCCTGGAGTCCGGTCGGACCGACGGTGAGGGCGACACCGACAAGCCGTTGCTGACCTCGGTCGCCACTCCGGTCGAACCGAGCACGGGTGAGGACGTCCTGGCCGGGCCCGGGGACGAGCGTCCTCCGCTGCCCACCCGCGGCTCCCGGATCAGCGCCGTGCCCGACACCTCGACCGAGGCCAAGGCGCCATCGACCCCGTCTACTCCGTCTGCTCCTTCGGCCCCGGAGACGGTGCCGGCCGGCGGTGGCCGACCGGCGCTGCCCAAGCGACGCCCACAGGAGAACCTCGCACCCCAGTTGGCCGACGACCCCTCCTCCGAGGGCTCGGGCGGACCCGCCTCCGGCTCACGGGACGTGACCCCGCACGCGCTCGACAGCTCGGAACGGCTGGAACGTCTGCGCAAGAACATGTCCGCGTTCCAGAGGGGGACGGACCGTGGACGACGTGAGGGCCGGCAGAACACCAACGACACCGACAAGGACTCGTAACCGTGACCAGTATCGAAAGCGCAGGCGGGACCGCCGGCAAGAAGGACATCGACTGGCTGCTCGACGAACTGCTGGACCGCGCGGTCGGTTCCCGGCACGCGATCGTCCTCTCGGCCGACGGCCTGCTCATCGGCCGTTCCCGTGACCTGGTCAAGGAGGACGCCGAGCACCTGTCCGCCGTGGCCTCCGCGTTCCAGAGCCTGGCCCGGGGCACCGGCCGCCACTTCGGCGGCGGCGAGGTACTCCAGACGGTCGTCGAAATGGAGCAGGCCTACCTGTTCGTCACCGGTGCGGGACGTGGCGCCTGCCTCGCCGTCCTGGCCGAGGAGAGCGCCGACGTGGGACTCATCGCCTACGAGATGAACGTCCTGGTCGAGCAGGTGGGCCGTTACATGGACGCCGCGCCTCGCCATGAGGGCGCTACTCCCGAAGCCAACCGATAGGGGTCGGTATGCAAGCGCATGACGAGTTCCCGGGCGGTATACGTCCCGTCCCACCCCAGCGTGACGTGGTGGGCGACTACGGCGAGGATTCCGCCCCCGAGGAGGCCGGCCCGCTCGTACGCCCCTACGTGATCGCGCAGGGCCGCGACCACGCGGACACCGTCCAGTTGGACATGATCAGCGTGGTGATCGCGGCCAAGCGGGCCGAGGTCGACGAACTGGCCCTCGAACCGGAACAGCTGCGCATCCTGGAGCTGTGCCGAAAGCCGCAGTCGGTGGCCGAGGTCTCCGCTCACCTGGACATCCCGGTCGCCGTGGTCAAGGTGCTGATCAGCGACCTGCTCAACCGGGGCCTCGCCCTGGCCAGAGCCCCCTACAAAGCAAAGAGCCCGGTGAGCCGGGACGTACTCCAGGCGGTACTCGATGGCATCCACAGACTCTGACCCTGGCACCGAGGCCCCGGTTCCCTCGGCCCTGAAGATCCTGGTCGCCGGTGGCTTCGGCGCCGGAAAGACCACCCTGGTCGGCGCGGTCAGCGAGATCGCCCCGCTCAGCACCGAGGAGGTGATGACCGAGGCCAGCTACGGGGTCGACGACCTGTCCGGGGTGGAGTCCAAGTCGACCACCACGGTGGCGCTGGACTTCGGCCGCATCACCATCAACGAGAGCCTGGTGCTGTACCTGTTCGGCACACCCGGCCAGGAGCGTTTCTGGTTCATGTGGGAGGAGCTGTCGGAGGGCGCCCTCGGCGCCATCGTCATCGCCGACACCCGTCGCCTGGAGACGTGCTTCGCCGCGGTGGACTTCTTCGAGCGTCGCGGCGTGCCGTTCGTGGTCGCGGTGAACTGCTTCGAGGGAGCCCACCTGTACGAACCGGAAGAGGTCCGCGAGGCGTTGAGCCTGAACCCGGAGATCCCGGTCGTCCTGTGCGACGCCCGCGACCGGAAGTCCGCCAAGGATGTGCTGCTGACCCTGGTCAACCGCGTCGCCGAGAGCGTCAGCGCCTGACGGCCCCGGATCGTTAGGCGGTGGACACCCCCCACTTCCCCTGTACACGCGGGCCTTCCGGGTAAAGTCGGGGCGACGAAACGGAGTGACGTTTCGTGTACCCGACGACCCTGGATCCGTCTCGGGCGGGCCAGGACGAAGGTGGGAGTTCCCATGAGACGTTTCGACCTGCACGACAAGATCCAGAAACTGGACGCCGAAGCGGACTGCGAGGAGATCGTCCGCCTCCTGGGAACGCGGGAGTTCCCCTGGGACATCGAACAGGCTCTGGGCCTGGCGCTGTACCGCACCTACGCCATGCCCAGCGTCGGACAACTGCTCGGTGACACCCATGAGTTCACCGAACGCACCCAGCACCGCTACGACGACACCGCGCTGATCCTGAACGACATCATGGAGCACGGTTTCGGCCCCGGCCGCGGCCGTGACGCGCTGCGTCGGATGAACCAGATGCACCGCTCCTACGAGATCAGCAACGAGGACTACCTCTACGTCCTGAGCACCTTCGTCGTCATGCCGGTCCGCTGGCTCAACGACTACGGTTACGGATGGCGCCGCCTCACCGACCACGAGATCGCCGCGAGCACCAACTACTACCGCAAGCTCGGCAAGCACATGGCGATCAAGGACATCCCGGAGACCTACGAAGAGTTCCGCCGGCTCATGGACTCCATGGAGGCGGAGCACTTCGCCTACACCGAGGGCGGCCGCGCGGTCTCCGACGCCACCCTCGAACTGATGGTGAACTTCTACCCGTCCTGGCAGCGCCCGCTGGTCCGTCCCTTCACCAAGGCCCTGTTGGAGGACGGCCTGATCAAGGCGTTCGACTACCCGGAACCGTCCGCCTTCTGGCGCAAGGCCAGTGACCTGGCGATGAAGGGCCGGGCCAAGGTGGTGCGGCGGATGAAGCCGCGCGAGGAACCGCGTTGGGCCCGGATGAGCCCCAACATCCGCATGTACCCCGACGGCTACGACCCCTCCCGCATCGGCACCTTCCCCAAGGGTTGCCCGGTCCCCCACGACATGCTCACCCAGGAGGTCGCGGCCACCGGAGCGAGGGTCCCCGCTCCCGGCCAGGCCATCACCCCCGAACGGCGTTGACGCCCCCTCCCCCGCGGGGCCCTTGAGACATGAGCCGGACCCTGGGCTGGGCATCGCCTCGCACCGGACCTACGCGGTGCCCAGCATCGGTGAACTCCTCGGTCGGACCGATGGGTTCACCGGGGCCTGAGCGACCGCCGCCGCGTGAATGCGCAGGAAGGCGTCCACTCCCGACCGGACCACCGCGCGCACCTCTTCCTCCGGCAGCGGCAGCGCCCCGAAGAACGCCCGGTTGTTGACGGGACTGCGCACCAGGGCCATGTAGTGGCCCGCCGCCTCGTCCTCCTCATCGGGTTCGAGTGCCAACAGGCCGCGGTCGGCCATGCCCCTCAGGTACGTGGCCAGGGTCCGCAGCGACAGGCCGGGGCCGCGCGCCGTCCACACCCTGGCGGCGTCCGGGAAGTGCGCGGCCTCGGAGATGAGCAACCGGACCAGGGCGCCGTGGTCGGGTCGGCGTCCGTTCGGGGAGAGCCACTCGTCCCCGAAGGCGATCAGCGCGGTCCGGGCGTCCTCGGCGTCGGCGAGGTGGCGTTCGGCGATGCGGGCGTGGTCGGCCGCCAAGGCGGCGCTACTGCGCTCCACGATCGTGACGAACAGTTCCCGTTTGTCGGCGAAGTGGTTGTAGATGGTGCGTTTGGAGACCCCGGCGTCGGCGGCGATGGCGTCCACCGAGGTTCGGGTGTAGCCCTCATGGAGGAACACACGCAGCGCCGCCTCCACGATCGCCTCGCGTTTGACCTCGGAACGGCGTGCGCGCGCCTCGTCACAGGGGTCCGTCATCGCCCACCTCCACCGTGGCCGCACCGATCCGTCTACCCCCACCAGTCTGGCGCACCTTCGGTGGTCCCCGACCGTCCCCTCGGGAAACTGCACCGTGTAGTTTCCTTGTGATGGCCGAGCACGATACCTCCCAGACCACGCCGGACCCCTCCCTGGCTCCCGCCCCCGTACCCGCTCCCACCCGACTCGACCCCGCGTTGTGGAAGCTCGCCGGGGTCCTCCTCGTCGGGGCGATGGCCGCGCTGCTCGACACCACCATCGTCAACGTGGCGGTCGACCACCTGTCCCACGCCCTGGACGCCCCCGTGTCCACCGCCCAATGGGTGGCCAGCGCCTACCTGCTCTCCACCGCCTCCGTCATCCCGGTGACCGGTTGGGCCGTGGACCGGTTCGGACAACGCGCCACCTGGATGATGGCGCTGGGCCTGTTCGGTCTGGGGTCGTTGCTGTGCGCGACGGCCTGGTCGATCGAGAGCCTCATCGCGTTCCGCGTGATCACCGGGTTGGGCAGCGGCATGGTCCTGCCCCTGGTCATGACGGTGCTGGTGCAGGCCGCCGGGCCGCAGCGCCTGGGGCGGGCCATCGGGCTACTGAGCGTGCCGATCCAGATCGCGCCCGCCATGGGCCCGGTCTTGGGCGGTCTGGTCCTGGACTCGCTGGGGTGGCGCTGGATCTTCCTGGTGTCGATCCCCCTGGTGGTGCTCGCCATGATCCTGGGCGTGCGCGGTGTGGAGCGCGGTGATCCGCGGTCGAGTGAGCGGCTGGACGTGCTGGGGTTGGCGTTGCTCTCCCCCGGGATCGCGACCATGCTCTACGGGTTGTCGGTGCTGGGCGACGTCCGGTTCGCGCCGGTGTTCGTCGCCGTGGGGCTGCTCCTCATCGCGGGTTTCGCGGTGCACTCCCTGCGTCGTCGCTCCGGCGGCCCCGCCCCCGTGATCGACCTGCGGCTCTTCGGTGACGTGCTGTTCCGGTTGGGCGCGATGCTCATGTTCGTGTTCGGGCTGTGCATCTGGGCGGGCATGTTCCTACTGCCGTTGTTCTTCCAGCAGGTGCAGGGGACCACGGCGTTGACGGCGGGGCTGTTGATGGCCCCGATGGCGGCCGGGGTGGCTCTGGTCAACCTGTTCGTCGGCCCGATCGCCGACCGCAGCGGCCCCCGCTACCTGGTCGTGGGCGGGTTGCTGGTGGGCGCCGTGGCCACCGCGCCGTTCGCCGTGGCGGGACCGGACACCTCGCAGGCGCTGCTCGCCTCGGCGATGTTCGTACGCGGTCTGGGTCTGGGTACCGCGATGGTCCCGATGTTGGCCACCGCCTACCGCGGGTTGCCCTCCGACCAGGTGCCCCGTGCCAGCAGCGCCCTGAACGTGACCCAGCGGATCGGCGCCGCGGTGGGCACGGCCGCGCTCGCCCTGTTGCTGTCATCGCTGCTCGCCGGCGGCACCGTCCCCACCTTGGCGTTCCAGGCCACCTTCTGGTGGATGACCGGGCTGACGGCGCTGGCGCTGATCCCGGCGATGTTCCTTCCCAAGGCCCGCCCCTGACCTTCAGCGCCCCAATCTGCGCCAGATCGGCCGCGGCATCAGCCGCATTCCCGTGAACACCGGCCGCAGAACGCTCGGCGCCCACACGGTGGTCGCCCTGCCCCGCAACCCCTTGGCCACGGCATCGGCGACCTGGCCCGGCGTGGCGGGGAAGGGCGCCGGGTCCACGTGCGCGGACATGCGGGTGGCCACGTACCCCGGGCGCACCACCAGAACGCGTGCGCCGCTGCCGTGCAGAGAGTCCGCCAGCCCTTGCGCGAACCCGTCCAGGCCGGCCTTCGCGGACCCGTAGACGAAGTTGGCGCGGCGCACCCGGACCCCCGCCACGGACGACAGCACCACGAGCGTGCCGTGGCCCTGTTCGCGCAGCCTGGCGGCGACGGCCAGGTCGACCGACACGTGTCCGGTGAAGTTCACCGCCGCCGAACGGGCGGCGGCGTGCGGGTCCCCGTCGTACTCGGCCTGCTCCCCCAACACACCGAACGCGTCCACCACCACGTCCAGGTCGCCGACCAGCTCCACGGCGGCGGCCACCGTGTCGGCGTGGGTGTCGGTCGCCTCGGCCTCGAACTCCAAGGAATGGACGGTGGCGCCCAACGCCTTCAGGACGCTCGGCGGTTCGGCGACCCCGCCACGGGCGGCCAGGACCACCTCGCGGGCGCCCTCGCGCACCAGTCGTTCGACCACGGCGAGGCCGATCTCGCTGCGCCCGCCGAGCAACAGCACGGTGCGCACCTTTCCCAGCGAGTCGCGCATGGGGTTTCCTTCCGGTCCGGGTGGGTGGTTCAGAGGAGCCGCAGCCGGCGGGCCAGGTCGGAGACGAGGACCCCGTCGGGGTCGACCCGTTCGCGCACCTTCCGCCAGGCGGGCAGGTCGGGGTACATGGCGTGCACGGCCTCGGCGTCCGCCCGGCTGTCCTTGGCCAGGTACAGACGTCCGCCGGCGGCGAGCACCCGTTCGTCGAAACCTCGCAGCAGCCCGGCCAGACCGGGGAACTCGGCGGGCAGGTCCAGGGCGAGCGTCCACCCGGGTCGGGGGAACGAGAGCGGCCCCGGGGTGGGCGCGCCCATGCGTTTGAGGACCGCCAGGAACGAGGGCGCGCCGGCCTTCGACAACCCCTCCACGACGTGGCGCAGGGTGCCCTCCTCCCCGAAGGGCACCACGAACTGGTACTGCACGAACCCGTGCGGACCGTACATGCGGTTCCAGCCCCGCACCTTGTCCAGCGGGTGGAAGAACCCGCCCAGCGGTCGGGCCTGCCCCCGCCTGCGCTCGGGCGCAGCGTGGTGGTAGGCGGTGTTGAAGGCGCCGACGGTCGCCCGGTTGAGCAGGCGCGGCGGCGCCCACGGCGGTGCGCTCAGTGGAGCACTCGGGCGGTACCGGAGGGGTTCGCGGCGCAGCGGCGCGGGCAGGTCGGTGACGCGGGCGTGGTGGGCCCGGGTCAGCACCCCGCGACCGGTGGCGGCCCCCCGGGCGAGCAGGTCCACCCAGCACACCGTGTACCGGTAGTCCTGGTCGGTGCGCTCCATCAGGTCCAGCGTGGAGTCGAGGTCGCCGGTCCGGTCGGTGTCCACCCGCATGTGCGCGGTCTCCACGGGGATCACCCCCAGACGCACGGAGGTGATGACCCCGGTCAGGCCCATCCCGCCGACGGTGGCCCAGAACAGTTCGGTGTCACCGTGGTCGGGACCGATCTCCAGGGCCTCGCCTCGGGGCGTGAGGAGGGTCAGGGAACGCACGTGGGCGCCGATGGAGGAGTCGACGTGATGGTTCTTACCGTGGACGTCGGCGGCGATCGCCCCGCCCAGGGTCACGTGTCCGGTCCCGGGGGTGACGGGTGGGAAGTACCCGCGCCGCAGCAGGTGCGCCATGAGTCGGCGCAGACTCGTACCGGCCGGCGCGGTGACCTCGCCGAGGTCGGGATCGAGCCGGGGCGGTCCGGTGAGTTCGGTGCAGTCCAGGACGAGTCCTCCGGCGGCCTGCGCGGCGTCGCCGTAGGAACGGCCCAGTCCACGGGCCAGTGCGCCGCGCGGCCCGGCCTGGGCCAACGCCTCCGCGGCCTGTTCGGCGGTGCGCGGGCGCACCACGGTGGCGGCGGTGGGGGCGGTGCGGCCCCACCCGGTGAGGAGGGTCGGTCGACTCACAGGTAGATCCCCAGTCCGACCAGGAGGACGAGGGCCACGAGGACGAGCTGCAGGGGGCGGTCCCGCAACGCGATCTCCTCGGGTTCCTCGCCCGCGCCCCGGTCCACGAGCAGGTTGTAGCGGAGCACGAACATGATGAACGGAACGATACTGGCCGCGTGGAACGGGGACTGCGGTCCCGCGGACTGTTCCAGGGCCCAGAGACAGTAGGTGACGATCATGGCGCCGGAGGCGATCGTGCGCATCTGGGCCAGGTAGCCGGGCGTGTAGCCGAGCAGGGCGGCCCGGGTGGGGCGGGCCTCCTCGGGGGTCTCCGCGAGACCCCGCAGTTCCGCCTCTCGTTTGCCGACCACCACGAGCAGGGCGGCCAGCGACACCACGATCACGAACCACGAGGTCAGCGGCACCCCGACCACGTAACCGCCGGCCATGGCGCGCAGCACGTGACAGCCCGCCACCGCCACCAGGTCGACGATGACCATGTCCTTCAGAAACCAGGTGTAGGTCAGGGTGAGGACCACGTACACGCCGAGGACCACGCTCAGCCCCGGGCTCCCCAGCGCGAGGGAGGCCAGGGGCGCCACGGTCACGAACAGGACCCCGGCCACGACGGCCACGGGCACCGGGAGGGCTCCGGAGGCGATCGGGCGGTGACGCTTGCGCGGATGCCGCCGGTCACCGTCCACGTCACGGACGTCGTTGAGCAGGTAGGTGCCGCCGGCGGCCACACAGAACAGGGCGAAGGTCGCCGCGCACAACAGCAGGGAACGAGGATCGGTGAGCGCGCCGGCGGCGGCCGGGGCGGCGAAGACCAACAGGTTCTTGAGCCACTGTCGCGGGCGACAGGCCCGCAGCAGGGCCGAGGGCAGTCCCACGACGTCACTCCGCCCGGGTCGGTTCTCGGTCTCGGGGGCCGTGGTCACGCGTTCCCCCTCTGGGTCCGGCGATGGTACGTGGATGCGGGAACCGGACCGCCCACGGGGGTGGCGGGCGGTCCGGTGGGATGGTCCGGCTCGGGGCAGTGGCCGGGGGATGGGGGCGGTGGGGTCTACTGGGCGGCGCGGCGTCCGGTGACGAGCAGGACGACGGCGATGCCGATGAAGCCGACGCCGGCCACGAGCGAGACGATCGGCAGCGTGGTGTTCAGCAGCGGCAGGACCGCACGGGCCTGGTCGGTGTTCTCGATGGCGGCGGCGCGGGTGGCGTCGTCGTAGACGAGTTCACCGCTCATCATGGTCAGCACCTCTTCCCCGTCCACGACGACGACCTGGTGGTGGTCCTCGCTGACGTTGATCGGCGAACCACTGACCGGTTCGATCCAGTAGGTGCGGGTGATGGAGAAGGTCACGTCACCGACGACGTCGCCCTCACCGTCGAGACCGGCGACCTCACGCGGGATCTCCCGCTCACCGATGACGGTCGGGTCGACGGTCTGGACGAACTTGTAGGCCTCGACCCCGTCGACGTCCTCGACGCCCTGGAACTCCATGGGGACGACTTCCTCGACGGTCGTCTCGAAGAAGTCGTAGTCCCGCTGTTCGGTGTTGAACGGGAACTTCCAGGCCTGGCCGCTCTGGGTGACGCGCTCTTCGTTCACCATGGCGTCGCAGCAGTCGACCGCTTCACCCGTGACACGGTCGTGCCCGGTGCGCCGGCTGCTGGAGCTGATCCCGAAGTCCGTGTCGGAGTCCTTGATCCAGGTGAACTGGTCCCACACCACCACGTCGTCGGTGCTGGAGGCCACGTCGGCACGCAGGGTGGAGTGCGCCTCGACCTGGGCGTTCTCCACCTGCTCGACGTCTTCGATGTTGAAGTAGGTGGCCTCGCCATTGAGGACGGTGGCGTTGTAGTAGTCCAGTGGAGTCTTCATCAGGGAAGTGGCCATCCACATGCGCATCATGGGTGCCAAAGCGAGACAGAAGACCCCCAGCGCGATGAGAACGACCGCAACGGTACGGCGCATGTGTGCCCTCCTGGGCGGATGAGAGTCCGGATCTGGAACTAGGTTCAGTTCCGGGTAGAGTACTGCCCAGTAGTGAACGACGTCACCTGGGCGTGTCTGAATTTTTATAACACGTTCTAGTGAAACGTGTTCTGGCTCCCTCCCGCCCAGGAAGGCCCCATGGCGCCCACGCCCACCGCGCCCGAGGACCCCACCTCCGGCAGCCCCCGGACCGACGCGGCCGACCCCGAGCGCACGCTCCCCCAGGTGAGCGGGCGCCACCACGCCCTCGACGGGATCCGCGCCCTCGCCTGCCTGATGGTCCTCATCGTGCACGTGTCGACCGAGACCGGGGACGCTCTCGCGCCCGGGATCCTCGGCGGGGTGCTCAGCGCGACGGCGCTCGCCGTCCCCCTGTTCTTCGCCCTGTCCGGAGTGCTGCTGTACCGCCCGTGGGCCCGCGCCGCCCTGGACGGCACCCATGGCCCGAACGTGCCCTCCTACCTATGGCGACGCGTGATGCGCGTCTTCCCCGCCTACTGGGTGGTGGCGACCACCGCGCTGGTGCTGTGGGCCGGGGAGCACCGCGATTCGGTGGTGCACTGGATCGAGGTCCTGACGCTGTCCTTCCCGTTCAACACCAGCCCCCACTGGGCGGGACCGGGACCCTACGGACTCGGACAGATGTGGAGCCTTTCGGTCGAGGTGTCCTTCTACCTCACGCTTCCGCTGTTCGCCGCGGTGCTGCACCTGTGGGCGCGCGGCGGCGCGACGGTGAACGCGCGCGGGAAACGGCTGCTCATCGGCCTGGCCACGATGACGGCGCTGTCGTTCCTCGCGCTGATCCCGCAGTACTTCCCCGAACCCAGCGAGCACATGCACTCCTGGCTGCCGCGCTGCATGGGCATGTTCGCGGTGGGCATGGGGTTGGCCGTCCTGTCGGAGTGGGCCTGGCGCGAACCCGGCGCGGACGGTCCGGTGCGCAGGCTCTGCCGCACCATCGCCGCCTCCCCCGGCCTGTGCTGGCTGGTGGCGGCCGCGTTCTTCCTGTTGGAGGCGACCCCCGCCGCGGGCGGCCGCTTCTTCGAGCCGGGCAACCTGTGGATCTCCGCGGTCGAGAACCTCACCAACATCGGCTTCGCGCTGTTCATGGTCGCCCCCGCGGCTCTGGCGCCCCGACCGAAGGAGGGGCCACCGCCGGCCCTGCGCACCGCCCAGGCGTGGCGGGACGGCGCGTGGCTGGACGCCGTCATGCGACACCGGGTGATGGTGTTCTTCGCACCGATCAGCTACGGGGTGTTCCTGTGGCAGTTCGTGGTGCTGTACCTGTGGCGCGACTTCACCGGGCAGGAGATCTTCGCCGGGTCGTTCTGGCTGGACATCATTCCGGTCCTGATCTTCACCACGTTGCTCGCCAAGCTCACCTTCCACTTCGTGGAGGAGCCCTCCCGGAAGTGGTCTCGACGCTTCCTCTCGGAGGGGCGGAGGGGACGGCGCCCGGTACCGGCGGGCCCGCCCCCACGCTGAGGGTTCAGCCCTCGTCGTCCTCCGCCTCCTCATCCTCCGCTTCCTCCAGGTCACTCGCGGGGGCCAACGGGCCCAGGGAGGACCAGGTCACGCAGGTCTTGTCCGGGTCGGTGTACAGGGTGAACGTGTCGCCGCGCTCGCTCACCGGCACGTACCAGAACCCGCCCTCGGGCGCGGCCGGAAGTTCGGTCTGCACCTCCTCGTCGCCCACCACCACGACCAGGTTGGCCTCCTCCTGGGAGGTGTAGCCGATCGTGGCCACCTGCTCGATCCCGCCGAACTCCCACACCGACCAGGACATCAGGCCATCCCAGTTGTCCATGCAGTCCTCGTCCTCGGCGGGTACGAACGAGTTCACCTGCGACGGCGGACCCGCCACCACCAGGTTCCCCTCGTCGTCGAACACGTGGGCGGTGGGCGCGGGTTCGGGTTCGTACATCCGCTCGGCGAGTTCGCGGTCGGCCAACGGTGTCAGCACGTACGAACTGAGCCGGCGCGGACCGTTCCACTCCAGGACGATGTCGTCGGGCACCGGCCTGCTGTAGATCCCGGCGTCCTCGTGCACCTCGGCCAGGGACGTGCGCGCGTTGTCCATGTAGGACCGCAACCGGTCCCCGCTCAGCGTCCCGGCGTAGGTGTAGGTGGAGTAACCGGCCGAGCCCGCGTAGATCAGCGTGACGACCAGGGCGAGCGTCCCGGTGACGCGTCCGGGATGTACCAGGCGGAGCCGGCGGCGCGGGTCGCGCTCCTCCCCCGTGTTGCCCGTGTACTCCCTGGCCCGCTCCTCCTTCGTGACGAGGAAGGCGAGCGCGAGGACCAGCGCGAAGATCAGCGCGGCGTCGGCCACGTATCGGGGGTCCGAACCGACCTCGCCGTAGACGTCACCGCGGGCGATGACGGTCGGGATCGCGTCGGCGAACACCAGGTAGCCCAGCAGCAGCGCCCACGCCCGCCAGGCGCCCCGACGCACACGCAGGCTCGCCACGACGATGAGGGCGAGCACGACCCACGCTCCGATGAGCACGAAGCCGATCGGGTCGAGCAGACCTCCGGTGGGGGTGATCGGGCTCCACTCGAACGGACCACCCAGGACACCCACCGGGAACACCTCGGTGAGCATGCGACGCATCAGCTCGGCGGCGGTGTCCCACACCGGCACCGAAGCGCCCTCCTCCCCGGTGCCGGCGTTCTGCCGGACCAGGTAGAGCACCAGGTAGCCCAGGGTGAGGCCGACCATGCCCGTCCAGAACCTGCGGTCCATCCAGAACGCGTACCGGACCGCCCGGATCGGCCCACCCGGGTACAGGAAGGCCACCGCGAACGCCAGGAGCAGCGGTGGCAGCAGCATGGCCTTGACCGAGAACAACATCCCGAACACGACCGCGGCCACGACCCACCACACGTACCGGGTCACGCCGGTGCGCAGGTAGCGGACGGTGAACAGCAGCGCCAGGGCGACCGAAAGCTGAAACGGCACCGCGTTGAGCGCCGCCGCCCACCAGCCCAGCACCGGGATGGTGAGCGGGGCCAGGGCGTACACGGTGAGGGGCACCAGCAGGGCCCAACGGCGACCGAACAGCTCCCACAGCAGCCGGAAGAAGACCAGGATCGCGGCGACCTGCAGGAGCAGCATGGTGCCCGCCGCCGACACCCAGTGGTAGGCACCGAAGGCGTTCTGCAGGTAGATCAGGAACATGGCCCCCGGCATGAAGTGGCCCTTGTGCAACTCCAGCAGGAACTCGGGGGTGAGGTCGCTGGAGTTGGCCGCCGCGAAGAACAGGAAGTCGTCCTCGACGAAGTACGACTCACCGAGCACGTAGACCTTCAGTACCGTCGCCACGGCGACGATGAGCATTCCGAGCTGGAAGACCCGGTCGCTTCGCACCCGGCCCAGCGCGGCGAGCGCCTCCCGCGTGATCTCCCCGAAGGTAGGACCCTGCTCCTCGGCCTCCTCGACCTGTCTGCGTACTCTTGTGGTCCCGCCCTCATCGGGGGAAACAGGCGGCATAGGTACTCTCCCCGCCGTAGGTTGGCCAACCCGGAAAATGGGTGCCAGAATACAACACGTTCCACTTTTATTCCTGACCGTTGCCGCAGGTCTCGCAGACCCAGGCATCCAGAACAGGAACAGGCTTCATTCAGCCCTGTTCCGGGGCGGTCTCCAGCACCGTGGGGGTGATGCCGGTGGGGCTCGAACAGGTCCGCCGAGACTGGACCCGACTGGGATCCACCGAGCCGCTGTGGGCGGTCTGCGTGGACCCGGACAAACGTGATGGCGGGTGGGACGACGACGAGTTCCTCGCCTCCGGCCGTTCCGACATCGACCCGGCCGTGCACCGCCTGGACGAGCTCGGGCTCGCCGAGGCCCGCGGCCGCGTACTCGACTTCGGCTGCGGCGCCGGGCGTCTGTCCAACGCCCTGGCCGCCCACTTCGAGCGGGTGGTCGGCGTGGACATCTCGGCCCCCATGCTGGAGGAGGCCCGTCGCCTGGACCGGGCCGAGGGCCGGATCGAGTTCGTGCTCAACGAACGCCCCGACCTGTCCCGGTTCGAGGACGACTCCTTCGACGTCGTCTACACCGACCTGGTCCTGCAACACCTGCCCACCGATCTCGCCGAGGGGTACGTGCGCGAGTTCGCCCGCGTGGTGCGCCCCGGCGGCGCCCTGGTGCTGGGCGTGCCGGACAGCGAGCGGCGGACCTTCAAGGGGCTGGTGTTCAAGTACGTGCCGTGGCCGCTGGTGGCCCTGGCGCAGAGGGTGATCCTGCGTTACCCGGCACCGATGCGCATGCACACCCTGAGCACCGAACGCCTCGCCGAACTACTGCCCGGCTCCGAGATCGTCGCCTCCGACGAGTACTGGGGCGGCGACCACTGGCGGCACCTGCGGCACTACGTCCGGGTGGGGGGCCGGGTGTGACCTCGACCGACAGCGACAGCGGTACCGGAACGCGACCGGACGGGACCACCCCGTTCCGCGCGACCCTCGGCCGATCCGTGGGACTGTTCGCGGCCTTCCGCAAGGAGCAGACGGACCCGGAGTTCTTCTACGGCAAGCTCGCCCACGACACCGTCGACCAGCTGCGTTCCTACACGCCGCTGGACGGCCGGCTGGTGGTGGACGTGGGCGGCGGTCCCGGTTACTTCGCCGACGCGCTACGAGCCGAGGGCGCCCGGTGTCTGTGTGTGGACTCCGACGCCCACGAGATGACGCTGCACGGGCGGGACGCGGACGCGAACGCCGTCCAGGGCAGCGCCTTGGACCTGCCGTTGCGTTCGGGGAGCGTGGACGTGTGTTTCTCGTCCAACGTGCTGGAGCACGTTCCGGACCGGATCCGCATGGCGAACGAGATGGTGCGGGTGACCCGACCGGGCGGACTCGTGTATCTGTCGTACACGCTATGGCTGTCGCCGTGGGGCGGGCACGAGACCTCACCCTGGCACTACCTGGGCGGTTCCTACGCGGCCGAGCGGTTCACGCGCAAGAACGGTCGGCGACCCAAGAACGACTTCGGGCACAGCATGTACGCCGCGTACGCCAAGGAGACACTGCGCTGGGTGCGCGGACGCGACGACGTGGACGTGGTGGACATCCGGCCGCGGTACCTGCCCACCTGGATGAAGCCGATCGTGCACGTGCCGCTGCTGCGCGAGATCATCACCTGGAACCTGCTGATCGTGCTGCGCAAGCGGTGAGTCCCGGTCATTCGGTCGGCGCGTGCCCGGCCGGGTTCGGACTCAGTTGGATCTCGTCGATCCTGCGGCCGTCCGCGTCGGTGACCGTGGCGGTCCACCCGCCCAGGTCCACCCGGTCCCCCGGCCCGTCCGGGATGTGGCCGAGCCGGACCAACACCATCCCCGCCACGGTGACGTAGGCGCCCTCGGGACGGTCGGTGAGGTCCACGCCCAGGTCCAGCAGTTCGTGCACGGGATAGGTACCGGGCAACCGGAGCACGCCTCCGGCCAACCTGTCGACCTCGGGCGGGTCCGGGTCGGTCTCGTCGGTGATGTCACCGACCAACTCCTCCAGTAGGTCCTCCAGGGAGACGATGCCACCGACCGCGCCGGTCTCCCCGATCACCATCGCGAGTTGTTGGCGGCCCTCCGTCATCCGGCGCAGCGTCACCGACAAGGAGAGCGTGTCCGGTAGCTGGGTGATCTCCCGCGCCAGGTCGGCGACGTCGTCGTCCCGCCCGATCAGGTCCGACCAGTGCACCACCCCGATCACGTCGTCCATGTCTCCGGATCGGACCACCGGCGCTCGCGAGTGGCCCCACTCGACCAGCAGGGCGAGGGCCTCGACCGCACCGGTGCCCGCCACCACGAAGTCCACGTCCCGGCGGGGCACCAGGACCTCGCGCAGGCGGCGCTCCCGAATCGCGAAGGCACCGTCCAGGATCTGCCGTTGTTCCGGGGTGATGTCCCCGCGCGAGGTGATCATCTCGCGCAGTTCCTCCTCGGTGACCTCCTCGCGTTCGGCCTGCGGGTCCCCGCCGAACAGGCGTACCACCAGGTCCGTGGAGACCCCCAGCAGCCACACCACCGGTCTGGTCAGTGTGGCCAGCAGGTCCAGCGGGCGGGAGACCATCAACGCCCACCCCTCCGCCCGCTGCATGGCGATGCGTTTGGGAGCCAGCTCCCCAAGGACCAGGGTGATGAAGCTCAGCACCACGGTGACCAGCACGATCGAGACGGGGCCGGCGTAACGGCCGAGGAAGCCCAACGGTTCCACCAGCGGCTGGGCCAACGCGACGGCGGCGGTCGCGGAGGCGAGGAAACCCGCGAGCGTGATGCCGATCTGGATGGTCGCGAGGAACCGGTTCGGATCCCGGGCGAGTTTGGCGACGGTGCGACCGCCGGGGCCCCGGGTCTCCAGGCGCCGGATCTGTCCCTCTCGAAGGGTCACCAGGGCGATCTCGCTGCCCGCGAACACGGCGTTCAACACGACCAAGACCAGCACGAGGCCGATCTGGGCCCCATAACCCTCCATGGGCGCTCCCACCATCGGCGTCTCGTCGGATCCGGGGTTCTTCCCCACCATCCCCCACGATCACACGTGCACCCCGGGCCCCGGACGGAAACCGGAACGGAGCCAAGATTCGGGGAGGCCCCTCGGTGCCACACTCACCTTTCACCGGGTTTGAACTGCTGTTCGAGGGTGGGGCGGGGTAGGTGGGGGCGGCGGGGCAGATGGAGCGGGGTAAGTGGGGGTGGGAGGGGGCGCCTCGGGTCGGGAGTCTTGGGGTTGTTGGGCGTTGTGTGGTGTTGGTGGGGCGCCCGAGTAACGCCCCGCCAACACCAAGAGCCAGAAACCTGAGGCGCCCCACCCCGCCCACCCCCAGGCGGCACGAAACCGGCGAAACCAACGGCTCCCCCAAGATCAATGGGATCACGAGATCGGTTTCTTCCACCAGGTCAAGGTCTCGGGCTTGTGGATAACCCACCACAAGCACACCTCCACCGGCTCCTAACCGCCCTCCGCGCGGGGACGGGGCACGACTCCGCCCTCTCGTTCGTCCAACAGACCCAGCGCCTTGCGCGGGGACCTGGCGTGCCTGCGCATCCCCGCGAACGGGCACTCGTCACGGTCCATGTCGATGGTGAAGTCCTGGGAGGACCTGAGGTCGTCCAGTTGCTCCCAGGTGATCGGGGTGGCGACGGGCGCCCCCGGCCGGGCCCGCACGCTGTAGGGCGCCACGGCCAACTGGCCCTTCCCATTGCGCAGGTAGTCGACGAACATGCGGCCATGGCGGGCGGCCTTGCGCACCCGGGTGGTCCACTCGGCGGGGGCACGGGCGGCCACCCGGTCCGCGACCGCCTTGGCCAGCTTCCTCACATCGGCGTCGTCCAGCTCCGGCCGCAAGGGCGAGTGGACGTGCAGTCCCCGGGATCCGGTGGTCATCACGTAGGCGCTCAGCCCGAGTTCGGACAGGACCTCGCGGACGCTCCAGGCGGCCTGCCTGCACGTATCGAACGCGTCGGGCCCCTCCCCCACCGGGTCGAGGTCGAGGACCATCCGGTCGGGCACGCCCAGGCGCGGAGTGCGGGAGGACCAGTTGTGCAGGGTGATGGCGGCCTGATCGGCGCACCACACCAGAGCGGCGGCGTCCTGGCACTCCATCATGCGACCTGAGGAGGTCCACACGGTGCGGATCCACCGGGGATGGGAGGGATGCTGGACAAGGAAGCCGGAGCCGTCGATTCCCTCAGGGAAACGTTGGAGCACGACGGGTCGACCCTTGGTCTGCGGCAGCATGAGCGGGGCGATCCTGGCGTAGTAGTCGGCCAGATCGGCCTTGGTGGCCCCGCCGGGCCCGAAGAGGGGTTTGTCGGCGTTCTTGACCTCCACCTTGCGCCGTCCCGCTCGCACCGTGGTTCGCATCGCACCTGCCCCTTCCCTACCGCCTCCGCGCGGTCGTTCGCCGGGTCTACCCGGGGCCCTACCCTGAAAACCACACGGAATATTTCATATCGGACAAACAGCCTCAGATCACCACAAAGCACCTGCCGTCATCTCGGGCCGGCCCTACCCATTCGACGGAGGTGCCGGCCATGCCCGCCTTCGGGACCTGGCGCCCAGGGGTCGAGGAGAGTCGGCTCGACGACACCAAGATGACGCCTCGGCCGGAACCCTCCCCCTGTTCCGAACCTCTGCGGTAGGCCACCGCCGTGGGGACGAGGACGGGGACGGTAAATTCGAGGTTCCCGCCCCCAGCACGGCAAGGACGTCATGCCCAAGGCTCCCGAACGCGCGCGCCGGTCCCGTCCCCTGCTCTGGTCCGCCGTCGGACTGGGACTCATCGTGGTCGGCGCCTCGGCCGTCCCGCTCTACCTGGAGTGGACCGGGCTCACCTGTGCGGGATTGAGCGACCACCAGGGCGTCGGGGGCGGTCACCACGACGCCGAGCCCGCGCCCGGCTCGGGGCACCCCTTTCTGGAACCGGGCGCTTGGGCCGTGGGGGACGACTCCCATCTGGTCGGCGGCTTCGACGACACCGTCACCCTGGTGGCCGACGACGGCCCGGTGGTGCGCGCCGGCGACGACGGGCGGGTGCTGTGGTGGGTCGATACCGACGGGCGCACGGCCACCGCGGGCCAGGCCGAGGGGATCGTGCTGGTCGCGGCCGGGGGTGTTCTGGCCGGGTTCGACGCGCGTTCCGGTGACCGGTCCTGGTGTCAGAACGGGCCCACCGACCCGGTCCTGGACGCCGGGGCCGGCGATCGTGTCCTGGTCCGCGCCGACGAGACCTGGACGCTGCTCGACACCTCGAACGGTTCCGTGGTCGCGAACCTGCCCGGTGACGTCGAGGAGCACGCGCTGCTGTCCGAGGGCCGGGTGAGCACGTGGACCGAAGAGGGGTTCCGTGGCCACGACGCCGACACCGGTGAACGGCTCCACGAGGTGGCCGTGACGGGGATCCAGGACCTCGCGCACGTCGACGACGTGACCGTGGTCGACCTCGGCGGCGAACTGGTGGCCTTCGACTCCGGTGGAGAACGCGCCTGGCACGCTCCGGGGTTCGGTCTCGGCGGCTGTGACGACACCCACGGCGCGGTGCGCGGGTTCGAGGGGTTGTTCCTGGCCGTGGAGGATCCCGAGGGCGAGCCGGTACCGGTGGCGCTGACCGGCGCGGACGGCACCGAAGTCTGGCGCGACGGCCCCGAGGTGGACCTTTGCGGGGTGGGTCAGGGCGTGGTCGGCGGCCGGTTGTTCCTCACCACCGGTTCGGTGGTGGCCCCCGACGGCCCGGTCGCCCACCCTGAGCCGGCCGACGTGGACCTGCGCTTGGAGTTCGCCCCCAACGGGGTCCTGTCCGGCATGGGCTCCACCCGCACCTTCCACCCCACCCCCGGCTGAGCCCTCCCCGGACCCGGTCCTCGGAGTGAGCGGAAAAAGCCGACGCCCGGCCGGGGGCTCCCGGTCGGGCGTCGGCTTGATCGCTCAGCGCACGGTGGTACTACTTGCGCTTGTTGATCTCCTCGGTGAGCTGCGGGGCGACCGTGTGCAGGTCACCCACGACGCCGAAGTCGGCGAGCTCGAAGATCGGAGCCTCGGGGTCCTTGTTGACCGCGACGATGTTCTTCGAGGTCTGCATGCCCGCGCGGTGCTGGATCGCGCCGGAGATGCCCAGAGCCACGTACAGGTTCGGGCTGACCGTCCTACCGGTCTGACCGACCTGGAACTGGTTCGGGTACCAGCCGGAGTCGACGACGGCGCGGGAAGCACCCACGGCCGCGCCCAGCGAGTCGGCCAGGTTCTCGACGACGGTGAAGTCGTCGGAGCCCACGCCACGACCGCCGGAGACCACGATGGCGGCCTCTTCCAGCTCGGGGCGCTCGCCCTTCGCCTGGACGACGCGCTCGACGACCTTGGCGCCCTTGGCGGCCTCGGAGATGTCGACCGAGACGGCCTCCTCGGCGGCGGCACCGGCGGTGGCCTCCGGGACGACGGAGTTCGGACGGACCGCGATGACCGGCACACCGGTCTTGACGCGGGCGTGGGTGACGGTGGCGCCACCGAAGATGCTGTGCTCGGTGACCAGCTCGGCGTTGACGTCGACGACGTCGGTGAGCACACCGGAGCCCAGCTTCACGGCGGTACGACCGGCGATCTCCTTGTTCTCGGCGGTGGCCGAGACGAGGATGGCGGCGGCGCCCTTGTCCTGGGCGAGCTTGGCGAGCAGCTCGGCCTTGGGGGCGACGACGTAGTCGTTCACCTCGACCGGAGCCACGTACACCTTCTCGGCGCCGAACTCGGCCAGGGTGGCCTTGCCCGACTCCGCACCGTCGCCGACCCAGACCGCGGCGGGCTCGCCGATGCGGCGCGCGGCGGTGAGCAGCTCGGTGGTGACCTTCTTGACCTGTCCGTCGACGTGGTCGACGAGGACGAGGACCTCAGCCATAATCCTTGAACCTTCCCTGAGTCTCTCGTCTACCTACACGAACTTCTTCTCGGCGAGGAAGTCGGCGGCCTTGACGCCACCGTCGCCCTCGTCCTTGACGATCGTGCCCGCGGCGCGCGGCGGCGCGGCGGCGAAGTCGACGGTCTCGGTGGTGGCGTTGGCCAGACCGACCTTGCCGGTGTCGATGCCCGCGTCGGCCGCGGACTTCTTGTCGACCGGCTTCTTCTTCGCCTGCATGATCAGCTTGAAGGACGGGTACCGGGGCTCATTGATCTTCTCGACGACGGAGACGACCGCCGGGAGCCGAGCCTCGACCACGTCGTAGCCGTAGTCGGTCTGACGCTGGATCTTGATGGCGCCGCCGTCGATGTCGACCTTGCCGGCCAGCGTGAGCTGGGGCAGGCCGAGGTACTCGGCGAGCGCGGCGCCGATGACGCCGGTGCGGGCGTCGGTGGACTCCGAGCCGAGCACGACCAGGTCGAACTCGAGGGTGCCCAGGGCCTGCGCGAGGGCGTAGGCGCTCTGGATGGCGTCGGATCCGTGCAGCGCGTCGTCGTTGACGAAGACGGCCTTGTCGGCGCCCATGGACAGGGCCTTGCGGATCGAGTCCGTGGCCTGGTCCGGGCCCATCGTCAGGATGGTGACCTCGCCGCCGTGCTTCTCCTTGAGGAGGAGCGCCTCCTCGATGGCGTACTCGTCGAGCTCGTTGATGACACCGTCGGACGCTGCGCGGTCCAGCGTCTTGTCATCGGCGTTGAGCTTCCGTTCGGTCGCCGTGTCCGGGACCTGCTTGACCAAAACGACAATATTCATGGCCGGTGGCCGACCTCCCTGCACTCCCATATCCGCCGTCAGGCGGGTGGACGCTGGCGCGCCCCGATACTGCCAACAATGCCGAATGCCGTTCGGTCATCCGACGGCGGGTCCCGTGTTCACGTCAACATGGCCCGCCATGTGCTCATACACCAGATGTTACTGGCTAGTAGCTTGAAGGCCAACCCCTGACGTCCGGGTTCAACTTAGGAAACCCTGACCGAACACCGGACCGAAGTCGCCCTGGCCCCTCCAAAACGCCGCCCACCAGGGACGACGGGCGAAAGGGCGGTGGCTTCACCCTCCACTCTAGTGACCGGCCCCACTCCCCCGGCGGGCGCACCACCGTCGAAGTGCCGTCGCGGCACCGGTAAAGGACGAACGCCCCTCCTCCGAAAGGAGGAAGGGCGTCCCCACGAACCGGGCCGACCGAACTAGCCGAACCAGTCGGCCGGGCCGGTGAGCGGTCCCATCTTCCAGATCGGAGCCGAACCCAGACCGATCGACAGGATCAGCAGGGTCAGCAGCAGGATGCCGACGATCACACCGATGTACAGGTACAGGTTGTGGAAGCGGACCCGTTCCACCAACCACACCGCCTGGTGCCTGGCCTCGCGCCCGCTCGGCATGATGTAGCTGAGCAGGATCATCACGAACACGGCGAACGCGCCCGTGTAGTTGGCGCCATCGTTGCCGGTCTCCATCATCGTGGCGTAGACCATCCCGACCAGGATGCCCGCCACCAGATAGATCAGACCGAAACCGACCGTGCGCAACACCATGCGCCCGAAGGCCCAGGGGAAGCTGAGCGCCACCACCATGCCGTCGGAGTTGCGCCGCCCCCGGGTCTGCAGACGTCGGGCGTGCTCGGCCTTGACCACGTCCAGGGCGCCCAGGCCGGCGATGACGACGACGCCGAGGATGATCCCGAACCACGGGAACCACAGCGCCACACCCGCCAACGACAGCATGATCGGGATGAGCACCAACGGGTGCATCCGCCAGGCCTGGTCGTAGTACTCGTCCTCGCCCTCGTCGTCGGCGTTGTGGCCGCGGAAGTAGTCGCCGAGACGGTCGCCGCCGCCTCGCTTGAAGCGACTCAGCAGCCCGCCGCGCTCGTTGTAGTCCTCTTCGTCGAACTCCTGGGTGGTGTTCCTACGGCCCTGCTGCTCGACCGGCGTCAGGATGTCCTCGAAGGCGCTGGGGTCCAGCGGCGAGTTGAAGAACTGGGTCTGCTGGATGCCCTCGGACCCGCGCGGCGGAGGCTCCGCCCGGCCCATCATCATGGTGCCCTGCGGGTCCTCCTGCTGCCGCGCCAACTCGCCCGGGTCGAACCGTTGGGTGCCCAGGACGTCGTCCTGCCCGGTCTGGATCCGTTGGGTGCCCTGCGGGTCGTGCAGGTCCTGGGAGGAGGACGGGGCGATGCGCTCGGTGCCCGCCATGGCGCCCAGGTCGTCGGTGGCCTCGTCGTCGACGTCGCGGCCCGAGTGAGCACCGCCCAGGTCGTCGGTGGCCTCATCGTCCGCGCCCCAACCCGAGCGCCCACCACCCAGATCGTTCGTGGCCTCGTCGTCCACGCCCCAACCCGAGCGCGCACCGCCGAGGTCGTTCGTGGCCTCGTCGTCGACCGGATGACCACCCGAGTGGGCGTGGCTCGTCTGCGGCGCGGAAGGGCTGGACCACGCGCTGTCCGTCGAGGTCGGAGCGCCGCGGGTGTGCGGAGGTCCCCAACCCTCGCTGGCGCTCTTGCCGAGCAGGTAGCCCGCGGCGCCGCCGGCGGCCGCACCGCCCAGTGCCGAACCCATGCCTCCGCGACCGCCCGTGTCTCCACCCGCGCCCGGGCCGGGCGTGTGGCTGCGCACGGTGTGCCCACCGGTCTGGTCGATCGGGCCGATCTGTGGTTCCTGCCACGGCAGGTCCAGGTTGAGCCGGCCCGTCTCGGCGACCAGCTCGGCCGCGGTCGGACGCGCCCGCATGTCACGGGAGACCGCCCGGTTGACCAGGGGTCGCAGCGCCTCGTGCATCCCGTCCAGGTCGATCTCGCCGTTGAGGATCCGGAAGAAGATGACCTCGAAAGAACCCGCGCCGTAGGGCGGGCGACCGGTCGAGGCGAACGCCACCGTGCCACCCCAGGCGTGCACGTCGGTGGCCGGGCCCAGGTCGGTGCCCTCGATGACCTCCGGGGACAGGTAGCTGGGCGTGCCGACGAACGTGCCGGTCTGGGTGAGCTTGGCCCCGTCCACCGCGTGCGCGATGCCGAAGTCGATGACGATCGGCTCACCGTTGGAGATGATCACGTTGCCGGGCTTGAGGTCGCGATGGATCACGTCCACCGCGTGGATGTCCTTGATCGCCCGGGCCATACCGGCGACGAAGCGGGTCAGAGCGCGGCCGCGCAGGGGACCGTGGTCGGTGACCGTGGCGTCCAGGGTGGGGCCGGGGATGTACTCGGTGACCACCCAGGGCAGTTCGGCCTGGGTGTCCGCGTCGATGACCTCGGCCACGTTGGGGCTCTGCACGCGGCGCATCGTCTCGACCTCTCGGGCGAGCCGCGCGCGTGCGATGTGGTCTCCTGCGACCTCCGGCTTGAGAACCTTCACCGCGACGAACTGGTCGGTCCGGGGGTCCTCGGCCTGGTACACCACGCCCATGCCGCCCGCACCGATGCGGCGGCGGATGACGTAGTGGCCGATGCGCTCCGGCAGCTCCTCACCCGTGGGGAAACCTGCCGACATTGCCATCGAGAACTCATCCCCTCAAAAGACCGCATACCACCACGTCCAGCTTATCGGCCGGGGGGATGGGTCACCATTGGCTTGTTCGACCCCGGAGGGGCCTCGTATGGTCTTTTGGTGTCGTCGGAGAGCAGGCGCTGACCGCGCCCCGGGGACTCCGGACGAACCGTCCGTCGTGGGACGACCAATGACGAGTATGACGGAAAAACAGCGTGCGCGGTTCCCCCGCCCCCGTCCTGTCTGGCCGGATCCGGTCGACCGGGCCGACCCCCGTGACGCCACTGAATATGACGAAGGTCCATTGTCGTGGCAAAACGTGGCAAAGGGAAGTTCAAGCGTGGGACGGGGCGCCGGTCCGAACGCCGTGGCACCCCGTCCGAAACGGGTTCAGATCCTTCAGCGACCGCTGAACCTCGCCTTGCCCGGCCCCTGCTCGATGAAGCTGCGCATGCCGGTCTTCTGGTCCTCCGTGGCGAAGAGCCCGGAGAACTGCAGGCGCTCGATCTCCAGTCCGGTGTCGAGGTCGGTCTCCAGCCCGCGGTCGATGGCCTCCTTGGCCGCCGCCAGGGCGATCGCCGGACCTTCGGCGTACTCGGCGACCAGCGCGACGGCGGCCGAGTAGACCTCCTCGTCGGCGACGACCCGGTCCACCAGACCGATCCGCTCGGCCTCCTCCGCGCGCACGTGACGGCCGCTGAAGGTCAGGTCCTTGGCCTTGGCCGGGCCGATCAGGCGCGGCAGGCGCTGGGTCCCGCCGGCGCCGGGGATCACGCCGAGCTGGATCTCGGGCTGCCCGAACCTGGCCTTGGTCCCGGCGACCCGGAAGTCGGCGCACAACGCCAGCTCGCAGCCGCCGCCGAGCGCGAAGCCGCTGACCGCGGCCACGACGGGCTTGGGGATCCGAGCCACGGCGGTCAGCGCGTTCTGCAGCGCGCGCGAGTAGTTCAGCATCTGCGCGTGGCCGAGGTCGGCCATCTCCTTGATGTCGGCCCCCGCCACGAAGGCGCGCTCACCGCCGTACAGCACGACGGCGCGCACGGAGTCGTCGGTCGACACCCGGGCCGCGGCCTCGGCGATCTCCTTGGTGACCTGTCCGTTCAGCGCGTTCAGCGCCTTGGGTCGGTCGATGCGGATGACGGCGACCGCGGGGTTCTCCGGGTCGGCCTCCACGCGAACGAACTCGCCCACGTTGTCCACCTCTTCGTCTCGGTGTCGGTGTCGGTTTCGATGGCAACCCAACCACGCGGGTCAGGAGAAGAGCAGCACCAGGGTCCCGAGCCGGGCCGAGACCGTGTAGGCGACGGCCAGGAGCAGGGCGGCGCCCACGAGCAGGAGCGTGTCGCCGACACGCCAGCGGCTGACTCGTGCGTGGGTGCGCGGCCCGGTCCCGAAGGCCCTCGCGTCCATGGCGGTGGCCAGCAGGGTACCGATTCGGATGGCGCGGACCAGCAGCGCGAACAGTCGGCCGAAGAACAGTCGGACCACGTTCAGCGGGTTGTATCCGGCCTCCAGTCCTCGAGCCCTACGGGCCAGGGTGATGGTGCGCCACTGGTCGGCCAACAGCGGGATGAGGCGCAGCGCCGCGAGCACGCCCATGGCGGGGCGCTCGGGCACCTTGAGTCTTTGCACGAGCCCGTCGGCCATGTCGGTGGGGTCGCTGGTGATGGCGGCGAGGAGTCCGGGCAGGGCGATGGCCAACAGACGCACCGCCACCCCGATGGCTCCTTCGAGGCCCTGTTCGCCGTACAGGTAGTTGACCGCGGCGCTGCTCAGACCCATGAGCACGAAGGGGCCGGCCAGGATCAGCAGGGTGCGGCGGTCCACCCCGCTGAAGGGCACGCACAGCAGGACGGCGGCCAGCACGATGCCGCCGGTGACCACGTCCACGGCGGGGACGAGTCCGATGCCGATGCCGAGGGCGGCGATCAGTTTGGCTGCGGGATTGAGTCCGGTGAGCCGGGGGACCTCGCTCACTCGGCCTCCTCGGCCACGGCGCGCCCGTCCGCCACACGCACCCGCACGTCCGTCAGATGACGCAGGAGCAGCCCGTCGTGGGTGGCCACGGTGATGGCCCGGCCCTCGGCTCGCAGATCCGCGAGGAGCTCCACGAGCTCGGTCCAGGTGCGGGTGTCCTGGCCGAAGGTGGGCTCGTCCAGGGCCAGGACGTCGGGGGCGTGCAGGGGGCCGGAACTGAGCGCGGTGGCCACCGACAGACGGCGTTTCTCCCCGCCCGAAAGCGTGTACGGGTGCACGTTCGCCAGATGGGTCAGCCGCAGCCGTTCCATGAGTTCACCGACCCGGCCCTCGGTCTCCGTATCGCTCAGACCGGCCCGCAGCGGGGCGAACCGGAGTTCGTCGCGGACCTCGGTGGTCACGAACTGGTCCTCGGCGTGCTGGAAGACGGTGCCCACGTGGCGGGCCAGCCGTCGGGCCGGCCAGCGGACCAGTGGACGCCGGTCGATCTCCGCCAGGGTCCCGCGCGGCACCACCCGACCACGGTGCGGTTTGGTCAGGCCCGCCAGCAGGGTCAGGAGGGTGGACTTGCCCGCTCCGTTGGGCCCGGTCAGCGCGGTGACGGCCCCCGCGGGCACGGTCAGGTCCACGTCTTCGAGGACGGTGCGCGGGGCGGCCGCCCGCACGCCCAGTTGGAAGGGGGTCCGCGCCGTCACACCCCGCGCCGCCAACATGGGCGCTCCCCCGGGGGCCGAGGGTAGGTCCGGTGAGGGTTCCTCTCCGGGTACCCACACCCCCTGTTCGGCCAGGGACCTCCCGTGCTCGGCGAAGACCTTCGCCGGCGCCCCGTCGGCGATCACGCCACCGCCGGGTTCGACCACCACCACACGGTCCACCAGGTCCATGACCTCGGCGACGCGGTGTTCGACCAGAACGAGGGTCGCCTCGCTCTCGGTGAGCAGGCGGGCCAACAGGTCCCGGACCAGCGCGCCCCCGACCGGATCGAGGTTGGCGGTGGGCTCGTCCAACAGCAGCAGACGCGGTCGCATGGCCAGTGCCCCGGCGATGACCAGGCGCTGCTTCTCCCCACCGGACAGGGCACCGGTGGAGTGGCCGATCCCATAGGGGAACCCGACCTCGACCAGGGCACGTTCGACCCGCGACCAGATCTCGTCCGGTGCCACCCCCAGGTTCTCCGGGCCGAACGCCACGTCGTCGCCGGCGCGCGCCATCACCAGCTGGGCCTCGGGATCCTGCGCGACCAGACCCACACCGCCGCGCCCCCGGGAGGCGGGCTCGCCGTCCACCCGGAGCAGGCCCTCCTGGTCGCCACCGATGGCGCTGTCGGGCCCGGTGAGACCGGCCAGGGCGTGCAACAGGGTGGACTTGCCCGCGCCGGAGGCGCCCAGCAACAGGACCCGCTCCCCGGGTTCGATGAGCAGGTCGACGCCGCGCAGGGCGTGGGCGGCGCGGCCCGCGTGCTTCCATCCCCAGCCGGAGAGTTCCACACACGCGCCGCGCGCGTTCGTGCCGGCCATGGTCAGCCCTTGGCCGAGGGGAAGGGTGCCAAGGCCCCGGACCGGGCCAGGGCGGTGGTGAGCAGGCGTCCGCCGACCCCCGCGATCAACGCGCCGCTCACCAGGACCAGGCCGCCGTAGACGAGCTGGTGCGACAGCGGCCAGGTGGCGTAGTAGACGACGGCGTCACGGATGGCCGGGGAGATCCCGGCGAGGGCACCGGCCAGCGCGGCCACGCCCATGCCCCAACGGCGGTAGAGGAAGAGCAGGAAGACCAGCTCGGGCAGCAGCCCCTGCATGGCGCCCTCCAGGACCACCGTGACGCCCCATTGGGAGCCCAGCAGCGCGGAGACCGAGGCCGCGGTGATGGAGGTGAGCACGGCCGCGCCGGACCGTCGGATGATCAGCCCGCCGAGGACTCCCGGAAGCAGCCAGACCCCGTAGAGGATCGCCTGCGCCGGGGGGAAGAGCACGAACAGCGGTCCGGTGATCGTCCAGACCACGCCCCACAGCCAGAACACCACCCCCACCGCGGCGCCGAGTACGGCGGCCACCACGATGTCCACGGTGCGCCAGGCCCCGAACTCGGCGCGGATCCAGTCCTTGATCCGGCCGAGAAGTCCACGACTCGTACCGGCGTGCCCGGCTCCGGTGTCGATACCCATCGAAATGAGGTCCCTTCGTCGAGGTCGACGAGGGGAATGCGGCCGAGAGCGTCTCCCGCGCCGGCGGCACGGAGATGACGGATTCCACGACTTCCTTCGCCGGCATGACCCGGATCAGGTGTGTAAGGGTCTGCGGTCCGATGCCGCACTCTCAGCGCTCACGCGCTCCCCTGTCGGTTCTCCTCCATTATGCGTCAACAAGGAGGGCCGTGGGATGTTTCCATCCCACGGCCCGATTCTTCCGACTCCATCGCAGGTCAGGCCTCGGTGTCGGATTCGTCGTCCTTGGACTTCGGTGGCTCGGCGTCCGGGTTGCCGAAGGCCCCGGGCGAGCCCGCGAAGTCCTCGGCCTCCAGTTCGGCGGTACCGCCCCGCATGCTCTCCTGCCAGATCGGGCCGGGCAGGCTGCCCCCGTAGACGATGCCGTAGTAGCGGCCACCGATGGTCACGCCCTGCAGCGGGTTCGCCTCGCCGCCGCGCACGTCGCCGACGACCACGGCCGAGGAGAGGTTCGGGGTGTACCCGGCGAACCAGGCGTAGGCCGCGCCGTCGGTGGTGCCGGTCTTGCCCGCGACCGGTCGCCCGAGGTCCAGACCATTGGCGGTGCCGCCCTTGAAGGGCTGCTGTAGCAGGTGGTTGACCCCGTCCGCGGTCTGCTTCTTCACCGCTCGTTCGCAGTGGGAGTCGGCGGTGACCCGTTCACCCGTGCCGTCGTCCCGGATCGCCCGGACCGGGCGCGGCTCGCAGCGGGTGCCACGGGCGGCGAAGGTCGCGTAGGCGTTGGCCACGTTCAGCGGGGACACCTCCTGGTCGCCCAGGGTGAAGGAGCTCCACACCCCGAGGTCGCCACCGTCGGCGCGGTGTATCCCGACCGCCTCGGCGGTCTCGGAGGTCTCGCACAGGCCGACCCGACGCTGCAGCTGGGCGAAGTAGGTGTTCACCGACCCCTTGGTCCCGCTGAGCATGTTGTGTCCGCCCTCGTCGCTCTCACCGGCGTTGCGGACGTTCCAGGACGACATGGTGCCGCCCTCGCAGTTGGCCATGCCGCCGACCGACATGCTCTTGGGCGAGTTGAAGCTGGTGCCGTACCCCAGGCCCTTCTCCAGGGCCGCGGCCAGGGTGAAGGCCTTGAACGTCGACCCGGCCTGGAATCCGCTGGAACCGCCGTCGGCCTGGTCCACGGCCAGGTTGATCGAGGTGGTGCCGACCTTTTCGTCGTCGAACCCGTAGCGCAGGTTCTGGGCCAGGGCTCGCACGCGGCCCGAACCGGGCTCGACCATGGCCTGGGCGGAGAACTTGGTGGAGTCCTCGTGCGGGACCCGGCGGTCGATGGCCTCTTGGGCGGAGTCCTGCGCCGCTCGGAGCAGACTGGTCTGGACGGTGAAGCCGCCCCGGGAGATGCGCTGTTCGCGCTCGGCCTTGGTGTCGCCCAGCAGGTCGGATTCGAGGAGCCAGCGCATCGTGTAGTCGCAGAAGAACGGGTACTCGCTCTCGGCGCAGCTGCCCCCGCGCGGCGTGGCGTCCACTCCCAGGCCCTTCTCCTTGTGCGCGGCGGCCTCTTCGGCGTCGAGGTGTCCGGTGGCGACCATCCGGTCCAGCACGAGATCGCGGCGTTCCCTGGTCTCATCGGGGTTGTTGATCGGGTCGTAGTACGAGGGCGCTCGGACCAGACCGGCCAGTGTCGCGGCCTGCCCGGGGTCCAGTTCGGCGGCGGAGGTCGAGAAGTACCGTTCGGCGGCGACCTCGACTCCGTGCGCGCCGGCCCCGAAGTAGGCCAGGTTGAGGTAACCCTGCAGGATCTCGTCCTTGGTGTAGCGGTCCTCGATGTCGATCGCGTAGCGCAACTCGGTGAGTTTGCGGGTGATCGTCCGGGCGCTGGCCTGGTCGACCTCTTCCTCGGTTTCGGCGGTCTCGATGAGGAGATTCTTGACGTACTGCTGGGTGATGGTCGAACCACCCTGTGTGTTCCCCTGGGCGGTGCGGATGGCGGCGCGGAGGACACCGCGCAGATCGAGGCCGTTGTGCTCGTAGAAACGGTCGTCCTCGATCGCCATCAGGGCCGTGCCCATCCAGGGGCTCATCTCGTCGAGGTCGACGACATCGCGTTCGCGTTGGGCGACCTCGCCGAAGGGCTCCCCCGAGTCGTCGGTGAGCAGGACGCGCGACGACGGGTACGGAACGTCGAGGTGGTTCGGCAGGGACATGAACCCCGCGGCGGCGTCCCTGGCCACGATCCCGGCACCGCCGACCAAGGGTATGACCAGGGCCGCCGACAATAGCCCGGCGATGAGGCCGAGTCCGGACAGACGCAGGATCGCCTCGCGTCGTTCCTTGCCGCCGCCCCCTTCCAACTTCGCGGTTCCGCCCTCCACCAGGGCTCGGGCTCTGTCCCCGAACCGACCAATACGGCTGGACTCCGTCACGTCGCCCCCTACGGCCGTGTGCGGCCCGGTGCCACGTGGCACCGGGCACTGCGTCGACCACACTCGCAGTCGGCCCGCAAAGGGAACTCCGTCAAATCGGGCGTGTCACCGAAAAGCTTCCTCAATCCCCGGCAAAGCACCCAGAAACGCCACAGCACGGCCACAGTGGACTGTTCACGAGGAACCAGCCGCAATTAATCTCGACATCAAGACGAGAGTCCCGACGAATCAGCCGGCGCGAGAAGCGCTTCCCCCGAATACGTGACAATTGATCCCTGTGGGTCACAACGGACACATGGGGATGTCCGGAATACGCCTCGCCCTGCCCGGCGCACATTCGTTCATCCCTACCCGCATGGACCTCGTGCACAACATGGGAGAAGAATTTACCGACTTTTCACGAAGAGGCACGGGAAAGCGACTACAGAAACCCCAGAATCCACAGTGGCGAACTGCCCGGTTTGCGAGGTTTCCCAGGGTGAAACCCGACAAATACCAGGTCCATCCCACCGAGGCCAGTGTGATGAGGATCACATTAATTATCCGGCCCCGACACTCTTCCAAACCCCACTAGAGGACCGACGATAGACAGCGGAGGGCACCGAAGCCGCAATCTGGACAGTTTCCGATCCAGCACTTCGTTGACCCCGTTCTTCGTTGGATTAAATTCCGATTAATTCCGCACGCGAGTCGCCGCGTGCTGCCCCATAACGCCCGAACCACGACAATGACGGTGTAGCCAGTGATCGGACGACTGCCCATCCTCGATATCTCTCCAGAGAACGTTCTCGGCCCGGTGAAGGCGGTGCCCGAAGAACGTTTCACCGTCGGCGCGACGGTGATCCGCGAAGGGCACGATTCCCTCGCCGCGGGCGTCGTCGTCCACTCACCCGAAGGGCGCCGACGGCCCCTTGTCCCGATGCGGGAGAAATCCCCCGGAACCGACCGCTACGAAGCCGAGATCAGCCTGCCCGCCGAGGGACAGTGGTCCTTCTCCATCGAGTCGTGGAGCGACCCCTTCACCACCTGGCTGCACGTCGCCCGCGTGAAACTCCCCCTCGACACCGACACGGACCTCGTCCTGGAGGAGGGCGCCCGCCTACTGGCCAAGGCCGGCCGCCGCGTCCCCCGCAACCGCGACCTGGCCAGGGCCGCCAAGGTTCTGCGTGACACCTCCCTGGCCCCCATGGAAGCCTTCGAGGCCGCCGTCACCGACGACGTCGTCTCCGCAATGGAGCACGACCCCGTCCGTGAGCTCGTCACCAGGTCCAAGCGGACCAAGGTCGTCGTACACCGCGAACGCGCCCTGTTCGGTTCCTGGTACGAGTTCTTCCCCCGCTCGGAGGGCGCCCAGGTCGACACCGCGCCCGGCCAGGAGCTCTCCGGCACCTTCGCCACCGCCGCCAAACGGCTGCCGGCCATCGCCGACATGGGCTTCGACGTGGTGTACCTGCCACCGATCCACCCGGTCGGCGCCGCCCACCGCAAGGGTCGGAACAACACCCTGCACGCGCGCGCCGGCGACCCCGGGTCCGTGTGGGCCATCGGTTCGGCCGACGGAGGCCACGACGCGGTCCACCCGGACCTGGGCACCATCGCCGACTTCGACGCGTTCGTGGCCGAGGCCGCCGAGCACGGCCTGGAGGTCGCCCTGGACCTGGCCCTGCAGTGCTCCCCCGACCACCCCTGGGTCACCGAGCACCCCGAGTGGTTCACCACCCGGGTCGACGGTTCCATCGCCTACGCGGAGAACCCGCCAAAGAAGTACCAGGACATCTACCCGCTCTGCTTCGACAACGACTTCGAGGGCCTGTACACCGAGGTCCTTCGGGTGGTCCGGCACTGGATGGACCACGGGGTGCGGATCTTCCGGGTGGACAACCCGCACACCAAGCCCGTCGCGTTCTGGGAGCGTCTGCTCGCCGACGTCGCGCGCACCGACCCCGACGTGCTCTTCCTGGCCGAGGCCTTCACGCGCCCCGCCATGATGCGCACCCTGGCCAGGGTCGGCTTCCACCAGTCCTACACCTACTTCACCTGGCGCAACGGCAAGGACGAGCTCACCGACTACCTCACCGAGCTCAGCCGGGAGACCGCGCACTACCTGCGCCCCAACCTGTTCGCCAACACCCCCGACATCCTCAACGCCTACCTCCAGGACGGCGGCCGCCCCGCCTTCGAGGCGCGCGCGGTGCTGGCCGCGACGCTCTCCCCGACCTGGGGGATCTACTCGGGCTTCGAGCTGTGCGAGAACACCCCCGCCGCACCCGGCAGCGAGGAGTACCTGCACTCGGAGAAGTACGAGTACCGCCCTCGCGACTGGGCCGGGTCGGACGCCTCCGGTACGACCATCGCCCCGCTCATCACCCGGCTCAACGAACTCCGCCGGGCCCACCCCGCCCTGCGCGAGCTGCGAAACCTGAGGTTCCACCACGTGGACAGGCCGGAGATCGTCTGCTTCTCCAAGCACCGGCCCGGCGCCTGTGGTGAACCCGACGACGCCGTCATCGTCGTCGTCAACCTCGACCCGCACCGGACCCATGAGGCCACGGTGCATCTCGACCTGCCGTCGATCGGCCACACGTGGGAGGAGGACATCAAGGTGACCGACGGGCTGACCGGCCACTCCTACACATGGCGAGCCGACAACTACGTGCGGCTCGACCCGGCGACCGGGCCCGCGCACGTGTTCACCGTCAGCGGCAGATAGCGGGTCGGGGCACCGGAACGCGGCGGTCACAGCACCGCCGCCGCCCGGCTCCCGCACGCCTGTTGATCCGATGTCGAACATTTTGGTGGGGAGCAGTAGATGAGCAACGACGAGTCCGGACCCGGCGCACACGAGCACGCCGAACATGGTCCGCTCGCGCCGGCCACCGGGGCCGCGACCGGCCCGCTCATGTCCTCGGGAGGTACCGGTGAACCCCACTGGTACAAGCACGCCGTCTTCTACGAGGTACTGGCCCGGGGGTTCTTCGACTCCAACGGGGACGGCACCGGTGACCTCACCGGACTGGTCCGGAAGTTGGACTATCTCCAGTGGCTCGGAATCGACTGCGTCTGGTTGCTTCCGATGTACGAGTCCCCTTTGCGGGACGGTGGATACGACATCTCGGACTACTTCAAGATCCTCCCGGAGTTCGGCAACACCGCCGACTTCGTGGAGCTTCTCGACGAGTCGCACCGGCGCGGCATCCGTGTCATCACCGACCTGGTCATGAACCACACCAGCGACCAGCACCCGTGGTTCAAGGCCTCCCGTGAGGACCCGGACGGTCCCTACGGCGACTTCTACGTGTGGTCGGACACCGATGACCGCTACGACGAGGCGCGCATCATCTTCGTCGACACCGAGACCTCCAACTGGTCCTACGACGAGGTGCGCGGCCAGTACTACTGGCACCGCTTCTTCTCACACCAGCCGGACCTCAACTTCGAGAACCCGGCGGTCCAGGAGGCGATCCTGGAGGTACTTCGCTACTGGCTGGACCTGGGGATCGACGGTTTCCGGCTGGACGCGGTGCCCTACCTGTACGAGCGCGAGGGCACCAACTGCGAGAACCTCAAGGAGACGCACGAATTCCTCAAGCGGGTGCGCGCGGAGGTCGACCGTCTCTACCCGGACCGGGTGCTGCTGAGCGAGGCCAATCAGTGGCCCTCGGAGGTGGTCGACTACTTCGGCGACTTCGAGTCCGGTGGCGACGAGTGCCACATGAACTTCCACTTCCCGCTGATGCCGCGCATGTTCATGGCGGTCCGGCAGGAGCAGCGCTTCCCGATCTCGGAGATCCTCGCCCAGACCCCGCCGATCCCCCGCAACTGCCAGTGGGCGATCTTCCTGCGCAACCACGACGAGCTGACCCTGGAGATGGTCACCGACGAGGAACGCGACTACATGTACGCGGAGTACGCCAAGGAACCCCGCATGCGAGCGAACGTGGGGATCCGGCGGCGGCTCGCGCCCCTGTTGGACAACGACCGCAACCAGATCCAGCTGTTCACCGCGCTGCTGTTGTCGCTGCCGGGCTCCCCGGTGCTGTACTACGGCGACGAGATCGGCATGGGCGACAACATCTGGTTGGGCGACCGTGACGCCGTGCGCACGCCGATGCAGTGGAACTCCGATCTCAACGCCGGGTTCTCGCGCAGCGACCCCGCCCGCCTCTACCTGCCACCGATCATGGACCCGGTCTACGGCTACCAGGCGATCAACGTGGAGTCCCAGCGGGAGAACCCCGGTTCGCTGCTGCACTGGACCCGTCGGATGATCCAGATCCGTAAGCGGCACCCCGTGTTCGGCACCGGGGAGTTCACCGAACTGAACGCCACCAACCCGAGCGTGTTGGCCTACATCCGCGAGCACGGCGACGACCGGATGCTGTGCGTCAACAACCTGTCCAAGCACCCGCAACCGGTGGAGCTGGACCTGTCGCGCTACGCGGGTGTGAGCCCGGTGGAGTGCGTGGGCGGGGTCCGTTTCCCGGAGGTCGGTGAGCTGCCTTACCTGCTCACCCTCCCCGGCCACGGCTTCTACTGGTTCCAACTGCCTCCGGAGCGCACGTCCGACACCGGGTCCAAGGACGGCGAGGGCGTGCCCTCGTACGGACTCCCCGCGGCGGGACTGAGCACCCCGGACTCCTTCGACACCGGCCACCGCAGCACAGCCACCGACCGGCCCGCCGGCGCGAGCCGGGACCGTGGTGGGAAGGGAACCAGGCCTCTCTGACATGTCGCAGCTAGAAGAACTCCTGGCAGTCTGGCTACCTCGACAACGATGGTTCTCCGGCAAGGGGATCCCGATCCGTCGGGTCCGGGTCGAGAGCAGGTACACCCTGGTCTCGGCCGGACCCGGTGGTCCCGACCTGAACGTGCTCGTGGTCCAGGCGGGCCAACGCGGCACGAGTTCCCGTTACCAGGTGCTGCTCGGGTCGCGTCCGCCCCGGTCACTGCCGCCCCACCTGGCCCGCTCCGCCATCGGCGTGTGCCCGGTGGCCGGCGGTCGGCCCCGGGTGGTCTACGACGCGGCGCACGATCCGCAGCTGACGTCGTTGCTGCTGGAGCGATTCAACTGCGCCGAGGACGGCGAGCGTCGGGGGCGGGTGCGTTTCCGTACCCTTCCCGGCGCCGAGGTCAAGGCGTGCGGCTCGGGCCGTCTGCTGACCGGTGAGCAGTCCAACACCTCGCTGGTGTACGGGCGCGACTACGTCCTCAAGACCTTCCGCAGGCTCTGGCCGGGGCGCAACCCGGACCTGGAGCTGAACATGGCGCTGTCGGGTTCGCCGTACGTGGCACGCCCGTGCGGGTGGATCGAGGCGGACCTGTCCGGTCACACCACGCCCACCACCTTGGCGCTGTTGCAGACGTTCGTCCCGGACGCCACCGACGGCTGGGTGCTGGCCACCGAGAACGTGCGCACGCTGTTGGACGGCGAGGACGCCGACTTCAGTGCGGAGTCCGCGCGGTTGGGGCACACCACGGCGCAGGTGCACAGTTCGCTGGCACGGGCGCTGCCCACCGACGTGCTCTCCCCCGTCTCGGCGGCCGAAGTGGCCGACGCGATGGTGGAGCGGCTGGCGATGGCCAGCGGTGAGGTGCCCGAACTGGCCGAACACGCGCCGAGGGTGATGGAGGCCTACTCCGACTTCGCCCGGGTGGACGAACCGCTGCCGATACAGCGCATCCACGGCGACTACCACCTGGGGCAGGTCATCCGGCCGAAGTCCGGGTGGGTGCTGCTGGACTTCGAGGGCGAGCCGACGGTGTCGGTGCGCGAACGCCAACGTCTGTCCAGTCCGCTGCGGGACGTGGCGGGGATGCTGCGTTCCTTCGACTACGCGGCCGGTTACCTGTTGGTCGGGCATCCGGACGACCAGGAGTTGGCGTGGGCCGCTCGGGAGTGGTCGCGCCGCAACCGGGAGGCGTTCTGCCGCGGTTACGCCGACGGTGGGGGCGCCGATCCGGAGAAACACCTGACCGTGCTGCGCGCCTTCGAGTTCGACAAGGCGGTCTACGAGGTCCTGTACGAGGCGCGCAACCGCCCCGACTGGCTTCGGGTTCCGCTCGATTCCATCGCCACAGCGGCCGGGGCACCTCCGGTGCCCGGCTGATTCCCCGGCGGCCGCCGTTCGCGCACGGCGGCCGCCCCTCGTTCCCCCCGCTGAACCATCGCCTCGTCATCCGAACACCACAAGTCATCACGGAGTCGAATTGTCACCGCGTACGTCCAAGAAGGCCGCCACAGCCGACCAACAGCCGGCGGCGGAGCCCGAGGCGGCGAAGAAGGTGCCCGGCAAGAAGAAGGCCACGAAGACGACCGAGCCCGAGAAGACGGTCAAGACCACGAAGGCCGCGGCCCCGAAGAAGGCCGCACCCAAGAAGAGCAGCACGGGGAAGACCGCACCGAAGAAGACCCGCGTCCCCGCCGCGCTCGCGGAGGACCTGCTCGTCGAACTCGACCGGGTGGTCGACGGCCACCATCACGACCCGCACTCGGTCCTGGGCCTGCACGGACGCGACCTGAGGGTCCTGCGCCCGGGCGCGGTCGAGGTGCACGCCGTGCTGCCCGACCAGACCCGGGTGGCGCTGCCGCACCGCCACCGTGGCGTGTTCGCGGCCCGTCTGCCCAAGAAGGTCGACGACTACCGCGTCGCGGTCCGCTACGAGGACGGACCCGAACTCCTACAGGCGGACGCCTACCGCTTCGAGCCCACGTTGGGCGAACTCGACCTGCACCTGATCGGTGAGGGTCGGCACGAAGAGCTGTGGAGCGCCCTGGGCGCCCACGTCATCGAGCGGGACGGCCCCATGGGCGAGGTGGCCGGGACACGTTTCACGGTCTGGGCGCCCGACGCTCGCGGGGTCCGGGTCATCGGCGACTTCGACCACTGGAGCGGGCTCGCCCACCCGATGCGCAGCCTCGGTTCGACCGGGGTATGGGAGCTGTTCCTGCCCGGGCTCGGGGACGGCGACCTGTACAAGTTCCAGCTCCTGGGCGCGGACGGGCACTGGCGGGACAAGGCCGACCCCATGGCCCGCCGGACCCAGATGCCGCCGGCCACCGCCTCGGTCGTCACGGTCTCCGACCACGTGTGGACCGACCAAGAGTGGATGGCCGAGCGCAAGGGCGTGGAACCGTACCGGGCGCCGATGAGCGTCTACGAGGTGCACCTGGGTTCCTGGCGGCCGGGGCTTTCCTACACCGAACTGGCCGACGAACTGGTGTCCTACGTGGCCGAGATGGGCTTCACGCACGTGGAGCTCCTGCCGGTGGCCGGGCACCCGTTCGACGGGTCCTGGGGTTACCAGGTCACGTCCTACTACGCGCCCACGCCGCGGTTCGGCTCCCCGGACGAGTTCCGCCACCTGGTGGACTCCCTGCACCGGGCGGGTGTGGGCGTGTTCCTGGACTGGGTGCCGGCGCACTTCCCCAAGGACGAGTGGGCGCTGGCCCGGTTCGACGGCAGTGCCCTGTACGAGCACCCGGACCCGCGCCGTGGCGAACACCCCGACTGGGGCACGCTCATCTTCAACTACGGGCGGACCGAGGTGCGCAACTTCCTCGTCGCCAACGCCCTGTACTGGTTGGAGGAGTTCCACGTCGACGGGCTGCGGGTGGACGCGGTCGCCTCGATGATCTACCTCGACTACTCGCGCGACTCCGGTGCCTGGGAGCCGAACGTGTTCGGTGGCCGCGAGAACCTGGAGGCCATCGACTTCGTCAAGGAACTCAACACCACGGTCTACCGCCGTAACCCCGACGTGGCGATGATCGCGGAGGAGTCGACGGCCTACACGGGGGTGACCACCCCGGTGGACCACGGCGGGCTCGGCTTCGGGCTGAAGTGGAACATGGGGTGGATGCACGACACCCTGGAGTACGTCAAGAAGGAGCCGATCCACCGCGAGTACCACCACAACGACATCACGTTCTCCATGGTCTACGCCTACAGTGAGAACTACGTGCTGCCGCTGTCGCACGACGAGGTGGTGCACGGCAAGGCCTCGCTGTTCAACAAGGCGCCTGGGGACGAGTGGCAGCGTGCGGCGACGCTGCGGGCGCTGCTGTCGTTCATGTGGTCCCACCCGGGCAAGCAACTGCTGTTCATGGGCGGGGAGATCGCCCAGGGCGAGGAGTGGTCGCACGAGGAGGGCGTGCCGTGGTGGCTGCTTCAGTACGACCACCACGCGGGCACGCAGCAGCTGGTCAAGGCGCTCAACGATGCCTACCGGCCGCGGCCCGCGCTGTGGTCGTTGGACACCGACCCGGCCGGGTTCACCTGGTTGGACGGCGGCGACCGCCAGGGCAACACCCTGAGCCACCTGCGCCACGGCGAGGACGGTTCGGTGTTGGCGTGCGCGGTGAACTTCTCTCCGGTGCCCCGCGCCGACTGGCGGATCGGTCTGCCGGTCGGGGGCCGGTGGAACACGGTGGTCAACTCCGACGACCCGCGCTTCGGCGGTTCGGGGTACGAGGCGCCGGCCACCGTTGAAGCGCGAGCCCAGGAGTGGCACGGTCAGCCGTTCTCCGCGGAGATCACCCTGCCTCCGCTCGGCGCCGTCTGGTTCGAACCCGCGCCCTAAGGCGCGCTCGCAGCCAGGGCCCTGGACGTTCCCCCGGAACGCCCAGGGCCCTTCCTCGTCCGTTCAGTGCCCGGTGACCAGGTCGACGGCGGCGTCGATGGCGGCCCGGAGGCCGTCCAGGGAGTCCTCGTCGGGCAGGCGGGCGCAGGTGAGCCAGAGTCCGTCGATCATCACCAGGAGCAGTTCGGCGAGGGCTTCGGGGTCCCGGCCGGGCGCGAGTTCCTCCTGTTCACGGGCGTAACCCAGAGCGGCGGCCAGGTTGGCGCGCGCTCGCGTGTCCAATTCGGCGAGCACCTCGGCGAACCCGGGGTCGACGGCGGCGCGGGCGTAGAAGGCGGCCCAGATGCGGGCCTGGGCGCGGCGACGGTCGTCGGTGGGCAACAGATCCACGAGGACGGCCCGCATCCCCTCGGCGAAGGTCAGCGACTCGGGGCCGATCCGGATTCGGGAGAAGCGGTCGGCGACCTCGGCGATGGAGAAGTCCAGGGCGAAGCGGAGCAGCTCGTCCTTGGTGCGGAACTCGCGTTGGACGGCGCCGACGGACAGCCCCGACTCGGCGGCGACCACCCGGACACTGACCCCTTCGAGCCCCTCACGGGCGGCGATGCGATGGATCGCCTCACCCACGCTCCGGCGACGATTTTGACTGTTCACGACCTTCGGCACACGTTCATTCTGGCACATCCACACAGACTGATACGGTTGTATCGATACAATCGTATCGGAAGGATGTCGTCATGTCCCGTCCCCTGATCCGCCGAACCCTCCTGTCCCTCTCCCTCCTGCTCGCCCTGCCAGGGGCCGCCGCCCTGGCCCTGGTCCTGTTCCCGCCCCTGTCCTGGGCGGGATGGCAGTTCGCGCTGCTCGCCCTGGAGTTCTCGCTGTTCGCGTCCCTTCCCGCGCTGTGCGGGCTCGCCCTGGCCCTACTCGTCCGGAGCCGATGGGGATGGTCCCTCGCGGGGGTCAACGCACTGCTGCTGGTCCTGGCCCTGGTGCCGTCGGCGGCGCTGTGGAACACCGCCCGGACCGAAGACGCGCCGTTGAGCCTGGGCGCCTACGCCGCCGGTCTGGCCACCGACACCGACCGGGAGCCTCTCACCACGACCTACCACCGGGTGGACGGCGAGCCCCTTGAGCTGGACGTGTGGGAGCCGGCCGAACCCTCCGGCGATCCCCTGCCGATCGTGGTCAACGTCCACGGCGGGGCCGACGACCTCCCACAGAGTCTGCTGCCGCGCTGGGACACCTGGTTGGCGGACGGGGACCGGGTGGTGTTCGAGGTCGACTACCGCTTCTTTCCCGACGGCGCCTGGCGGGAATCGGTGGCGGACGTGCGATGCGCCCTGGGGTGGGTCCGTGAGAACGCCGCCGAGTACGGCGGCGACCCCGACCGGATCGCCGTCACCGGCCAGTCCGCCGGCGGCCTGTTGGCGCTGCTGTCGACCTACACCGACCAGGTCGAACCGTCGTGCGACACCGAGGTCCCGGACGTGTCCGCCGTGGTCGCCTGGTACTCGGTCACCGACGGGACCGCCGACGCCCCGATCCCCTGGCGCCAACGCCACTCCCCCATCGGCGACGAGTTGCTGGAATCCAGCGAGCGCATGGTCGGCGGCGCCCCCGAGGACCTGCCGAAGGAGTACGAGGACATGTCGGCGATCCACCAGGTCACGGCGGACACCCCACCGACCCTGGTGATCACCGCCGGGCACGACCTGTTCCTCGACCCCGAGGACAACCGCAGGTTCGTCGCCCGGCTCGACGAGGCGGACGTCCCTCACGAGCACCTGGAACTGCCTTGGACCGAGCACATGTTCGACCTCAACTGGGGCGGCTTCGCGAGCCAGATCACCCGCCACTCCATCGACGGTTTCCTCGACGAACACCTGACCCCCTGAACGCCCCGACCGGGTGAATTCACTGGCCCGGCCAGGAGCGGGTCGATAACATGCGGGGCATGACGCGGGTGCGCTCCACCACCATGACGGGCCGGACGATGATGTCGTCCGGCCTTCCCCGCGTGCCCTGAACCCCTGTCCGCGGCAAGGCCCCAACGGGTCTTGCCCACGGCGGGCGCCCGGCGGGGCCGGAGAGGACCCACCTTGGGTCGTTACCACGTGACCACCGCCATCCCGTACGTCAACGGGAGACCGCACATCGGCCACGCCCTGGAACTGGTGCAGGCCGACACGCTCGCCAGGTCCCACCGTGACCGTGGCGACGAGGTCCGCGCCCAGACCGGCACCGACGACAACTCGCTGAAGAACGTGCTCAGCGCCCGGGCGTCCGGGTTGCGAACCGCCACCTACGTCGACCGGGCCTCCAGGGGCTTCCTCGACCTGGCGGGCCCGCTCTCGCTCTCCTTCGATGACACTGTGCGCACCGCTTTCGATCCAAGGCACCGGCCCGGGGTGGAGCGGCTGTGGCGGGCCTGCCTTGCGCGCGGTGACCTGTATCGCCGTGGTTATACCGGGCTCTACTGCACCGGATGCGAACAGTTCTACGGGGCCGACGAACTCCCCGAGGGCCTGTGTTCGGAGCACGGGACCGTACCGGAGGAGGTCGCCGAAGAGAACTGGTTCTTCCGTCTCTCCCGCTACCAGGATCGGTTGCACGAGCTGGTGTCCTCGGGCGAGGTCCTGGTCGAACCCGACTTCCGCCGGCGCGAGGTGCTGTCTTTCATCGCGTCGGGTCTGGTGGACTTCAGCGTCTCCCGGAGCGTGGAACGCGCACACGGCTGGGGTATCCCGGTCCCCGACGACCCGGGCCAGGTGATCTACGTGTGGTTCGACGCCCTGGCCAACTACGTCACCGGGGCCGGCTACGGCACCGACGACCACGACCACTGGTGGACCCTTGCCGATCAGCGTGTGCACGTCATCGGCAAGGGCATCCTGCGCTTCCACGCCGTGTACTGGCCCGCCATCCTGCTCTCGGCGGGGCTTTCACCGCCCACCACACTCCTGGTGCACGAGTACCTGACCGCCGACGGTGACAAGATCGGCAAGTCCACCGGCAACACCATCGACCCCGTCGCGATCACCGAACGGTTCGGGACCGATGCCCTGCGCTGGTGGTTGCTGCGCGATGTCGGGCGCTCCGGTGACACCGACTACACCGAGGCCCGTTTGATCGCCCGGCACGACGAGGACCTCGCCAACACCATCGGCAACCTGGTGAACCGGACCGTGTCCATGGTCGCGAAGTACCGTGGCGGCACGGTCCCCGGTGTCGGTTCTGCGGAGCTGTCCGAGGCGTGTGCCCGAGCGGAGTCCTCGGTGAACGAGGCGATCGACGCCTTCGACCTGCGTGCGGCCACCGGTGCCATCGTGGAGCTGGCCGACGCCGGAAATCGGTATGTGGCCGAGCGGGAGCCGTGGCTCGTCGCCCGGCCCGAACGTCGCGGGGACATCGCACCGGCCGCCCTGGACTCGATTCTGGCCGAGCTGGTGGCCACCGGGCGAACGTTGGCCCGGTTGCTGCGCCCTTTCCTGCCCGACGCCGCGGAACGGCTCACCGCGCAGCTGACGGAACGGCCGGGGCCCGACGGTGATCGGCTACCGCCGGTCTCCCCGGTGTTCGGTCGGATCAGCTCCCGTTCCTCCCCCACCGGCTGAGTCGGGCCACCGCCTCGTCGAGCACCTCGTCCTTCTTGCAGAAGGCGAAGCGCACCAGGTGGCGGCCCTCGTCCTGGTGGTCGTAGAACACCTTGGCGGGCACGGCCGCAACACCGGCCTCGCGAGGCAGCGCCCGGGCGACGTCCTCGCCGTCGAGGTAGCCCAACGGTCGAACGTCGGCCATCAGGAAGTAGGTGCCCTCGGACACGTTCACGTCGAACCCGGCGCCGCTGAGGCCCTCGGCGAGGCGGTCGCGCTTGGTCTGCATGGCCAGGCGCTGCCGCTCGACCCAGGCACCCTCGTTGTCGATGGCGTCGGCGATGGCCAACTGCAGGGCTCCGTTGGCGGAGAAGGTGAGGAACTGGTTGACCGTGCGCACCGCCCGGACCAGGGGCTCGGGGCCGCTCACCCAGCCGGTCTTCCACGCGGTGACGGCGAACATCTTGCCGACCGAGGAGATCGACAGGGTGCGCTCGCCCATACCCGGCAGGGTGGCCAGGGGGACGTGGGGACGTTCGTCGAAGGTGAGGAACTCGTACACCTCGTCGGTGATCGCGATGAGGTCGTTTTCCCGGCATAGCGCGGCGATCTCCGCCGACTCCTCGGCGGTGAACACCGTGCCGGTCGGGTTGTGCGGGGTGTTGACCATGATGAGCCGGGTGCGCGGGGTGACGGCGGCGCGCAGCTCGGCGGGGTCGAAGGTGAACCTGCCGGTCGCGTCGTCGCGACGCAACGCCACGGGGCGGCGCACCCCGCCGGCCAGCGAGATCATCGCGGCGTAGGAGTCGTACATCGGCTCGAAGACGATGACCTCGTCACCGCGTTCCACCAGCGCCAGCAGCGAGGCGGCGATGCCGGCGGTCGCACCGACGGTGACGTAGACCTCCGTTTCGGGGTCCAGGTCCAACCCGTAGTGACGGGAGCGGTAACGGCTCACCGCCTGGCGCAGCTCCGGACGTCCCGGGCCGGGCGGGTACTGGTTCACCCCTTCGAGGATGTGTCGCGAGGCGTTCTCCAGCAGACTTCGCGGCCCGTCGGTGTCGGGGAAACCCTGCCCCAGGTTGACGGAGTCGGTCTCGACGGCCAGACGCGTCATCTCGGCGAAGATCGTCTCACCATAGGTACGCATGCGTTCGATCAGCGGTTCATCCACCCTTCGAGCGTATCGACCCGGTCCGGGCACGGGCACAACCGGGCGGTCCCCCGAACACGAGAGGGCCCCCGGTCTCGTGGTGCCCGGTGCCTCACCGGATCCCACGAGGCCAGGGGCCCCTACGAGCGCGACCGCCTTTACGGAAGCAGCAGGCTGAGCACGATCCAGACCACCGGACCCGCGATCAACAGGGAGTCGATGCGGTCCATCAGACCGCCGTGGCCCGGCATGAACCGGCCCATGTCCTTGACCCCGAGGTCGCGCTTGAACAACGACTCGATGAGGTCGCCGACCGTGGCGGCCAGCACCACGGCCAGACCCAGGACCACGCCGACCCACCAGGGGCCGTCCAGCATGAGGGTGACGCACAGCGCCCCCGCCACCGCACAGCCGATCACGGAGCCGCCGAAGCCCTCCCAGGTCTTGTTCGGGCTGATCACCGGCGCCATCTTGTGCCGTCCCAACAGGATCCCGGCGAAGTAACCGCCGATGTCACTGGAGATCGTCACCACGATGAACACCACCAGGCGGTACTGTCCATCCTCCGGGTGCGCGATGAGCAGCATCCAGGTGGCCAACAGCAGCGGCAGGTACACGAGGGTGAACAGGTTCGCCGACGCGTCGGCGACGAACCCCTCCGCCCCACCGCGCAACCGCCAGACCAGGCAGGCGATCGCGGTGACGGCCGCGATGCCCACCAACCATTCGGCGCCGCCGAAGTAGGCTCCGGCCTGCATCGCCACACCGCCCACGGCCAACGGGACCACGGCCAGGGTCATGCCCTTGCCGCCGAACGCCCGGTTGAGTTCGCGGAGACCGATCAGCGTCCCGAGGGACGTGATGATCGTGAACAGCTGAGGCCAGGGGAAGACCGAGAAGAAGACGAGCGCGCCGAGGACGCACCCGCTGGCGATGGCCACCGGGAGGTTGCGACCGGTCTTGACCGGGGCACCTCCCGGCTTGTGCAGCACGAAGCGCTGCCCGGCGGACGTGTCCGTCTCCGAACGGGGACGGTCGTCGGGTCTGTGCTCCGGCGAGTGGTCATCGCCTCCGGAGCCGTTCGAAGGGTGGTTCACCGACTAGACCTCGAGAAGTTCCGTTTCCTTGTGCTTGAGCAGCTCGTCGACGGTGCCGACATGCTTGTGCGCGAGCTCGTCCAGTTCGGACTGGGCACGGTGGGCCTCGTCCTCACCCAGGTCACCGGACTTGACGGCCTTCTCGAAACCGTCCTTGGCGCGACGTCGGACGTTGCGGATGGCGACCTTGCCGTCCTCGGCCTTGGTGCGCGCGACCTTCACGTACTCCTTGCGACGCTCCTCGGACAGCTCCGGGAAGACCACGCGGATGACCTGTCCATCGTCGGAGGGGTTGACGCCCAGGTCACTGTTGCGGATCGCGTTGATGATCTCGGTGCGCGCGTTGATGTCGAACGGCGAGATGACGACCATGCGCGGCTCGGGCACCGAGAAGGAGGCCAGCTGGTTGATCGGCGTGCGAGCACCGTAGTAGTCGACGGTGATCTTGTTGAAGGTGGCCGGGGTGGGCCGACCGGTACGGATCGTCGCGAAGTCCTCCTTCGCCACGGTCACGGCCTTCTCCATCTTCTCCTCGGCCTCAAGGAGGGTTTCTTCGATCATTGTGGGCGCTCCCGGATTGTCGGCTGGGTGTTCGTGGCTTGGAGTGCGTGGCCTCGGCCACGCCGCAGGACGGTCTCCCGCCCTCGTCAGTCGGAGGTCGGACCGACGATGGTGCCGATCTTCTCACCGCGGACGGCGCGCAGGATGTTGCCCTGGCTCATCAGGTCGAAGACGACGATGGGCAGCCCGTTGTCCATGCACAGGCTGACCGCGGTGGCGTCCATGACCTTGAGGCCGCGGGTGAGGACCTCGTTGTAGTTGAGCTTGTCGAACTTGACCGCGTCCGGGTTGCGCTGCGGGTCGGAGTCGTAGACCCCGTCGACCTGGGTGCCCTTGAGGACCGCCTGGGCGCCGATCTCCAGTGCGCGCTGGGCGGCGGTGGTGTCCGTGGAGAAGAAGGGCGCACCGAGACCGGCACCGAAGATGACCACTCGGCCCTTCTCCAGGTGACGAACGGCCCGACGCGGGATGTAGGCCTCGGCGACCTGGCTCATGTGGATCGCGGTCTGCACACGCGTGTCCACGCCGAGGCGCTCAAGGAAGTCCTGGAGGGCGAGGCAGTTGATGACGGTGCCGAGCATGCCCATGTAGTCGGCGCGACCGCGCTCGATGCCGCCCTCGGTGAGCTGGGCGCCGCGGAACATGTTGCCGCCGCCGACGACCACGGCGACCTGGATGCCCTCGGACACCGCTTCGGCGATGGACTCCGCCACGTACTGGACGACCTCGGGTTCGATGCCCAGACCGCCACCGCCGGCGAACGCCTCCCCCGAGAGCTTGAGCATGACACGCTTCCAACCGGAATCGTGCATGGGCGTTTCGGTGGTCATGGCTTCGTTCTCCGACACGGCCTGCGGCCTCCCTTGTTGTTCCCGAGTGGCACAGGGTCCCCCGAGTGCTCCTGCTGCGGACGGTCCGAACAGGATCTGCCCGAAACCCGCCCATATCCACCGAAAGTGCCGGGGAGATTCCGTCTCCCCGGCACTTCCATCATGTCAAAGCCCCTAGGCCTGGCCGACCTTGAAGCGAACGAAGCCCTTGACCTTCACACCGGCCTCGTCGACGACCTTCTGGACGGTCTTCTTGTTCTCCTTGACGAACGGCTGTCCGAGGAGGGTGACCTCCTTGAAGAAGCCGTTGAGACGACCCTCGACGATCTTGGGGATGGCCTGCTCGGGCTTCCCCTCACCGCGGGTGGTCTCCTCGGCGATACGACGCTCGTTGGCGACGACGTCCTCGGGGACCTGGTCCTTGTCGACGTACTGGGGGGCCAGCGCGGCGATCTGCTGAGCGAGGTCCTTGCCGACCTCCTCGTCCACCTTGTCCAGCTCGACCAGGACGCCCATGGTCGGGGGCAGGTCCGGGTCGGACTTGTGCATGTAGGAGGCGACGTAGGCACCGTCGAACTTGGCGATGCGACGGAGTTCGAGCTTCTCACCGATGACGGCGCTCTTGCCCTCGATGAAGGACTGCAGGGTCTTGCCCGACTCGATCTCGGCGGCGGCGATGGTCGCGAGGTCATCGCCGTCCTGGGCGGCGACGAAGTCGGCGACCTGGTCGGCCAGCGCGATGAACTGGTCGTTCTTGGCGACGAAGTCGGTCTCGCAGTTGAGCTCGATCAGGGTGGCCTTGCCCTCGCCCTGGCTGCGCACGACGACGGTGCCCTGAGCGGCGGTGCGGTCCGCGCGCTTGTCCACGGACTTGGCACCCTTGATGCGCAGGGCCTCGACGGCCTTGTCGAAGTCGCCGTCGGCCTCGGTCAGCGCCTTCTTGCAGTCCATCATGCCCGCGCCGGTGAGGTCGCGCAGCTTCTTGACGTCCGCGGCGGTGGAGTTCGCCATGACTGTTCTCGGATTCCCTAGTGAAGTCTGGTCTGGAAATGGAGCGGTCCGGCGAACACCCCGCAGGCCGCCCCGCCGACGAAGGGCGGGGCGGCGCTCAGGCGTCGGTGCGCACCGGAAAGGTACTCAGCGGCGAACCGCTGATTCCCTACTAGGCCTCGGGGGCCTTCTCCGGGGCGTCGACCGGGGAGTCGGCGGCGGTGGCCTCGGCCGGAGCCTCGGCGGCGACCTCGTCGGCCGGGGCCTCGGTCACGGTCTCGGCCGGAGCCTCGGCCGCGGCCTCGTTCTTCTCCTCGGCGACGGTCTCGACCGGGGCCTCGGCGGCCTCGGTCTCGCCCTTGCCTTCGAGCAGCTCGCGCTCCCACTCGGGCATGGGCTCCTCGGCCGCCTTCTCCTCGGTCGCGCCGGAGGCACCGGAGCGGACCAGGAGACCGTCGGCGACGGCGTCGGCGACAACGCGGGTGAGGAGGCTGACGCTTCGGATGGCGTCGTCGTTACCCGGGATCGGGTAGTCGACCTCGTCCGGGTCACAGTTGGTGTCGAGGATGGCGACGACCGGGATGTTCAGCTTGCGAGCCTCGCTGATCGCGATGTGCTCCTTCTTGGTGTCCACGATCCACACGGCGCTGGGCACGCGGGACATGTCGCGGATACCGCCGAGGGTGCGCTCGAGCTTGTCCTTCTCACGACGAAGGTTCAGCAGTTCCTTCTTGGTGAGCGTGGAACCGGCGACGTCGTCGAAGTCGATCTCCTCCAGCTCCTTGAGGCGCTGGAGCCTCTTGTGCACGGTGGAGAAGTTGGTGAGCATGCCGCCCAGCCAACGCTGGTTGACGAAGGGCATGCCGACACGACGAGCCTGCTCGTCGATGGCCTCCTGCGCCTGCTTCTTGGTACCGACGAACAGGATGGTGCCACCGTGGGCGACCGTCTGCTTGACGAACTCGTAGGCGCGGTCGATGTACGCCAGCGACTTCTGGAGGTCGATGATGTAGATGCCGTTGCGCTCGGTGAAGATGAAGCGCTTCATCTTGGGGTTCCAGCGACGGGTCTGGTGCCCGAAGTGGACGCCGCTCTCCAGGAGCTGGCGAATTGTCACGACTGTGGCCATGACCTGGTCCTCCTTGCGGTGGCGGAACGCGGGTTCCGCCGTCGGTTGTACCTGACGCCCCGCCCGCACCACCACACCGCGCGAGGCGGCGTGGACCGTGGGCACAGGCCCTCCCCGAGGGAGGCAGGTGGGCGTGCGAATTATGGTTCGACCCTGGTGGGCCGAGAACGATTCTATCCTCCGCCGAGCACACCCCGGAACGGCTCCGTGTCCAGGGACGTCATCGACGTGGCGAAGGTTGTCCACAGGCTCGGATCGGCTCTGGCGGAACACGTCCGCCGCACGCATCCTGGAAACATGACAGACCCCCGACTCTGGGTACTCCCGCTGTTCCTCACGCTCCTGCTGTTCCCCGTTCACCAGCTCCGAACCACACCGGCCGTCGCGTCCGTCCAGGGACCATGGCGGTGGCCGTTGGATCCTCCGGTGGAGGTACTGCGCGGCTTCGATCCACCCGAGGAGCGCTGGCTGCCGGGACACCTGGGCGTGGACCTGGCCGCCGAGCCGGGGCAGAGCGTGTACCCGGCGGGGCCGGGCCGGGTGCGGTTCGCCGGCAGTGTCGCCGGGGTGGGTGTGGTGAGCGTGACCCACGGAGAGACGCACACCACCTATTCACCGGTGGAGGCCTCCGTCACCCGCGGCGATCCGGTCGACGCCGAGCCGATCGGCGCGGTGGCGGACGAACCACGTCACTGCGCGGAACGGACCTGCCTGCACTGGGGTCTGCTGCGCGGCCGTGCCTACCTGGACCCTCTCTCCCTGCTGGGACGTGGTGAGGTCCGTCTCCTGCCCGTCCCGGCGACGGCGACGGCGGCCCGGACCGTGTCCGTACGGGGCCGGTACGGACACGGGGCCGAGGGCGGGCGCGGGCACGACCACAGGGTCAGGCGCGCGGGTGGGCCTGTCGGTAGGCGTCACGCAGCCGATCCACCGAGACGTGCGTGTAGATCTGGGTGCTGCGCGGGCTGGCGTGGCCCAGGAACTCCTGCACGCTGCGCAGGTCGGCGCCGCCGTTGAGCAGGTGGGTGGCGGCGCTGTGCCGCAGCCCGTGCGGGCCTCCCTCCACCCCGGCCGCGCGCAGGTGTGCGTACACGTCCTCTCTGGCCTGGCGTACGCCCAGACGTCCGCCGCGGGCACCGAGGAAGAGCGCGTCGGCGCTGCGGGGGTCGGCCATGTCGGGTCGACCACGGGAGATCCAGGCGTCGACCGCGTCCAGGGCGGGCCCACCGACCGGGACGGTGCGTTCCTTGTCGCCCTTGCCCAGCACCCGGACGGTGTCACGGGTTCGATCGAGGTCGGCCCGGTCCAGGGCGCACAGTTCGGCGACCCGGATCCCGGTGGCGTAGAGCAGTTCGACGACGGCGTGGCGGCGCAGCTCCACGGGGGTCTCCGGGGCGGGCCCGGACAGCGCGGAGCGCGCCTGTTCCTCGTCCAGGACCGCCGGCAGGTGGCGCTGCTGGGCAGGAGCGGACAACCGAGGCCCCGGGTCCACCGCCAGGACCCCCTCGCGGTGCAGGTACCGGGTGAGGGCACGCACGGCCGCCACTCGACGGGCGATGGTGGAGCGGCCCGCTCCCGCCTCTCGTGCCTTGGACAGCCAGGCCCGGATCAGGGGGACGTCGAGGTCGGCCGGGCCGGCGTCGTGCTCGTCCAGGTGTGCGAGGAGGGAGCGCAGGTCGGACAGATAACCGCGGACGGTGTGGGGCGAGCGCCCCAGTTCTCCGGTCAGGTGCCCGGCCAGCCGTTCCAGCGCCTGCGGACCGGTCAACCGCGGTCCCGGGGCAGGCAGGCGACGGCGTCGATCTCCACCAGGTAGCGGGGGTGGACCAGGCCGCTCACCTCCACCAGGGTCGCCGCGGGCAGGTGACCGTCGGGCAGGCATTCCAGCAGCGCGGCACGGAAGTCTTCGAGGTCGGTGATGTGGCGCAGGTAGTACGTCAACTTGACCAGGTGGCCCGGCCCCGCCCCGTGCCTGTCGAGGATCTCGGTGAGGTTCTGGAAGATCTGCCGGGTCTGCCCGGTGATGTCGAGGGCGATCTCGCCGTCGGAGGCCTCCGGGATCTGTCCGGAGACGAACAGGAGCGGCCCGTCGGCCAAGAGAGCGTCGCTGTACAGTTCTGCCATGTCGAAACCGTACCCGGGCGGATGTCCGGGTACCCGTCGGGTCGGGGTTCGGCCACGGCGCGGCTTCGGGCCCGGTGACTCATCCGCCCTCCTTTCCGCCGGGCAGGCGCCAGCCGTCGGGGCAGCGTTCGACCATCCCGGCGGCGGCGAGCATCCCCAGGGAGCGCATCGCCCCTTCCAGGCCCTCCCCGCAACGTCTGGCGACCTCGGCGGTGCCCACTCCGCGTCGGTCCACCACCGCGAGCACCCGGGCCGTCTCCGGATCGAGGTCCGCCGGGCCCGGCAGGGAGGTCTCCCCCACGGGAACGATCTGCTCCACCACGTCACCGACCCCGGTGACACAGGTGGCCCGCCCCTCCTTCAGGAGCCGGTGACAGCCCACGGAGGTCGCCGACGTGATCGGCCCCGGCACCGCCATCAGGATCCGGTGCAGATCGTTGGCGTGCGTGGCGGTGTTGAGCGCCCCGCTGCGCCGACCCGCCTCCACCACCACGGTTCCCGGCGTGAGCGCCGCGATGAGCCGGTTGCGGATCAGGAAGTCCTGCGCACGCGGGGAGCGACCGATCGGACGTTCGCTCACCAGTGCCCCCGCCCGGGTCACGTCGGCGAACAGGCCGGCGTGCCCGCGCGGGTAGTCCACGTCCAACCCGCCGGCCAACACCGCGACGGTGTGTCCGGCCGCCAGCGCGGACCGGTGCGCGGCCCCGTCGATGCCGTAGGCGCCCCCGGAGACCACGGTGAAGCCGCGTTCGGCCAACCCGTAGGCGAGTTCGGAGGCCACGTGCTCCCCGTAGGCACTGGCCGCCCTCGCACCGACGATCGCCACCGAACGCAGGCACAGGTTGCGCAGGTCCCCGTGGCCACGGACCCAGAGCCCATAGCAGTCCCGGTCCCCGGGCAGGTTGTCCAGCCGCCCCGGCCATTCGGGGTCTCCTGGAGCGACGAACCGCACCCCGGCCTCCGCCGAGTCCGCGAGCAGGCGATCGACGTCCACACGGACCGCCCGCCGGGCCCAGATCGCCCATCGGGGCGGTGGTTCGCCGTCCCATCCCGGCGGCGGCGCCCCGGCCACCAACTCCGCCCACACCCGCTCCGCCCCGTGCTCAACCAGCAACCGTGCCAGCCAGAGGTCACCGGGCCGCGCCACCGCCGTCAGTCCGGCCCGTGCCCGAGCCGCCTCCTCGTCCCCGCTCACCCCACACCCCTCCCGTCTTGGTCCGTCCCTCGTCCCACATCCGTTTCCGCCGCTCTCCGCCCTCCCGTCGCTCCCCGGTCTTCGCTTCGGTCGCCCGTGGCCGAGTCGATCACCAGGCGCGACCGGACCAGAGGGCGTACGCGTAGGCGGTCTCCTCCTCGCCTGGCCGGTCGCGTCCGGCCAGGTCGGCGAGGGTCCAGGCGACTCTCAGCGCGCGATCGACACCTCGGGCGCTGATCTGTCCGCGGTCCATGGCCAGGCCCAGCACCCGCAGGGCGTTGGGGGCCACCGGGAAGTCGCGGCGCAGTCGGGCGCCCGGGATGGCCGCGTTGGTGTTCCACGGGGTGTCGGCCAGGCGGACGCGAGCGCGGGCGCGGGCCGAGGCGACCCGTTCGGCCACCACCTCGGAGGACTCGGCGAAGGCCCGGTCGGCCAGCAGTTCGGCCCGGGCCACCGGTTGGAGTTCCACCTTGAGGTCGACCCGGTCCAGCAGGGGGCCCGAGACCCGGGAGAAGTACCTCCTGCGCTCCCCCGCCGGGCAGGTGCACAGGTTGCCCGGTTTGGCGCAGGGGCAGGGGTTGGCCGCCATGACCAACTGGAATCGGGCGGGGAAGGCGACGGTGGCGGAGGCCCGGGCGATCACCACCTCGCCTCGTTCGAGGGGTTCGCGCAGGGAGTCCAACACCCCACGACCGAACTGTGGCGCCTCATCGACGAACAGGACGCCCCGATGGGCCTTGGACACCCAACCCGGTCCCGGGTTACCACTACCACCACCGATGATGGCCGCGCGGCTGGAGGTGTGGTGCGGCGCCGCGAAGGGCGCTCGGATGATCATCGGGGCGCCGGACGGAAGCAGGCCGGCCACCGAATGGATGGCGGTGGCCTCCAGCGCCTCGTTCCGGTCGAGCCGAGGCAGCACCGTGGGCAGCCGTTCGGCCAGCAGGCTCTTCCCCGTTCCCGGTGGTCCGAGCATCATCATGTTGTGCCCGCCCGCGGCGGCGATCTCCACCGCCCGGCGAGCCACCGGCTGGCCCAGCACGTCGGACAGGTCCGGACCGTGGTCCTCGACGGCGGGCCCGGTCTCCGCCGGTTCCTCGGGTGGGTCCAGAACCTCACCGCGCAACCAGGAACACACCCCGGCGAGGTCGGCGACGGCGATCACCTCCACACCGGGGACCAGCCGAGCCTCAGCGGCGTTGCCGGTGGCCACCACGAACCGGGTGAATCCCTGCCCGGCGGCGGAGACCACCGCGGGCAGGACCCCGCGGACCGGGCGGGCTCGACCGTCCAGACCGAGTTCGGCGATGAGCACCGTGTCTTCGAGCCGGCCCGCGGGCACCTCACCGGCCGCGGACAACACCGCGCCGGCGATGGCCAGATCGAACAGACTGCCGGACTTGGGCAGGCTGGCCGGGGACAGGCTGATGGTGATCTGGCCGCTGGGCCAGTTCTCGGAACTGTTGGCGACGGCCGCGCGGATGCGATCCCTGGCCTCGCGCAACGCCGCGTCGGGCAGACCGACCAGGGTCACCCCGGGGTCGCCGCCGCCCAGGTGGACCTCCACCTCGACGATGTGCCCCTGCACGCCCAGCAGGGTGACGCAGTGGGTACGGGAGAGCGTCATCAGCGCAGCCCCCGCTCGTGCGACAGGAGCACCCGGCCCCGGTCGAACAGGACGCACACGCCGTCGACCCTGAGCGGGCCCGGGTGACGGCGGTGTGTCAAGGCCCAGGAACGCCCCAACGCCCGCAATCGGCGACGTTTGCGTTCGTCGATGGCCTCCAGCGGGTGGCCGTGGTGGAGGGAACCCCGGGTCTTGACCTCGGCGACCACCAGCACGGGCCCTTCCCGGGCCACGATGTCGATCTCCCCGGCGCCGTTCGGAGCCCGCCAGTTGCGGTCCAAGAGACGCATCCCGGCCCGCTCCAGGTACCGGGCGGCGAGCTCCTCACCGCTCCGGCCCAGGGTGTGCCGGTACTCGGCCCACTGTCGTAGCAAAGCGACCACCTCCCGTTACCACGGTCGGTGATCGCTTCGCTTCGCACCAGAGGGAATTTCCCGCCTGTGGACAACCCCGGGCTCACTCGCCGGGAGGCGGCCCCTCGGTCGGTGGCATCTCCAGGTCGGACTTGGTGATCTCCTCGACGTTGACGTCCTTGAACGTCACCACGCGCACGTTGCGGACGAACCGGGCCGGACGGTACATGTCCCAGACCCAGGCGTCCTCCATCACGACCTCGAAGTACATCTCCCCGTTCTCCGTGGAGCGGGGTTGCAGGTCCACGTGATTGGTGAGGTAGAAACGACGCTCGGTCTCCACCACGTAGCCGAAGAGGCCTACCACATCGCGGTACTCCCGGTAGAGCTGCAGCTCCATCTCGGCCTCGTACTTCTCCAGGTCCTCAGAACTCATCCGCTCGCTCGCTTTCGTCAGCACTCTCCGGTCGTGATGTGCCGGTCCTCCGACCGTGGACACCGCCGCCACCCGACTTCGTTCCCGTCGGGGAGGCGGACCACGCGTTCGGAGAACGCCGATACGATCCCAGATCCATCATGCGTCACGGAACGCGCTTTTGCGCACCGTCGAACGGATTTCCTTCGACTCTTCGGTCACCCGACCCCGTCCGAAGGTCCTCTGACGTCGAGCCGGTGGGCCCACCCCTACTCGGATTCGAGTTCCTCGAAGGCCGGCGGAACGCTCAGCGCACCGGCCTGGCCGAACGGCCAGATGATGACGAACGCCCGCCCCACCACGTGGTCGATCGGGACGGCGCCGCCACCTGGGTTGTTCTGGTTGGCGCGCGAGTCGTGCGAGATGGCACGGTGATCGCCCATCAGCCACAGGTGGTCCTCGGGGACCTCGATGGGCCCGAACTCGGTGTGACTCTCCACGCTGCCCGGGTAGAGGTAGGCCTCCTCGTCGAGGGGCTCGCCGTTGACCAGCAGACGGTTCTGCTCGTCACAGCACTCCACCGTGTCCCCCGGCAGGCCGATGACCCGCTTGATGTACTCCTTGCCGGAGGGCGCGGCACCGAGTTGCTGCTGCACCCAGGTGAACGCGCCGCTGACCGGGTTGGTGGGCTCGGGGATCTCCACGGTGTTCGGATCGTCCCACGACCCGTCGCCGTTGAAGACGATGACCTCACCGCGCTCGATGTCCCGAACCTGGTAAACGACCTTGTTGACGAGGACCCGGTCGCCGACGAGCAGGGTGTTCTCCATCGATGTGGAGGGAATGTAGAACGCCTGCATCAACCAGGTTCTGATCACGAACGCGAGAACCAACGCGATCACGATCAGAATGGGCAGTTCCTTCCAGAACGACCCCTTCTTGGCACTGTTCTGGGACTTGCTCATCGCCGCTTCCGCCTTCTCCTCCGACTCCTGATCCTCGGCTGCGGAGACACCACTGGCTCCCAGACCATCGTGGGTCTGGGAGCCAGTGGCGGAGCCTTGCTCCTCCGGGCCGGGCCGGGCGGAATCCTCGTCTTGGACCCCGTCCGTACCGAGGCCCTTCTCGTCTTCGTCCATCGGCCGAAAGCCTATCCTGCCTCCCACCTGGGCGGCACGGTTCCGGCCGGATGCGGTTACGAGAAGTGAGGTTACTTGGTGACGGGCTCGCGGCGCTCGCGGATACGAGCGGCCTTCCCGCGCAGCTCGCGCAGGTAGTACAGCTTGGCGCGACGCACGCGACCGCGGGCGGCGACCTCGTACTTCTCGATGGCCGGGGTGTGGATCGGGAAGGTACGCTCCACGCCCACGCCGTAGCTCACCTTGCGGATGGTGAAGGTCTCGCGGCTGCCCGCGCCCTGTCGGCGGATCACGACACCCTTGAAGACCTGGACACGGGTGCGGCTGCCCTCCGTCACGCGAACGTGGACGTTGAGGGTGTCACCCGGACGGAACTCCGGGATGTCGGTGCGAAGCTGAGCCTTCTCAAGCTCCTGAATGACGGTGTGCATCTCGCGAATCCTCATCGATAGCGCGCCGCGTCCTGCCCCTCGGCTGTTCCGAGGAGGGGGTTCGCGGGCGAGGCCCTATTGGGTCTGAACTGTGGAACCACCCGGTGACCGACACAGAGGCCGACGTCGTACCGCCGGCATGCGGATGCCTTGGGGTCACCGAGGGGGAACCCTCCCAGTTTGCCATATCCTCCGCGGCCACTCGAACCAACGGCGGTGTGGCCTTGGTGATCCTCCCGAAGGCCCGCCCCGAACCCGCCCGAAGTCCCGAGGGCCCCCGCTCAGTCCCCCGCTCAGTCCTGCGTCGTCTCCTCGGCGAGCACCTCGCGGTCGCGCTTGTCGAGGTTCTCGTCGGGGGTGGCGGCGATCAGGTCGGGACGGTTGCGCCCGGTCTTGCGCAGCGCCTGGTCACGGCGCCACCGGTCCACCGCTCCGTGGTTTCCGGACAGCAGTACCGCCGGGACCTCCTGGTCGCGCCAGACGTGCGGTTTGGTGTACACCGGGCCCTCGACCAGCCGTTCCATGCCGCCCGAGGCGAAGGAATCCTGGACGTGGGACTCGCGGTTGCCGAGCACCCCCGGCAACAGCCGGGTGATCGCCTCCACGATGACCAACGTCGCGGACTCGCCCCCGTTGAGGACGTAGTCGCCGATACTGATCTCCTCGACCGGCATCCGGCCGGCCGCGTCCACCGCCACCCGGGAGTCGATCCCCTCGTACCGGCCGCAGCCGAACACCAGGTTCTCCTCACCGGCCAGACGCTCGGCGTCGGCCTGGGTGAAGGGGCGTCCACTGGGGGTGGGCAGGATCAGCCTGGCCGGCCGGTCCGCGATGACCTCGTCGAGCGCCTCCCCCCACGGTTCGGGCTTCATCACCATGCCGGGGCCGCCCCCATAGGGGGTGTCGTCGACGGTGTTGTGCCGGTCGTGGGTCCAGGAGCGCAGGTCGTGGACGCGCACGTCGAGGAGGCCCGCGGTACGGGCCTTGCCGATCAGGGACAGGTCCAGGGGGGCGAAGTAGTCGGGGAAGATGCTGATGATGTCGATGCGCACGGCGTACTCGGTCTCGTTCGCTCGGCGACCGGGCGGCTTCGGCCGCTCAGTCGTTGGTGTGGAGGTCGAGCAGGCCGGGCGGCGGGTCCAGCGTGATCCGCCCCGCGGTCACGTCCACCTCGGGGACGATCGGGGCGACGAACGGCACGAGGACCTCGTGGCCGGCCTCCGCGGTGATCACCAGCACGTCCTGGGCGTAGTGGAGGACGTCGTCGACCGTTCCGATGGTCGTGCCGTCGGTGGCGACCGCGGTCAGACCGATGAGCTCGTGGTCGTGGAACTCGTCCGGATCGTCCAGGGGCGCGATGTCCTCGGAGTCCACCAGGAGGGCGGTGCCGCGCAGCGCCTCGGCGGCGTCGCGGTCGGCCATGCCCTTGAAACGGACGAGCAGCTTCCCGCTGTGTCGACGGATCGAGGCGATGGTGAGTGGTCCCACCGACCCGGGGTCGGTGTTCAGGACGGCGCCCTCCACGAACCGGGCCTCGGGGTCGTCGGTGCGCACCTCGACGGCCACGTCGCCGCGGATGCCGTGCGCACGGCCGATCCGGCCCACCACGAGTCGCATGAGTCCTTTTTCCTTCGATCGATACCGGCCCGGGAGCTCGACCGGGCGCCTCGGTGGCGCCTTGGAAGGCTTCGGGGAAAACCGTGCCCGGGCGCCCCACAGGGGTGCCCGGGCACGGGTGTGGGGCACCGACCTCTCGGCCGGCGCCCCGGGAGGCGCGTCAGCGCACTTCGTGCAGGTCCAGCAGGTCCACACGCACGTAACGACCACCGGCGAGCGCGCCGATGATGGTACGCAGTGCCTTGGCGGTGCGGCCGTTGCGACCGATCACCTTGCCCAAGTCGTCAGGGTGGACCCGGACCTCCAGGACCTTGCCCTTGCGGAGCCGCTTGGCTCTCACCTGGACGTCCTCGGAGTTCGCAACGATCCCCTTCACGAGGTGCTCAAGCGCCTCTTCCAGCACGATCAGGCCTCGCCCTCGGACTTCTTCTCGGCCTCGGCGTCCTCAGCCGGCTTCTCGGCCGGCTTCTCCGCCTTCTTCTCGGCCTTCTTGGTCTTCTTCTCCTGACCGGGGAGCACGAGCTCCTTCAGCGCGGCCTGGAAGGCGGCCTCCTTGGCCTCCGGGTCCTTGGCCTCGGCGACCTGGAGCGGAGCCGGAGCCTGCAGGCCCTTGAACTTCTGCCAGTCACCGGTCTTGCGCAGGAGGACCTTCACCGCGTCGGACGGCTGAGCGCCGACGGAGAGCCAGTACTGGGCCCGCTCGGAGTCGATCTCGATGAGACTCGGGTGCTCCTTGGGGTGGTACTTGCCGATCTCCTCGATCGCCTTGCCGTCACGCTTGTTGCGGGCGTCGGCGACGATGACACGGTACTGCGGCGTACGAATCTTGCCCATACGCTTGAGCTTCAGTTTGACAGCCACTGGAGTGGTCTTCTCCCGAAAACGGTGTTAGCGCCTGACCGGCGACCCACGTGGGGTTGTGGAACCCGTCGAGGCAGGACATGAGCGGCGGACTAGTTAGAGGGCCGGCCCACCGCCGTTAGTCGACTCCTCATTGTGCCAGACGCCGGCGGGTTCCTCGGCCAGGACCACGGACGAGTCCGGTCACATTCGAAAGCGCGGCCATCCCCCTTCGTGGGGAACGGCCGCGCCACCGATCACTTGTCGTCGTTCTTACCGAACTTGAAGTCCGAGAGGTCCGGCATGTTCGGTCCACCGAAGGCGGGCGGGAGGCTGGGCTGCTGCCCACCGCCGCCGCCCAGGCCCGGGGGCAGCTGCGGTGTCTGCGGCCCCTCCTCCTGGCGGCGCTGCCGCTCGGCGGCGCGCTCGGCCTCCTGCTGACGGGCCTTCATCGGGTTGCCGCTGCGCTGCTTGCCCTTCTTCGGCTTCTTGCCCTTCTTGGCCTTCTTGCCGCCGCCACCCGGCATGCCCGGCATCCCGGGCATCCCCGGCATGCCGCCGCCGCTCTTCATCTTGCGCATCATCTTCTGCGCCTCGAAGAAGCGGGTGACCATGCCGTTGACGTCGCCGACCTGGGTACCCGAACCGTTGGCGATGCGCAGCCGGCGCGACCCGTTGATCATCTTGGGGTTGGTGCGCTCGGCGGGGGTCATCGACTGGATGATCGCCTGGATGCGGTCCAGGGACTTGTCGTCGATGTTGTCGATCTGCTCGCGCATCTGGCCCATGCCGGGCATCATCCCGAGCAGGTTGCCGATGGGGCCGAGCTTGCGGACCATCTTCATCTGTTCGAGGAAGTCGTCGAGCGTGAAGTCCTCGTCCGAGGCCATGGTCGAGGCCATCTTCTCGACCTCGGCCTCGTCGAACGTGCGCTGGGCCTGTTCGATGAGGGTGAGGACGTCGCCCATGTCCAGGATGCGCGAGGCCATCCGGTCCGGGTGGAAGAGGTCGAAGTCCTCGAGTTTCTCGCCGGTGGACGCGAACATGATCGGGCGGCCGGTGAGGTGCCGGATCGACAGGGCCGCACCACCACGGGCGTCACCGTCGAGCTTGGTGAGCGCCACCGCGTCGTAGCCGACGCCGTCGAGGAAGGACTGCGCGGTGTTGACCGCGTCCTGACCGATCATCGCGTCGACGACGAAGATGATCTCGTCGGGCTCGACCGCGTCACGGATGTCCGCCGCCTGCTGCATCATCTCGGTGTCCACACCGAGGCGGCCGGCGGTGTCGATGATGACGACGTTGTGGTTGTTGCGCCGCGCGTGCTCGATCGACTCGCGCGCGACCTGAACCGGGTCGCCCACTCCGTTGCCGGGTTCGGGCGCGAACACCTGGGTGCCCGCGCGCTCACCGACCACCTGGAGCTGCGTGACGGCGTTGGGACGCTGGAGGTCGGCGGCCACCAGCAGCGGGGTGTTGCGGTCGTCCGACAACCACTTGGCGAGCTTGCCCGCCAGGGTGGTCTTACCCGCGCCCTGAAGACCCGCGAGCATGATCACGGTGGGGGGCGTCTTCGCGAAGCGGATCTGCCGCGTCTCGCCACCGAGGATCTCGACCAGTTCCTCGTTGACGATCTTGATGACCTGTTGGGCGGGGTTGAGGGCCTTGGAGACCTCTTCGCCGCGGGCGCGCTCCTTGATCCGCGCGATGAACTCGCGGACCACGGGTAGTGCGACGTCCGCTTCGAGCAGCGCGAGACGGATCTCGCGCGCGGTCGCGTTGATGTCCTCTTCGGAGAGGCGCCCCTTGCCGCGCAGCGAGGAGAAGACCGATGTCAGCCGGTCGGAAAGCGTCTCGAACACGAGTTCAGCCAGTCCTTCGTATCGGGAATGGCTTCCTAGCCTACCCGCACGTCGCCACCTGGGGCGCTGTGCGGGCGGGCGCGGCAGCCGGACGTTGGAGGGGCGGGAACCTTCGGTCCCCGCCCCGGTTCACGGGAGGGCTACGAGGGCTACTGGCCCTCCTCACCCTCCCCGGCGCCCTCTTCCGCGCCTTCCTCGGTTCCGTCCTCGGCGCCCTCTTCACCGGTGTCCTCGCCACCGGAGAGAGTGGCCTCATGCTGTTCGTTGACGGCGGCGATCATCTCCTCCTGCTGGGTGGAGGTCAGCCCACGGGTGGACAGAACGGCGTCGGCGTCGATGTTGTACTCCTCGGGGTCGGAGCTGGTGACGTCGTAGTCGACCCCGCAGGACAGGTCCAGGGTGCCGCCGGCCTCCAGCGCGCCGGACTCCGAGCACTCCTGGTCGCCGAGTTCCTCGTTGGCGAAGGTGACGTCCATGCGCACCAGGACGGTGCCGCTGCCGTTGTCACCGGCGTCGTGCACGGTGCCGGACCAGGTGCAGCTGGGCCCCTCGTCGCAGCTCATGCCGGCCTCGCCGTCCCAGGCCGCCTCGACCCGGGCGTCGCGAGAGGAACCGAGTTCCTCTTCCACGGCGGTGGCCAGGCCGGTGTAGAGCTCCTCCACCGCGGGTTCCTCGGCCGCTGCCAAGTCCAGGCGTACCTGGGGACCGCTCTCGGCGCCCTCGGGGACCAGTTCCTCGATCGCGATGCGCAGGACCTGGTTGGTCTCGGCGTCGATCCACAGCTGGTTGCGTTCGCCGGCGAGGTCGACCCGGTAGGCACGCGTGCCGTCCAGGTCCTCCTCCACCGCCTCGTCGCTCTCCAGTTCCATCGCCCCGAGGGTCTCGGCGAGCGAGGGCGGAGCGAGCGTGCTGGAGGGGTTGAGTCCGGCCTGCGCGGGCGAGGAACGCACCCAATTGCCCTCGAAGGCGTCGCTGTCGGGACCGAAGACGCTCCGGTCCAGCCAGAACTCCTCGTCGGCGCGCAGGAACAGCTTGCTGTCCGCGGCGAGTACCTCGGCCTCGGCACCGTTGACCTGGAAGGTGCCGCGGGTGGCCCCACCGTCGGCGACGGTGAGCTCGGTCTCCTGTACGTCCGCGCCGACACTGGCGGCGATCTGCCCGGTCGCGACCACGGCCGGGTAGTCGGCCAGGGCGGTCAGGGCCTCCTCCAGCAAGGGCGCGGCGTCGACGGGTTCCGCGGTCTCGGTGGCGGGCTCCTCCGCCTCGTCACCGCCACCGGAGCACGCGGCCAGTCCCAGCGCGGCGATGGTTCCCACCGCGGCGAGCGTGAACCGTCCGCCCCTGTGACCCCTTTTTCGAGTAACCGGCGCCATCTTGCCTCCTGCCCCCATCGGCTGAGGGGTGCTGATACGAATCGGCGTTGAAGTGAGTCATCGGGGAGGGATCGGGCTCTTGGCGGCCCGGCCTACCGTTCCCCGGCACGTGGTGAATCGGTGCGTGTTCCGTCGATGTCCCGGCGTATGCGGGAAGGGACCGTCGCACCGCTTCGAAAGGGTACCGAACCCAGACACGGGTCACTGCCAACAGTGCCACTTGATTACGTACACATATCCGACAAGCTGGGAGAACCGACGCCCGAAAAACCCCGGCATGCCCGTTTCGGACACATGGACGGGGCCGACGGGTCATGCCCGTCGGCCCCTGGATCGCCTCACCGCGTCAACGGATCGAGACCCTCACCTCGACGTTGAGGTCAGGCATCGACCCGCGGTGAGGTCGTCTCCCCACCCGGAGGCGTCGGAGAGGAGACCGCTTCCGGAGTTTCCGTGGCCAACGCGTCGAGCTCGTCGAAGGCGTAGGCCGATTCGGCGTGCAACTCGTGATCGAGGCCGTTGGTCTCGACCTCCTCGGGAAGACGGAAGCCGATGATGAGGTCGATCACCTTGGCGATGACCCACGTGAGGACGAACGTGTAGATCGTGACGCCGAGGACCGAGATGGTCTGGGCGGCCAGGAGGCCCGCTCCCCCGCCGGTGAACAGACCGGCGTCGCCGCCACCGGGCACCGCCGAGGAGGCGAAGAACCCGAGGGCCAGACAGCCGATCACGCCGCCGACCATGTGGAGCCCGACCACGTCCAGGGCGTCGTCGTACTTGAACCGGAACTTGAGGCTGATGGCGTAGGCGCACACGGCACCGGACAGGGCACCGACGAGTATCGCGCCGACCGGGGTGACGTTGGCGGCCGACGGGGTGATCGCGACCAGACCGGCGATGGCGCCGGAGGCGAAACCGAGGGCGCTGACCCTGCCGTAGCGGAGGCGCTCGACCAGCATCCACGCGGCGGTGGCGGCGGCGGTGGCGACCTGGGTGTTGACCAGGGCCAGGGCGGCCTGCTCGTTGGCGGCGTAGGCGGAACCGCCGTTGAAGCCGAACCAGCCGAACCACAGGAGCGCGACGCCCAGCAGGACGAACGGCAGGTTGTGCGGGCGCGTGGACTCCGAGCCGAAGCCCTTGCGTCGGCCCAGGACCAGGACCAGCGCGAGCGCCGCCGCGCCGGCGTTGATGTGGACGGCGGTTCCACCGGCGAAGTCGATGACCTCGGGCAGCCCGGTCCACTCGTGCATGCGCGCGACCCAGCCGCCGCCCCAGACCCAGTGGGCGACGGGGAAGTAGACCAGGAGCGCCCACACCGGGGCGAAGAGCAGCCAGGCGCCGAACTTGGCGCGGTCGGCGATGGCCCCGCTGATCAGGGCCACGGTGATGACCGCGAACATCAGCTGGAAGCCGGCGTCGACGAGCAGCGGGTAGCCGCCCTCACCGTCGGCGGCCGGCTCGACCTCGGTCATGATCCCGGTCAGTCCGACGTAGTCGAAGCCGCCGATGAACAGGTCCAGGGCACCGTGGCCGGGAGCGTAGGTCAACGAGTGCCCGATGAGCACCCACAGGACGCTGACGATCGCGATGCTGCTGAAGCTCATGAGCATCATGTTGAGGACGCTCTTGGCCCGCGACATGCCTCCGTAGAAGAACGCCAGGCCCGGGGTCATGAGCATCACCAGCGCGGCGCTCATCAGCAGCCACGCGGTATTGCCGGTGTCGATCATTTCGTCGCCTCCATGGGATGGACGGGTGAGGTCGTCTTTCGACGAGGGCACCGGTCGGCGAGCGCGTCTTCGGGCCCGTCTCGGATCACCACGGCGACAACGGTCCATCTCCGGTGTTACCCATCGGAGCCCCACGTGTTGCGCGGGCGTAAAAGGACCGCGGACGGTGTTACGGAGCGGTGAAGCGGAGGCGCGAAGAGGCCGGCGCACCCGCTGGTGCGCCGGCCTCTTCGGTGGGTTCGTGTGGGTTCGGGACTCAGCCCAGGATCGCGTCCACGAAGACCTCGGGGTCGAAGGGCGCCAGGTCGTCGGGGCCCTCCCCCAGCCCGACGAGCTTGACCGGGACGCCCAGCTCACGCTGGACCTGGACGATGATGCCGCCCTTGGCGGTGCCGTCGAGCTTGGTCAGGGCGATGCCGGAGACGTTCACGACCTCGGCGAACACCCGCGCCTGGCGCAGGCCGTTCTGTCCGGTGGTCGCGTCCAGGACGAGGAGGACCTCGTCGACCTGGGACTTCTTCTCCACCACGCGCTTGACCTTGCCGAGCTCGTCCATGAGCCCGGTCTTGGTGTGCAGGCGTCCGGCCGTGTCGATGATGACGGTGTCGGCCCCGTCCTCGATTCCACGGGCGACCGCGTCGAAGGCGACGCTGGCGGGGTCGGCGCCCTCCTCCTTGCGCACGACCGGGGCGCCGACCCGGGAACCCCAGGTCTGGAGCTGTTCGCCGGCTGCCGCGCGGAAGGTGTCGGCGGCGCCCAGGACCACGCTGCGACCGTCACCGACCAGGGCACGGGCGAGCTTGCCGGTGGTGGTGGTCTTGCCGGTGCCGTTGACTCCCACGACCATGACCACGGCCGGGCGGTCGCCGTGCGGCGTGGTGCGCACGACACGGTCGGTGCCGGCACCGATCTGTTCGAGGAGTTCGTCGCGGAGCAGGCTCCGCACCTCCTCGGTGTCACGGGTGCCGAGCACCTTGACCCGGGTGCGCAGGTTCTCCACGATCTGGGTGGCCGAGGTCACGCCGATGTCAGCGGTGATCAGCGTGTCCTCGATCTCCTCCCAGGTGTCCTCGTCGAGGTTCTTGGCGGAGAGCAGGTTGAGCAATCCCTGGCCGAGAGAGCTCTGGGAACGGGCCAATCGGGCCCGCAGGCGGACCATGCGTCCCTCTGACGGGGGCGGGGTCTCGATCTCGGGTTCGGCGGGGGCGGCGGGGGCCTCGGGTTCGGCCTCCTCCGCCGGAGGCGCGTGGGCGGGGGGCGTGCGTACCGTCCCCTCGTCCCGTTCCCGGTCCTCCTCCGGTGCGGGCGCCTTAGGGGTGTCGGTGACCTCGGGCTTGGTCTCCTCCTTGCCCGGCGCGACCGAGCTTCGGGTCCTGACCAGGAAGAACCCGCCGACCACCAGGAGGGCGACGACGACGATGATGCTTACGAGCAAGGTGATGTCCATAGCGTGAGCCAGTCTTCCAGAGTGTCCGACGCGTTCGCATCACGTCCGGTCCACCGGGCACGGCCCGGGACGGGGCTCAGGTACCGCGATGGCGTGTGGTGCGCAGGATGAGCACGAAGAACGGTGCTCCGAGGAAGGCGGTGACCACGCCGATGGGCAGTTCCGCGGGGGCGACGATCGTGCGCGCCACGATGTCGACGGTGACGAGGAAGGCACCGCCGGCCAACACGGTGACCGGCAGGATCGCCCGATAGTTGGAGCCGACCAGGCGGCGCACGATGTGCGGCACGACGATGCCGACGAACCCGATGAGTCCGCTCACCGACACGGCGGCCGCGGTGGCAAGGGACGCGGCGGCGATGACGACCAGGCGCACCGCGGCCGGGTTGAGGCCGAGGCTGACGGCCTTGTCGTCGCCCAGCGCCAGCATGTCCAGCAGGTAACCGGACAGCAGCAGCACGGCCAGTCCCACCGCGGCGTAGGGGGCGATGAGCCGCACGTCGTCCCAGCCGCCCCGGCCGAGGCCACCGAGCAGCCACGCGTAGATGCGTTGGAGCTGGTCGATCCCCATCTGTTGGACGAGGGTCTGCGCCGCGGACAGGAAGGAGGAGACGGCCACCCCGGCGAGCACCAGAGCGGCGGTGCCCCCTCCTCCGGCGGTGGAACCGAGCGCGTAGGCGGCGGCCACCCCCAGGAGCGCGCCGACGAAGGCCGCCACGGGGACCAGCGCCCGGGGGTCGGCGACGAGGTCGCCGCCGAACACCATGACCATGGTGGCTCCCAGCCCGGCGCCGGCGGCGGCACCGAGCAGGAAGGGGTCGGCCAGTGGATTGCGGAAGACCCCTTGGTAGGCGCCGCCCGCGGTGGCCAGGAGTGCGCCGACGATCGCGCCCATCACCACTCGGGGCAGGCGCAGCTCCATGAGCAGTGCCTCCTGCCGTTCGGTCAGGGGTGACTCCACCCAGCCGAAGGGCAGGAGACCGACGAAGTGGCGGAGGATGTCGGTGGCGGTCAGGGAGGCCGCCCCGGCCGAGACGCCGAACACCGCGGCCGTGCACAGCACGACCACGCCGGCCAGCAACCACCCGAACGGGACCCCGAAGCCCTTCACCGCCCTACCTCCGCCCTTCCTCTACTCGCCCGCGCTCTGCTGGACGGCTTCGCCGACGGTCTCGGCGAAGTCGACCACACGCGGTCCCCAGCGGGAGGAGGTGTCCTCGTCGAGCAGGTGCACGGCGTCGTTCTCGACCGCGGTGACGGTGTCGAAGGCGGGGCGTTCGGCCACGTCCTCGACGGCGGACTCGTCGCCGTAGGACAGGAAGATCAGGTCCGGGTTCTCCTCCACCACGAACTCGGTGGACAGCTGCGGGTAGCCGCCGCTCTCGGTGTCGTCCGTCTGGTCGGCGATGTTCACCAGGCCGAACGCGTCGTAGACCTGACCGACGAAGGTGGCGGAGGTGACGGAGAACAGGGTGTCGTCGAGCTCGTGGTAGAAGGTGAGTTCGGTGTCACCCAGGGCTCCGCAGGCCTCTTCGACGACGGCGTTGAAATCGGTCTCGACCCGGTCGGCCTCCGCGTCGGCCTCCTCCGTCTTGCCGGTGACCTCGCCGAGCAGGCGGATCTGGGCGTAGACGTCCTCCAGGTCGGCGGCGTCGCCCAGCACGAGCGTGGGGATGTCCACGGCGTCGAGCTGCTCCACGCTGTCGATGGCGCTGTCGGAGAGGATGACCAGGTCGGGGTCGTACTCGCTGATGGCCTCGACGCTGGGGGTGTAGCCGCTGAGGTCCGTGGTGGGGGCCTCTTCGGGGTAGTAGGAGTACTCGTCGACCGCCTCGACCTGGTCGCCGGCGTCGATGGCGAAGAGGGACTCGGTGGTGCTGGGGGAGAGCGAGACGATGCGCTCGGGCGCCTCTTCCAGGGTGACCTCGCCGACGGAGTCGTCGACGGTGACCGGGAAGGTGCCGTCACCGATCTCGGTACGCTCGGCGGGCTCGGGGACACCGCACTCCGCCGACGCGGTCTCGGTGGTCTCCTCCGTGTTCTCCGGTTCGGGGTCGTCCGTACCGCAGGCGGTGAGGGCGAGCGTGGCGCCCAAGAGGGCGATGGGAAGCTGGCGGGCGATCCGCACGGTGCTCCTTCGAGTGCGTGCGGGGAGGAGCACGGCCCAGATCGGGACGGCCGGTCCTTCCCACGAGGACAGGGGACGTCGGCGTCGGCGAGGCGACCTGGCTCGTCCCCGCGCTCGGCGGGGCTTCACAGTTGCGGGACAGCGCCGGATCCGGCGGCCGGATGTGGCCGCCTGCCGGACTTCGCTCGATCGACACCGGCTGGTACCGACCCGGGTGGGACGGCACAGCGCGTCCAACTCTACTGCGCGGTACTTGGGGACCGACTCGGGCGTGTGCGACCACTCCGACCTGCGTGTCCTTCGTTACGGACGGTCGTTTTCGTGAAACGGTCACGTTCCGGCTCCGGAAGCCAACCCAACCGTTTTCATGGACATTAAGACGAAATACGTCTTCCGTCCGTTTTATAAACCATTGCAACCCCGGAGGAAACTCACGGCACTTCGTCACGCCATGTGGCCATATTGAGTCTGAATGAACATTGACACCCCACATCGCACACGGCAATGATCTCGTTGCCATGCGCGCCGATCCTCCCAATACGGACACTTCCGGCGTATCCCCTCCGTGTGTGCACTCCATACCCGGTGGGTCGTCGATTCCCCCGCTGTCCTGAGGCGCGCACGAGAAGGGATGTGTTGACAAGGTGGCACCCCACCGATCACGCCTGGCCCCATTGGCCGGATTGACACTCATCGCCGGCCTGGTGGCGGCCACACCCGCGACCGCGGACGAGGAACAGGGGCTCGCTCCCCTGCACCCCGCCCCCACCGCGGGCAACGGCGAGCTCACCCACCAGGTCCAGGACCTGTGGTTCATCGAACTCGAAGGCCCACCCACCACCGAGGGCACCTCCGTCGCCCGTGTCGACGACGAACACACCGAATTCCACGCCGAGGCCCGAGAACACGGCCTTGAGTACACCGAACGCCACTCCTTCACCGAACTGTGGAACGGCGTCTCCGTGGAGATGGAGGACGATCAGATCGGAACGGCCCGGGAGATCCCCGGTGTGGCCGCCATTCACCCGGTCATGCGGCACGAGATCCCCGAGATCGCCGACAACGAGCCCGAGATGGACACGGCCCTGGGCATGACCGGCGCCGACATCGCGCAGAGCGAGCTCGGTCTGACCGGCGAGGGACTGCGTGTGGCCATCATGGACACCGGAGTCGACTACACCCATCCCGACCTGGGCGGCCCCGGCGGGTTCCCATCCGAACGCGTGGTGACCGGCCACGACTTCGTCGGTGACGACTTCAACGCCGGCGACCCCGAGAACGCCGAGCCGATCCCCGACGACGACCCACAGGACTGCAACGGGCACGGCACCCACGTCGCCGGCATCGTCGGCGCCCAGGGCCAGGTCACCGGTGTGGCGCCCGACGTGGAGTTCGGCGCCTACAAGGTGTTCGGCTGCGCCGGTTCCACCACGTCCGACATCATGATCGCCGCCATGGAGCAGGCCCTGGCCGACGACATGGACGTGCTCAACATGAGCATCGGCTCCGCGCACTCCTGGCCGCAGTACCCGACCGCCGTCGCCTCCGACCGACTGGTCGACGAGGGCATGGTCGTGGTCGCCTCCATCGGCAACGAGGGCGCCACCGGCCTGTACTCCGCGGGCGCGCCCGGTCTGGGCGAGGACGTCATCGGGGTGGCCGCCTACGACAACACGCACATCCGCGCGGCCGCGGCCGAGGTCACCCAGAGCGGCGAGACCGTCGCCTACATGGAGATGGACGACGCCACGCTTCCACCGACGTCCGGGGAGACCGACGAGATCGTGGACATCGGCCGCGGTTGTCTGGCCGCGGGCGACGAACTCGAAGGCGACCCCGAGGGCAAGACCGCGCTGATGGTCCGCGGCGAGTGCACCTTCACCGAGAAGTACGACGCCGCCGTCGACGCGGGCGCCACCGGTGTCGTGGTCTACAACAACCTGCCCGGCATGTTCGCGGGCGGCGGCATCGTCGACCGCGGTGCCTTCTCCGTCGGCGTCTCCGACGAGTCCGGCGCGCACCTCCTGGAGCTCCTGGAGTCCGGCGAGAGCGTCACCCTCACCTGGACCGGTGAGGAGACCACCATCCCGAACCCGACCGGCGGGCTGATCAGCAGCTTCAGCTCCTACGGTCTGGGCGCCGACCTGTCCCTGAAGCCGGACATCGGCGCCCCGGGCGGTCTGATCAGCTCCACCTACCCCATGGCCAAGGGCGGCTACGCCACGGTCAGCGGCACCTCGATGTCGTCCCCGCACGTCGCGGGCGGCGTCGCGTTGGTCCTGGAGTCCCGGCCCGACCTGGACGCCCACGACGTACGCGACGTGCTCCAGAACTCCGCGGACCCGACCATGTGGTGGGGCGACCCGGACATGGGCGTGCTCGACAACGTCCACCGTCAGGGCGCCGGCATGCTCGACCTGCCCGGAGCCGTGGAGGCGACCACCTCGTTGTCCCCCGGCAAGCTCGGCCTGGGCGCCACCGAGGGGCCCGTGACCGAGACCGTCACCATCACCAACGACGGTGACGCCGAGGCCACCTACGCGATCGAACACGAGCCCGCCCTGGGCACCCACGGCGACACGTTCGCACCGCTGTTCAACGACACCTACGCCGAGGCCGTGTTCGGTCAGGACGAGGTGACGGTGCCGGCCGGCGGTTCGGTCTCCGTCGACGTGACCATCACTCCGCCCGCCGACGACCTCGACCAGATGATCTACGGCGGTTACGTCAAGGTCACCGAGGGAGACGGCGAGGGTGACACGCACCGCGTGCCGTACGCCGCCTACAACGGCGACTACCAGGCCATCGACGCCATGACCCCGATCACCGACGGCGACGGGAACACGCACGAGCTTCCGTGGTTGACCAAGATCACCGAGTGCGAGGCGTTCTTCGGTCTGGACTGCGCCGGCAGCGGCGGCGGGTACGAGAACCAGCCCGAGGGCGCCGCCTACTCCCTGGACTGGGTGGACGGTCTGCCGGACGTGCCCTACGTGATCGCCCACTTCGACCACCACGTCACCAAGCTGGAGATGACCGTGGTCGACGAGCGCACCGGCCGACCGGTCCACCCGGACCGCAACATCGCCCTGTCGGTCGACCACGTCAACCGCAGTGCGACCCCCACGGCGTTCTTCGCCTACGCCTGGGACGGCACCGTGACGGACTCGCACGGCCGGATCACCGACGTGCGCGACGGTGACTACCGGCTGGAGGCCCGGGCGCTGAAGGCGCTCGGCGACCCTGACGACCCGGACCACTGGGAGGACTGGACCTCCCCGGTCATCACCATCGACCGAGGCTGACCCCGGTCTCCTCTTCGGGGCCGTCCTCCCCACCGGGAGGGCGGCCCCTTCGCGTCCGCCCGCGGCTCGGTCGCCGGCCGGGCGTACACTGCTTCGCCGGGGCGAACGTCCCCATTCCCCGACTCTCGGAAGGGCTCCCCATGGCCGGATTCTTCGACCGTTTCCGCATTCCCGAACCCACCCGTAGGGAGCTCGACCGGCCCGGGTACGAGGAGGTCCTCGGACACATCCGGAACGGCCGCAAGATCCACGCCATCAAGGTCGTCCGCGAACGCACCGGCATGGGGCTGGCCGAGGCCAAAAGCCTCGCCGAGGCCATCGAAGCGGGCGATTGGAGCCCGGCCGGGCCCGCGGACGGTCAGAGCCTCGCCGACCGGACCCGCGAACTGTTGGCTCGGGACCGTGTCGCCGACGCCGTCCTGATGGTCGCGAAGGAGACCGGCATGACCGAGGACGAGGCCTCGCGCTTCATCGGCTCCCTCGACCGCTGATCCGAACGCGGTGGCCCATGCCGCGTCAGGACGTCGGACGTTCGAGCTTTTGGCTGATCACCTGGGAGATGCCGTCGCCCTGCATGGTGACGCCGTACAAGGCGTCGGCCGCCTCCATCGTGCGCTTCTGGTGGGTGATCACGATGAGCTGCGACGACTCCCGCAACTCCTCGAAGATCACCAACAGCCGCTGCAGGTTGGTGTCGTCCAGGGCGGCCTCGACCTCGTCCATCACGTAGAAGGGCGAGGGGCGCGCCTTGAAGATCGCGGCGAGGAACGCCACCGCGGTGAGTGAACGCTCACCGCCCGACAACAGCGACAGTCGCTTGACCTTCTTGCCCGGCGGGCGGGCCTCCACCTCGATGCCGGTGGTCAGCATGTCCTCCGGTGTGGTGAGCACCAGCCTGCCCTCGCCTCCGGGGAACAGACGGCCGAAGATCGCCGCGAACTCGCGTTCCACGTCCAGGTAGGCGGAGGAGAACACCTCCTGCACCCGGGCGTCGACCTCGGCGACGATGTCCATCAGGTCGCGACGGGTCTTCTTCAGGTCCTCCAACTGCGCGTTGAGGAACGCGTGCCGCTCCTCCAGCGCCGCGAACTCCTCCAGGGCCAGCGGGTTGATCTTGCCGAGCTGGTTGAGCTGTCGTTCGGCCGCCTTGAGACGCTTGGCCTGCACCTCGCGCACGTACGGCAACGGGACCGCGTCCTCGTGGGCGTCCGCGGGCGGCGGCACCGGTACGCGCGGACCGTACTCGGCGACGAGCGTGGGCACGTCCACGCCCAGCTCCTCCATGGCCTTGGTCTCCATCTGCTCCAGGCGCAGCCGACGCTCGGCGCGGGCCACCTCTCCGCTGTGCGCGGAGCTGGTGAGCTTCTCCATCTCCACGGAGAGCTCCCGCACGCGGGCCCGCACCGTCTTGAGTTCGCCGTCGCGCGCCTCGCGTTCGGCCTCGGCCGTGGCGCGTTCGGTCTCGGCGGTGGCCGCCGACACGGCGATACGTTCCAGGGCCAGTCGGGCGCTCTCGGTGACGGCCCGGGCGACGGTGGCCTGGGCGGCCCGGTCGCGGCGGCGCTCGGCCTCGCGTTCGACGGCCCGACGTTCCTCCGCGGCCTGGGCGAGCAGCGCGTCGGCCCGACCGGCGATGGACCTGGCGCGTTCCTCGGCGGTGCGCACCGACAGACGGCGTTCCATCTCGGTGGCACGGGCTCGGGAGGCCAGGTCGGAGAGTTCGTCGCGATGGTCGGCGTCGGGCGCCTCCTCCTCCACGGCGGCGGTGATCTCCTCCGCCTCGGCCAGCTCGGCCTCCATGGCCTCCAGCCTCAGGACGTCCTCGTCGCGCGCGGCGCCGGCCTTGGCCGCGGCCGCCTGGTAGCGCTCGGACTCGGCCTCGGCCGAACGCGCCTGCCCGCCGAGCTTGCCCAGACGCTGGGCGGATTCGTTGCGTTTGCGGTCACTCTGCTTGCGTCGGGCGGTGAGTTCCTCGGCGGCCCGGGCGATGTCGGCGCGGTCGCGCTTGGCGGCGTCCAGGTCCACGGCCACCCGTTTGGCGGTCTCGGTGGCGGTCTCCAGGCGCTCGGCGGCCTCGTCGACCGCGGCCTGGACCTCCAACAGGCTGGGCGCCGCCGCGGTGCCGCCGTGCACCAGCTCGGTGGCGAACACGTCTCCCTCGGGGGTGACGGCCCGCACCCCGGGCAGGGTTGCGACCAGGTCCAGGGCCGCACGGGCGTCGGAGGCCAACGCCACCCGGTCCAGCAACGCGGTGACGGCGCCGGTCAGGTGGTCGGGCGCGGTGACGGCGTCCGCGGCATAGCGGACGCCCTGGGGCAGCGCGGGCCAGTCGGCTCGTTCGGCGCAGGGCACCGCTCGGGACACCACGATCCCGGCGCGTCCGGCGTCCTCGGACTTGAGCAGTTCCAGGGCGGCCATGGCGCTATCGTGGTCGGTCACGGCCACCGCGCCGGCGGCCACCCCGAACGCGGCGGCCACAGCGGTCTCGTGTCCGGGTTCGACCTGGACCAGGGTGGCCAGGCCACCGAGCATGCCGGGAAGGTTCGCGGCCAGCAGGGTGCCCGCGCCGTCCTTGTGCGCCAGCCCCAGTTCCAGCGCCTCCTTGCGCGCGGCCAGCGCGGCGCGTTCACCCTCAGCGGTGCGTTCGGCGTCGCGGAGCCGGTTGAGTTCGGCGTCGGCCGCGGACAGGCTCTGGGTGAACCGTTCCTGGGTCTGGTCGAGTTCGGCGTCACCCTCGTCGAGTCCGGCCGACTCCTCGGCCGCCATCTCGTACTCGGTCTGGGCACCGGCGGCGCGTTCGGCGGCCTGGGCGGCGGCCTCCTCCAAACGGGCGATCTCCGACCCGTGGGAGGCCAGGCGACCGCGCAGACCCTCCACCCGCGCGGACAGGCGAACGAGGCCCTCGCGGCGTTCGGCGGAGGCGCGGGAGGCGGCCTCCAACCGGCGTTCCTCCCGGTGCAGGGCGTCCTCGGCGGCGGCGCGCTCGGTGACGCTCGTCTCCAGGACCTCGCGGGCCTCCTCCAAGCGGGTCTGTAGCTCCTCCTCCTGGGCGGCGGCCTCCTCGGCCTCCATCTCCAGTTCCTCGGGGTCGCGGCGGCCGACCACCTCGCCCTGCACCGCGCTCAGGTTCTGGTGGCGTTCGGTGGCCAGGCCGCGCACGGCGTCGAGGCGTTCGGTGAGGCGTGAGAGCGCGTGGTAGGTGTCGTTGGCCCTGGCCAGGTTCGGGGCGGCGGCGGTGGACTGTGCCTCCAGCTCGGCCTCACGTTCCTGGGACTGCTTGAGGGAGGCCTCGGTGGCGCCGCGTCGTTGGAGGACGTCCTTCTCGTCGGCCTCCTCCTTGGCGAGCTTGTCGGTGAGGGTGACGATGTCGTCGGCGAGGAGGCGCAGGCGGGCGTCGCGCAGGTCGGCCTGGATGACGGCGGCCTTGCGGGCGAGTTCGGCCTGGCGGCCAAGGGGTTTGAGCTGACGGCGCAGTTCGGCGGTGAGGTCGGTGACGCGGTCCAGGTTGCCCTGCATCGCGTTGAGCTTGCGGATCGCCTTCTCTTTGCGCTTGCGGTGCTTGAGGATGCCCGCGGCCTCCTCGATGAGGGCGCGGCGTTCCTCCGGGCCGGCGTGCAACACGGTGTCCAGTTGGCCCTGGCCCACGATGACGTGCATCTCCCGGCCGATGCCGGAGTCGCTGAGAAGGTCCTGGATGTCCAGCAGGCGACAGGTGTCGCCGTTGATCGCGTACTCGGAGCCGCCGTTGCGGAACATCGTCCGCTTGATGGTGACCTCGGTGTAATCGATCGGCAGCGCGCCGTCGGTGTTGTCGATGGTGAGGCTGACCTCGGCACGTCCCAGCGCCTGGCGGGTGGAGGTACCCGCGAAGATCACGTCCTCCATCTTGCCGCCGCGCAGGGACTTGGCCCCCTGCTCACCCATCACCCAGGACAGGGCGTCGACGACGTTGGACTTGCCCGAACCGTTGGGCCCCACCACGCAGGTGATCCCCGGTTCGAATCGAAGGGTGGTGGCCGACGCGAACGACTTGAAGCCGCGCAACGTCAGATTCTTCAGGTACACCCACACCTCCCACGACGGTCACCGTTCTCGCCACGGGCGGTCGCCACGAGGCCGACAACAAGGGTGCCACGAAGCGGTGACCAAAGGGTGATGTTAGGAGCTTCCGAGCCCGATGAACTGCGACACCGCGCGCACGGATCCGCTTACCGGCGGGGGTTCTCGGGAGAATGGGACACGGCCGGAAAACCGGCCCGGTCAGGGGTTGACATCCAGGGGAATGTCCGGCGAACACACAGGGTTGCCCTTCGGCCCGCCGGGTACAACGCTTAAAGAGGCCGCCAAGGGAAGGAAAAATTCAGCGGCGGAAGCACGGGTGATCGATCCGGCCAGGGACGCCAGTGATGTTGTCGGCGTCCCCGTCAGTGGATCGACAGATCTCGTTCGCACCCACCCGTGCGGCTACGAACGTGGTGTTGTGGTTCAGGCGAGCGCGGGCTCGCGGTCGGTCGCGCTGGTGGCGACGTCGGTGACGGCCATGCTGAGCTGGTCGTTCTGTGCCTGAAGACGACCGATCTCGTCCTCAAGGTCGCGTACCCGCTTCTGAAGCCGCCGCATCTCCGAAACCATTCGAGGGTCGGAGCCGCCGACGTGGCCGAACAGAGCCTTCGCCATGATGTGGGTCCTCCACGCTGAGTGACCAGTGGTTGTGCGCACGTGCGACATCCCGTGTAATGAAACGACCGTGGGTCGTGTGTCACGGGTGGTTGATGCGCGATGTGTCTTTAAGAGTCTCACCATGCGCGCCGCTGGTCAAGATTGGATTACAACAGTCCGTAACGACCACTGCCCGGCCGTAGGGGCTCAAGGCACGTGGTTTCGCACGATCCGAATCGGTCCACCCCCGGTGCCGCGTGCGGCCGGTGACGGCGGAGCTCTCACGTCCGGCGCCCTGGCCCGCGACCACCGTCCACGGCTGTGATGCGCCATTCGACGGTGGATGATTCGTACCGCGTTACCCTTCCAGTCTACTCAACGCTCGACGAAACCGTCGAAGGAACCCCCTGGCGGGGACCAACGTTCGATCACGGAATCCACACGACCGGGTGTTCCCCCGCCTCTGAGGTGCTCCAGAAGGCGCCCACAGTCGGCCCGGGGGCCCTCCGCGACGACCTCCACACGACCGTCGTCGAGATTGGTGGCGGCTCCGGTCAGCCCGATTTCGAGCGCCCGAGACCGCGCCCACCAGCGGAAACCCACCCCCTGCACCCGACCACGCACCCACGCGGTCAGCCGGACGGGTTCACTCCGTTCTCCCATGGTCGGGCCACTCCCTTACCTCGCGGCGACAGTTTCCTCACCGACACGCCCCATCGCCCTTCCCCTAGGCGACGCGGGGCACTTTCCGCCCCTGAGCAGGGGACTTCTCCAGAGAACCTCAGGCCCGGGAGCGAGGCGCCCGCTGGCAGGTCGGGCAACTGAACGAGGAACGGTTCATGAACGCCTCGCGCACGATCGCGGTCCCACAACGTCCGCACGGCCGATCCCGTCGGCCGTACGCGTTCAGCCCGCGCTCGAAGTAGCCGCTCTCCCCGTTGACGTCGACGTACAACCCGTCGAACGTGGTGCCGCCGACCTCCAGCGCCTCCGTCATCACCTCGGTGACGTGTCCGAGCAGTTCCAGCGCCTGGGCGTTGCTCAACCCCCGGGTGGACCGCGCCCAGTGCAGGCGGGAGCGCCACAGCGCCTCGTCGGCGTAGATGTTTCCCACACCGCTGATCAGCGACTGGTCGAGCAGGGCTCGCTTGACCTCGGTCCGCTTGGCCCGCAGCGCCCCTACGAACGACTCGGGGACGAACTCCGGGTCCAGGGGGTCCAGGGCGATGTGGTCCACCGACACCGGCACCTCGGCCCGCTCCCCCGGCTCGTCCACCAGCAGGTGGCCGAAGGTGCGCTGGTCGACGAAGCGCAGCTCCTGTCCGTCGGACAGTGGCAACCGCACGCGCAGGTGCTTCTCGTCCGGCTTGCCCTGTGGCTGCACCAGCATCTGGCCGCTCATGCCCAGGTGGGTCAGCAGCATCTCGCCGCTGTCCAGCACCAACCACATGTACTTGCCGCGTCGGCGCACCGCCGTCGGGGTGCGATCCGCCAGCCGGCCGACGAAGTCCGCGGGTCCGGGTACGTGACGACGGATCGAACGCGGGTGCAGCACCTCCACGGCACCGATCCGACGGCCCACCGCGTGCTCGTCGAGACCACGCCGCACGACCTCGACCTCGGGAAGTTCGGGCACGGGTCAACCACGCCCCTTCGTCTTGTTGGCCTGCCCCTTGCCGCCCTGGGACCTGGCGGGGGCCTCCCCGCTCTGGGCGGCGCCTTGGTCCGAGCGGGCGCGGATGGCCTTCCAGGCCGCCTCCGCGGCCTGCTGCTCGGCCTCCTTCTTGCTGCGCCCCTCACCCAGCCCGTGGCTCTCCCCCGCCACCCGCACGGTGGCGCGGAAGGTCTTCTGGTGGTCGGGGCCGCTCTCGTCCACGTGGTACTCGGGCACGCCGAGCATCTCGGCGGCGGTGAGCTCCTGCAGGGAGGTCTTCCAGTCCAGACCGGCGCCCAGCCCCGACGCGGTCGCGATGAGCGGGTCGAAGAGGCGGTGCACGAACTCCGAGGCCACGTCCAGACCACGGTCCAGGTAGACCGCGCCGATGATGGCCTCCAGGGTGTCGGCGAGGATCGAGGACTTGTCCCGGCCCCCGGTACCCTCCTCGCCCCGACCCAGGCGGATGTACTGACCGATGCCCAGCCCGCGGGCGACGTCGGCGAGGGCGCGCATGTTCACCACCGCCGCGCGCAGCTTGGCGAGCTGGCCCTCCGGCAGGTCCGGGTGTTTGCGGAACAGCGTGTCGGTGACGACCAGGCCCAGCACGGAGTCGCCGAGGAACTCCAGTCGCTCGTTGGTGGGCAGGCCGCCCTTCTCGTAGGCGTAGGAACGGTGGGTGAGGGCTCGGAGCAGGATCTTGGGGTCGACCTCGACCCCGATCGCCCTGTGGAACGACTTCGCCTCGGATGCGGAGAGTTGACTGGCCACGCGGGTTCGCTTCCCTGGTTCGGGCGCGCCGGAGCGCGCGAGTGCTGTGGGGATCCCTCGGCCCGACCGGGACGCTCGAAAACGAGGTGATCGTCGCGGGAGCATGTGCTCCCCCGGCGGCCACCACGATCTCGGGAGCCACTGCGGACCCGGAACCCTCCGGTGTCGAGAGTGCCACGGAAGATGACTTCCCCGGCCGTACGAGATCACTCTACAAAGACCGGGTGACACCGGGACTCCCGAATCCCCTCCTGGACAGCACAACGGGGCGGATCCCCGATGGGTTCCGCCCCGCCTGCGTGTTCGTCGAAGACCGGGATCGGGCGCATGCCGCCCGGGGCCGGTACATCGTTACGCCGGGTTCGTGACCTGGCGGTTGTTGTAGGTGCCGCAGCTCGGGCACGCGATGTGGGGCTGCTTCGGGTCACGGCAGCGCGGGCAGTTGACCAGCACCGGGCGCGACGCCTTCCACTGGGAACGGCGGGTCCGGGTGTTGCTCCGCGACATCTTCCGCTTCGGGACGGCCACTTCAATCCTCCTGGGTCACCCCCGCGCGGTCGCGGGAGGTCGCTTATCTGGTCACCCCGCGCGCTGTGGCGGGGAGGGTGTGCTCCGGTCGGTCGGGCCCTGGGGCACCGTGGGCGACCGGTTCACGAGCTCATTGCTCGCCGGGGTCCTCCGTGATTCCACGGAGTGCGTCCCAACGCGGGTCGATGCCGTCGCCGTGCCCGTGATCGGGCCCGGCCTCGGCGAGCTTGACGCCACACTCGGAGCACAGACCGGGGCAGTCCGGGCCGCACAGCGGCGAGAGTGGGAGCGCGAGCACGACGGCGTCTCGGACCACCGGTTCGAGGTCGAGCAGGTCGCCCTCTAGATAGTAGTCCTCATCCTCGTCGCCCGAGTCCTCACCACCGGACGCGGTGACGTCGTCATCGTCCCCGGGGTAACGGAACATCTCCTGGAAGCGGGCTTCCAGCTCCTCGGACAGGGGTTCGAGGCAGCGGGAGCACTCGGCGGTCAGGTTGCCGCTGACGGTCCCGGTGACCAGGACCCCCTCCATGACGGCCTCCAAGCGCAGGTCCAGCTCGATCTCCTGCCCCTTGGGCACGCCGGCCATCGCCGTCTCGAACCCTTCGGTGAGGGTCACGATACGGTTGACGGTCCGCATCGACCCCGGCTGGCGGCCCAGCGGGCGGGTGTCGACCACGTACGGGCCACGGGCATCTAGACGAGACAGAGTGATCGCGCTTTCAAAAGAGGTTCCGAGGGCCGGGCACGAGCTCGCCGACGCCTGCGCGTCGGTCGTTCACGGTGGTGCTGACCGGCCTGAGCGCACGCCGAAGACCGGCGACGCCCATGGTCGAACCAGGATTCTACCTACCATGCCCCCGCGCACCCAAATCAGGGCCCGAAGATCCTACTCCGCGTGCTTCTCCTCGTACTTGTCCTTGAGTCGCCCCTGGACGTAGGGCGTGACCAGGCTGGAGACGTCGCCGCGGTGCAGGGCGATCTCGCGGACCAGGCTGGACGACAGGAACGAGTACTGCGGGTTGGCCGTCATGAAGACGGTCTCCACACCGGAGAGCCGGTAGTTCATCTGCGCGATCTGCAACTCGTAGTCGAAGTCGCTGACCGAGCGCAGGCTGCGCACGATGGTCCCGATGTCGTTCTCGCGGCAGAAGTCGACGAGCATCCCGTCGAACTCGCTGACACGCACGTTGCCGAACTCGGACGTGCCCTCGCGAAGCATGTCGAGCTTCTCGGGGACGGCGAAGAGACCCCGCTTGTTGACGTTGTTCAGTACGGCGGCGATGACCTCGTCGTACTGTTTGGCGGCTCGACCGATGATGTCGATGTGACCGTAGGTGACCGGGTCGAAGGAACCCGGACAGACAGCTCTGCGCACGGTGGATCGCCCCTCTCCTGAACTACTCGCGGGTACCGCGATCGTAGGGGTTGGACTCCACGCCGATTAGGGCAACTCCCCCTTAGTGTCCACATTCACACGCAGTACGGACTCAGGGGACACGCTCCCTTGACCCCGCCTAACCGGTGGCGCGGGCGTACCAGAGGATGGCCTCGCCGTACTTTCGGCTGCGGTCGAGTTCGATGCCCTTGGGCCAGGTCGGTTCCGGGCTGCGCTTGGAGCGCTCCATCACCACGACCGTGTCCTCGGTCGACCAACCGTGGTCGACCAGGTCGGCGAGGACCCCGGCGATCTCCTCCTCGGTGACCGGGTAGGGCGGGTCGGCCACCACCAGGTCGTAGGGGGCTCCGGTGTTGCCGCGCGCCAGGACGCGTTCCACGCGATCCGCGGCCAGTTCGGCCCCGGGCAGCTTCAGCGTCGCGATGTTGCCGCGCACCACCTGCGCCGCCTTGCGGTCGGCCTCCACCATCAGGGCGTGGGACGCGCCGCGTGAGAGGGCCTCCAGGCCGATGGCGCCCGATCCGGCGTACAGGTCCATCACCCGGATCCCGTCGAGGGAGCCGAGGTCGGACTGGACGGAGGCGAACAACGCCTCGCGGGCACGGTCACTGGTGGGCCTGGTGGTGCGGCCGTCGGGGGCGTTGATGCGTCGACCGCCCGCCGCCCCGGCGATGATGCGGGTCATGGCCACCACGTTAGTGCGCTCACGGGATCGGGCGAGGGGCAGGGCTTCTCGGACGCCCGGAAGGTCAGGTCTTCTCCAGGTACTCGGCGCGCTCCTCCGGGAGCAGGGCGGTCAGGGCCTGGGCCAGGGGCGGGTGGTCGGCCAGGGACGGATCCTTCGCCACGTACCGGGTCGCCGCCTCTCGTGCCTGGCCGATGAGTTTCTCGTCGTAGACCAGGGTGAGCATGCGCAGGCTGGAACGGGCACCCGACTGGGCGTCGCCCAGGACGTCGCCTTCGCGGCGCATCTCCAGGTCGGCGCGGGACAGCTCGAATCCGTTGGTGGTGGACGCCACCGTGGCGAGTCGCTCGCGTGCGGGGGTGCCCTCCTCCGACTCGGTGACCAGCAGGCAGAGACCGGGCAGCCGTCCTCGACCGACCCGGCCGCGCAGCTGGTGCAGCTGGGAGACGCCGAAGCGGTCGGCGTCCATGATCGCCATGACAGTGGCGTTGGGCACGTCCACGCCCACCTCGATGACGGTGGTGGAGACCACCACGTCGGTCTCCCCCGCGTTCAGCCGGCGCATGACCGCGTCCTTGTCCTCGGGTGTCATCCGGCCGTGCAGGGCCTCCACCCGCACGTCCGCCAACGGCCCCTCCTTCAGACGGGCCAGGACGTCCAGCACGGCCAGCGGCGGGCGAGCGCCCTGGGGCGACTCCTCCGGTGGCGCGTCCACCTCGTCTCCGGTCTCGCCACCACCGGAACCGTCGGTGCCGTCGCCGATTCGGGGACACACCACGAACGCCTGCCGTCCCTGGCCGACCTCCTCCCGGATCCGTTCCCAGGCGCGGGTCAGGAAGTGGGGCTTCTCCGCGGCCGGGACCACGTGCGTGGAGACCGGGGCGCGCCCCTTGGGCAATTGGGTCAGCGCCACCACGTCCAGGTCCCCGTACACGGTCATCGCGACGGTACGCGGAATGGGTGTGGCGGTCATCACCAGAACGTGCGGGCGGCCGTCGACGGCCTTCTCCCGTAGGGCGTCGCGCTGCTCCACGCCGAAGCGGTGCTGCTCGTCCACCACCACCAGGCCCAGGTCGGCGAAGGACACGTGTTCCTGAAGCAGGGCGTGCGTGCCCACGACGATCCCGGCCGCGCCCGAGGCGGCGTCCAGCAACGCCTCCCGACGTGCGGCGGCGCCCATGGATCCGGTGAGCAGCGCCACCCTGGTGGCGTGTTCGGCGCCGTCGATCTGCCCCGCGCGGCCGAGCGCCCCGAGCATCGCGCCGATGGAGCGGTGGTGCTGTTGGGCGAGGACCTCGGTGGGGGCGAGCATCACGGCCTGGCCCCCCGAGTCCACGACCCGCAACATGGCGCGCAGGGCCACGAGGGTCTTGCCCGCGCCCACGTCGCCCTGCAGGAGGCAGTGCATGGGGTTGGTCGCCTCAAGTCGTTCGGCCAGGGCGTCACCGACCTCGCGCTGCCCGTCGGTGAGGGTGAAGGGGAGTCGAGCGTCGAACGCGTCGAGGATGCCGTCGCTCGCGCCGGGGCGGGGCTTGGCGGGCAGCTCCTCCGCCTTCTGCCGACGCTGGGCCAGGGCGATCTGCACCACGAACGCCTCATCCCACTTCAGCCTGCGTCGGGCGGGCTTGAGGTCGTCCATGTCCTTGGGCCGGTGGATCCGGGTCAGGGCGTCGTGCACGGCGAGCAGCCGCTGTTCGGAGCGCGGCTCCGGTGGGAGCGGGTCGGGGATGTCGACGGCGTAGTCCAGGGCCACGCCCACCGACCGGGCGATGGTCGCCGAGTCCAGCCCCTTGACCGCCGGATAGATCGGGATGACCTCGTCGGCGTAGGCCCGCGCCGCCTCCCCGTCCAGGCCGTCCTCGTCGAGCAGTACGTACTCGGGATGGTCGAGCTGTCGGCGTCCCTTGAACGTGGAGACCCTGCCGGAGAACATGGCCAGTCGCCCCGGGACCAGGGCGCCCTGGTGATAGGAACCCCGGTTGAAGAAGGTCAGGTGCAGGCGGCCGGTCCCGTCGGTGACGACGGCCTCCATCATGTCCAGGCGGCGGCGCCCCTGACGGGCCGGGATGGTCTTGCGCCGGGCGTCGAGCACCTTGGCCTGCACGGTCACGTCCTCGCCCTCGCGCAACAGGGCGAGGTCGGTCAGGTCACCGCGGCGGTCGTAGCGGCGCGGGTAATAACGCAGCAGGTCGCCGAGGGTGTGCAGGTCGAGTTTCTCGGCCAGTGCCTTGGCCGTCCTGCCACCGAGCGGTCCCTTGCGCAGCGGCTCGTCCCAGGTGCTCACTGTCGTCCCCGTCCTGGACTCGTGCGTCGATCCACCCGCCACGTTAGACCTCGGCTGTGACGGGTGGGACCCGATGTGGTCGGTCGCCCGTGTCGGAGGTGCCGCCCCGGGCCATCGGCGGTGGGCGAGCGGCACTCTCAACCGGGGTATACTCGTCAGAGTTCATCGCGTTTTCGCCATGCCTCTGTGGCTGATCTCGATGCTCCGGTGGTGGTGCTCCAGGCTTCGGCCGCACCTGTTCCACCGTTGCGCGAACGGGTGCCGTCCAGTGGTCCAGTTCCACTTTCGGGTAGCACCCTCGTGTACTCTTCCAAGGTTGGCGTCTTCGCCGACCTGTCCGCCCGACCTCTCCCGGTCGGATGAACCTTCGCGTGCGGCGACGTGCGCGATCCCGAGCGCTTGAATGGAGTTACCGTGGCTTCCGTCTGCGACGTCTGCGGCAAGGGACCAGGGTTCGGTAACAGTGTTTCCCACTCGCACCGTCGCACCCGCCGCCGCTGGAACCCCAACATCCAGACCGTTCGCACCCGCGTGGGCGGCACGCCCAAGCGTGTGAACGCATGCACCTCGTGCATCAAGGCCGGCAAGGTGACCCGCTAAGGGAACCCGCCCCTGTCTGTTTCATCGAAGGCCCTCCGGCTCCGGTCGGGGGGCCTTCGTCACGCCCGGATCCGTTCGTGTGCCTCGGGTCCGCGCGGAGTCGGTGGGTCAGAGTTGGCAGACGTGCCCGTTGAGCGAGCAACGGATCGGGCTCTGGGCGATCCCGACCGCGTCGAAGGTGAGCTCGGTCGACTCTCCCGGCTCCAGCGCCGCCTCGGCACCGGACCGACCGGCCAGGATGCCGTCGTCCAGGGGCTCCCAGTCGGCGTCTCGAACGTCGGTGACCTCGGCGCTCTCGAACGCCAACGCCAGTTCCCACGCGTTCAGCGTGCTGTTGGAGGTGTTGGTGACGGTGACCTGTCCGGTGAACCCCATGGAGGATGACTCCAGGATCCGGTAGACGACCGTGGTGGGTTCGGTCCCGGCCTGGGTCTGGGGCCCCGAGTCACCCTGTTCCGGGCTCGCCCCATCGGGTTCGGCGGAGGTCTCCTCGTCGGGTTCGGCCCCGTCCTGGGTCCCGGGCGCCTCGGTCGCGCCGGGAGCACCGCCGAACTGCAGGTAGATCTGGGTGGTGCTGTACCCGAACAGGAGCAGGCCGAGGATGACGCCGGAGACGACGAGGACGTTGAGCAGCCTCGGGGGTTCCACACGTTTGGGGACAGTGCTCTCGATAAGGCCGCCGAACCTCCGCAGGGGACCGGCGTTCTCCGGTTCGCTGCGGTGGGCTCCCCGGCGAGGACCACGCCGCCTAGCCATACCGCCTCATCAACCGCCTCTCGACGCTGCTCCGCTTCCCTGCCGTGACCCCCGGTCCGCCTTCCGACCGGCCGCCGGCCGATGCCGGTCGCGATGGCAAAGCCTAGCGTGATCGCCAAACAGGACAAATCCAATCGGGCTCACGCCCGACGGAAATGATCCCATCCCCCGCCCTCCATCACGTTCCCGTCCACGGTGACGGCGGGACCCGTGTCCTCCCCCGAGGGATCGCCGGTCGCCACGACGGTTCCCACCGGATGCCAGTTCTCCGGAAGGTCGACCTCGGCGGGGAAGACAGCGGCCAACGAGTGGTCCTCCCCACCCATGAGCATCAGTCCACGGGCGGCCTCTTCGATCTTCCCCTTCGCGACACCGAGTACTCCCATGGCTTCGAGGAGCGCCGGATCAGGGCGCAGTGCCTTCGAGTCCAGATCGATACGCACCCCGCTGCGCGCGGCGATGTGCCCGAGGTCCTGTAGGAACCCATCGCTGACGTCGAGCATGGCGGTGGCGCCGAGTCGGGCCGCCTCCGATCCCGCCGAGTAGGGAGGGCTCGGCCTGCGGTGTTCGTCCAGGCAGGCCGCGGGGCCGTCGATCCCCCGTTCCAGCAGGGCCAGCCCCGCTGCGGACAGTCCCAGGTTCCCCGCGTAGGCGACCACGTCTCCTGGCCGGGCGCCGTCGCGTCGCACCGGCGCCCTCCCCTCCAGGTCCCCCAAGGCGGTGACCGCGATGGTCAGCACCTCCGAGCCCACCATGTCGCCGCCGACCACGGCTCCCCCGGCGAGCGCGCACTCGTCGCGCACGCCCGCGGTGAACTCCTCGGCCCACACGATCGGCAGGTCGGGCGGTGCAGCGAACCCGATGAGCATGCCGGTGGGACGCGCGCCCATGGCGACCACGTCCGCGTAGTTCTGCGCCACGGCGCGATGCCCGACGTCACGGGCGCTGGACCATTCTCGTTTGAAATGGCGGCCCTCGACCAGCAGATCCGTGGTCGCGACCGTACGCCCGTCGGGCGCGGCAACGATCGCGGCGTCATCGCCGGGTCCGAGGATTACATCGTCCGTCCCGGGGAATTGGCTCGTCACACGTGTGATCAGAGCGAACTCACCCAGGCCCCCAATGGTGCTCAACACGAAGATCAGGGTACGGTGACGCTCCGGTTCAGGGGCCCGGACCCGGTGGGCGGGCCTCGACGTCGGTCACCCGTTCGTCATCGGCTGCGCCCCGGTTCGGGCGATTTCCCTCTTGCAGCACACCAGCACGGTACGAAGGAGTAGACACATGGTGCAGGCGTACATCCTGGTTCAGACCGAGGTCGGGCAGGCCGCCGAGGTCGCGGAGCGCATCCGGGCGATCGACGGGGTCGAGAAGGCGAACGACGTCACGGGTCCCTACGATGTGATCGTTCAGGCCGAGGCCGGCGACATCGACGCCCTGGGCACCCTCGTGGTCGCCCGCATTCAACGACTCGATGGCATCGCCCGTACCCTGACGTGTCCCATCGTCAACATCTGAGTGTCGACCGCGTCGACGGATCGAGGTTACTCGTGCTGAAACGGTCCTTGGGGGCGGCCGGTGCCGTCGTCCTGCTGACTGCCGGCTGTGGACAGACCGTGCAGATGCAGCCCTTCGAAGCACAGGTGAACACCGAAGAACCCTGCGCCGCCCTCGTCGCGGACCTTCCGGACACCCTCCTCGACGCCGACCGCGCCACGGTCCGCCCCGAGTCGGACGTGATGGCCGCCTGGGGTGACCCGCCCATCGGTCTTCGCTGCGGTGTTCCCCGCCCCTCCAGCCTCGGAATGGACTCCACCCTGACCGTGGTCGGTGACGAGGACGCGGGTGAGGAGACCGTGTCCTGGCTGCCGCTGACGGGGAACGCCTCGGTCGTGTACGTCTCGGTCCATCGAGAGGCCTACGTGGAGTTGAGCGTCCCGAGCGCCCACGGCAACCCCGCCGCCGCGCTGTCCCAGGTGAGCGAGCTGATCAAGCAACACTTGGAGGAGCGCTCCGACAGCGGCGTGTGATCCTCGACGCCTCGGGGCGCGGACGGCGGTGGATCGCCGTCCGCGCCCCGTTCGTGTGCCACCTCGCCGAGGTCCGGGGTGAGGTCCGTGACTACTCGGACTCCTCTTCGGAGCCTTCGTCGCCGGTGTTGTCCTCGTTGTCGGGGTCCGCCCCCTCCTCGTCGCTGTCGGCGCCCTCGATGGCCTCGGCCTGCTCGCCCTGCGCGGCGATCTGCTCCTCGACCTCGGCGGCGCTCTCGGCGATACCGCCCGAGCAGGCGGCGCCCGGCTCGGGAACGTCCGTGCCGCGCTCGTACAGCTGCACGTAGCGACTCAGGTTCTCGTCGTCGACGGAGTCCACGGCGATCTGGCGTTCCCAACTGGAGGCCACGATCGGGGCTTCCATCTCACCCTCGTAGGGGGTGACCAGGACGTAGTCGCCCGGGTTGTAGAAGCTCTCCAGAGCGTCCACCTCCTCCTGGGCCAGCTCCGGGTCGTAGTTGATCCACACGGCGCCGTGCTCCAGGGCGTGGACACCGAACTCCGGGGTGATCGGGTCGGGGTAGACCCCACAGTTCTGCCACTGCGGCCAGTGCTGACCGCCGACCGGCGGGGACTGCTCGTAGTCCACCCGCTCACCGACGGACACGTGGCTGTAGTCGTCGATCGTGTACTCCGCGACGCCCTCGATATTGTGGCTGCGCAGCTCCATGAAGATGGCCGTGCCCAGTAGACCCAGGACCGCGGCTCCGGCCACGGAGACACCCGTGATCTTGAGGGCCTTGGCGCGCCGCTCCTTCTTGCGCTGCTCCTCACGCAACGCGGCCGCTCTGGCGCGGCGCTCCTCCGCCTTCGACTTCTTGGCCACTGGGACTCCTGGGGATGCGAGTGGTCGGACAGAACTTTCCTATCCTCTACTTTGTCAGCAGAGTTGGGCGATTTGACCAAGGTGATTTGAATGGGGCGATTGTCCGGACCCGCCTCCGGCGACGGCGGCGACACCGAGACGGACGGGCACGAGGACGACGGCCCCTTGCCCGAGGGGTTCTCCCGCGCGTCCGGACGCACCGGGTCCACGTCTTCGAAACAACGGTCCGTTCCGCTGTGGACGTCCGTGATCTTGGTCGCGTTGGCGCTGGTCGCGGGCTTCTTCCTGGGGCGTCCCTCCTACCCGTTGGACACCGGGGCCGACGCCGGGTTCCTGCGCGACATGAGTTCGCACCACGCTCAGGCCGTGGACATGTCGATGCTCGTCCTCGACGAGACCGAGGACGTGGAGCTGCACACCGTGGCCATGGACATGGCCCGGACCCAGCAGGCGCAGATCGGCATCATGCAGGGCTGGTTGTCTGCGTGGGGGTTGACCGCGCGCGCGTCCGAGCCGCCGATGACCTGGATGGAGGGCCACGACCACGGCGGAGGCGAGGGCGAGGTGCCCGAGGCCATGCCGGGGTTGGCCACCGACGAGCAGATGGTGGAGCTGGAGGAGGCCGAGGGCGAAGAGGCCGAGGTCATGTTCTTGAACCTGATGATCGCCCATCACCTGGGCGGCATCGAGATGGCCGAGGCCGAGGTGGAGCTGGGCGGCGAGGACCTCGTCGTCCAGCTCGCACAGGGCATGGTCGACGCCCAGACGGTCGAGGTGGAGAACATGGAGAGAATGCTGGAGCGGTACGAGTGACACCTCCTCGGTGAGCGTGGTCGAGCACACCGGAGGCCACAGGGCCCCGTTTCCCGCCCCGTCCCCTCACACCATCGATGAACCGTCCGAACACCCTCGAAACCGAAGACCATGACCCGGCGGAGCGCCCTCGACCCGAGGGCGCTCCGCCGTTTCTCGGGTGCTCCGACCGAGGTGATCACCGTCACGAGCCACGTTTCACAGGGGGCCTCCGTCATTACGACAGCGAGTAGCACTACAGTTTGTAGTACTACCGGCGGTCGGTATATGTGAGAGGCGTACATGGAAGCTCTAGACCTGGCGCGATGGCAGTTCGGGGTCACCACGATCTACCACTTCCTGTTCGTGCCCCTGACCATCGGGCTGTCGTTCATCGTGGCCGTACTCCAGACGTTCTGGTACAAGACCGGACGTCACGAGTACCTCCAGGCGACGCAGTTCTTCGGCAAGTTGTTCCTGATCAACTTCGCCATGGGTGTGGTCACCGGGATCGTGCAGGAGTTCCAGTTCGGCATGAACTGGAGCGAGTACTCCCGCTTCGTCGGCGACGTCTTCGGCGCTCCCCTGGCGATGGAGGCGCTCCTGGCCTTCTTCCTGGAGTCCACCTTCATCGGACTGTGGATCTTCGGCTGGCACCGGCTCCCGCGCGGGATCCACCTGGCCTGCATCTGGTTGGTCGCCATCGGGACCAACCTGTCGGCCTACTTCATCCTGGCCGCCAACGCCTGGATGCGCCGTCCCGTCGGCTTCGAGGTGAACCCCGAGAACGGCCGCGCCGAACTCAACGACATCTGGGCCGTGATCAGCAACGACCAGGCCTGGTCCACCTACCTGCACACCGTCTCGGCGGCCTTCATCACCGCCGGACTGTTCGTGGTGGCGGTCAGCGCCTTCAAGCTCTGGCGCAACATCAAGCACGATGACACCGGCGAAGTCGGTGTCACACCGCCCAAGCGGGACCTCGCGCTGTTCCGGTCCACCCTGAAGGTCGGTCTGGTCTTCACCCTCCTCGCCGGAGCGCTCACCATCTTCTCCGGCGACCACCAGGCCAAGCTCGCCGCCGAGTACGAACCCATGAAGATCGCCGCCGCGGAGGCCCTTTGGGACACCGAGGAAGGTGCCGCGTTCTCCACCTTCGCGGTCGGCGACACCGAGGCCCGCTACAACCCGATCGACGTCACCGTCCCCAACGTCCTCAGCTTCCTGGCCACCGGGCACTTCGACGGCGAGGTCCACGGCATGAACGACCTCCAGGAGGCCTACGAGGAGTTCTACGGGCCGGGTGACTACATCCCCAACGTGTTCGTCGTCTACTGGTCCTTCCGCCTCATGATCGGCCTGGGCCTGTTCGGTGTGGCGGTGGCGGCCCTGGGGCTGTGGCTCACCCGTGGACGGGAACGTGTGCCCCGGACCAAGTGGTTCTACCTCGCCGGCGTCATCGCGCTGCCCGCCGCCCTGCTCGCCAACATCTTCGGCTGGGTGCTCACCGAGATGGGCCGCCAGCCCTGGACCGTGCACGGCGAACTCCTGACCGCGAACAGTGTCTCGCCGGGGGTGAGCCTGGGAACCGTCGCGATGAGCCTGGGCATCTTCACCGCCGTCTACGGATTCCTCTTCGTGGTGGAGGTCGGACTGCTCTGGAAGTACGTCAAGAAGGGCCCCTCCCACCTCGTTCCCGACCTGGAGAACGACGAGGACGAGTCCCAGATCCCGCACTTCAGCTACTAGGAGCAGCAAGACCATGGAACTGGCCGTCATCTGGTTCATCGCCATCGCCATCCTGTGGATCGGCTACTTCGTCCTGGAGGGGTTCGACTTCGGGGTGGGCGCCCTGCTGCCCTTCATGGGCGAGCGCAACTCCGTCGACCGCCGGGTCGCCATCAACTCGATCGGCCCGGTCTGGGACGGCAACGAGGTGTGGGTGATCACCGCGGGCGGCGCCATGTTCGCCGCGTTCCCCGCCTGGTACGCGTCCCTGTTCAGCGGGTTCTACGTGCCGCTGTTCCTCATCCTCATCGCGCTGATCCTGCGCGGTGTGGCCTTCGAGTACCGGGGCAAGCGCGATGACCCGCGCTGGCAGGACTGGTGGGACCGGGCGATCTTCTTCGGCAGCGTCGTCCCCGCGTTCCTGTGGGGCGTGGCCTTCGCCAACATCGTGCGCGGTGTGGCCATGGACGCCGACCAGATCGTCACCGCGTCCCTGCTCGACCTGCTCAACCCGTACGCCCTGTTGGGCGGGTTGACGACCCTGTCGCTGTTCATCCTGCACGGTGCCGTCTTCCTGACCCTCAAGACCGACGGTCCGGTCCGGATCCGCGCCCGACGGGCCGCAATGTACTCCGCCTGCGTCGCCCTTCCCGTCGGGGCGGGCTTCCTGCTGTGGACGCAGTTCTCGTACGGGAAGCCGTGGACCCTGCCGCTGGTCCTGATCTCCGCGGTGGCCCTGGTGATCGGTGTCGCGGCGGCCTACCGCCGCATGGAGGGGTGGTCCTTCGTGGCCACCGCCGTCACCATCCTGACCGCGGTGACGGCACTGTTCGGGTCGCTGTTCCCGAACGTGCTGCCCTCCACCACCGACCCGGCGTTCAGCCTGACCGTCACCAACGCCTCCTCCGCCGACTACACGCTGACCGTCATGTCGTGGGTGGCGTTGATCGCCCTACCGGTGGTCATCGGCTACCAGTCCTGGAGCTACTGGGTCTTCCGCAAGCGGGTCACCGGCGAGCAGATCACCCCGGCGTCGGTCGGCGGAGGTGGATTCGAGAAGGTCACCTAGTCGCGGCCCATCGACCACCCGACCATCCGACCGAAACCCACCGACGCCCGTACCCCCCGCCCCCGTATCGCCCCGGGGGCGGGGGGTACGGCGTCGCTCGGCCTCCGCCCGGCGATACTGGGTCCACACCGTGCCCGTCCCGCCTCGCCACCCACGGTCCCGCCCACCCGGGACCGCCACGACGATCACACGAGGTCCTCCGCGCATGAAACCGCTCGATCCGCGCCTGGTCCGCACCGCGAGCGCGGTCCGCGTCCACCTGGCCGTCACCGTCGTCAGCGGCGTGTTGATCACCGGCCTGATCCTCGTCCAGGCCTGGCTGCTGTCCCGAGTCATCACCGGGGCCTGGGCCGGAGACGGCATGGACGTCCTCGGCCCCCTGATCGCCCTGGTCGCCGCCGTCGCCCTGACCCGCGCCCTGTTGTCCTACCTCGCCGAGACCTCCGCGCTGCACAGCGCCGCCCGCACCAAGTCACAACTGCGGCGCAGACTCATCGCGCACGTGACCGGATCCGGCAAGGTGTGGCTGGCCGAAGGCGGCGACGGGCAGGACGGATCGCCCAAGGCCGGTGAACTCGTCACCCTCGCCACCCGCGGCCTGGACGCGCTCGACGAGTACTTCGCGCGCTACCTGCCCCAGTTGGTGCTGTCGGCGATCGTGCCGCTCGCCGTGCTCTCCGTGGTGTTCTGGGCCGACTGGATCTCCGGGATCGTCATCCTGGTGACATTGCCGCTCATCCCCATCTTCATGGCGTTGATCGGCATGCACACCCAACAGCGCACCGACCGACAGTGGAGGCTGCTGAGCCGGTTGGGCGGCCACTTCCTCGACGTCGTGGAGGGCCTGCCGACCCTGGCGATCTTCCGTCGCGCCAAGGCCCAGGCCGCCATCATCCGCGAGGTCGGTGAGGACCACCGCAAGGCCACCATGGGCACGCTGCGGATCGCGTTCCTGTCCGCGTTCGCCCTCGAACTGCTCGCCACCCTCGCCGTGGCCCTGGTCGCCGTCGAGGTCGGGCTGCGGTTGTTGGGCGGCCACATGGACTACCAGACGGCCCTTCTCGTGCTGATCCTGGCACCCGAGGCGTACCTGCCGCTGCGCGAGGTGGGTGCCCGCTTCCACGCGAGCATGGAGGGGGTCGCCGCGGCCGACCAGGTGTTCACCGAACTCGACCGCCGCCGCGACGACGGAGCCGAGCGCCCCTCGCCCGCACCGACCGGGCGTCCCTCCCCCACCACCGACGGCGACCTGCGACTGAGCGGGGTCGGGTTGCGCTACCCCGGTCGGGACACACCCGCCCTGTCAGACCTGGACCTGACCCTCGAAGCCGGTGAACACCTGCTGCTCACCGGCCCCAGCGGTTCGGGCAAGACCACCCTGCTGTCCCTGCTGCTGCGCCTACGCGAACCCACCGAGGGCCGGATCGAGGTTCGTGCCCCCGACGGTGATTGGACGCCGCTGTGGGACGTGCCCGTCGAGGACTGGCGCGCCGGCATCGCCTGGGTGCCCCAGCACCCCTACCTGTTCGACGTGTCGGTGGCCGACAACATCCGGCTCGGCGCCCCCGACGCCGACCTCGACCGGGTCCGGGAGGCCGCGCGGCTGGCCGAGGCCGACGGGTTCGTCCAGGCCCTGCCCGACGGCTACGAAACCCGGCTCGGCGAACGCGGCGCCCGCCTGTCCGCGGGACAGCGCCAACGCATCGCCCTGGCCCGCGCCCTGTGCCGTGACGCCCCGTTGGTCCTGCTGGACGAGCCCACCGCCCACCTGGACCCGGAGAACGCCACGGCCGTGCGTACCGCCGTGGCCCGCCTCCTGGAGGGACGCACCGCCGTGATCGTCGCGCACGACACCGGTTGGGCCGAGTCCGTCTCCGGCGACCGCCTGCGCACCGCCCACCTGCCGCTGCTCACCGAGAGGGTGTCCCGATGAGTGCCCCCGTCACCGGCCGTGACGTCGGCTCCGAGGCCGAGCGCGAGCGTCGCAAGGACCCGCTGCGCCGAATGATCGCGCTGGCCCGCCCGCGCAGCGCCCGCTTCGCCCTCGGTGTGCTGCTGGGCGGTGCCGCCACCGGTTCGGGTGTCGCGCTGCTGGGCGTGGCCGCGTGGATGCTGGCCACCGCCGCGAACCACCCCTCCATCACCGCGTTGAGCGTGGCCGTGGTCGCCACCCGCGCCTTGGGCGTGAGCAAGGGCGTGACCCGCTACCTGGAGCGTCTGGTCACCCATGACGCCGCGTTCCGCGTCCTGGCCCGGGTGCGGGTGCGGGTGTACGAACGACTGGCCCGAACCGAGCCGTTCGGCCGGTTCCGCTCCGGCGACCTGGTGTCCCGCCTGGTCAACGACACCGAGGCGACCCTCGACCTGTTGGTGCGCGGGCTCACCCCGCCGCTGGTGTCGGTCGTGACCGGTGGTGCCACGGTGCTGGTCCTGACCGCGGTGTACGCGCCGGGCGGTCTGCTGCTCGCGGCGGGTCTGTCGCTCGCCGGGCTCGCCGTCCCACTGATGGCCGCCGCGCTGAACCGCAAGCCCGGGCTACGCGAGGCCGAGGCGCGTGGAACCCTGTCCACCGCCCTGGTCGACACCCTCCAAGGCGCCCCGGACCTGGTGGCCTACGGAGCGATGGACCGCCACGTGGCCCGGGTGAACGAAGCCGACGCCGAACTCACCCGGGTGGCCCGCCGCGACGCCGCCACCCTGGGGTTGAGCGAGGGCGTCAACGCCCTGATCACCGGACTGACGGTGTGGGGCGCCCTCTTCCTGGGGGTGCTGGCCGTGGAGGAGGGCACCATCGGCCCCACCGCCCTGGCCGTGCTGGTGCTGACCACTCTCGCCGCCTTCGAGATCGTCGCGCCGTTGCCCGCCGTGGCCTCCCGCCTGGGGGCGATCCGGGCGAGCGGTGTCCGCCTGTTCGGTGTGCTGGACACCCCCGCCGCCATCGCGCCGCCCACCCAGGAGGGGCTGGAGATCGACCCGGACGCCGACGCCCCCGTCCACATCCGCGACCTGCGGGTTCGGTACGGTCCCGAGGAACCGTGGGCCTTGGACGGGGTGGACCTGGAGATCCCCGCCGGGGCGACCGTGGCCGTGATCGGGCCGAGCGGCGCGGGCAAGAGCACGCTGGCGTCGGTACTGCTGCGGTTGCGCGACCCCGACGAGGGCCGAGTGGAGATCGGTGGCACCGACATCACCGCCTACCCCGCCGACGAGGTGCGCCGTGTGGTCTCCGGGGTGCCGGAGGACCCGCACGTGTTCGGGTCGACCCTGCGGGAGAACCTACGTCTGGCCAAGCCCGGCGCCGAGGACGACGAACTCTGGGCCGCGCTGCGCGGCGCACGCCTGGCCCACGACGTCGAGGCGATGCCCCAGGGGTTGGACACCCAGGTGGGATCGCACGGTCTGGGACTGAGCGGCGGAATGGTGCAGCGGCTGGCCCTGGCGCGCGCGGTGTTGGCCGCGCCCCGGGTCCTGGTGCTGGACGAACCCACCGCGCACCTGGACCCCGACACCCGTGACGCCGTGGTGGCGGACCTGCTCGCCGCGGCCGAGGGGTTCTCCACCCTGCTCATCACCCACGACCTCACCGGGCTGGACCGGGTGGATCGGATCTACGTGGTCCGCGACGGCCGTGTGCTGCAGTCGGGCACCCACACCCGGCTGCTGGAGGAGGACGGATGGTACAGGCGGGTGCACGAGCGCTAGTGTTCGCCTGTGAATCCCATAAGTGAGGCCCTCTCCGGGGTCGGCACCCTGTTCCGCGGTCTGGCCATCGTCGTGCGCAGACCCCGCCTGTTCCTCCTCGGCGCCCTACCGGCGCTGATCACGTCGCTGCTGTTCCTGGCGGCGTTGGTCACCCTGATCCTCAACATGGAGGATCTGGTCGCCTGGGCCACCCCCTTCGCCGCCGGCTGGGACTCCCCCTGGCGGGGGCTGGTGCGCGGCTCCCTGGCGCTGGGGCTGCTGGTCGGTTCGATCCTGGTGATGGTGGTGGCCTTCACCACGGTGACCCTGACCCTGGGCGCCCCGATCTACGACAAGATCGCCGAGATGGTCGAGGAGGAGATGGGCGGGGCACCCGAGGCCTTCGAAGAACCCCTGATCGCCTCGATCATCCGCGCCACCCGCCAGGCGGTGGTCCTGGTACTGGTCTCCCTGGTCGTGACGCTCTGCGCGTTCCTGCTCGGGCTGATCCCCGTGGTGGGTTGGGTCCTGGGGCCGGCGCTGACCGCCGTGATGGGCGGCTGGCTGCTCTGTATCGAGCTCGTCGCCAGCGCCTTCGACCGCCGAGGGCTGCTGCGGCTCCGGGACCGCAGGCAACACATGGGCCGGCGCCGCTGGCGGGTTCTGGGCTTCTCGCTCCCCACGTACTTCCTGCTGGCGGTGCCGTTCGTGGCGGTGGTGGTGTTCCCGGCCGCGACCGCCGGCGGAACCATCCTCGCCCGCGAACTCCTTCCCGAACAGCCCGAGTCCCCGCAGACGCCGGTTCCGCAGGTCCCCCCGACGACCACCGCCTGAAACACGCCACGAAAGGGGGCGGGCGACCACGTGGTCGCCCGCCCCTTCGACACACCCTTGTTCTCGCTCAGGTATCGGAGAGCAGCAGATCAGCCGCGTCCAGTTTCAGGTCGAACGGCTTCGGGAAGCGAACCGATCCGTTCTTTTGAGTTCGAGTCACTTCCTGGTGCTCCGATCCCTCCGGTTCTTGGAACAGAGCGACCTCCTCCCGTACCGGATCGATCACCAGGTACAAGGGGACCCCGGCCTGCGCATACCCCTTCGCCTTGTCGATCCAGTCAGCGTGCCTACTGCTCGGAGAGACGACCTCCACAACCAGCTCGACCTCCTCGGCAGGACGTGTCCATTCCGGACCATCCCACCCCTCCCCCCTCGCCAGAGGGATCGGCATGACGACCAGGTCGGGAACATATCGGTCACCCGTCTTGGCGATCTCCAGAGTGATCATCTGCATCGCCCGTAGACCCTGGTCCTTGAGACCGACTTCTAGTAGCGACTCGTGTACCTCGGTGAGAATGTCGGCATGTCTGACCGTGGGCGTAGGCGACACGATGATGCTCCCGTTGATGATCTCCGTGCGGTAACCATCCGGGAGTTCGATGCTTTCGGCCAGTGCGTGGAGGTCCATCTCAGACTTCTCCGTCCGCTCCTGCACAGCACACGTCATGGGCGGCTCCCTGCGGTATCCAGAACGTTTCCGAGCGTAGCGAGAGCACTCTGCCAGCGTACGCGCTTTCTCGAAGGATCCCCAGGAATTCGACGTGCGGGCGGCGCGAAGTGGAAGAAGTTCGAGGCTCCCCCGAATTCGAGGGGACCACACGCCACAGGCCCGGCGCCACTGTGGACGGCCGGGCCTGTGGACAACGTCTGGAAGGGCTCTATCGCAGACCGGGGTCGCGGCGCAGGGCGGTGGTGATCATGCGCTCCACCAGGGTCGCGTAGTCCACGCCGGTGGCCTCCCACATCTTCGGGAAGGCCGACGCCAGGGTGAAGCCGGGCATGGTGTTGAGCTCGTTGACGAGGACTTCGCCGTCCTCGGTGTAGAAGAAGTCCACCCGGGCCAGACCCTCGCAGCCCATGGCCTCGAACACGTCGACGGCCATCTGGCGCAGACGTGCCGTGGCCTCCTCCGGGATCCGGGCCGGGATGGTCAGGCTGGAGGTGGACAGGTACTTGGCCTCGAAGTCGTAGAAGTCGAAGCCGTCGGCCACGTGCACCTCGGCGGGGAACGACACGTCGGCGATGCCGCCGTCCTCGGACTCCAGCACCCCGCACTCGATCTCCCGGCCGATGACCTGGGCCTCGACGAGCACCTTGGGATCGTGCTCACGGGCGGCCTCGACGGCGGCCACGACCGCGTCGGTGTCGGAGGAGTCCCGCACCCGGCTGATCCCGACGCTGCTGCCGGCACGGGCCGGCTTGACGAACACCGTCGTGCCCAACTCGGCGACGTCGTCCAGGACCTTCTTGCGCTCGTTGCGCCAGGTGCGTTCGGTGATGGCGACGAACGGGCTGGTGGGGATGCCGTTGCCGACCAGCAACGCCTTCATGAACACCTTGTCCATGGCGGCGGCGCTGGAGAACACCCCGGCGCCCGCGTAGCGCACGCCCATCATCTCGAACAGGCCTTGGATGGTGCCGTCCTCGCCGAAAGGACCGTGCAGCAGCGGCAGCACGACGTCGACCTCGGCCAGGCGCTGCGTGCCCTGGTCCGGGGAGACGGTCATGAGCCGGCCCGGGCCGTCGAACGGCAGCGCCAGTTCGGTGCCCTCCTCGGAGACCGACGGCAGCGTCTTGGTCACCGCGTCGATGCGCAGGGCCTCGGGGTCGCCCGAGGTCAGGACCCAGTTGCCGGACGGGGTGATCCCGACCGGGACGATCTCGTAGCGATCGGGATCGATGACGGACATGACGCTGCCCGCGGTGACGCAGGAGATCTCGTGCTCGGAACTACGACCGCCGAAAACGACGGCGACCCGAATCTTGCGCTGCTCGGACGACATGCTGACAGACCTTATCTCGCCTAACGATGGAACCGGAACGAGTGGAATTCGTCCCGTGTGTCACTTTCCCCCGTCGAGCGCCGTCAAGGCGTCGTCGATGAGGTCCTGGGGGTCCTCCAGGCCGATGGAGAACCGTACCGCGCCCGGTGAGACGCCCGCCGCCGCCAGTTCGGCCGCGCTCATCAACCGGTGCGAGGTCGAGCCCACATGCCCGACCAGGGTGTGGGTGCCGCCCAGGGACGCGGCGATCGTGGCCAGCCGCAGGCGGTCGACGAAGGCCATGCCGTCGTCGCGTCCGCCCTTGAGGTGCACGGTGACCACGGCGCCGTAACGGCCCGCGTCGAACAGCTTGTCCGCGAGGTCGTGCTGGGGGTGCGCGGCCAGTGACGGGTGGTCGACCCGCTCCACGGCCGGGTGGTCCTCCAGCGCGGCGGCGAACGCCGCGGCGGTCTCGCACTGGCGCTGTACGCGCAGCGGCAGGGTCTCCAGACCGCGGTGCAGCAGGTACGCCTCGTCCGGGGCCAGGCACGGGCCCAGGTCGACGCGGGCCGCGCGGATCCGCTCGATCAGCGAGGGCGAGGCCACGGCCACACCACCGGTGGTGTCGCTGTGTCCGCCCAGGTACTTGGTGGCCGAGTGCACCACCACGTCCGCGCCGAACTCCAGGGGACGGCAGATCGCCGGGGAGGCGAACGTGGAGTCCACCACCAGCGCGGCGCCCGCCGAACGGCAGATCCGCCCCAGTTCCGGCAGGTCGGAGACGGTCATGGTGGGGTTGGACAGCGTCTCGGTGAACACCATCCGCGTGTCCGGGGTGATCGCCGCCCGCACCGCGTCCAGGTCGGTGATGTCCACGAAGTCGGTGCGCACGCCGAACCGACGCATCATCCGGTCCAGCAGCGAGTAGGTGTTGCCGTAGATCGAGCGGGACGCCACCACGTGCGCCCCCGCCTCGGTCAGGGCCAGGAACACGGTGCTGATCGCCGCCATGCCGGAGGCGAAGGCCTGGCCGCGCACCCGGTCGGGGAGCCCCACGCCCTCCAGCGCGGCCACGGCCTCGGCGAAGGCGTCCGCGGTGGGGCTGTCGATGCGCGCGTAGGAGTAGCCGTCGGTCCTGCCGTCCAGCACGTCGGCGAACCCCTGCGAGGTGTCGAACGCGTACGTGGTGGCGCGGTGGACCGGCATCCGCATCGGTCGTTGGTCGGGGGCGGAGGACTCCGGAAGGGAGACCGCCCTGGTGTGCTCGCCCGCGTTCCCGGATCCGGGTGTGTGTGACATCGTGCTCGCTCTCAGACCCCGTACCGCTCCGGCTTGCTGCTACGGGACATGAATTCCGCGAGCGCCCGGGCCGGGCTCAGGTCGTGGTGCATCATCTTGACGACGGCCTCGGTGATCGGCATGTCGACCCCGTTGGCCCACCCGAGTTCGAGGATCGACTCGGAGGACTTGACCCCTTCGGCCGTCTGTCTGGTCTCTTGGACGACCTGTTCCAGGGTCTTACCGGCGCCCAGTTTCTCACCGAAGGTCCGGTTCCGCGACAGCGGGGAGGAGCATGTCGCGACGAGGTCGCCCATTCCGGCCAGGCCGGACAGGGTGTGCTCGTCGGCGCCGAGCGTCACCGCCAGGCGGGTGGTCTCGGCCAGACCACGGGTGATGAGCGAGGCCTTGGTGTTGTCACCGAAGCCCATGCCCTCGGCCACGCCCACGGCCAGCCCGATGACGTTCTTCATCGCGCCGCCGATCTCCACGCCCACCAGGTCGGTGCTGGTGTAGGGGCGGAAGTAGGCCGACTTGAACAGCGACTGCAACCGCACGGCCGTGGGCTCGTGCGGGCAGGCCACCACGGCGGTGGCCGGCTGGCGTTCGGCGATCTCCCTGGCCAGGTTGGGGCCCGAGACCACGGCGATCTGTTCCTCGGGCAGCTCCAGGACCTCGCCGATGACCTGGCTCATCCGTAGGAGGTTGCCCAGCTCGACACCCTTCATGAGGCTGACGGCCACGGCGTTCCGGGGGAAGACGTCCTTCAGGTCGGCGAGGTTGGCCCGCAGCGACTGGGAGGGCACCGCCAGCACCACGACCGAGGCGCCTTCCAGCGCCTCGTCGACGTCGGTGGTGGCCCGCAGCTCCGCGTTGAGCATGAGCCCCGGGAGGTAGTCGGGGTTCTCCGAGGCCTCGTTGATCGCGTCCACGATCGTGGCCCGGCGCGCCCACAGGACGACCTCGGCGGCCTCCTGCCCCGACTTGCGGGCGAGGTCGGCGGCGTCGGCGACGACGTTGGCGAACGTGGTCCCCCACGAGCCACCGCCCAGAATCGCGACCTTCACCTTGTCATCGCTCATGTACTCGGTCATGCCCCCGTGTTGTTCTTCCCGTTGTCGCCGTCGGCGGTCTCGGCCTGCCCGGCCCCGTTCGCCGCGGCCTCGGCGCCCTGTCCCCCTTGCTCCACCGCGCGTTCGGTGCGCTTGGCCTCGGCCTGCTCCCGGCGGGCCTTGGCGAAGTCGAAGGGCACCGCGGGCGGCTCCTCCCCGCGGATCTCGGCCTGCAGGGCGGTGATGTCGGCCATGATCGCCTTGGTGGCCCCCTCCAGGACGGTGGCCGTGATCGGCTCGTCCCGGTAGGCGGACAGGTCCACCGGCGGTCCGGCCTTGAACTGAATGCGCTTGCGCGGCGGCAGCAGCCGGGGCTTCTTCGCACCGTAGGGCAGGATGTTCTGCTCGCCCCAGTGCGCCACCGGGATGACCGGGACACCCGTGGTCAGCGCCAGGCGCGCCACACCGTTCTTGGCGGTCATCGGCCACAGGTTCGGATCACGGGTGCAGGTGCCCTCGGGGTAGAAGATCACCGAGGAACCGTCCTGGGTGAGCGCCTTCTCGGCCTCGCCCAGCGCCTTGACCGCGTCGGAGCTGCCGCGCTTGATCGGGATCTGGCCCGTGGCCTTGGCGACCGAGCTGACCACCGGGATCTTCATGACCGAGTCCTTCATGGTGAAGGTGGGCCAGCGCCGGGCACCGATGTAGAGGAAGTGGGCGACCGTCAGCGGGTCGGTCACGGACAGGTGGTTGGCCGCGATGATCGCACCGCCCTGCTTGGGGACGTTCTCGGTCCCCCGCCACTCCGGCTTGGTGATCAGCCAGAGGACGAAACGGACGATCCGGGACACGACCCAAACGACCCATCGTGATTCTCGTTGCTTGGTCACGGGACTCCTCACTTCAACACAACCGACTCAGTCTAGGGTGTCCGCGCCGCGCCGATCCCCGAACATCTACCCTCGTCAGTGTCGTCGCCGTATCAAGTTCCGGGGGAACCGTGACCGGCTGTGGAGAACGTGGCGGGTCCGCCCTGCCCGGGGTGCGCTGGTCCCTGATCGTCCCAGTCAAGCACCTCGGTCTGGCCAAGAGTCGACTGGCCCGGGCCGCCGGGGACCTTCGCGAGGAACTGGCGCTCGCGATCGCCTGCGACACGGTGGCCGCCGCGCGCCGGTGCCCTTCGGTGGGGACGCTGTTCGTGGTGACCGACGACGCCCGCGCGGACGCCGCCCTGTCCGCCCTGGGCGCCGTGGTGGTGTCCGGGGAGCCGGGGGGCGGTCTGAACCCGGCCCTGGTGCACGGGGCGCGCACCGCGCGCGCCCTGGGACCCGGGCTGGGGATCTGCGCGTTGTCGGCGGACCTGCCGGCACTGCGGCCGGCGGAGCTGGAGCGGGTCCTCACCGCCGCGTCCGCCCACGAGCGGTCGTTCCTCGCGGACTCGCCGCGGGTGGGAACGACCTTGTTGGCCGCGGCACCGGGTCGGCCGTTCGCCCCCGCCTTCGAGGGGGCCTCCCGGGCCCGCCATCTGGCGGGTGGGGCACACGAGCTCTCACCGCCGAACGTGGAGTCGGTGCGCCGTGACGTGGACACACCCGAGGACCTGGTCTGCGCGACCACCCTGGGCCTGGGTCCGCGCACACGCGCCCTGGTGGGGCGCGTGTCGACCCGGGAGTCACAGAAGAGCCCCTGAGGCACTCTCGGTGCGTCTGAGCGCCGTCCAGAGCATCCGTGGGCCGCGCCCGACCCGAGGACGACCCCGGACCGATGGAGAGCGACCCCGGACAGCACTCCGCCCGGGCCCCCTATGGAGGGAACCCGGGCGGGTACTTCCGGCTCGCCTGAGGCGAGAGGACTACTTCTTGTCGCCGTTGACCAGAGCCTTGAAGTCAGCGCCGGCGCGGAACTTCGGAACGAAGCTCGCGGGGACGTTGATCGTGGCGCCGGTGGCGGGATTGCGAGCGGTACGCGCCGCGCGCTCGGACTTCTCGAATACTCCGAAGCCCGTGATGGCGACCTTGTCGCCCGACGCCACGGTGGCCTGAATGGTTTCAAGCACAGCGTTGACCGCTTCGGTCGCGGTCTTCTTGTCTCCGAGCCGGTCGGAGATCGCGTCGATCAGGTCACGCTTGTTCATAAGGTTCCTCCGGTTCCCCCTTGCTCGCACGAAATTAGGGGAAGCAGCGGCCCTTACACAAATACAAACGCCCGTGGGCAAGGCGTGTCGGGGCCTTTCCGACCTGCAAGGTCACGCTCCGCAACTACCGGGACGGATGTGCCCGGACGGGGAACGCGTCCTTTTTGCCCCCTTCTGTAGGCCTCAAAAGCCTACGTATAACCGGATTCCGGGCCCCCCGACCTCCCGCCTTAAGGACACAAAGTCGGTAAGCGAATGCTCACGTCAAGTAAAGGTAAAATTATTCGGGACCGAGGGTGCGCTGCGTCACAACGACCCTCGATCCCGTGTTCGGAAGGGGCTTCCGGCCCGGACCCCGGCTAGAGCGTGGCCGGCTTCCAGGCCGGTCGGGTGCCCTCGAAGACCGTGATGTCGTCGGTGTGACGGAGCGTCAGGGCGATGTCGTCCAGACCCTCCAGCAACCGCCAGCGGGTGTAGTCGTCCAACTCGAACGGCTCCACCACGTCCGCGGCCGGAACGCGCACCTGACGCTCCACCAGGTCGACGGTCACCTCGATCGTCGGGTCGGCCTCCACGGCCGCCCAGATCCGCTCGATGACCTCCTGGGGCAGCAGCACGGTGAGCAGACCGCCCTTGAGCGAGTTGCCACGGAAGATGTCGGCGAAGCGCGGGGACAGCACGGTCTTGAAGCCGTAGTCCTGCAGGGCCCACACGGCGTGCTCACGGGACGAACCGGTGCCGAAGTCGGGACCGGCCACCAGCACACTCGCGCCCTCGTACTCGGGGCGGTTGAGCACGAAGTCCGGGTCGGACTTGCGCCACTCGGCGAACAGACCGTCCTCGAAGCCGGTGCGGCTGACCCGCTTGAGGTAGACGGCGGGGATGATCTGGTCGGTGTCGACGTTGCTCGCGCGCAGCGGCACGGCCCGACCGGTGTGGACGTCGAACTTCTCCATGGGAGGACTCTCCTTGACGGGTCGGGGCGACTACAGGTCGGCCGGGGAGGACAGGGTTCCGCGGACCGCGGTGGCCGCCGCCACCAGCGGCGAGACCAGGTGGGTGCGCCCGCCCCGGCCCTGGCGGCCCTCGAAGTTGCGGTTGGACGTGGAAGCGCTGCGCTCGCCGGGCTTGAGCTGGTCCGGGTTCATGCCCAGGCACATCGAGCAGCCCGCCTCACGCCACTCGGCGCCGGCCTCCTTGAAGATCTCGCCCAGGCCCTCCTCGTTGGCCTGTTCCTTGACCCGCATGGAGCCGGGCACGACCAGCATGCGCACGCCGTCCGCGACCTTGCGACCGCGGACGACCTCGGCCGCGGCCCGCAGGTCCTCGATGCGACCGTTGGTGCACGAGCCCAGGAAGACCGTGTCGACGGAGACCTCGCGCATGGGCGTGCCGGCCTTCAGGTCCATGTAGGCCAGGGCCTTCTCGGCGGCCGCGCGGGCGGAGGGGTCCTCGAAGGAGGACGGCTCGGGCACACCGGCGTCCAGCGGCACGCCCTGGCCGGGGTTGGTGCCCCAGGTGACGAACGGGCTGAGGTCGTCCGCGTCCAGGACCACCTCGGCGTCGAACTCGGCGCCCTCGTCGGTGCGCAGACTCTTCCAGTGCTCGACGGCGGCGTCGAAGTCGGCGCCCTGCGGGGCGTGCGGCCGACCCTTGACGTAGTCGTAGGTGGTCTGGTCCGGGGCGATCATGCCGGCGCGGGCGCCCGCCTCGATGGACATGTTGCAGACCGTCATGCGCGATTCCATGGACAGGGCCTCGATGGCCTCGCCCCGGTACTCGATGACGTAGCCCTGGCCGCCACCGGTACCGATCTTGGCGATGACCGCGAGGATGATGTCCTTGGACGTCACCCCGGGCCGGAGCCTGCCGTTGACCGTGACGGCCATGGTCTTGAACGGCTGCATCGGCAGGGTCTGGGTGGCCAGGACGTGCTCGACCTGGCTGGTGCCGATACCGAAGGCCAACGCGCCGAACGCGCCGTGGGTGCTGGTGTGGCTGTCGCCGCAGACCACGGTCATGCCGGGCTGGGTGAGGCCGAGCTGGGGGCCGACGACGTGGACGACGCCCTGGTCGATGTCGCCCATGGGGTGCAGGCGCACGCCGAAGTCCGAGCAGTTCTTGCGCAGCGTCTCGACCTGTTTGCGGGAGACCGGGTCCGCGATGGGCGCGAGGAGGTCCATCGTGGGGACGTTGTGGTCCTCGGTGGCGATGGTGAGGTCGGGACGTCGAACGGGGCGACCGGCCAGACGCAGGCCCTCGAAGGCCTGAGGGCTGGTCACCTCGTGGACGAGGTGGAGGTCGATGTAGAGCAGGTCCGGCTCGCCTTCGGCACGTCGAACGACGTGCTCCTCCCAGACCTTCTCGGCCATCGTGCGTGCCATGGGAGATCGCCTCTCTCGTGTCTTCTCGGTCTTGGGTCCCGCCGTGTCTCGCACGTACCCGGAACCCTCGCGCGGATGGTCGGCCCGACTTGCATTCCATATAGCGAGACGGCAATATCAAGCCATGGACAACTCTAGCTCATCCAGCGGTGTCGGTGTCCTGGACAAGACGATGTCCGTCCTCGACGCCCTGGAATCGGGGCCCGCGTCGCTGGCGCAATTGGTCCAGATCACCGGCCTGGCCCGCCCCACCGCCCACCGCCTCGCCGTCGCCCTGGAACGCCACCGCATGGTGACCAGGGACAGCCAGGGTCGATTCGTGCTCGGGCCGCGCCTGGGTGAGTTGTCGATAGCCACCGGAGAGGACCGTCTGCTCGCCGTGGCCGCGCCGGTCCTGGTCCAGCTACGCGACCTCACCGGGGAGAGCGCCCAGCTCTACCGCCGACAGGGCGACCTTCGTGTGTGCGTGGCCGCGTCGGAGCGCAGCAGTGGTCTGCGCGACACCGTGCCCGTGGGCAGCGAACTTCCCATGAACGCGGGTTCGGCCGCCCAGGTGCTGCTCGCCTGGGAGGACTCCGACCGCATCCGCCGGTCCCTGGTGGGCGCGCGCTTCACCGCCGCGAGCCTGGCGCAGGTACGGCGTCGCCGTTGGGCCCAGAGCGTCGCCGAACGCGAGCAGGGCGTGGCCTCGGTGTCGGCCCCCGTCGCCGGCCCCGGTGGACGGGTGATCGCCGCGGTCTCGGTGTCCGGCCCGATAGAGCGCCTGACCCGCTCGCCCGGACGCATGCACTCCCAGGCCGTGGTGTCGGCCGCGGAGAAGATCAGCGAGTCCCTGCACACCTACGAGGGAGGTCACTGACCACCCGTCCCGTCGATCCGATCCCCCGAGGGCGGCACCCGAACCGGGAGTCGCCCTCGACACGTCCTGACCGCACCGGAAGGCGTCGACCCCGAATGACCCCCGGAAACGACGAAAGGCCCCACCCGAATGGGTGAGACCTTCAGTTCTTGTACCCCCGAGCGGATTCGAACCGCCGTTACCGCCTTGAGAGGGCGGCGTCCTAGGCCACTAGACGACGGGGGCCGGACGTGATCCGCGTAGATCATCGAAACCATGATAACCACACGAACCGGACACCGATGGCGAGCATCGGCTCAGAAAGAAGGCTTCCACACCGTGGAAGCCACTTCCTGTTGGTACCCCCGAGCGGATTCGAACCGCCGTTACCGCCTTGAGAGGGCGGCGTCCTAGGCCACTAGACGACGGGGGCATACTTCTCGGATCCGAGGATCCGCACGTCCGATGCCAAGACATCGAACTCGCTGGCCTACCAGGACTCGAACCTAGACTAACTGAACCAGAATCAGTCGTGCTGCCGATTACACCATAGGCCAATGTTTTGAGGGGATCCGGTCGCTTTCGCGTCCCTGTCCCCCTCGGCGACGTAGATAACTCTAGCGGACATTCAGAGTGCTCGCGAACCGAATACGGGTGGTGGGGCACACAGCCCCACCACCCCGTGGCATCAGCCCTCCCGGGCGTCCTTCTCCTCGGCACGCAGCTTCTCCAGCGCGGCCTCCAGACGTGCCTGGACGCGCTCGCGTCCCAGCAGTTCCAGGGACTCGAACAGCGGCAGTCCCACGGTCCGACCGGTGACGGCCACGCGTACCGGGGCCTGGGCCTTGCCCAGCTTCAGCCCGAGCGAGGCACCGGTCTCCTCGGTGGCGATCTTGAGGTCGTCGGCGGTCCAGGACAGCTCGGGGTCGGAGAAGCGCGCCAGGGCGGCCTCCACCATCTCCTTGCCCACGCCCGGCTTCATCGCCTTCTTCCAGCTCTTGTCGTCCTCCACCGGCTCCTTCAGGAACAGGAAGTCCACGTTGGGGACGATCTCGCCGAGCAGCGCGACCCGGCTCTGCGCCAGCGGGGCGACGGCGGCGAAGACGTCGGCGTCGTAGTCCTCGGCGTTCCAGGGGGTGTCCTGCCCGGTGAGCCACGGCTGACAGCGCGCGATGAAGTCCTCGACCGACAGCGCGCGAATGTACTCGCCGTTGAAGGCGCGCAGTTTCTTCTCGTCGAAGAACGCGCTGGAGCTGTTGACGTCCTGGATCTCGAAGAGCGGCATCATCTCCGACCACGGCATGATCTCGCGGTCCTCACCCGGCGCCCAGCCCAGCAGCATCAGGTAGTTGATCATCGCCTCGGCCAGGTAGCCCTCCTCCTGGTAGGACTCCAGGGCGACCTTGTCGCGGCGCTTGGACAGCTTCTTGCGCTGCTCGTTGACGATGACCGGCAGGTGCGCCCACACCGGCGGGGTCAGGCCCAACGCCTCCCACAGCAGCTGCTGCTTGGGGGTGTTGGACAGGTGCTCCTCGCCGCGGATGACGTGCGTGATGCGCATCTCGACGTCGTCCAGGACGTTGGCCAGCACGAACAGCGGGGAGCCGTCGGCCCGGGCGATCACGAAGTCCTCGATGGCGGCGTGGTCGAACTCCACGTCGCCGCGGATCTGGTCGCGCACGATGGTGGGGCCGCCGGCCGGCACCTGGAAACGCAGCGCCCGCCCCGGCCCGGCCTCCAGGCCGCGGTCGCGGCAGAAGCCGTCGTAGCCCAGGTTCGGGTTGTCGCGGCGCTCCTGCACCTGCTCACGGGTGCAGTCGCAGTAGTAGGCGCGGCCGGAGCGGTACAGCTCCTGCGCGGTCTCGCGGTGCTTGTCGACGTAGGCCGACTGGAAGTAGGGGCCCTCGAAGTGGGGGTCGCTCTCGTCGATGCCGATCCACGACATCGCACGGATGATGCCCTCGGTCCACTCGGGCCGGTTGCGTGCGGCGTCGGTGTCCTCGATGCGCAGCACCATGCGGCCCTCGGGCCGCTGCTGGGCCAGAGCCCAGTTGAAGAGCGCGGATCGAGCGCCACCGACGTGGAACATGCCCGTCGGGGACGGGGCGAAGCGGGTACGAATCGGAGTCTCAGTCACGGGCCCCAGGGTATCGGTGGCGCACTCGCCCCATCGCGGAACGCGGATGCTCCCCGGCGGACGGACACCGCGGGACCGCCTCGGCGGCGCGGATCCGCTCAGGGCGTTTCGGTCCGCTCCCCGGGCGCGATGGGCAGTGGTCTCGGGTAGCCCGTCCCCAGGCCGAACTTCTCCGACAGGGCGTCGGCGAACCCGGCCGCGATCTTGATCTCACCGCCGTCGTTGGGGTGGGTGCCGTCGTAGGTGTCGGCCTTCACGTCCCAGGACTCGGCCTTGGCCAGGTCGAAGCCCACCACCGGCGAACGTTCGCTCGACAGTTCCAGGGTCAGCTTGCGGACCAGTTTGTTGTACACGTACAGGCGCAGCGCGAAGCCCTGGTCCTGGTCGGCCATGGTGATGGGCAGGGCCTCGGCGAACAGGATGTGGATGTCCGGGTTCGCCTCGCGTGCGTCCCGGACGTAGGCGCGGATGTTCTCCTCCATCGCCTCGGCGGTGATCGGGTGCAACAGGTCGTTGAGGCCGATCAGCACGCACAGTACGTCGGGTCGGTGCTCGGCCACGTCGGCGCCGATGGTGGTGGCGGCGTCGGCCAGGGTGCGACCCCAGCGGGCGTTGTGGTCCTGGTCGAAGTCCGGGTCACGGTAGTCGACGCCCTCGGTGTCTCCGCCGACCGGCTCTGTGGGCTCGGCCCCCATCATCTCCGGCGGGATGATCTGTTCGGGGGTCGCGGGCGCGTTGTAGGGGCCGACGAAGTCCAGCCCGTCCACGTGCGGTTCCAGGTGGTTCCACAGGTGATAGCGCCAGGTCCGGTCCCCGTCGGCGCCGTGGGTCATGGAGTCCCCGGCGAGCATGAGCCGCACCAGGGCGTGGCCTTCGCCGTCGGCGTCCCGTTCGGGTTCGCCCATGCTCCTGCCGAGGACCCACAGCCCCGAACCCACCAGGGCCAGGACGAGGGTGATGGCACCGGTGAGGGCGAGGGGCGGGACGCGGTGTTTTCGGGGGGCCAAGGTCGGACCTTCCGCTCGGTCGGAGCGCGTGGCCCCGACGGGTGGCCCGTGCGCGGGCGCCCGGCCCGCGCACGGCTCGCTCGGGGTCAGTCCCGCTCGACCACCCGGTTGCTGATGGTGCCCAGGCCCTCGACCGTGACGGCCACTTCCTGGCCGACCTGGACGGGGCCCACACCGGCGGGCGTGCCGGTCAGGATCACGTCACCCGGGAGGAGGGTCATGAACGAGCTGACGTGGGAGATGATGCCCGCGATGTCGTGGATGAACTGTGATGTACGTCCATCCTGACGCGTCTCACCGTCCACGGTGGTGGTGACCCGCAGGTCCTGGGCCTCCTCGATGCTCAGCCCGGTGGTGATCCACGGGCCGATCGGGCAGAAGGAGTCGAACCCCTTGGCCCGCGTCCACTGCTTGTCCTTCTTCTGCAGGTCACGGGCGGTCACGTCGTTGGCGACCGTGTACCCGAAGATGACGTCCTTGGCGCGCTCACGCGGCACCTCGCGGCAGGGGCGGGAGATGACGATGGCCATCTCGCCCTCGAAGTCGACCCGCTCCGAGGCCGCCGGGTAGAAGACCGGGTCCTGCGGGCCGGTCACGGCCGTGGACGGCTTGAGGAACACCACCGGTTCGTCGGTGGTCTCCCCCGTGACGTCCTTCATCTCCTCGACGTGATCGGCGTAGTTCTTGCCGATGCACACGACCTTCGTCGGCAACACGGGTGACAGCAGTCGCACGTCGGCGAGCCTGGCGCGCTCACCGGTGAGCTTGATGTCACCCATCAACGGGTGGCCGCTCAGTCGGGCGACGAACTCCTCCCCACTGTCCGTGTCCGTCTCGACCAGACCGAAACCGACCTCGTCGCCGGACGCGAAACGTGCGATACGCACCTGAATCCTCCAAGCAGCCCACTTCGACTCACTGTCCGAGTGAAGCGTAACCGCGTGGGAGTATCGATCGTGTCCGCAAGCCCTACCCTTTGTGGGTCCACGACTCTGGCATGCTGGGTTTCGATGACCGTCGAGAGGTGGAGGGACCGTGGGTTCACGTGGTACCCGTGCCCGGCACCGCCGGCGCAGGAACCCCATGGGGTTGGCCATCGGTGTGTGCCTGGTCTCCGGGGCCTCCGCTGTGTTGATGGTGAGCGTCCCCGAGCCGAATGACGAGCTCGACAGCACCCAGGAGACCTCCGCCGAGGGTCCCGTCGGCGAGGGAGACCCGGACGGCGTCCGCCGGCATCCCGCCGCGTCCCCCGCCGAGACCGGGGGCGCCGAGACGGACGCGGAATCCGACGCCTCACCCGACCCGAGCGCCACTCCCACCGAGGAGGAGACCCCGGTGCTGCTGCGCTCGGTCGAGGACGAGGTCGACACCGCCGACGGCGACATCCGGGTCATGAAGGGCGAGAGCGAAGCGATGGGCGAGGGTCCGCTCACCACCTTCGCCGTGGAGGTCGAGAAGGGTCTGCCCGGCGATGACTCGGACTTCGTCGAGGCCGTCGAGCTGATCCTGGGCGACCCCCGCAGCTGGGGCGAGGAGGGCTCCCGCTCCCTGCAACGCGTGGACGGCGACGACGCCGACATCCGTGTGCTGCTGGCCGCGCCCGACACCGTGGACCGTCTGTGCGCGCCGCTGAACACCAACGGGTTCGTCTCCTGCGCCAACGGCAACCGCGCCATCATCAACCAGAACCGCTGGGTCGCGGGCGTGGAGGACTTCGAGGACGACCTGGAGACCTACCGCGTCTACGTGATCAACCACGAGGTCGGCCACACCCTGGGCCATGGGCACGTCGACTGCCCCGGCGAGGGCGAGGTGGCCCCCGTGATGCAGCAGCAGACCCTGGGGTTGCAGGGCTGCGAGGCCAACGGCTGGGTCGACCCCGACGCCGACTGACGTCGCGCGACCTTTCGATCGCCTCGCGTGGCTTCGCCGGCATGGAGCGTTCGAACCGTGTTCGATGGGCTCGGCGCCGTCGTTCAGAATCCCCGTACACGAGGGGCGGGGCCGCGACGACGCGCCGCGGCCCCGCGCCTCCTACCGGGTGAACCCGGTCGATGCTCAGTCCTCCACGGACAGGTTGTACTCCTCGATGGTGCCGCCCACGCCCTGGGCGGCCTCGGACATGGCCTCCTCGGCGGTCGCGTCACTGGTCAGGGCGGCCTCCCAGCCCTCTTCGGCGGCGACGCGGGCCTCGGACATCACGCCCATCATGCAACCGGCGGTGTTCTCGTTGATCTCGGAGTCGGCGAGCTGGTTCGCGGCCACGGAGAACTGCGGGAACTCCTCGGAGCGCTCCTGCGCCTCGGGACCGTCGTAGCCCTCGGTGTTGACCGCCAGGTAACCGGTACCCGCGTGCCAGGTCGACTGGGCCTCGGGGGTCAGCAGGTACTGCACGAACTCCCAGGAACCGCGGACCTCCTCCGGGCTGTGGCCCTCACCGTTGACCCACAGGGAGGCGCCGCCGATGATCGAGCCTCCCGGGTCGCCCGCGCCGACCAGCGGGAAGTAGCCCGCGCCGACCTCGAAGTCGGACTGTTCGATGAAGCCGCCCAGGGAACCGGTGGACTCCAGGGTCATGGCGGCGCGGCCGGAGGTGAAGGCGGCCTGGCCGTCGTCGGTGTTGCGGCCGATCTGGACGGCGAGGTCGTCCTCGATCATCTGGTCCCACCACTCGACGAGCTCGATGATCTTGGGATCGTCGAAGAGCACCTCGGTGGCGCGACCGTCACGGCCGTTGGCGTTGTCGCAGTAGGGCACTGCGGCGCGCGCCATGAACTGCTCGATGTACCACCCGTACACCGCGGCGCCGAACCCGTACTGGACGACGGTGCCATCGTCGTCGGTGACGGTGAGTTCCTCGGCGGCCTCACGGATCTCGGCGAGGTCGGTGGGCGGGGAGTCCGGGTCCAGACCCGCCTCCTCGAACGCGTCCCGGTTGATGTACATCAGCGGGGTGGAGTTGTTGAACGGGAAGGACCGCAGCTCGCCCTCGACGGTGAAGTAGTTGAGGAGGGCCTCCTCGACCGTGGAGGTGTCGTAGTCGTCCTGGTCGAGGAAGGACTGGGCCGGCACGGTCTGCCCGGAGTCGATCATGAACTGGGTGCCCAGGTCGTAGATCATGATGAGTTCGGCGGTGTCGCCCTGCTGGATGGCGGCACGGTGGTTGGCCAGCGCGGTGTCGTAGTCGCCCTGGAAGGAACCGGTGACCTCGATCCGGCCCTCGTTCTCGGCGTTGAAGCCCGCGATGAGCTCGTCGAGCACCTGGCCGTTGGTGGCGTCCATGCTGTGCCAGAACTCGACCTGGACCGCCTCGTCGAGTCCGTCCAGCACCTCCGGGCCGGGTGCGGTGAGGTCGGAGCCACCGCCACCATCGTCTCCGGAACACGCGCTGAGCAGCAGGCCCAGGCTCGCGAGCAGGGCGGCGGCCTTGACGCCTCGCCGTCGGGGGAAGGTTGTCATCTTTCTCGTCTCCACTAGGTGTTTCGCGCCCTACTTGACCGCGCCCGCGGTGAGTCCTCGAACGATGAAGCGCTGTCCGAAGATCACGAGGGCGAGTGTGGGGAGGACCGACAGCGCGGCGCCGGCCAGGAGGAGTCCGGGGTTGGAGTACTCCCCCACCTTGAGGCTGTTGAGGCCGATCTGCAGGGTCTGCATCTCGGTGCTGCGGGTGATGATCAGCGGCCAGAAGTACATGTTCCAGCTGGTGATGAACACGTACATGCCGACGGCGGTCAGGGCCGGTTTGCTCAGCGGCAGCAGGATGGTCCATAGGAACCGCAGGTGACCCATGCCGTCGATGCGCGCGGCGTCGAACAGCTCGCGGGGGAACTGCTTGAAGCTCTGGCGTAGGAGGAACGTGCCGAAGGCGTAGGCCAAGAACGGCATGACCAGACCGGCGTAGGTGTCGCCCATCCCCCACCCGGTGATGGTCAGGTAGTTGGGAATGAAGGTCGCCTCGGCCGGCACCATCAGCGTGGACAGGAACAGCGCGAAGACGATCGCGCTGCCGCGGAAGCGCAGGAACACGAACGCGTACGCGGCCAGGGCGGAGGTGAACAGCTGGCTCACCGTGATGATGCCCGCCATGACCAGCGAGTTCCCGTACATACGTAGCAGCGGCACCGCGTCCAGGGCGCCCTGGACGTTCTCCAGGTTCACGCCGGTGGGCAGCAGCCTCGGCGGGAAGGCCGACAGGTCCTGAGACCCCATGAGCGCGCCCGCGAACACGTAGTAGACGGGGAACATCACCGGGATCAGGAAGACGCCCAGCGTCAGGTACAGCAGGACACGGCCCGCGATGTGCCCTGGCGTGCGCCGGTGCCTGGTGCGGACCGCCCCGGTGCGGGCGGGTGCGGTCTCACGTTCGAGGGTCGTCATGAGTAGTGCACCTTCCGCTCGATGACACCGAACTGGAGCGCGGTGCACACCAGGACCACCAACAGCAGGACGAGCGCCTGGGCGCTGGCCCGACCGAAGTCGCTGGTGCCGTAGGCGAAGGCGTCCTGGAAGATGGAGTAGACGAGGGTGGTCGTGGAGCCGACCGGCCCTCCGCCGGTGAGGATGTGGATCTGGCCGAAGCTCTGTAGCGCGTTGATCGTGGAGATGACGATCAGGAAGAAGAGCTGCGGTCCGAGCATCGGGATGGTGACGTCCCAGGCCAGCCTCGGCCCGGTGGCGCCGTCGATGCGGGCGGCCTCGTTGACCTCCTTGGGGATGGAGCCGATGCCGGCGGCCAGCACCAGCACCCCGTAGCCCAGGTTCATCCACACGGTGGTGATGACGATGGACCACAGGGCCATCTCCTGCGAGGTCAGCCAGGGCACCTGATCCAGGCCGAAGCGGTACAGGATGCCGTTGAGCACGCTGTTGCCGGGACTGTAGAAGACCGCGAAGATCACCGAGGCGCTGGCCACGGAGAAGGCGAACGGTACCGCGAAGGCTCCACGCAGGAACTTCTGTCCGCGGATCACCCCCTCCAACAGCAGGACGATGATCAGCGCGCCGACCACGCCCGGTACGACCACGCCGACGCTGAAGAGCACGGTGGTGATCAGCACCTGGACGTACTCGGGAGAGGCCATCTCGGCGAAGTGGCTCAGGCCGACGAACCGGTTCGGCCTGCCGATGATGTCGTTGCCGTGCAGCGACAGATAGATGGTGCGGCCCAGCGGGTAGACGAGGAAGAGCGCGAAGATCGCCACGGAGGGGCCGAGGAAGCCCCAGGCGAGCAAGGCGTCTCTTCCGGCTCGGGCTCGTTTCCTACGGGTCTTGGGGGATGGCGGTGACACGGCCGGCCGGTCGGTCGCCGAACCGGTGGTCACGCCGTTACCTCCACCCCGTGTGCGAATCGTGGGTGAGGACACGTCCCGAAGTCTTCAGGTGGTGCGTGACCTGCGCTTCGCGGGAAGACGAACAGCGCACCAACGGAGGGGCGCACCACGGTTTCGTTCGACATCTATCACCACTCGTCCATCGCGAATCGGCTGAAAGTTCGCAGTATCGAGTGGTCCGGGTCACGGTGGCTATGACCCTTCGGACAGGCCTTTCTTACCTGTAAGTAAGTTTCAAGCCCGTGACCTGCACCGTGCGTCGAACGGGTCCGGTCGGGTGACGGAGGAACGTGACGATTCCGTCACCCGACCGACCACCGAAGCGCTAGCGGAGGCGGGGAACGAACACCGCGCCTAATCCCTCGGGTAGCCCTGGCGCAGCAGGCCGTAGGTGAGGGCCTGCTCCAGCGCGACCCAGGAGGCGTCGACGACGTTGGGGCCCACGCCCACCGTCGTCCACTCCCCCGTTCCATCGCTGAAGGTGATGAGGATCCGGGTGATCGCGTCGGTACCCGAGGCGCCCTCCAGGATGCGGACCTTGTAGTCGGTCAGCTCCAGGCCGGCCAGCGCGGTATAGGCGTTCTCCATCGAGCCGCGCAGCGCCCGGTCCAGGGCGTTCACCGGGCCGTTGCCCTCCGCGGTGGCGATCACGCGCTCGCCCTTGACCCGCAGCTTCACGGTGGCCTCGGTCAGGCTCACGTAGTCGCTGGACAGCGGACCCGACCCGGTGGCCGGACGACGTTCGGTCAGCACCCGCCAGGATTCGGTCTCGAAGTAGCGGACGGGCTCACCCATCTCCTCGCGCAGCAACAGCTCCAGGGAGGCGTCGGCCGCCTCGAAGCTGTACCCGGACAGTTCCAGGCCCTTGACCCGGTCCACGACCCGGCCGGACAGACCACGATCGTCGGACAGGTCCAGACCCAGCTCCTGGGCCTTGAGCTCCACCGAAGCGCGCCCGGCCATGTCGGATACGAGCATGCGCATCCGGTTGCCGACCAGCTCCGGGTCGGTGTGCTGGTACAGGTCGGGGTCGACCTTGATCGCCGAGGCGTGCAGGCCCGCCTTGTGCGCGAACGCCGATACCCCCACGTAGGGCTGGTGGGTGTCGGGGGCCAGGTTGACGATCTCGGCGATCGTGGTGGCCACCCGGGTCATCTCGCCGAGGCAGCCCTGGGGCAGCACCTCACGGCCGTACTTGAGGGTGAGCGCGCCCACCACGGAGAACAGGTTGGCGTTGCCCACCCGCTCGCCGTAGCCGTTGGCGGTGCACTGCACGTGGGTGGCTCCGGCGTCCACGGCGGCCAGGGTGTTGGCGACGGCGCAGCCGGTGTCGTCCTGGGCGTGGATGCCCAGGCGCGCACCGGTGGCCTCCAGCACCTCGGTGACCACGCGGCGGATGTCGCCGGGCAGCATGCCGCCGTTGGTGTCGCACAGGACCACCACGTCGGCGCCCGCCTCCGCGGCGGAGCGCACCACGGACAGGGCGTACTCGGGGTTGTGGTGGTAGCCGTCGAAGAAGTGCTCGCAGTCCACGAACACGCGCTGCCCGTGTTCACGCAGGTGCGAGACGGTGTCGGAGACCATGGCGAGGTTCTCGTCCAGGGTCGTGCGCAGGGCACGTTCGACGTGGCGGTCGTCACTCTTGGCGACAAGGGTGACGACCGACGCGCCGCTTTCGCGCAGCGCGGCCACCTGTGGGTCGTCGGCGGCCTTCACACCGGAACGGCGGGTCGCGCCGAACGCGGTGAGTCGCGCGTGTTCCAGCTGGAGCTCTTGTGAAGCCCGCTGGAAGAACTCGGTGTCCTTGGGGTTGGAGCCGGGCCAACCGCCCTCGATGAACGCCACCCCGAAGTCGTCCAGCTGCTTGGCGATGGCCAGCTTGTCGGAGACCCGAAGGTTGATCCCCTCGCGCTGGGCTCCGTCGCGCAGCGTGGTGTCGAAGACGTGGAAACTGTCGTCCCTCATTGGTGGAACTCCCGAAGGTGGATGTGCACGGCGGCCCCGGCCAACAAAAAAGACCCCTCGTGGACACGAGAGGTCAGCGCGCTGGCAGGGTCCGGATTCTCTTCCCTGCGTCATCGCGGGAAGTCGTCAGCCAGCGCGCCCCTGAATAATCACGACCTGGGACGGCATGGGGCCAGTGTGCCATACCGGCCCCGAAGAGTCGCACCTCGGGGCCGGTTTGTCTCACTCTTCAAGACGCGAATTTCCCACTACGGACATCTCGGACCTCAGGGACCCGCGGGGGCCGGGGTCTGCGGAACCACGGCGGACTCGGCCTCCTGGGTCATGGCGTCGAGCTCCTCCTGGGTGATGAGCGGCTCCATCGGCGGGCGGTCCTGCGGTGTGTTGAGGATCTCGTCCAGGATCTCCCCGCGCGGGTCGACCCACCCGGGATCGCCCTCCGCGGGCGGGGCCGGAGCCGCCGGCTCGGCCTCCTGTCCACCGCCGGGCGCCGGATCACCGGCCGGGGCGACGGCTTCGCCGTGGTGCGCCTCCTCCGCGACGTGCTCCTCCTCCGGTTCGTCGGGGTGGAGCAACGGGGTCACCGTGCGCTCGGAGTCGGAGGGTTCGTCGGCGGACTCCGAGGGGGTCGGGGCCGGCGGGTTCAGCGCCGCCGAGACCTCCGCCGCGCCGTAGGCGACGGCTCCCACCACCAGACCGGCGCAGGCGGTCAGGGCGACCCTGCCCGGCCACGGGGATCGGGGGCGGGCGTGGGCGGAACCGTCCGGGGCGGGGGACGGGGACTCGGTCATGGGGGACTCCAGGGGATGAGGGGGATCGATGACACGGGCCGCCCGGGACGCCCCGGGCGGCCCTCAGCCGACTAGAACTTGGTGATCCAGTCGTACTTGTCGGCGCGCAGACCCGTCTGCAGGCCGACGAGCTCCTCGCGCAGCCGCATGGTGACCGGGCCCGGGGTGCCGTCGCCGATGGTGAACTCACCGTCGTCGCTCTTGACGTGACCGACCGGGGTGACGACCGCCGCGGTACCGCAGGCGAACACCTCGGTCATCTCACCGGACTCGGCGGCGCTCCTCCACTCGTCGATGGACAGGGGCTTCTCCTCGGCGGGGATGCCCAGGTCGGGGGCGAGCCTGAGCAACGACTCGCGAGTGATACCGGGCAACAGGGTTCCGGTCAGCGAGGGGGTGCGCAGGCGCGCGTTCTCGCCCTCGCCGAACACGAACCACAGGTTCATGCCGCCCATCTCCTCGACCCAACGGTGCTCGCGGGCGTCCAGCCACACGACCTGGTCGCAGCCCTTCTCCACTGCCTGCGACTGGGCCAGGAAGCTCGCGGCGTAGTTGCCGGCGACCTTCGCGGCACCGGTGCCGCCCGGGGCGGCGCGGGTGAAGTCCTTGGACAACCAGACCGTCACCGGCTGGACGCCACCGGAGAAGTAGGAACCCACCGGCGAGGCGATGAGCAGGTAGACGTAGCTGCGGGAAGGGTGGTTGACCCCCAGGCCGACGTCCGTGGCGACCATGAACGGACGAAGGTAGAGACTGAAGTACTCCTTGTCCGGGACCCAGTCGCCGTCGTGTTCGATGAGCAGTTCGATGGACTTGAGGAAGAGCTCCTCGGGCAGCGCCGGCATGGCCATGCGCGCGGCGCTCCGGTTGAAGCGGGCGGCGTTGGCCTCCGGGCGGAAGGAGGCGAGCGAACCGTCCGGGTGACGGTAGGCCTTGAGCCCTTCGAAGATCTCCTGCCCGTAGTGGAGGGCGGCCGTGGCGGGGTCCAGGGACAGCGGGCCGTACGGTTCGATTTTGGCGTCGTGCCAGCCCTCGCCCTCGGTGTAGCGGATGCTCACCATGTGATCGGTGAACACCTGACCGAACCCGGGGTTCTCCAGCAGTGCCTCACGTTCCCGCGGGGTCTTCCGCCGGTCGGAGAGCTGGACGTCGAACGTCAACCCAGTGGTGGTGGTGTTGTTGTTCATGTTGTCGGTGGTCCTCTCGGGTGCATCGGGTCGGCAGCGCCGCCGACCTGGAATCTAGTGTGTCGGAAGAGCGCACCCGGGGCCAGAGCGGACCATGGACGGTCGCACGGACGACGGGCGCGCCGGATGTTCCGGACGCGCCCGTTCGTGGGTCATGAGGTGGCTGAAGTCCCGCTACGGCCGCGCCCGCTGTTCGAGGCAGGGCCGGAAGCGGTCGCCTCAGCCCTGCTCGGCTACTCGCGCGGCGAGGTCGTCGCCGATCCGGGAGGTGGACCGGACCGCGTCGCTCTGGGCGCGGGTCTTCAGGTCGATGGAGACCGCCTGCTCGATGCGGCGAGCGGCCTCGGGAACCCCCAGGTGATCCAGCATCGCCGCGGCCGACAGCACCGTGGCGGTCGGGTCGGCCTTTCCCTGGCCCGCGATGTCGGGCGCCGAGCCGTGGACCGGCTCGAACATGCTGGGGAAGGTGTTGTCGGGGTTGATGTTACCGCTGGCGGCGAGGCCGATGCCGCCGGTGATGGCGGCGCCGATGTCGGTGATGATGTCGCCGAACAGGTTGTCGGTGACGACCACGTCGAAGCGGCCCGGCTGATTGACGAAGAACATCGACGCGGCGTCGACGTGGCAGTAGTCCACGGACACCTGCGGGTACTCGGCGCCGACCTCCTTGACCGTGCGCTGCCACAGCTCGCCGGCGAAGGTCAGGACGTTGTCCTTGTGCACCAGCGTCAGCTTCTTGCGGGGACGCTCGGCGGCCTTGTCGAAGGCGTACCGGACCACGCGCTCGACCCCGAAGCGGGTGTTGACACTGTCCTGGGTGGCGATCTCGTGCGGGGTGCCCTTGCGCAGCACACCGCCGGCGCCGGCGTAGGGGCCCTCGGTGCCCTCCCGAACGACCAGCATGTCGATGTCCTCGGGGGAGACATCCGCCAGGGGGCTGTCCACGCCGGGGTAGAGCCGGACGGGGCGCAGGTTCACGTAGTGGTCGAAGTCGAAGCGCAGGCGCAGCAGCAGGCCGCGCTCCAGGACGCCGCTGGGGACGGAGGGATCGCCGACCGCGCCCAGGTAGATGGCGTCGTGTCCGCGCAGTTCCTCGGCGACGGTGTCGGGCAGCGTCTCACCGGTGCGGTGCCAGAGCCGGGCGCCGAGCTCGTATTCGGTGGTCTCGATGGCCAGGTCGTGTTGGGCGGCCACGACCCCCAGCACCTTGAGGCCTTCGGCGACGACCTCGGGGCCGATCCCGTCTCCGGGGATGACGGCCAGTTTCACGGTGCGCGCTGCCATACGGACTGCCTCTAACTCAGACGTGACCACGCCCGTGTTTCTCACATGACGAGATCAAATGAACAGTAGGTGAGACAACTGTACCGGCCCGAACGACCGGCACAGTCCCCCACCCGCGAATTCGCTCAGGCGCGACGGTTGATCGCGTCCTGCAGGGCGCGAGCGATCTCGTCGTCGGTGTCGGGCGCGGACGGGTACTCGATCATGTCGTACATGTGATCCTCCGGATGCGTCGTGCGACGGCGCCCGAGCACGACGGGGCCATCACCGCTGAACGGCGTGGGCGACGGTGTCCACGAAAGAAGGGGGACAAGGAGTTCGCCCCGGCGGGATCGCCTGCCGGAGTCGCCGGAACGGGCCCCGGTGGGGGCGGGTTCGGCGTGGATCGTGGCGCCCGGCAGTGTGCCTACACCACTGACTCCTAGGACTTCAGACTATCGGATGTCCAACTATATGACCAGAACTTCTCACCATGTGAGAAGCCTTTGTGTTTTCGCTGATCAGAACGGTGAAAACGAACCACATCGACGCGGAGATCGGCCCTGTGTCACCTCCGGAGCCCGCCGAGCAACAACCACGCACCGCGTCCCTGGGTCAGCGCCCGAATCCGGCGTTCCCATCGCTCGACCTCCGTCCGCCAGCGGGTCGCGTCCCTCTCCGCCTTGCGCATCTTCTTGTGCCAGTCCTTCGGCGGCCCCTCACCGCCCCTCTCCGACACGGTGAGAACCTCGGCGTGATCCAGCACGTGCACACCCCACAATCGGGCGACGGCGGCGTCCCGGCCCGCCATGTCCGCCCCCAGGTGCCGCGCGCGAGCGAAGGCCGCAGTGCGCTCCAGACGCAGTGGTTCGGCCCTTCCGCCCGCGCCCACGGATCGGACGAGACCGGCCCCCTCACGGTCGGCGGCCCCTGTCAGGACACGTACCGCGCACCTCCTCGGGCGTGTACCGGGAGACAGCAGGAGCCGGAAGGGGACGTCCGGGTCGGGCTCCGGTTCGGTTTCCGCGAAGCGCGTCCTCGGCTCACAGCGGTAGTTCTCGTGGAGGAGTCGCACGTCAACCGCCGGGTCGTCGATCGTGGCGTGTCGCCCCGGTGTGACCCACCGCCATTGGCCCACCAAGGTGACCCGGATGTCCGCCACGTCACCCGCGAGCAGGGCGTCCACCGTTTCGACCACGTCGTCGAACGTGCGACCCACCGTGTCGACCACCACGTCGACGAAGGGCACCTGCCAGGTCCGCCCGGGTATCCGGCGGCGAGTGTACTTGCGAGGAACCCGGTTCTCCAGGAAGGGACGCCCATAGCGCGCCGCCTCCTCCCCTCGTCGCTCCGTCGTCGGTACTCCCAGATGCAGACCCACGGACTCTTGCTCCGGGACGAACACCGCGCCCCGTTGCGAAAGCCGGTACCCGAGTTCGCTGTCCTCTCCCAGGACCAGGTCCGGTGACGTCCCACCGACCGCCTCGAACAGCTCGCGCCGCGTCGAGGCCGTGGCCCCCGTGAACACCTCCCAGGCCCGGTGCCCGGCCGAGCGCAGACCATCGGTGCCTTCCAGGATCTCGGCCATCCACTCCATGCCGCTCGCGCCCGGGAACAGGTGCTCGTCGGTCTCCGCCCGGGACACGTGCTCGTGGACATCGGCGGGGGTGAACTCGCGGCCCCGCTCCTCACCGAAGACCGTCCGACCCATGACGACGAGGTAGTCGGCCAGATGGTGCCACCTCATCTGCGCCTCGACGTGCCGCCGACCGACGACCATGTCGGCGTCCAACCGCAGCACGACCGACGTCGAGCAGGCCCTCACACCCGCCCCGACCGCGTGCCCGGGCCCCCATCCCTTCTCCGGAGCGACCAGTAGACGGGTGTGCTCCGGGCGGATCGGAGGCAGCCGCAACGGCGGATCACTGCCGTCATCCACCACCACGACCTCCATCAGGCCGCCCGGATAACTCTGCGCCGCCAACGAGGCCAGGGTCAGATCTAACTTCTCCTGACCACCATGGGCCGGAACCACCACACCCACCGACAACTCGGGCTCCCACTCCCCCAGCGCGGGCGGCTCCAACACCGAATAGTCGTTACGGCGCAGCCTGGGACGCCGAGGGGGCTCGTTCTCTCCCACCACTGCGCGACCGTTCCTCGCGCCCGGTGTCTCGCCCTCGGCCATGTACCCTCCCCCGCCCATCAGCCGATGGCCCGACGCAGGAACCGACCGGCACGGCTCCCGGTCAACCAGCGGAACCGGTTCTCCAACTTCGTGGCGCGCGCCTTGTGGAACTCGGCCCGCGCCTGTTCCCGTTCCAACCGTGCCCGCCAGTCCTTTGGCGGTTCCTCCTCCGATCGGATCGAGGGTTCCTCCACCTCTTCACCCGGCATGGACAGCACCGACTCACCGGCGATCCAGTGCACACCGAAGAGTTCACCCACCATGGTGTCCAGGTCCTCGGCCCCCTCCCCCAAGCGCCGCGCACGGGCGAAGGCCGCCGCACGCTCCAGGCGAGGCCCGTCCAGGTCGTCGCCGACCCCGGTCACCAGGACCAGGCCCGCCCCCGTCTCGTTCGCCTTCGCCATCAGCAGGTGGATCCCATCGATGGTCGGGATCTGCCCGGGCCGGATCGACATCCGGAAGGGGACGTCCGGGTCGGGTTCCGACACGGTCTCGGCCAGACGTACTCTCGGCTCGCATCGGTAGTGCTCGTGGAGGAGCCGTGCCTCCAGCGCCGGATCGTCCAGGACCCGGTGCCGCCCCGACGTCACCCGCCACCATTCGCCTACCAGGTGGACCCGGACGTCGCACACCCGGCCCGCCAGCATCGCGTCCACAGTCGCGGCCACATCATCGAACCGGGCTTCCGTCGCGTCCAGCACCACGTCGACCCTCGGCACCTGCCACTGCCGTCCGGGCAGGTCCCGTCGCCCTCCGCTGAGGGGAAGCCTCGTGCCCACGAAGGGGCGACGGAACCGGGCCCCCTCCTCCTTGCGGGTCTCCATCTGCGGCAGTCCCAGGTGCCAACTACTGGTCTCCAGCTCAGGGACGAAGACCGCCCCGTTCTGAGCGAACCTGTATCCGAGATGGGTGTCCTCGCCGAGGACCAGTTCGGACGCGGCCCCACCGGACTCCTCGAAGAATTCCCGACGCACCGAACCGGTGCCGCCGATGAAGAAGTTGAACACCTTGTAGTCCGCGGTACTCAGGTTCCTCGTCCGCTTGTAGGCGCGGCGCAACCACCCCAGTTCCTCACCCGGTGTCCGGACCAACGCCTCCGGCTCTCCCCGACGCACCGCGTCGAACACCTCGGTCGGCTCCAACTCTCCGGGGTCGTGGTCGACACAGCGCAGGTGCCCGGTGACCGCCAGGTAGTCCGCCAGGTGGTGCCACCGCATCTGCGCCTCGACATGTTCCCGGAAGGCGATCATGTCCGCGTCGAAGAACAGGAGGACGTCGGCGTCGGTGGCCGCGGCTCCGGTCCGCACCGCGTGTCCGCGAGCCCAACCTCCGGGCAGGCTCGGTACGATCCGGGTGTGCTCCGGGTGGATCGGAGGCAGCCGCAACGGCGGATCACTGCCGTCATCCACCACCACGACCTCCATCAGGCCGCCCGGATAACTCTGCGCCGCCAACGAGGCCAGGGTCAGATCCAACTTCTCCTGACCACCATGGGCCGGAACCACCACACCCACCGACAACTCGGGCTCCCACTCCCCCAGCGCGGGCGGCTCCAACACCGAATAGTCGTTACGGCGAATGAGCGGGCGAGGCGCGGACCGCTTCCGCACCGGGTCGGCTTGAACAAGCGTCATCGTTCACTCCCGGATGTCGTCATGTCGAAGGGGCTCTCGCCGGCCGCCCTCACCGGCGCGTCCATGAGGTCGGGTTCCAGCAACACGCTGGGCCGCCAGCCACGCCACTGTTGGTGTGCTCCCCGCAAGAAGTAGCCGGGGTCCTCGCTCCAGGTGTGCCCGTCCGGCCTGCGGCGGATGACGCACCCCAGACCATGGGTGCGGTAGATCGCGCCACCCATAACGCGTATGTCGTCGAGGAGACCGGCGTCCTCATCGACCTTCCATGGCCGGAAACCGCCGACCTCCTCCATGACGGTGCGGTCGGTCAGCATCGCGGCACCGGTCACGTGCCGGGCGAAGCGCTCGGAGCGGACCGGGCGTCGAACGGTGAGATCCAACTGTTCCAGGTGGTAGTACTCCGTCGCGCAGCCGACCAGGTCTGCGCCGGAATAGCGGCGGGCCCACACCAGATCCGACAGATGATCCGGCCCATACCAATCGTCATCGTCCATCTTCGCCACCAACGAACCACTCGCCCGCGCGATCGCCCCGTTCAACACCGAACCGAACACCATCCCCGAATCCGGCTCCCACACCACCAGGGAACGCCCACTCCCCCGGAAGATCTCGACCGCCTCCGACACACCAGGAGCACCCACCCCGAAACCGTGCAGCGCCAACACCACCTCCACATCCACACCCCGCTGACGCCCCACCTGACGCAAAGCGAAACCCACCATCTCCGGCCGCCGCGTACACAAAACAACCGACACCGAAGGCTCTACCGACCCACCACCCGACCGATACCAACGCGCCTGCCGCCCGAACAGCCGCAACGCCACCCGCCGCAACCGCACACTGTGCTCCTCACGCAGCAGCTCGTCGACGAACCCCTCCTCACTCACTCGCCCGAGAAGCGCGTGGAGTTCCTCGCCCAAGGGCCGCGCCCACATCGGCGGTCGGGCTCCCACCAGCGGGATGCCCGCGGCGGCCAACCCGGCCACCGCACGCACCGCCGCCACCGGCCCACTGTGCCGCCCCCACTCCACCCGCACCGCACGCAGATCACGCAAACCCGCCACCACCACATCCGACACGGCACCGTCATCCGGCACCCGCCAACGCACCCCACCCCCCACGACCAACACCCAACGACCACCCCGCGAAACCAACCGCCCCACCTTGGCCGACGAAGACCTCGTGAACCCCATCGGATTCACCACCCGCTCATCCACAGCAGGCACCGCATCCACTGACAGACGGGAGGGTTCGGCCGCCCCGTGTACGGCGCCCGGCTCGCCCAGGCGCCGCCAAAGCCGCTCGGGCTCGGTTCCTTCCGGCGCGGCGGACGGTATGGACTCGACGGGACTCCGTCGTCCTCCCACCAGGGAGCGGGCCACCGCCATCAACACCTCACCCGACTCGACCGGGTCGGTGAAGGAGAACTCCCACGCCCAACCCCGATTCGGTAGACGGCGTGTCCTTGAGCTCAACAGGCCCTTCCACTGCCCGATACCCGGTGGGGCCGGTAGCGGCGGGCCCTGGCGCGGTACGGTGTCCAGCACGACGATCATGGCCCCGGCCGCTCGTGGAAGCCCGTTGCTCCTGCTCCAAGTGCGCAGGTCGATCGTGCTCGCCGCGACGAGCACGAGCAGGTCCACCTGTTCGTCCGCCGTCCCGCCCTCGCCCGCTCCCAGGTCCAGGGCCCGGACCCCGGCCCCTTCGGCCACACCCGCCACCACGCGGTCGGTGCGCGGGCCTACGTGGGCGACCAGGACCGACTTCGCTCCGTGTGCTCGCAACGCTCCGGTCAGCAGATCCCCGATCACCGCGTCACCCTCATGTCGTGTGCCCGATCCTCGGAGTCACCACCCAGGTCCCTCCAGGCGACGGCGAGTTCGGTGAGGGGAATGTCCTCGGGATCGGGCTCCAGCAACGCACTGGGCCGCCAGCCCCGGAGCTGGCGGTCCCCCGAGGCCTGGAGGAAATGGCCGGTGTCGACCCTCCAGGTGTGCCCACCAGCCTTGCGGCGGAGCACGTAGTTGCAGCCGTGACCACGGTGGATCCGGCCGCCCATGCGCTCGATCCCCATGAGCAGCCGGGTGTCCTCGGCCGTGGGCACCGGGGAGAAACCGCCCACCTCCTCCAGGGTCCTGCGGTCCATCAACAGGGTTCCTCCGGCCGCCCTGTGCCACAGGGCTTCGGTGGCCCCACCCAGACGCACGGTCCGATCCAGTGCTTCGAGGTAGACGAAGGAGGCCACGGCCCCCACCAGGTCGGCTCCGGAATAATGGCGGGCCGCCACCAGATCCGACAGATGATCCGGCCCATACCAATCGTCATCATCCATCTTCGCCACCAACGAACCACTCGCCCGCGCGATCGCCCCGTTCAACACCGAACCGAACACCCTCCGCGAATCCGGCTCCCACACCACCAACTCACGCCCCGAAGCACGATAGGCATCGACCGCCTCCGACACACCAGGAGCACCCACCCCGAACCCGTGCAACGCCAGCACCACCTCCACATCCACACCCCGCTGACGCCCCACCTGACGCAGAGCGAAACCCACCATCTCCGGCCGCCGCGTACACAAAACCACCGACACCGAAGGCTCTACCGACCCACCACCCGACCGATACCAACGCGCCTGCCGCCCGAACAGCCGCAACGCCACCCGCCGCAACCGAACACTGTGCTCCTCACGCAGCTGCGCATCGGCCATCCACGACTCGTCGACGGAAGCGACCGAACACGACAACTCACCGCCCAGGCACCGGGCCCAGACGGGCACCGGACCGCTCAGCAGCGGAACGCCCGCGGCGGCCAACCCGGCCACCGCACGCACCGCCGCCACCGGCCCACTGTGGCGCCCCCACTCCACCCGCACCGCACGCAGATCACGCAAACCCGCCACCACCACATCCGACACGGCACCGTCATCCGGCACCCGCCAACGCACCCCACCCCCCACGACCAACACCCAACGACCACCCCGCGAAACCAACCGCCCCACCTTGGCCGACGAAGACCTCGTGAACCCCATCGGATTCACCACCCGCTCATCCACAGCGGGAACACCACCCACCGACACATCCGGCCCGCCAGCACGACCGACCAACGCGCCGGGGCGGCCCAACTCCTCCCAGGTGGGACCCACGCCGACGGCACCGTCCGAGCTCTCCGGCACCGGTACTTCCCGGCCCTGGCGACCGCCCACCATCCCCTGGGCGACCGCACGAAGGACCGCCTGGACCTCCACCGGATCGGTGAAGGTCAACGCGCAGGACCAACCCCGGTCCGACAGGCGACCCACGTGGAAGTCCAGCAGCCCTTCCCACTGCCCCGAACCTGGCACCACCGGAAAGGGCGGCCCGATGTGCGGGGCCGAGGCCATGACCACGATCCGGACCTCAGTGGCCGACGGCAGCCCACCGCTCAGGGGGACGGCGGCACGCAGGTCCGCCGTGGTCGCCGCGAGGAGAACGAAGCGTTCGATGGCCCCCGCGAACGGGCGCCCGGCCGCGCGCCGCAGGTCGACAACCTCGATTCCGGGCTCAGGGCGGGCAAGGTTCGGTGCGGTTCGCACACCGATATGGCACAGCACCAGACGCCCCTGCCCACGCCCCCCGAGGGCCTCGGCCAGAACTCCATCCATCACGAGACCACCCGAGCGGCCACCGAGGCACCCCCGAATACCTGCACATCGGACAACCCGTCACGGATCTCCGTGCGCAGTTCGGTCACCGAATCGGCCACGGAGTCCAATCGATCGGTCAACTCATCGGCCCGGCCGAACAGTTCGGCCCGATTCTCCCCAGCGATCTCGGCGACCTCTCGCACCTGTCGATCGAAACCACGTCGCAATTGCCTGATCTGAACAGTGGTACGCCGCACCTGGATCACGAGCAGCACCACCAGGCCCGAGAGCGCCGCCAGAGCCGTGATCTGCACGGCCGACCAAACGTCGATCAGCCCTTGAGCGAACAACAGTCCGAGCATCGTGGACACCGCGACCGTGGAAGACAGGAACAGGAGAACAGGACGACGCCGCAGAAATCGCAATTCGAGCTCCATTCGAACAGATCGGTGGGGTTCCTCCAAAACCGACCACGAAGAACGCTCACATGCGGTCGGCCCGAGGACACGATTCCACTATCCCGGAGGCAGCAAGTTCCGAACAGATGCACGTCCCATAATTTTGCCAATTCTTGATGCACATTCAAACACCGAATCGGCAATTAGGAACGATCATCCCCAGTAACACATAAGGCCATTAACACAACAGAAAGGCCGCCCCGACCAGAGATCGATTAACGAAATCTGGACGGAACGGCCCCGTACCACCGGCCCGGAGTCAGTTCTCCAGGTCGATCTGGCGGACTATGTCCGCCTCGATCTCCGCGCCGATCGAGGTCAGGATCTCGTCCGGCACCGCGGAGTCGACGGTCAGCGCGATCAGCGCCTTGCCGCCCTCCTTGTCCCGGATGACCTGCATGCCCGCGATGTTGACCTCGGAATCACCGAGCAGCGCGCCGACCTTGCCGACGATGCCGGGGCGGTCCTCGTAGGAGAGGAACACCATGTGCTCGTCGAGGCCGATCTCCATCGTGTAGTTGTTGATCTCCACCAGCTTCTCGGTCTGACGGGGACCGGTGAGGGTACCGGAGACCGACACCCGGGTGCCGTCGGCCAGCACACCGCGCACCGAGATCAGGTTGCGCCAGTCGCTGCTGTCGTCGCTGGTCACGAGGTTGACCTCGACCCCGCGCTCCTTGGCCAACAACGGCGCGTTCACGAACGTCACGGTGTCCTCGACCACGTCGGTGAACACACCCTTGAGCGCGGCCAACTCCAGCACCTTCACGTCGTGCTGGGCGATCTCGCCCCGTACCTCGACGTCGATGCGGGCGGCGAGCGCGCCGGCCAGCGACGTGAACACCCGACCCAGCTTCTCGGTGAGCGGCAGACCCGGCTTGATCTCCTCGGCCACGCCGGTGCCCTGCACGTTCACCGCGTCCGGCACGAACTCGCCCGACAGGGCCAGCTTCACCGAACGGGCGACCTGGGTACCGGCCTTCTCCTGCGCCTCGGAGGTGCTGGCGCCCAGGTGCGGGGCCACCACGACGTTCTCGAACTCGAACAGCGGGCTGTCGGTGGTCGGCTCCTTGGCGAACACGTCGATGCCCGCGCCGGCCACGCGCCCCTCCTTGATGGCCCGGTACAGGGCGTCCTCGTCGAGGATGCCGCCGCGCGCGGCGTTGATGACCCGGACCGAGGGCTTGACCTTGGACAGCGCCTCGTCGCCGATGAGGCCCAGGGTGTCCTTGTTCTTGGGCAGGTGGATGGTGATGAAGTCGGCGCGCGCCAAGAGGTCGTCGAGCGTGGTCATCTCCACGCCGATCTGCGCGGCGCGGGCCGGCTGCACGAACGGGTCGTAGGCGATGACCTTGGTGCCGAACGCGAGCAGGCGCTGGGCGACCAGCGCGCCGATACGGCCGAGGCCGACCACGCCGACGACCTTCTCGTACAGCTCCACACCCGTGTACTTGGAGCGCTTCCACTCACCGTTGATGAGGGCGTTGTGCGCGGGGGCGGTGTTACGGGCGCTGGCCAGCAGCAGGTTGATGGCCTGCTCGGCGGCGCTGATGATGTTGGAGGTGGGGGCGTTGACGACGAGCACGCCGGCCTTGGTGGCCGCGTCCACGTCGACGTTGTCCAGGCCCACACCCGCGCGGGCCACGACCTGGAGGCGATCGGCCGCGCCGACGGCCTCGGCGTCCACCTGGGTCGCGCTGCGCACGATCAGGGCGTCGACGCCGGTCAGGGCGGGAAGGAGCAGGGACCGGTCCGCACCGTCCACATGACGGACTTCGAAGTCCTCTTCGAGAAGCGCGATTCCGGCGGGTGAGAGCTTTTCCGCGACGAGTACGACGGGTTTGGGCACAACGGTTCCTTTTCAGGTGGTGCGACCCGATCGCGCAGGTGGAGGCGCTGCCCGAATCGGGTGTGACGGCCGATCCAAAGTCTACCTGTGGGGTAGGGAAGCCCACTGGGCAAGGGGCGGAAAAAGGGGGGAAAGATGTCTCACCTTCCCCCCTCGATCACGAATCCCGTGAGCTTCAGGCCTTGAGCCAGCTCATCAGCGGACGCAGCTCGGCGCCCACCTTCTCGATCTGCTCGGCCTGCTCGGCCTCACGACGCTTGGTGAAGGTCGGCTTGCCGTTGTCGAACTCGTCCATGAGCTCCTTGGCGTAGGTGCCGTCCTGGATCTCGCCGAGGATCTTGCGCATCTCCTCGCGGGTCTGCTCGGTGATCAGACGCGGGCCACGGGTGTAGCCGCCGTACTCGGCGTTGTCCGAGATCGACCAGTTCATCTTGGAGATGCCGCCCTCGTACAGGAGGTCGACGATCAGCTTCAGCTCGTGCAGGCACTCGAAGTAGGCGATCTCCGGCTGGTAGCCCGCCTCCACGAGGGTGGCGAAACCGGCCTTGACCAGCTCCTCCGTGCCACCGCACAGCACCGTCTGCTCACCGAACAGGTCGGTCTCGGTCTCCTCGGTGAAGGTGGTCTTGATGACGCCGGCCTTGGTGCCGCCGATGCCCTTGGCCCAGGACAGGGCCAGGTCCCAGGCCTGTCCGCTGTCGTCCCTCTCGACCGCGACCAGGCAGGGCACGCCGCGCCCGGCCTCGTACTGGCGACGGACCAGGTGGCCGGGGCCCTTCGGGGCGACCATGGCGACGTCGACACCCTCGGGGGCCTTGATGAGGCCATAGCGGATGCTGAAGCCGTGCGCGAAGAACAGCGCGTTGCCGGCTTCAAGGTTGGGGGCGATCTCCTCGGTGTAGAGGTCACGCTGGATGTGGTCGGGGACCAGGATCATGATGACGTCGGCCTCGCGGGTGGCCTCCGCGGGGGTGAGGACGCGCAGGCCCTCCTCCTCGACCTTGGCGCGGCTCTTGGAGCCTTCGGCCAGACCGATGCGGACGTCCACGCCCGAGTCCCGCAGCGACAGCGCGTGCGCGTGACCCTGGCTGCCGTAACCGATCACGGCGACCTTCTTGCTCTGGATGAGCGCGAGGTCCGCGGCGTCGTCGTAGTACATCTCTGCTGCCACTTGGGATTACTCCTTGTTTCTGCGTTCTCGGGGGCTCAGGCGCTGCGTTCGATCGCTCGCAGGGAGCGGTCGGTGATCGAACGCGGTCCCCGGCCCAGGGCGACCAGCCCTGACTTGACCAGTTCCCTGATTCCGAAGGGTTCCAGATTCTTGACCAGGGCATCGAGTTTCTCGGGGTCGCCGGTGGCCTCGATGACGACGACGTCCGGGCTGACGTCCACGACATGCGCGCGGAAGAGCTCGGCCGTCTGAAGCACATGGGTGCGGCTGTTCGCGTCGGCCTTGACCTTGATCAAGAGCAGCTCGCGCTGCACCGACGCGGTGGTGTCCATCTCCACGATCTTGACGACGTTGACCAGCTTGTTGAGCTGTTTGGTCACCTGCTCCAAAGGGTGGAGGTCGCAGTTGACCGCGATCGTCATCCTGGACAGACCGGGGTACTCAGTGGTGCTGACACTGAGTGAGTCGATGTTGAACCCACGACGGGAGAAGAGAGCGGAGGCTCGGGCGAGGATGCCCGGGGTGTCCTCCACCAGAACGGAAAGCGTGTGACTGCTCATGCTTGTTCGGCCTTCTCCTAGTCCTGGTGTTCCCAGTTCGGCGCCATGTCCCGCGCGTACTGGATGTTGTCGTTGCTGACGCCGGGACCGACCATCGGCCAGACCATGGCGTCGTGGTTGACGGTGAAGTCGACGACCACGGGGACGTCGTTGATCGACATCGCCTTCTCGATGGTGGCGTCGATGTCCTCGGGGCGTTCGCAACGCAGTCCGACACAACCGTAGGCCTCGGACAGGCGCACGAAGTCCGGAATCCGGACCTTCTCGTCCTTCGGTGAGGTCTGCAGGTCGGTGTTGGAGTAGCGGCCCTCGTAGAACAGGGTCTGCCACTGGCGGACCATGCCCAGGTTGCCGTTGTTGACGATGGCGACCTTGATCGGGATGCCCTCGACGGCGCAGGTGGCGAGTTCCTGGTTGGTCATCTGGAAGCAGCCGTCACCGTCGACCGCCCAGACCACGCGGTCGGGGTCGCCGGCCTTGGCGCCGAGGGCGGCCGGGACGGAGAAGCCCATGGTGCCCAGACCACCGGAGTTGACGAAGGAGCCGGGGCGCTCGTAGTCGATGAACTGCGCGGCCCACATCTGGTGCTGGCCGACGCCCGCCACGTAGGTGGCCTCGGGGCCCACGACCTGGCCCAGGCGCTCGATGACGGCCTGCGGCGACAGGGAGTCGTCGTCGGGGACGTCGTAGCCCTTGGGGTAGGTGGTGCGCAGCTGGTTCAGCCGGTTCCACCAGGCCTCGTAGTCGCCCTGGCGGCCCTTCTCCTGGTCGGCGCGCACGGCCACGACCATATCGGCGAGGACCTCTCGGGCGTCGCCGACGATGGGAACGTCCGCGTGCCGGTTCTTGGAGATCTCGGCGGGGTCGATGTCGGCGTGGACGACCTTGGCGTCGGGGGCGAAGCTGTCCAGCCGGCCGGTGACGCGGTCGTCGAAGCGAGCGCCCAGGGCGAAGATGAGGTCGGCCTGCTGCAGCGCTCCGACGGCGGCGACGTCGCCGTGCATGCCCGGCATGCCCACGTACTGCGGGTGCGAGTCGGGGAAGACACCGCGGGCCATCAGGGTGGTGACCACGGGGACACCGGTGAGTTCGGCCAGGACCCGCAGTTCGGCGGCGGCGTTGGCGCGCAGGACCCCTCCGCCCACATACAGGACGGGGCGCTTGGCCTCGGCGATCATCCGGGCGGCCTCGCGGACCTGCTTGCCGTGCGGCTTGGTGACCGGGCGGTAGCCGGGCAGGTCCAGGCGCTCGGGCCAGACGAACTCGGCGGCGGCCTGTAGGGCGTCCTTGGAGATGTCGACCAGGACCGGACCGGGGCGACCGCTGGAGGCGATGTGGAAGGCCTCGGCGATGGTGCGCGGGATGTCGCGCACGTCCTTGACCAGGAAGTTGTGCTTGGTGATCGGCATTGTGATGCCGCAGATGTCGGCTTCCTGGAAGGCGTCGGTGCCGATCATCGGGGCGGCGACCTGGCCGGTGATGGCGACCATCGGGACGGAGTCCATGTGGGCGTCGGCCAGCGGCGTGACCAGGTTGGTGGCACCTGGACCGCTGGTGGCCATACAGACCCCGGGGCGTCCCGTGGCGTAGGCGTAGCCCTCGGCCGCGTGCCCCGCCCCCTGCTCGTGGCGCATCAGGATGTGGCGCACCTTGGCCGAATCGTAGAGGGGGTCGTACGCGGGGAGGATGGCGCCGCCGGGAATCCCGAAGACAGTGTCAACGCCGACGTGCTCCAGCGACCTGATCAGCGATTGGGCGCCGGTCATCTGCTCGGTCATCTCAAGATCCTTCAGCGATGTCCAGAGCGGCGGTGGGGCTCTGGAAGTGGTGGTTTCCGGTCTCATGGCCTGGTGCGGCAATAAAAAAACCCCCACCGCCCGGTGGCGGTCGAGGGGTGGCGCGCAGCAGAAGAAACTCAGTGGGCTGCGCGCCGACCAAGTACGAGAATCAGGAGGTTGTTCTGCACGCTGTCAACATTGGCCGAAGGGGCCCGTTCGCGTCAACCGATTCCACGTATTGTCTCACCATGCAAGACGCCGATTTCAGCATCCGGCGAGACTCGCACCACCGAGAAACGCCCTGGCCTGCATATATACACGAAGGACCCCTGCCGCGTGTAACACAGAACACGTGACAGGGGTCGGACACATCCACCCCGAGCCGGACTTAACAGTCCATCTCGGACTACTCCCCGAAGAGGTCCTCGACCCGCTCGGCGTGTGCCGCCTTGCGCAACATCGCGTCCAGAACGGCGATGTCGGTGGTGCCGGTGATCCGTTCCCGAGCCGCCTCGGACACCTTGATCTCCCTGGCCTCAAGAAACCCGAGCAACGCCTCGACACGGCCCTCGACACGCCCCTTCTCCTTCCCTTCGCGGAAAGGGCGCCCGATCAGTTCGGTCTTGAACTCGTAGTCCTTCAGCATGATGAGCTTCTCCAATACCGCGGGGGCCGCGGCCGACAGGGCCGCGAGCACATAGTCAGAGTACAGCGAGCTGGACGAGTCATCGAGGCTGTTCAACGCCGCCACCAGCGCGTTCAACGCCGCCTCGTCCTCGGTCGGGTTGTTGGCCAAGGCCAGGATGGTCAACACCGGTCGGGCCACGGCCGCGTCGGGATCGGTGACAGGGGTGAGGGTGTCCAGCGCCAACGTCAGGGGACGGATCTCGCCGCACCCCAGTTCGATCGGTTCGGCGAACCGCCGCGCCAAGGACGACGTGGGCGTGAGCGCGAGCAGGACCACCGGGCATTCCAGCCGTAGCCGGGTGTTCGCCACGTAGGCGGGCCACCGGTAGTACTTGCGACGGTCGGGCCGGTTCTGGGGTTCGACGATGATCCCCAGAACCGGGATCGGCCCGTCCTGTTTCTCGTGCGGGTAGGGCGGCCGTTCGCAGACCACCACCGAATCCGAGGTCAGGTGAGTCAGCGCCGTGCTCGTGGCCTCGGCGGAGTCGCAACGGACACGGGTGAACTCCGGCAACGGCTTACCGGTGATCTCCTTGAGGAGTTCGACCACAGACGCGGGATCGTTGCGGATCAGGTCGAGTGGGAACTCGTGCTGATGAGAGGGCATGCCGGAAAATTAGCGCCCATATCCGCGTCTCCGCAGGTGAACAGCGCTACATCCGGTTTGGTGGTGGTTCGTCCTACAGGTTGACGCCGGCTTCGCCACCGACGAGGGACTCCACGCCGCTCGCGGGCATCGGGCGGGCCACCAGGAAACCCTGGCCGTGGTCGCAACCCATCACCCGCAACTGCTCCAGCTGCTCGGGGCGTTCGATGCCCTCGGCGACCACCTGGACGCCCAGGTCCCGTCCCAGTTGGACGATCGTGTGGGTGAGCAGGGTGACCGTGTCATCGCGGCCCAGGTCGGCGATGAACGAAGGGTCGATCTTGATGGCGTCCACGCTCAACTCCCGCAGGTGCGCCAGAGACGCGTACCCCATGCCGTAGTCGTCGATGGCCAGCCGAACACCCAGGCCGCGGAGCTCGCCGAGGCGCTCCACCGCGTCACCCTGGTCGTCGAGGAGGACCTCCTCGTCCACCTCCAGGGTCAGCACCTCCGAGGACAGGCCCGTCTCGTCGAGGACGCCCTCCACGGCGCGCACGAAGCGGGGCGACAGCACCTGCTTGACCGAGAGGTTCACCGACAGGCCGATGTCCCAGTCCGAGACCCGCCACACGGCGACCTTCTCGCAGGCCTCACGCAGGATCCACTCCCCCAGCGGCACGATCAGCCCCGACTCCTCGGCCGCGCCGATGAACGCGTCCGGGCCGACGACCTCGCCGTCACGGTCCCAGCGCACCAACGCCTCCACCGCAGTGACCTGGGACGTCCCCAGGTCCACGATCGGCTGGTACTCCAGGAAGAACTCACCGTTGCTGAGCGCCTGGCGCAGCCGGATCTGCAACTCCAGCCGGGACACGACCATGTCGTGCATGTGGGCCGCGTAGACCTCGACGTTGCCCGCGCCGCGCTCCTTGGCCCGGGTCATCGCCACGTCGGCGTTGCGCAGCAGCTCACCACTGTCCGTGGAGGGTTCGGCGAAGGCCACCCCGATGCTCGCGGTCAGCAGGATGTCGCGGTCGGCCACCTGGAAGGGTTCGGAGGCGATCACCCGGCCCAGACGTTCGGCCAGGTCCACCACTCGCTGGGCCTTGGGAACGTCCTCGACCAGGACCGCGAACTCGTCGCCGCCCCAGCGCGCCAGGGTGGCGTTGGAGTCCAGCTCACCGCGCAACCGGCGCGCGGCCTGCCCCAGCATGTGGTCGCCCCGCACGTGTCCGGCGGAGTCGTTGACCGCCGTGAACCCGTCCAGGTCCAGGAAGATCACCGCGACGTCGCCGGTGTGCTCGTCGTTGATGGCCCGGTGCGCCAGCACGTCGCTGGCCCTCTCCTCCAGATAGGCCCGGTTGGGCAGGCCCGTCACACCATCGTGGAAGGTCAGGTGCTCCACCTGGTCCTGCAGGGCCACCTGAGCACTGATGTCGCGGGTGGTCACCAGCAGCCGGTCGGGTTCGCCGGGCTGTTCGTAGAGCGAGACGGTGGACTCGGTGTGCCGCCAGGTCCCGTCCGCGGCCCGTACCCGCAACCGCAGGTGCACCCCCTGGCCGCTGCGTTGGCCGAACAGGTCCAGGACGGCGTTGGTGCGCGACAGGTCCTCGGGGTGGATGAGCGTGGTCACCGGCGCGGCGAGCACGTCGTCCAGCCGGTAGCCGAACGCCTCGGCGGTGCCCGGGCTGAGGTAGAACACCCCGCCGTCGCGATCCAGCACCAGGATGACGTCGCCGCTGTTGCGGGCCAGTTCGTTGAAGTGCCCCTCACGGTTTCGGACCATGCGGGTGAGGGTGGCGTTCTCCTCCAACATTCCCAGCACACGCACCACGAGCACGATCACGGCGGTGCCCGCGGCGATCGGCAGGACCGCGGCGACCTCGGACATCCGCAACGCCCCGGCGGTGAGCACGACGGTGGCGGCCAGGACCGAGGCCAGGGCGGCGAACTCGGGGGCGAACCGGTACAGCCCACGTCCGGTGATCCGGCGCGGCTCGGCGCCCGGCCGGTGCTCCACCAGCCACGGAAGCGCGCCCAACAGCGCGAAGCCCAGGAACCGCACCGGCTGTTCGATCCCCCCGGCCACCGGCGGCCCGGTGAGGCGGGTGACCGCGCCGATCATGTCGGAGGCGGCGATGGCGATGAGGGCTCCGGTCGCCACCAGCACCGCGCGCCGGGTGCTGTGCGGCGACATGAACACCAGCGGGATGAGCAGACACAACACCACGATGTCGGCCACCGGGTACACCAGCGCGAACCCGAGCAGCCCCGCCCCTTGGCCCAGCTCCTCGTACAACGGCGAGAACAACAGGACCCACACCACGGAGAACACCGCGGCGGCGCACACGTAGCTGTCGGTGATGTGCCGGATCGCCGTGCGCAGTCCACCCGGCCAAGGCGCGAACTTGGTGAAACCGATCACGAAGAGTGGCAGCGCGACCAAGGCGAACAGGTCGCCCAGGGTGAGGGAGAAGACCGACCCGGCGCTGAACGTCCGGGTGATGGCGTGGGTCAGGGCACCCGCGCACCAGGCCAGGGCCGAGAAGCCGAGGAACCTCAGCGCGGCCGGGCCGTCCGCCCCGTCGACGTGCGCGTCCCGGTCGGCTCCGGTTCGAGCCCAGCGTTTGGCGGCCAACAACAAGGACGCGCCCGCGGCGCCCGCGACCACGGCCCCGGGCCACTGCCCGAGGGAGTCCGCGACCGTGCTCTCCCCCGCCGGGATCAACGTCCCCAGGAGATAGAGGAGAAAGAGCGCGCCCAAACCGAACACCGCAAGCCGGCGTGCCTTGAGACCCATCAGGGGCCTCCCCAACGCCTGGCTCTCTCCTCGGACATGGAGCACCCACCTCGTGTATTTCTCGACTCAGGACGCGGTGGAACGCACGCACCCCATGCATGGACACCCTACGCAACCAAGGTCACACGGCGATTGAGGACCGGCTGAGAGATGGCGACGGAACGGCTACTCTCGGTCACCTCGGTTTCAGGTTCAACCCGTCCCCCGCACCCGCCTCTGACCCCGCTCCTGAAAAGGGATCGGCGCCGCGGGGCCCCTACAGCCCCACGACGCCGCATGAAGCCTGGAAGGCTCCGTGTAAGCCTCGGACCGACACCGTTGCGGGTACCGGGTCCAAGGCGGGAACCTCGGCTCAGCCGGAGAGCTTCTCCAGGATGAGTTCGCGGGCCCGGCCCGCGTCGGCCTGACCACGGGTGGCCTTCATGACAGCGCCGACCAGGGCGCCGGCCGCGGCGACCTTGCCACCGCGCACCTTGTCCGCGGCGTCGGGGTTGGCCGCGATCGCCTCGTCGACGGCCGCACCGAGCGCACCATCGTCGCTGACGACCTTGAGGCCGCGCGCCTCCACCACGGCGTCGGGCTCGCCCTCGCCGGCGAGGACACCCTCGACCACCTGACGGGCGAGCTTGTTGGTGAGCGTACCCTCGGCGACCAGCGCGATGATCCGGGCCACCTGCGCGGGGGTGATGGGCAGCGCGCCCAGCTCCACCTCCTGCTCGGTCGCGCGGCGCGAGAGCTCGTTCAGCCACAGCTTGCGGGCCTCGGCCGAGGGTGCGCCCTCGGCCACGGTGGCCTCCACCAGAACGATGGCGTCGGCGTTGACCAGGTCGCGCAGCTCGGTGTCGGTGAGCTTCCACTCGGTCTTGATCCGGGCCCGCTGGGCGGCGGGCAGCTCGGGCAGGGTGGCGCGCAGTTCCTCGATCCACTCGGCCGACGGAGCGACAGGGACCAGGTCGGGGTCCGGGAAGTAGCGGTAGTCCTGGGCCTCCTCCTTGGAGCGGCCCGAGGTGCTACGGCCCAGCTGCTCCTGGAAGTGGCGGGTCTCCTGGACCACGCGCTCCCCCGCGTCGAGCACGCCGGCCTGACGCTCGATCTCCGATGTCACGGAGCGTTCCACCGAGCGAAGCGAGTTGACGTTCTTGGTCTCGCTACGAGTGCCCCACTTCGAGGCACCGATCTCGTTGATGGACACGTTCACGTCGCAGCGCATGGAGCCTTCCTCCATGCGCACGTCGGAGATGCCCAGGGAACGGACCAGGTCGCGCAGCTCGGCGGCGTAGGCGCGGGCCACCAGCGGGGCGAGCCCACCGGTGCCGGTGATGGGCTTGGTGACGATCTCCAGCAACGGGATGCCGGCGCGGTTGTAGTCCACGTTGGAGTGGCTGGCGCCGTGGATCCGCCCGGTGGAACCACCCACGTGGGAGGACTTGCCGGTGTCCTCCTCCATGTGCACGCGTTCGATCTCGATACGGAACTCGCGCGGGCCGTCGGGGGTGTCGACCGTGACGTCCAGGTGTCCGTCGACGCAGATCGGCTCGTCGTATTGGGAGATCTGGTAGTTCTTCGGCATGTCCGGGTAGAAGTAGTTCTTCCGCGCGAACCTGCCCCATGGGGCGATGGAGCAGTTGAGCGCCAACCCCAGACGGATCGCGCCCTCCACCGCCTTCTCGTTGACCACCGGCAAGGAGCCGGGGAAGGCCAGACACACCGGGCACACCTGGGTGTTGGGCTCGGCACCGAACGCGGTCGGGCATGAGCAGAACATCTTGGAGGCGGTGCCCAGTTCGATGTGGGTCTCCAGGCCGAGCACAGGTTCGTACCTGGTCAGCGCCTGCTCGAAGCTAGGAGTTACCGCGTGGGCCATCGCCGCAAACCCGTTTCAGTAGAGGACATACCTTCCAGGTCAGCCTACCGAGGTCGAGGGGCCCTCTGTGCCCGTTCCCGATCCTCGCGGGACAAACGGATGTCACGGCGAGCGCACGATTGGGCCGCTAAGGAGGAGATCTACCGTCACCCAGGGTGCCGGACCGTTAGTCTTGATTGCCAGGAAACACGAATTCGCCGGTCGGGGCAGGGTCGCCCCAACCGCCCTTCCGCACGGGAGCGCCTGAGCATGTCCGGCATCCTGCGTCGGTGCGCCGCGTTGCTTTGCGCGAGCACGCTGATCGGCGCCCTCTCCACTTCACCCGTCCACGCCGACGGTTTCTCGCGCGTGGACCGCGACCCGATGGCGGGTGCCCCGGTCCTGCTCGAAGACGGCCGGGAACTACAGACGGCCCTGTTCAGCCTGCGTGTGGCCGACGAGGACTCGGTGCGCGCCTACGCGATGATGGTGGACGAGGAGGTGCGCCCGAGTACCGCCTACGTCGAGTCCGCGTGGGCGGACCGCCCGGAGTGGACGGGCACGGCCCGGGAGACGGACCCGGCCGACCGCGCGAACTGGATCGTGCGTCACTCCTACCCCAACCTGCCGCTGACGTCGTTGGCCTCCGAGGCCGGGTTGCCGGTCCTTGAGGAGCACACGGCGATCGCCGCCACCCAGGCCGCGCTGTGGCACGTGTTGGACGACGTGGACCCCGGCACCGAGGGCAACTCCGACGAGATGCTGCACCTTTTCGACCACCTGGTCGAGGGCAGCTCCGCCGCCGAGGGCGGCACGACCGCCCGATCGTTGGAGCTCTCCCCCACCCAGGTGGAGGAGATCGCGCCGGGCGAGCCCTTGGGCCCGTTGACGGTGTCCAGTTCGGGTGAGGGGGATGTGCAGGTGTCCGTGCGCGGCGCACCCGCGTCCTGGCTCGTGGACTCCGCGGGTCAGGAGATCTCGAAGGTCTCCGACGGTGACGAGGTCTACCTCGACGTCGACCCGTCGGTACCGGCCGGGGTGGCCACCCTGCACGCGCGCGGCCCGGGCGTCCCCCTCCCGGAGGGGCGTCTGTTCACCGGCCGCGAGGGGGTGCGCACCCAGCCGCTCATCACCGCGGAACCGGGTACCGCCACCAGTTCCACCACCGCGACGGTCACCTGGCACGCCGAGGAACCCGCCGAGGCCGGTACCACGGACGAGCCGGCGACCCCCGAACCGGAGCCGACGGCCGCACCCGCCGAGGAACCCGCGGACGAACCCGAAGTCATGACCGAGGTCCCGAAAGACGAGGACCGAAACCAGGAGGATGGTCTGGCCCTGACCGGCACCTGGTTGTCGGGGCTCCTGGTCATCGCGGGTGCACTGGTGGTATCCGGCCTGCTCATCCTGGTTCTGGGCCGTAAGCGTCGGGATTAGGCAGCCGAAACAGCCTCACCGCGCCGACCTCGATCTATAACATCTCTCCGCAATCCGGATTTGCCCTGCCCAGATTTGGACTTGCCCGTAATGGGCCACATTTTTCGTGAAGCGGGTTGGAAAGCACGAACCGTCTCGCTAGTATCGGCCGGGCGATCGACGACCCAGGGAGCACGCGGCCCCTCCCGCGTCTGACGGCCCTCCCGGAGAGATCGCTCCCCCTGAATGGCTCCGCGCCCCCTGACCCCGACCGTGGCGTCCATTCACTTCCGCACCGGCGGATCATCCGGTTCACCCCTAATAAGACACCGGGAAACAACTTGAGTAACTTCTCCCTCCCCCGCATCGTCGGCCGCACCGGCCTCGCGGCCTCCGCGGCCGCCTTCCTGGCCTTCGGTCTGGCCGCCCCCGCGGCCGCCGACGAGGTCGAGACCTACGAAGGTTCTGCCGAGGGCACCTACGTCGGCAACGCCGAGAGCGGTCCCAAGGTCCACATGGGCGGCAGCTCGGTCCCGACCAGCCTGTTCAACCTGGAACTGACCGACGGCAGCGTCCTCACGATGTACTGCATCGACTTCCGGACCAACATCGTCGGTCAGGCCGAGTACAAGGAAGACGACTGGGCCGACTACCCGGGCAAGGGCGAGTTCGCCGAGCCCGGCAAGGTCCTGTGGATCCTGCAGAACGCCTACCCGAACACCGACGCCGCCGCCCTCGGTGAGGCCGCGGGTGTCGAGGGTCTGAGCAACGAGGACGCCCTCGGTGCCACCCAGGCCGCCATCTGGCACTTCAGCAACGACATGGACCTCTCCGACGGCAACAGCGAAGCCGTCGTGGCGGTCTACGAGTACCTGACCGCCAACGCCGAGAGCATCGAGGAGGAGCCCGGCGCCGCGCTGAGCATCACCCCGAACTCCGCCGAGGGCACCGCCGGTTCGACCGTCGGCGAGTTCGAGATCTCCACCAACTCCGCGGAGATCCCGGTCACCCTGGACGCCCCCGAGGGTGTCGAGCTGGTCGACGTCGAGACCGGTGAGAAGGTCGACGCCGTCGACAACGGCGACAAGGTCGGCTTCGCCGTGCCCGAGGGCACCGAGCCGGGCGAGGCCTCCTTCTCCCTGGAGGCGACCTCCTCCGTGGAGACCGGCCGTCTGTTCCAGGGCAAGTCCGCCACCGAGCCCACTCAGACGCTGATCACCGTCGACGGTGACGAGACCTCGGTCACCGCTTCGGCCTCCGCCACCTGGGCCGCGGGCGAGACCCCGACCGAGCCGACCCCGACCCCGACTCCGACCGAGGAGCCCAGCGAGCCTGCTCCGACCCCGAGCGAGGAGCCCAGTGAGCCGGGCGACGACAAGCCCACTCCCCCGGCCGAGAGCGACGAGCCCACCCTGCCGGTGACCGGTGGAGCGCTGGCCGGCCTGGTCGCCGCGGGCATCGCCGCCCTCGGTGCCGGTGGTGGCGCCATCTACCTGAGCCGCAAGCGCAAGGCCGGTGCCGGCGACGCCGCTGAGGACACCGACGTGTAACAGCCGACACATCCTTACCAGCCGGTAAGCCGAAGGGGCCCGTTCCAAAGGACGGGCCCCTTCGGTATTATCGGACAGGAACAAATCGGTACTGTTGTGCCACCGGGCTCAAAGAGCCCAAACCCTCTCCGCCCACTCGGGCATCTGTTCTCCTCCCTCCCCGCTGTCGTACACACGTGGCACAACACCTAGCGACAGGACACGACTTGAAGCTCTCCCCCTCCCCCCGCGCCTTCTCCCGCGCGGGTGTCGCGGCCTCCGCCGCCGCGTTCCTCGCCCTCGGTCTGGCCGCCCCCGCCGCGGCCGACAACGGCGACGTGGTGCGCGCTCAGTACACGAGCAACCATCAGTCCGGTGTGACGGTCCACATGGACGGGCGCACCATCGGCACCAACCTGTTCAACCTGGACGTCGAGGCCGGCGGTAAGGCCATCACTTACTGCATCGACATCGAGACCGGTATCCGGTCCGGCGCCTGGTACAACGAGGACGACTGGGCGAACTACCCCGGCAAGGGCGCGTTCGCCGACTCCGAGCCCGGCAAGGTCCTCTGGATTCTCCAGCACGGCTACCCGGCCCTGTCCGGTTCGGAGCTGGCCTCCGCCGCCGACACCAACATCCGAGTCAGCGACGAAGAGGCTCTGGGCGCCACCCAGGCCGCCATCTGGCACTTCAGCAACGGCGCGTCCCTGGACCAGCGCAACAAGCCGGCGGTGAAGGCCGTCTACGACTACCTGGTCGAGAACGCCGAGGAGCTGGCCCAGTCGCCGGCGTCCCTGAGCGTCAGCCCGGACTCGGCCACCGGCAAGGCCGGTGAGACCGTCGGCGAGTTCGTGGTCTCCACCACCGCTTCGGACATCCCGGTCACCCTGGACGCCCCCGAGGGCGTCGAGCTGGTCGACGTCGAGACCGGTGAGAAGGTCGACGCCGTCGACAACGGCGACAAGGTCGGCTTCTCCATCCCCGAGGAGGCGGAGGCCGGCCAGGCGTCCTTCTCCCTGGAGACCACCTCCACCATCCAGCGGGGTCGCCTGTTCAAGGGTGAGGACCCCGACAAGCCGACCCAGACGCTGATCACCGCCGAGGACACCGAGACCTCCGTCCAGGCCGGTGCCGGTGTCGAGTGGGCCGCGGCCGACCAGCCCGCCCCCGAGCCGGAGCCCGAGCCCGAGCCGGAGCCGGAGCCCACCCCGGACGAGACCGACGAGCCGGCCCCCAAGCCGACCCCGACCGACGAGCCGGAAGAGGACGACAAGCCCGCCCCCGGCAAGGAGGACGAGCCCACCCTGCCGGTGACCGGTGGAGCGCTGGCCGGCCTGGTCGCCGCGGGCATCGCCGCCCTCGGTGCCGGTGGTGGCGCCATCTACCTGAGCCGCAAGCGCAAGGCCGGCGCCGCTGACGTCACCGACGCCTAAGCCCGCTTCCCAGGTCGCGAGAAGTGTCCGTTCGGGCGCCGTCAGGCCCTGTTCTCTGGAAACCCGGGGAGGTGCCGGCGGTGGGATAGCACGTTTTTTCGCTATCACACCAGAGGTGCCGAAGGTTCCTGACTTTTTGGGGCGCCCGAACACGCCAAAGCGAAGCGGCGGCGCTGAACGATAGGGCCCGTTCCCGTGCATGGCACGGGGGCGGGCCCCTTTGGTTTACCCGTGGTCGTCCGAATGGCTGATACCGGCCAGTTCGTAATAGATCCGTTGTTCCATGTGACCCAGTGTGAAAGCCTCTCTCCGCAACCTCCCAGGAAGAGAAGTGACGCACGTGTTCCGCCGCGCATCCTCCGTTCTCCTCGCTCTCACCCTGTCCCTGGTCCCCCTCTCCGTGACCGGCTCCGCCTCCGCCGAACCCGCCCCCTACCGCGGTTCCGTCGAGGGTCGGTACACCGGGGTCGCCGAACACGGGCACGCCGTAACCATGGCGGGCGAGCCCTACACCACCACCGCGACCTTCAACGTCCACCTGGAGGAGAGCGACCAGCGGCTCACCACCTACTGCATCGACGTGCGCACCGGGCTGGTCGAGGACGCCTGGTACCGCGAGGACCAGTGGGAGAACTACCCGGGACGGGGCGACTTCACCGATCCCGGCAAGGTGCACTGGATCCTGAAGAACTCCTATCCGGTGGTGGACGTGGAGGATCTCCAGGAGGAGGCGGAGATGGCCAGGCTCACCGAGTCCGAGGCGCTCACCGCCACCCAGGCGGCCATCTGGCACTTCAGCAACGGCGTGGACCTGGACCGGGTCGAGCAGGGCCCCCAACTGGACACCAACGTCAACGCCGGAAACGTCACACACCTGTACCGGCACCTGATCGACAACGCCGAGGAACTTCCGAACGAGCCGGCCTCGCCGCTCACCGTCAGCCCCGACGCGGACTCCGGACTGGCCGGGGACACCATCGGCGAGTTCACCGTGGAGACCAGTGGGGAGAGCATCCCGGTCGGTGTGGAGGGACCCGACGGGGTCGAGGTGGTGGACGCCGACAGCGGCGACACCATCGAGGAGGTGTCCGACGGTGACGTGGTGGCCTTCTCCGTGCCCGCGGACGCCGAAGCGGGCGAGGCCACGCTGGTCCTGGAGACGACCGCTGCGGTGGAGACCGGTCGCCTGTTCAAGGGCGAGGACTCCGAAGAGCCCACCCAGACGCTCATCTCCGCCGAGGACAGCGAGATCGTCATCGGTGACACCGCCACCATCGCGTGGGACGCCGCGGGCGGCACCCCGCCGGAGGTGGAGGCCACCACCGAAGCCGACCCGTCGCCGGTGGCCGACCAGGCCGCCACACCCACCTCCGGCGGTCTGGCCTTCACCGGCAACGCCGTGATCGCCCTGGTCGCCGCGGCCCTGGTCGCGATCGCCGCCGGCACGGGCGTGATGTATCTGACCCGCCGCCGCAGGGCGCAGGCCGGCGAGTAACCCACCCGGCCCCGAACAGCCCGAAGGCCCCGCACCCGTGAACGGGTGCGGGGCCTTCGTGATGCCGAACCGGCCGCTAGGCGACCGCGTAGGGGCTGCGGGCGATCAGGGAACCGTCCCGGTCGGTCAGGGCGCGCTCGACGGCGGCCGCGACCCGGTAGGTACGGTCGTCGGCCAGCGGCGGCGCCATGATCTGGAAGCCGACCGGCAGGCCGTCCTCCGGAGCCAGGCCGCACGGCACCGACAGCGACGCGTTCCCGGCCAGGTTGGACGGGATCGTGCACAGGTCGGCCAGGTACATCGCCATCGGGTCCTCGGCGCGCTCACCAAGTGGGAAGGCCGTGGTGGGCGTGGTCGGCGAGACCAGCACGTCCACCTTCTCGAAAGCGGCCTCGAAGTCGCGCTTGATGAGCGTGCGGACCTGCTGGGCGCTGCCGTAGAAGGCGTCGTAGTAGCCGCTGGACAGCGCGTAGGTGCCGAGCATGATCCGGCGCTTGACCTCCGGACCGAAGCCCTGGGCGCGGGTCAGCGACATGACCTCCTCGGCGCTGCGCGTACCGTCGTCGCCCACCCGCAGGCCGTACCGCATGGCGTCGAAACGGGCCAGGTTGGAGGAGGCCTCGCTGGGCGCGATGAGGTAGTAGGCGCTCAGCGCGGCGTCGAAGCTGGGGCAGGACACCTCGACGACCTTGGCACCCAGGGACTCCAGCAGCTCCACGGTCTCGCGGAAGCGCCGGCGCACACCCGGCTGGAAGCCGTCGTTGTCCAGTTCCTTGACCACGCCGACGGTCAGGCCCTCGACGTCGCCGTTACGGGCGGCCTCGACCACCTGCGGCACCGCGGCCTCGATGGAAGTGGAGTCGCGCGGGTCGTGTCCGGAGAACGCCTCGTGGAGCAGGGCGGCGTCCAGCACGTTGCGCGCGAACGGGCCCGGGGTGTCCAGGGAGGAGGCGAAGGCGATCATCCCGTAGCGGGAGGAACCGCCGTAGGTGGGCTTGCCACCGACCAGACCGCACACGGCGGCGGGCTGGCGGATGGAACCACCAGTGTCGGTTCCGGTGGCCAGGGGTGCCTCGAACGCGGCCACGGCCGCCGAGGAACCACCGGAGGAACCGCCCGGGACGCGATCGGTGTCCCACGGGTTGCGGGTGAGCTGGTAGGCGGAGTTCTCCGTGGAGGAGCCCATGGCGAACTCGTCCATGTTGGTCTTGCCCAGGATGACCATCCCGGCCTCGCGCAGGCGCGCGGTGACCGTGGCGTCATAGGGCGGCTGCCAACCTTCGAGGATCTTGGAGGCCGCGGTGGTGGGCATGTCCTGGGTGGTGAACACGTCCTTGTGCGCGATCGGCACACCCGCGAGGGGGCCCTGTTCGGTGCCCTGGGCACGCTTGGCGTCCACCGCGCGGGCCTGTTCCAGCGCGGCTTCGCGGCCCACGTGCAGGAAGGCGCCGATGTCGCCGTCGACCTTCTCGATCCGGTCGAGGTAGGCGGTGGTGGCCTCCACCGAGGAGACCTCTCCCGCCTTGATCGCGGCACCGAGTTCGGCGGCACTGAGACGAATGACGTCGCTCATCTACTCTTCCTCCCCAAGGATCCGCGGGACCCGGAAGCGCTGGTCCTCCACCGCGGGGGCTCCGGCCAGGGCCTGCTCGGGAGTGAGGCCGTTCCTGGCCTCGTCGGGGCGGTAGACGTTGGTCAGCGGCAGGGCGTGCGAGCTCGGCGGGATGTCGCCCTGGGCGACCTCCTGCACCTTGGCCACGGCGGTGAGGATGTCACCGAGCTGGGCGGCGAGCGTTTCGAGCTCGCCCTCGTCGAGCGCCAGCCGTGACAACCGGGCGAGGTGCGCGACCTCATCGCGGGTGATGGCGGTCATCAGTTGAGAACCGTTTCTTCGGCGGACGGGTGATCAGCACAATCCTATTGGCCCCCGCCCGTGTCACGGTCCCGTTCCCCGTCACCTGAGTCCCATGACACCCGGTTCACCTTCGGCCGTGTAGGAGACCGCCACCGCACCGGGAACGTCCAGCGCCTCGTACACGCTCAGACCCTCGTTCTTGTCCCACATGAACGTGGACTCCCCATCGAATCCGTCGAATCGTCCGAACCCCTCGGAGACGGAGGCGTCCTCCGTCCATTCGTTCAGGTAGAGCACTCCGCCCTCCAGCCCGACCCTGATCCCCTCGGCCCTGGCCTCGGGCCTCAGAGTGCGCTCGACCTCACCCGATCGATCCTGGATCCGATACTCATCGGTCTCGACGTCCCAAAGCCCCAACCTGGAGCCGTCGGGTGAGACCCACAGCAGGTTCTGCGTCTCAAGGTGGGTGGCCTTCTCCGCCTCGATGTCAAGGAGGGAGTATCCCAAGGGTGGATACGGGTAGTGAAAATCGATGTACACCAGAGCACCTGAGCGGGAGTCGATGGTGCGCTCCAACGAATCCTGATAGCGGCGACCGATGGAATGTTCGACTCTCCACACTTCTTCACCGGTCTCCGTGTCGAGTCCGACCAGTTCCGATGTGAAGCCATCTCTCGGATCATCGTCCTCAGACTCCTCGTGACAGGTGGTCGCGACCACCACCGAGTCATCCCGCACATCAATGTCATCGACGGAGCCCTCACCGGAGCAACGTGCCAGGTCCTGAACCATCCACACTTCATCACCCGTTTCCAGGTCGTGGGAGAACACCGTGTCCTCCCATCGAAGAATCCAGGATCCCCCGGTGATAGTGCGCAGCGGTTCGAACAGGTTCCCGCTCTGCACCCGGTATATGTGGTCGATTTCGGACAGGTCAAAATCGGCCTCATGCGCGACCCGACCGGTATCGCTCTCCAAGAGAACCATGCGAGATGTCTCCTCCTCGCGGAGCACGACGAATTCACCGTCATCGGTGACCTCGGCGAGGAATTCCCGATCTGGTTCGTAGTATGACCAGAGCTCCTCACCGGTTTCCCCGGACAAAGCGAAGGCACCGTTCTCAGAGAGCACGACGACCCCTTCACCTATTTCCCGGAGGGACCGCCGCTCACCATCAGGAGGCTCCCAAGTCCACGCGACCTCACTGACCGATCCCACATGTTCCGGAGGATCACCGGCTTCATGGGTGCTGTGAGAACTCATCGGAATCGAACATCCAGCCACCAGAATCAGCGTCCCGAGAACAGGAAGCACACGAGAATACCCAAGCCTTGCGTCTTCTTTTTTTCCATAATTAAAAATCCGGCACGCCTGACCCGAAAACACTCCACCCCGCAACTTATTCATCCTCACCTTTACTATTAAGATGGTCGTTCCATTTTTCTTCAGTAAGCTGAAACGCCCTTACGAAATTTTCCACAGCCTCACGAGTACTACTCTCCCCATCTGGCCACGGAAGGTCATCAATTTGACCATAATACTTTTGAATATCAGCATCAGAACCAGATACCCCCCATGTACTATGATCCGGCGGAACATAGAGGCTTCCAGAGCCATCCCTCTGCGCAATGCCTTCCTCTTCCAATTCGGCCATAAGATCAGGGTCCCTCTCTGCGGCAACACCAAGGGCGTACCCCATCATACGCTCCGACTCCACCCATGACCCTCTGACTTCAACACGAGTACCAGAATCACTTTCCGTGACTTCAAAAACTTCCGCTGCAATTATTTTGGCAAGCTCCACAGAAAGGCCAGAAGCTCCACGATCTCCCCCAAAACCACCTAGTGCATTAATGACTGAACCACTGACTTTATTTCGATAGTCCGCAAACTCTTGGTCATTCGCCCCACGCGCCGAACTTTCATTGAGCAGCGCCACCTCGACTAGCGTCTGAAAACTTGAAGATTGGATAGGGATATCTGGATCCCTTTTTCCCGTATTAGACGAGTACTCTTCCATGGATTCCGCGGAGTTAAGCAAAACTTCGGTATACAATTTTTCTGCAGCATCGGGATCACCAACAGCAAGCTGCGTGAACGCAACGCGGACTTCTGGGTCAAACTCCGAGCCCTGCCCATACCCGAGGGGAGTATTTCCGGGAAGACCATCCGTGTTAGCAAAGGCATCTTGGAAGGAAATGACTATATCAGCAAATCCATCAGCCAATTCTGGATTCAAATGACCGACCGAGACATTATGCCAAGTGACATCGTCTTCATCGGTCACATGTTCCCCCGTATTAAAAAGGGATTCCTGGAAGTCAGTGTCTTCCATAAGAACCATTAGCGCTTCCAATGCATCCTCGCGGCGATGTCCTTCAGTATCGTCATCCCCATCAGCAGGCCCATCCGTAATCCAATCAGTGACCTCGCGCACCGCTGCCCCATCGTCCCCCCAATCATGGGTGTACAGGTGCACTAGCGCATTTTCTCGGTTGCTATCCGCATTTGGCCCGCCCCAAGAAAGAGGGGCATCCACCCCTTCCGGGTACTCTCCTGTGAGCAATGCATAGTTCGCATCATCATTGCGTGTAGCCACTTCCAGGAGTATGGACATAGCGTTGTCATCGGTCGCGCCTTGGCCCGGCAGATGACTAATACGATCCACTTCTTTGGAAACAGCATCTATCAAACGAGTGGAGAACTCCGCACCAGCCTCCAATGTTTCATCAGCATGAACAAACAATTCACCCAACCCCGCAGCCTGATCCCGCCAGTTCTGAAGGATATCTCCAGCACCACGTCCAGTTTGGTCAGTACTGAAATCCGGCCCTCCAAGAACATCTTGGACGCTTGCAGGAACGGAATCATAACCACCTCCGACAGCCTCATCAGAAAGCACCAGAAGCCCGTCACCCAAGGCGCCAAGAGCATTTTCTCTTTGCGAGTCACTCAGATGCTCACCATCGATCTGCCCGGGAAGTTCGACCACCCCTCCTTCAACCTCTTCATCCAGGGCATCATAGAATTCCTCTAGATAATCGAGTTCATAACCCCGAGGCTGGCCTCCATTGCGTTTTGCGTCTCCAGCAAGAGCAGTGAGAGCGGCCAATTGCTCCAAAAGCCGATAGTACTCATCATCAAGCTCTTTTTCCCCGGTCAGATAATCAGCCATGTTCTCAGCGTCCCTCGTTCCAGTATCGAACGTGGACGGGTAGTACATGATCTGCCGGGTGGAATTGTACGCCGCAAACCCTAGGACCCCGGCGTCGACCAACTCTCGAAGATTGGACACGGTTGGCCCACCCTTCAGGTTTTCAGAGTTATCCTCTGCCTCTCCCTCCAGGGTTTCCCAGTGACCCTGAGCTCGGTCATTGAGGACTCCTGCCAACGCTCTACGTGCTTCGATTCCACCAGCATCGTCCTCTGGGAAACCGAAGTTATTACCGACTGCCGTATCCCATTCTTCCTGAAGGGCAGCGATCCGCGACTGGTAGCGTTCGACTTCACCACTCCACTTGGTCACGACCCCCCAAACGTGCCAGTAGGAGGTCAGAGCCGAACTCCATGCCGAATGATTTTCGTTCGCGGTGGACAAAAGATTTTCTGCGATCAGATCGGAGAACTCTAACGCGGCGCCCGTGAACAGTGACTCTAGATCTCCGCTTTTTCCGGTGATCCGGCCGACGATTTCCAGCATGTCGTCTGCGGCTTGATCGAGTTTTCCAGTGTCGATCTCGCAAGGCGTGGGGAAAAATACACGAATCTTCCTGATTTCCGAGTTGACTAATAATAAAAGAATCGATTATTGGAGGTTGACAGGGCGCGCCATCGGCGCATCCGCCGAGTTATAGACCTCTGATGCCTGGCCATCGGTATTCGCCGTCTCGGATGCACCGCCCTGAACGTTCTCCGCTAGCGCAACCCCGTGATTCTCGACTCTGGCTATGGCCTCGGCCTGCTCTTCCCCGTAATCCGACCAACCACCGACCCTCGGATCGTCGGCGCAGGCGGCCGAAGCCGAAGAAAGGACATCGTTGAAGTCGTCGTGCAGGCCGTTGAACGCTGACGCGTACTCTTCGGCCGAGGCACCCGCTCCATAGGCGTCCTGAACGTTGACGCCCACTTCGTGCAAGGGCATAGGGGAACATCCTCTGTCATGACCGACAAAATGGGATGCAGATTAAGTTAGCAGCCACGTACCCTTCGTGATCATGGTGGCCGCCACGATCATCGCGAGCCGAACCTCGGTGCCCCTCGTGAACTGCGGTTCCACCCGGGATCGGGCCCCCTGGCCACAAACGGTCAGTCGGTCACTGATGGCCGGTGGGGGTCGGGGTGGTGTGGGCGGTCCACCAGGGCAGCACGTCGCGGGGGTGCATGGGTTCGGCGAAGTGGTGGCCCTGGGCGGAGTGGCAACCGGCCTCCAGGGCGGCCTCGGCCAACTCCGCGCTGCTCACGCCCTCGGCGGTGGCGCGCATGCCCAGGGCTCGGACCAGGGTGATGGCGGCGCGCACCACGGTGTGTCCCCGAGACGCCTCCTCGGCCAGACGCGTGGTGAACGACTCGTGGATCTTCACCTCGTCCAGGGGCAGCCCCGCGAGCTGGGCGAGGGTGAAGTGTCCGGTGCCGAAGTCGTCCAGGGCCAATCCCACGCCGAGTGCCCGGAGCCGTTCCACGGCCTCGGTGGCGGCCTCCGGGTCGTTGATGAGGGACTGTTCACCGACCTCCAGGACCAGGCGTTCGGCGGGCACCCCGTATTCGCGCAGGGCCGCCGCGACGGTGTCGGGCAGCTCGGGATCGAGGAGTTCGCGCACGCCCAGGTTGACCGAGACCGGCAGGGTGAGACCCTCGGCGTGCCAATCGGCCGCGCGGGCCAGTGTGATGTCCAGGACCTGGGCGGAGAAGGCCCTGAACAGGTTGGAGTGTTCGACGATCGGCAGGAACTCGTCGGGGGTGAGCAGCCCCTGGGAGGGGTGTCGCCACCGAGCCAGAGCCTCCAGACCGATGGCGCGACCGTCGGCCAGTTCGACCTTGGGCTGGTAACGCATCTCCAGGGCGCCGTCGACCAGCCCGCGCCGCAGCTCGCTGTACATGCTCAGGCGGGCGGTGGAATTACGGTCCTTGCCCGGGTCGTAGGACTCCACCCCGGTGCGGTCGGTCTTGGCCACGTACATGGCGACGTCGGCGCGCTGCATGAGCGACTCGAAGTCGGGTGCGTCGTCCGGGTAGAGGGCGATGCCGGTGCTGACCTGAAGGTCGAAGTCCATGCCCTCCAGGCGCACCGGTTCGGCGAGGGCGCCGCGCAGTCGCAGGGCCACCTCGCGGGCGGACTCGGTGTCGCGGACCTTGGGCAGCAGGATCGCGAACTCGTCGCCGCCCAGCCGGGACACCAGGTCGTTGGGCCGCACGCTGTGGGTGAGTCGTTGCGCCAGGGTCTGCAGCAGCCGGTCCCCGGTGGGGTGGCCGAGGGTGTCGTTGACCTCCTTGAACCTGTCCAGGTCCAGGATGAGCAGGCCCACCCTGGTGCCCTCCTGGTGCGCGCGGACGATCTCGCGGCGCGACCGGACGGTGAGGAGTTTGCGGTTGGCCAGCCCGGTGAGTTCGTCGTGGTTGGCCTGGTGGTCGCGTTTCACCAGCAGCAGGGCGCTGGTGTAGAGGGCTCCGAGCGGGAACGCGAACAGCGGGACGTAAAGCACCGAGTGGGTCATGGCGATGACGATCAGCGGGGCCAGGCTGAGCAGTACCCCGTTGACGTAGATCTGCTGGCGCAGTCCCTTGAACATGACCTGGCGCAGCGGCACGCGTTCGTGCATGGCCACGGCGCACAGCACCAGGATGCGGTTGACCACGAAGGAGGCCGCGCCGGCCAGGGCGATGACGACGATCTCGCCGCCCACCGGTACCCACGGGGTGGTGACGAGCTCGGGCATGACCAGGCGTAGGACGGCGTCGGCCACGCCCAGGGACAGCACGTACTGGGCGGCGTTGAAGGCGGTGCGATGCGGGGCGTGGGCGCGGGCCACACCCGCGACGATCGTGGCGGAGCACTGGACGATCGCGGCGATGGGCAGCCCGTAGAAGATGACGAGCGCGAAGGTGAAGGGCAGCGAGGTGGGCGCGCCGGAGCCCGGGGACTGTCCGGGCATGGCGATGGGTCTGAGTTCGCCCAGCACCACCATGCACAACATGACCCAGACCAGGGGTTCCCGGCTGAGCAGGATGAGCTGTTCCATGCCGAGTTCGAGACTGGAGACGCCCAAGAGCAGGGCCCCGGCGGCGGTGGTTCCCGCCATGTAGAGCCACAGCGGGGTACCGGCGCGGGGCCCGACGTCCCGGGTAGCGATGGGGTCCTTCATCCGTGTCCTCGAACCTCATGACCGTAATCCGAGATACGGGCGGGTCCGTATCCGGTGCGTTGGCGCCCAGCTTACGCGGTTTCGTCACCAACTGTCGCATGCCAGGAACTATGCGTTAACCAATTTGTTGGTCACTCCCAACAGAAGGAAACGGGCGGGGTGTGCCCGCCCGTTTCTCGTCACGCCCTGACCAGGGGATTCACTCCCCCGCGTCCTCCTCGGGTTCCTCCTGCGGATTGATCCGCACGCTCTCGGCGGCCTCCACTCCCTGTTCCAGCAGGGTCCGGAACCCCGCCTCGTCCAGGACCGGAACACCCAACTTCACGGCCTTGTCGTACTTGGAACCGGGGGCGTCGCCCACCACCACGAACGAGGTCTTCTTGGACACCGAGCTCGTGGCCCGACCGCCCTCCTCGGCGATGGACTCCTTGGCGCCATCGCGGGTGAAGCCCTCCAGGGAACCGGTGACCACCACCGACACCCCCTCCAGCAACCGCGAACCAGGGGCCTGCCCCTCGTCCTCCATGCGCACGCCCGCGTCCGCCCACTTGCGGACGATCTCGGCGTGCCAGTCCACCTCGAACCACTCGCGCACCGACTTGGCGATCGTCGGGCCGATACCGTCCACCGCGGCCAGTTCCTCCTCGGAGGCCTGACGGATGGCGTCCATCGACCGGAAGTGCCGGGCCAGGTCCTCGGCCGCGCGCGGGCCCACGTGCCGGATGGACAGGGAGACCAGGATCCGCCACAGCGGCTTCTTCTTGGCCTCCTCCAGCTGGTCGAAGAGCTTCTCCACGGTCTTCTTCGGCTCGCCCTTGAGGTTGGCGAAGAAGGAGACGACCTTGGGGTCCCCGGTCTTGGGATCGGTCTTGGGCTCGGTGGTGTCCGGATCCAGCACGTAGGTGCGGATCGGCAACAGCCGGTCGACGGTGAGGTCGAACAGGTCGCCCTCGTCCTTGAGCGCCGGGTCGGCCGGCTCCACCGGCTGCGTGAGCGCGGTGGCGGCCACGTACCCCAGCGCCTCGATGTCCAGGGCCTTGCGACCGGCGATGAAGGCGATGCGCTCGCGGAGCTGCCCTGGGCAGGAACGGGCGTTGGGGCAGCGCAGGTCGACGTCGCCCTCCTTCTGCTGCCCCAGTCTCGTGCCGCACTCGGGGCACTCCTGCGGCATGACGAACTCGCGCTCGGTGCCGTCGCGGCGCTCGGTCACCGGGCCGACGATCTCCGGAATGACGTCGCCCGCCTTGCGCAACACCACGGTGTCACCGATCAGCACGGCCTTGCGGGCCACCTCCTGGGCGTTGTGCAGGGTCGCGAACTCCACCTCCGAACCCGCGACCAACACCGGTTCCATGACCCCGTACGGGGTGACCCGGCCGGTGCGACCCACGCCCACCTTGATGTCGACCAGCTTGGTGGTGACCTCCTCCGGCGGGTACTTGTAGGCGATGGCCCAGCGCGGTGCCCTGCTGGTGGAACCGAGCCGACGCTGCAACCCGAAGTCGTCCACCTTGACGACGATGCCGTCGATCTCGTAGGCGGGATCGTGCCGGTGTTCCTGGTAGTGGCCCACGTACTCGCGGACCTCGTCCATGGTGGCCACCACCTTGTACCGGTCGCTGAGCGGCAGCCCCCACTCGCCGAGCAGGGTGTAGGTCTTCGACTGGCTGGTGAGCTTCACCTCCTGCGGCGCGCTCTCCGGGGAGTCGACGCCCCAGCCACCCTCCGCCTCGCTGTACCCGGCGGGGACGTACGCGCCCACACCGTGCACGATCATCGACAGCGGTCGGGTCGCGGTCACCCGCGGGTCCTTCTGCCGCAGCGACCCGGCGGCGGCGTTGCGCGGGTTGGCGAACGGCGCGTGCGACCCCTCGTCGGCGATGCGCTTGTTGAGCTCGTGGAAGGCCTCCACCGGCAGGAAGACCTCGCCGCGCACCTCCAGCAGTTCGGGGGCGGCCCGCACGCTCTCGTCGAGCCGCTCGGGGACCACCCCGATGGTGCGCACGTTCAGGGTGATGTCCTCGCCCACCCGGCCGTCGCCACGAGTGGCGGCCCGTACCAGGCGGCCCCGTTCGTAGACCAGGTCCACGGCCAGCCCGTCGATCTTCAGCTCGCACAGGTAGGCGTCGACCGGGACCTCCGCCGAGGCGCGGTCGGCCCAGGCGTTGAGCTCGTCGGAGTCGAAGGCGTTGCCCAGGCTCTCCATCCGCACCAGGTGCTCGACCGCGGCGAAGTCGACGCTGATGGGCGCCCCCACCTTCTGGGTGGGCGAGTCCTGGGTGATGAGGATCGGGTGGCGGTCCTCGATGTCGCGCAATTCGAGCATGAGCGTGTCGTACTCGGCGTCGGAGATGATGGGGGCACCCATGTAGTACCGGTAGCCGTGGTCGTCCAGCTCACGACACAACTCGGCGTGCCGGGCGCGTACCTCGTCGGGAACAGTGGTGTTGTCGGGCGCGCTCACTGCAGCCTTTCTGGTTGTTCTCGCGGGGGTGTCCGGGGGAGTGCGGGTTCGGGGGAGGCTTACTTACGGGGTTCGTCCCGAAGGACCCGGGCCCCGTCTCTGACGGCCTTGAGGGCCGCTCTGGCGTGCCGGGGCGAGGCGCCCGCCAACCCACAGGTGGGTGTGGTGACCACCGCGCGGGAGAGCAGGTCGGGGGCCAACCCCAGCCGGTTCCAGAGCTCGCGTACGGGATCGACGTTACGCGCGGGGTCGGACATTTCACGGCCGTCCACCGAGGGCACGACGCCGAACATGAAGCCCACTCCGTCCTCCGCCGCGGTGCCGAGCATCTCGTCGTGGGCGCGGTCGATCAGGTGCGCGTCCATGCCGATCGCGCGGGCACCGCTGCGCCGCAACAGGTCGACGGGGACCGACGGGGCGCAGCAGTGCGCGGCCGGTACCGCGCCGGCCTCGTCGAGCGCGGCGAACAGGTCGCGCAACGTCGCTTCCACTCGCACCCGGTCCACGGCGGGCAAGAGCCCGAAGCCGCTGGCGGTGGGCAGGGAACCCACCAGCACCGCGGGTAGTGAGGGTTCGTCGACCTGCACGATGATCCGGGCTCCGGGGGCGCGGGTGCGCACGTCCGCGAGGTGGGCGAGGACGCCTTCCAGGTGCGATTCGGCCAGGTCGCGGCAGGCTCCGAGGTCGGAGACCATCCGCTGTCCGTTGCGCAGCTCCATCGACGCCGCCATCGTCCACGGCCCCGCCACCTGGATCTTCAACGGGCCCTCGTAGGTGTGGGCGTGATCGGTGAGGGCGTCCAGGTCGTAGGCCAGGAAGCTGCCGGCGCGGACCAGGTCCCGGCCGGGGGTGTCGGCCACCCGCCATCCGGTGGGTTGTGTCTCCACGGGCAGGTCCACGAGGAGTCCGGCGGTGCGACCGATCATGTCGGCGCCGGCACCCCGCTCGGGGAGTTCGGGCAGGTGTGGAAGGTCCGGGAGTTCACCGAGGACGGTGCGCGTGGCCTCGTCCGGGTCCTCGCCGGGCCAGGATCCGACACCGGTGGCGGACGCGACGGGCCAGGGGTAGGGCTGCTGTTGACTCACGTTGCCCAAGGTTAGAGCAATACGGCCTCAGGCCCTGATTCGTGAACCACGGGGGTTTACCCGTTCGGGCGCCGTCAGGCCCCGTTCTCTGGAAACCCGTGGAGGTGCCGGCGGTGGGATGGCACGCTTTTCGCTATCACACCAAAGGCACCGAAGGTTCCTGACTTATTGGGGCGCCCGAACACCCGGCAGGGCTGCGCCGCAGGCGTCCGTTGAGGGTTGGTGGTGGGCGACGGGTGGGCCAAAGCGAAGCGGAGGCGCAAAACGAATACGACCTCAGGCCAGGGTGAGCACGGGGCCGTCGGGGGTGATCTCCAGTGTGCAGGCGGTGAGGTCGTCGACGATGGCGACGGCGCCCAGGCCCTCCAGGTCGGTGGCGTCGTGGGAGGTGGCCACGGCCAACACCGTGGCTCCGGAGGCCACCCCCGCGCGGATTCCGGCGGGCGCGTCCTCGATGACCAGGCAGCGTTCGACGTCGTGGCCGAGCGCGGCGGCGGCCTTCAGGTAGCCCTGGGGGTCGGGTTTGCCGACGCTGACGTCCTCCGCCGCGACCAGGACCTCGGGGAGGGGCAGCCCGGCGGCGGCCAGGCGCTCGCACATCAGCCGGCGCCCACCGGAGGTGACGGCGGCCCAGCGGTCAGCGGGCATGGCCTTGAGGAGTTCGCCGGTGGCGGGCAGGGCCTTGACCGCGTCCACGTCGTCGAGTTCGAGTTCCTCCAGCTCGTCGGCGGCCTCCTCGATCCGCTCGGCGGGCAGGAACATGGCGATCGTGTCCTCGGAGCGTCGCCCGTGGGAGACCCTCAGGACCGCTTCGGGGTCGATTCCGTGGGACTCGGCCCACACACGCCAGGTGCGCTCCACCACCGGGGTGGAGTCCACGAGCGTGCCGTCGATGTCGAACAGGATCGCGTCCGTCGAGATGCGCATGGCCCCACCGTACGGGTTCAAGCGAGCCGAGGGGCCGGGATCAGGCCGCCTCGGCGGGCGCCCTCGCCTCGTCGTCGGTGGTCCCACCGTCCCGTTCGCCCTTGCCCCGCTTGCGGCGGTTGCGCAGCACCAGCACCGTGACGGCCACGGTCGCCACGGCGACCACGCCCACGGCGGTCCAGGGCGAGTTGAGGAACAGCACCAGCCAGCCGCCGACCAGCCCGGAGATGACCGTGCCCCACAGCCCGGCCCAGATCAGTCCGCCGATGAACGTCGCGACGATGTAGACGGGAAAGCGCATGCGCACGGCGCCCGAGGCGAAGTGGATGGCGGTCTGCATGCCCACGGTGAGGAAGCTGAGCGTGACCACGGGCGCGCCATAACGGTCGATACGCGCCTTGGCGGCGTCCAGCTTGGGGCCCAGGCGTTCGCCGATCCGGCCGCGGCCGACCCCGGCGCCCACGCCCCGACCCAGCAGGTGGGTGGCCGGGGCGCGCAGCATGATCACCACGAGCAGGGTGACGTAGACCACCCAGAAGGGCTGTCCCTCAAGGAACGCGAACTGCGGCATGGAACGACCCCTTCTGACCTTGGCACCACCAACTTTGCATTGCCTTACCTAAGTTCGGCAAGTGGCCAAGGTCGAAAAACCTGCGTTGTTCGTCCCACATCGCCCGATGAGTGAGCGCTCCGTTCAGGCGATGGAGTCCTCTAGGCGCGAGGTCGCGGCGATGGTCGCCGACCCCAGCACCGCGTCACCCTCGTAGACCACCACGGCCTGACCCGAGGCCACTCCCTTGGCGGGCTCGGCCAGCCGAACCACCAGTTCGGGGCCCTCGTCGGCGTCGCGCTGCCACACCGTCGCCGGGTACACCTCGCCGTGCGCACGCAACTGCACGTGGCACTCGGTCGGCTCGGTCAGCGGGCCACTCCCGCTCCAGACCGGCTTGCGGCCCACGATCCCGTCCACCCGCAGCGACTCGCGCGGGCCCACCGTCACCGTGTTGTTCACCGGCTCGATGGACAGCACGTAGCGCGGGTCGGGCGCCCCGCCCAGCCCCAGGCCCTTGCGCTGACCGATGGTGAAGCCGTGCGAACCCCGGTGGGTGCCGACCACGTTTCCGTCCTCGTCCTGGATCGGCCCCGGCTTCTCCCCCAGGCGCTTGTTGAGGAACCCGGCGGTGTCACCGTCGGCGATGAAGCAGATGTCGTGGCTGTCGGGCTTGTCGGCCACCGACAGTCCGCGCCGCTCCGCCTCCGCGCGCACCTCGTCCTTGGTGCAGTCGCCCAGCGGGAACATCGCGTGCTCCAGCTGCTCGGCGTTGAGCACGCCCAGCACGTACGACTGGTCCTTGGCCTCGTCCACGCTGCGCACCAGCCGACCGTCGAGCTTGCGCACGTGGTGACCGGTCGCCACCGCGTCGAAGCCGAGCGCGATCGCGCGGTCCAGCACCGCCTCGAACTTGATCTTCTCGTTGCAGCGCAGACACGGGTTGGGGGTGTTGCCCGACTCGTACTCGGCGACGAAGTCCTGCACCACCTCGCGATCGAACTCCTCCGACATGTCCCACACGTAGAAGGGGATGCCGATGACGTCCGCGGCGCGGCGGGCGTCGTGGGAGTCCTCCACCGTGCAACAGCCTCGTGCGCCGGTGCGGTAGGACTGTGGGTTCTTGGAAAGGGCCAGGTGGACGCCGGTGACGTCGTAGCCCGCCTCGGCCACTCGGGCCGCGGCGACGGCGGAGTCGACCCCGCCGGACATGGCCGCCAGTACACGCAAAGTCATAGTGCCTCCAGAGTATGCGCCCGGAGCGGGCGGGGGTACCCGCCGTGTGCGGTCGGAGGTACTCACCGGGTTCTGCGAAAATCAACACATGGCTCTGTTCCGTCGTCGCCGATCCAACGACTCCACCGATTCCTCCGCCTCGGTCGCCACCGCCGCGGTGGCCGCCTTCTGGGACGCCTGGCCGTCCCTGCGACCGGCGTTGGCCGAGTCCGTTGACTCCGGCACACCCGTCGCCCCAGAGACGTCCGAAAGGGTCTCCGAGCTGGTCCGGGCGATCCATCCGGACATGGATTGGGAGATCGGCAAGGCGCCGGAGCCGCAGGCCGGTGGTCTCGACGACATGGACCTGTCGACCGACATCGACCCCGCCAAGCTGCTGGAGCAGCTCGCCGCGCTCGACGACCCCTCCAGGCTCACCGACGCGCCCGCCTACGCGATGACGCTGCGTCCAGGAGCCACCGAGGACGCCCGGGTGGTCTCCGAGCGCTGGTCCCGTTCGGCGCCCGACGACGCCGAGTGGACGTTCCGCCCGGTCCTTCCCGCCGACCACGACCAGCTCACCGCCACGGTGAACTGGGAAGACCACGAACTCGACCTGTCGCACGTGTCCGTGTCCATGCGCGTGGACCAGGCCAACGGCCGGATCGACGTGGGCGTGTACCACCCCGACAACATGTTCCTGTCGACCGAGACCCGTAGAAGGCTCGCCGACCACGTCACCCTGCTCGCCCTGGGCGAGGACCAGGTGGTGCGCTGGGTGGGGAGGGTCGAGCCCTTGGACGAGCGGCCCCTGGATCCGCTTCCGCCCACCTCCATGCCGTCCGTCGCCAAGCAGATGGGCGACCTGCTCGGCGGCACCGACGGGTGGGTGACCCTGCACGGGCGGCTGCCGTTGCAGGGCGCGGTGGAGATCCTGCTACGGCACCCCGTGACCCGTCGCGAATACCCGGCGCTGTCGCTGTTCGTACAGGTACTGGTGCCCTACACCGACGCCGACTCCGACCGTCTGCCCAAGGACTCCTCCAGCACGGCCCTCGCCGAACTGGAGGCACGACTCAAGCAAATCCTCGGCGACGACGGCGCCCTGTTCATGCGACAGTCCGGGGCCGGGCAACGCATGTACATCTACTACCTCGACCCGGAATCCGGCGTGCTGCCCGAGTTCGAGACCGCGTTGATGGACTGGTCCGAGGGGAAGATCCAACTGCGCACGCAACTCGACCCGAAGTGGTCCCAGTTCGAGCTGGCCCGACGGCCCTACGTGCGCAAACTGGGTCGTTGAGGTTCTGAGCGGCGGAACGGAGGGTCAAGGACGACCCCCCGTTTCACATCTGGCGATCAGGCACCAACAGGCGTAACGTTGCCCTCCCGTCGGGAGGACGGATTCGATGGATGGTGTGCTGCCGAGTGCGCCCACTGGTCGACCACGGATGGCCGCGGTCGGTGCGATCCTCGCCTTGTGCCTGGTGGCGGCTCCGACGATGTCGCTGTTCCCGATCGGGGTCTGGAACACCTCCCGTGCCCTGTTCCTGAGCGGCGTGGGGACGTGGGCCTTCCTGCTCGCCCCGGTCGCCGTCGGCGGCATCCTCCTCATGTGGCTGCTGGCCAAACGCTGGCTGATGGGCGCGGGGGTCAACCACACCACTTCGACGGCCGCCCTGGTCGTGGGCACCGCCATGGCCGTGCCCGTGATCCTGGGGCTGCTCGCGCCCTCGTTCTCGCCGCTGCCCGGTGACGTCGCGCTGAACTCCGCCGCGGTGACCGCGCTGGTGACCACGGTGGCCATGGGTGTGTGCATGCTCGCCTTCCGGGCCCGGGGGCCCTGGCAACCGGGCGTGCTTCCGGGCGTGGCCGTGGTGCTGGCGTCGCTGCTCGTGCTGCCCCTGGCCTCCGACCTCATGCACGACCGGCACTCCGACCGGCGTTCCCTGTCCCAGGTCGAGGGCTTCACGGCTCAAATCGCGGTGCTCGACCACCCGGGGTGGTCCCCGATCCACGCGAACGAGGTGCGCGAGGGGCTGCGGGTCACCTACGCCCGGGCAGGCGAGGAGACCGAGGACGTATACGTGATCAGTTGGTCCGAGGATCTCGTCGATCAGGGCGTGCTCGCCGACTGCGACTTCAGCGGTGTGGAGTGCATGGCGGAAGAGAGGTTGGTCCTCGTGTACCGGGGAGGGCCGACGGTCCCGCGCGGGGGCGTCCCCAGCGAGGTCCGGATCCGACTGTCGGAGGACTTGATCGCCGCGGTCCGGCCGGCCGGTTCCACGAGGGAGTCGACCCTGCGCACAGTGGCGGAATCACTGCGCCTGGAACAGGCGGACGAACGAACCGACCTCGCCCAGACCATCGTCGGCGGTTGAAGACCGGCCGGGTCGGTCGTCGGCCTTCGGGTCGGCCGGGCGGGACCTGAGCGCGTTCGGTGAGGGTCCGTCCGGGGCGGCGGCGCAGCAGCCAGGACAACCCTTCGGCCGGCACCGGGTACTCGTGGATCACGGTGGCCTGAACCCGATCTCGCGTTAGTGTCGCCCACTATGTGGACAGTCCTCTTCTACGTGAACCCCCTGACCACCACACTCGCGTTGGTCTTGGGACTGGTCGTGGCGTTGTTCCTGGCCCGGCGGCGACCGGCCATGCGGGCGATGACTCTGTGTCTGTCGGCCCTGTACCTACTGGTCTTGGCGGCTCCCTTGAGCGGTCTGGGCGCGATCGGTGAATCGGATCGCCATGTCATCTGGGATCCACGGGCGTCCTTCCAGGACATCGGTGTCCCGAAAGGGCCCGAAAATTTCGGAGTGACACTCGATGACGGCCGCGTGGTCCACTATTCGCCAACGGAACCGACGATGACCGAGCGGGCCGAAAAAGCCGAGGTGGAAGACCCGGCATCGGAAGTTCTCCACGTATATGAAGGCCCGGACGGGGCCCTGGCCGTGACCGATACCGAGGGCACACCGCTGGAGCCGGAGTCCGAGGCGGAGCGGACCGCCGTGGAGACCATCGAGCGGGAACTGGAGTTCATGGACGCCCAGGTCGCCCAGTACGAGGAAGAGGGACCGTGGAGCGTCACCGGTGGCCTCGCCCTCCAGGAACGGGTCCTGAACACGCTGCTGTTCGTGCCGATCGGCATCGCCGCGTTCTTCGCGTTCTCCTCGTGGTCGGCCCGACTTCTGTTCGGCCCCGCCTTGTCCACGACCATCGAAACCACCCAGTGGGCCCTCGCCGCGGATCGGTTGCCCGATACCGGTGATCTTCTCGTCAACGGCGTGGGCTCACTCTTCGGCACTCTCATCGCCCTGACCGCGGTGGGGCTCGTCGAGGTCTTCGATCGCCGCCCCCGGGCCCGGCCTCGGGGTCCCCTTCCGGGCGCCCCCACCCCCGACCGTGCGTTGGGCTCGCTCCCACGCACCGCACCCCTCCCCTTGTCTCTCTCCCGGTTTCGGTCACGTTTCGAGCACACCGACTCGTCGACCTGGGATGACAAAAACGATGGGATTGACTCCCCTCTGTGATGGGAACTGGATCGACCGAAACCCCTTAACCCTGGGAAGGGTGTGGCCGTTGGCTCCCGGACACAGCGACAAGGGCGGGCCCGTTCCCGTCCCCGAACCGGTCGCGCACTTCCACCGGCGGGAACTCCCCCCACCGCTCGTCGAAGATCAGGTGCTCACGGGGCCCGCCGGTGTGGGCAAGACCCAACTGGCCGCGCACCACGCCCGGGCACTGCTGGCCGACCACCCCGACACCCTCGTGGTTTGGGCCGACGCCACCGACCGGGAGGGCGTGGTCTTCGCCTACTCCCACGCGGCCCGCCGGGTCCTCGACCACTGCCCCGACGACCCCGAACTCGCCGCCGGCCGGTTCCTGTCGTGGCTGTACGACCCTCCCCAAGGCGTGGACCCCCGCTGGTTGGTGGTGTGGGACCACCTGATCGACCCCCGCGACTTCGACGACCTGTGGCCGCCGCTCGGCCACCGACCCCGCACGGACGGCCAGGCCCAGGGGCGCGAGAAGGGTCGGATGATCGTCACCACCCGGCTGCCCACCGAACGCTTCGCCCCTCCCGGTCGGCGCCCGGTCGAGGTCTCCTCGTTCACCCGGACCGAGGCCCGCGCCTACCTGCGCTCCGCCCTCACCGAGGCCGGTGTCGCCCACTCTCCCGCCGAACTCGACGCCCTCGCCGCCGCCCTCGACCACCACCCGCTCTCCCTGGGGCAGGCCGTCGCCTACATGGCGGATCGCCGCACCGCCTGTTCGGACTACCTGGAACTGCTCGGCGACTCCCGCGACGCCCGCGAACCGGCGCTGGAGCGCGCCGACCGTCACCGTCCGATCGGGGTGGCCCGTCCCCTCATGGGGCTGATCTCGCTGCTCGGTCCCCTGGCCACCCCCGAACAGGTACTCGTGTCCCGACCGTTCCGCAATCACCTGGGGCGCCGCACCTACCCGCCGCGACGCCTCGCCGAGCACGAGGTCCGGTTGGCGCTGGCCTCCCTGGAACGCCTGCACCTGATCACCCGGGACACCCCACTCGTGATCGCCGCGCACGACCACCCGCGCTCCCGACCGACCATGGAGAGCGTGCGCACGGCCGCCGACGGGCTCATGAAGGTGTGGCCGGACACCTGCCGAGGCGCCTCCCTGGAGTGGCGGCTGTTGTCGAGCACCAACGCACTGCGCTCCCACGCGCCCCCGGGTTCGTTGTGGGACGTGGACCCGCACCCCCTGCTGTTCCGTACCCGTGCCCCCGCTTGGGCCGGTGCCGCGGAGAGCCCGCTCCCCTACCGGGAGATGTTCATGGCGGGTTCCTACCGGGAACTGGAGGAGTCCTACGAGCGGCACCTGGTGATGGAGGGGCCCGATGGGCCGACCGCCCTGCGCGTTCGGCATTCACTGGCCTATTTGCGGGCCTGGGCCGGCGACACGACCGGGGCCATGGTGCGCTTCCGACACCTACTGCACGACCTGCGCCGGTGGCACGGCGCCGACCGGGTGGAGGTGTTCGGTACCCGGGGGAACCTGGCCCTGTGCCGAGCCGACACCGGCGACCTGGCCGGTGCGGTCGCCGAGGCCCGCCGGCTCCTGGAGGACCAACGAGAACATCTGGGACCCGACCACCCGAACACACTCACCACCTTGCACAACCTCGCCCACTGGCGGGGCCGGATCGGAGACCCGCGCGGGGCGGCGGAGGAGTTCCGCCGGCTGGCTCGGACCCGCGCGGAGGTATTGGGCGCCGACCACCCCGTCACGCTGCGCTGTCGGCACGATCTGGCGTTCTGGCGTGCGCGCGCCGGTGAGACCGAAGGAGCGGTGCGCGCCCTGGAGGAGTTGCTGCGGGACCGAGGTCGGGTACTGGGACCTCGGCACCCGGACACCCTGACCACGAGGAGGCGGGTGGAACGCCTACGCCGCGAGGCCAGGATCAAGGCGGAGGTGACACCGAACGGGGGCGCGGGTTCCGAGGACAGTGGGGCCCGTGCCTCCCTGGCCGGGAGTAATGGAGGAAGTCACGAACTCGACCCCAACGACGAACCCACGGGCCCCCAGGCCGCCAGGCACCTCCGCGGCTGACCCCCGGCCCGGCCGAAGCCGAATGGTCTTGCTCCCAGCGCCGATTTCGGTGGAGCAGGCTGTGGGGCGGTTCGGGGGGTTCCGAGGGGTACGGGGGCGGTTCAGGGGGCGCCTGAGGTTCAGAGCCCACCGATTCACGGGGCGGGTGTGGGGTGGGTCGGTGGGGCGCCCGGGCAGCACGAAACCGGCGCTGAGAGCAAGATCGTCGCGGTAGGGGGCAGGAGTGGTCATGGTTCCGGGTGTTCGACCTGATCGATGACCTGGGCGGCCTCGATCTGGTCCGCCTCGGTCACCACCCGGCGCAGGGCCGGCACCGCCATGGCCAGTGAGACCAGCACCAGCACACCCGAGGCGATCGGAACGTAGTACAGCTCCACCCGCCCGAGGAGACCCGCCAGAAGGGCCGCGACCGGGCCGAAGGCGGTGCCGGACACCTGCACGAACGACATCACCCTCCCCAACTGGTGTCCCGGGACGATCAGCTGGATGGCGCCGAGCATCACGATGTTGGACGCGGTGATCACGAAGCCCAGCACGACCCACGCCACCACGGCCGCGTAGGCATTCGGGGCCAGTCCGAAGCCCAGGAAGCACAGGCCGGTGACGGTGAAGAACACCAGCTCCAAGCGGAACCGGCCCAGCCGAGCCACCATCGCTCCGACCGTGACCGCGCCCAGGAGCGCGCCCACCGCGGATGAACCGAGGAACGCACCGTACAGGGCCGCCGGCACCCCGAAGTGGTTCTGCGCGATCAGCACTATGACGGCGCTCAGCGCGGTGAAGGCGGCGTTGAGCGCCAGGTTGAACAGCAGGATCGGGCCGAGGGAGCTTCCCCGGAAGACGAAGACGAACCCCTCGCGCAGGTCGGCCAGAGCCGAGGGCCGCCCCCTGCCTCCAGTCCCGGCGACCCCGGCATCCCCATCGGCATCGTGTCCGGGGGCGCGACGTACCGCCAAGGGCAACCCGAGCAGAACCAGTGCCCCGAGAACGTAGGCGCCGGCGTTGGCCGCGATGGGAACGAACGCCATGATGGCGAACAGGAACCCGGCTAGCGGCCCGCCCGCGAAGTCCTGGGTGACGGTTCGCCCGCCCTCGATGCGCCCATTGGCCCGGTCGATGGTCCCGGCCGGGGCGAGGTTGGGCATCAGCGCCTTGCCCGCCAGATCGTAGAACACCTCGCAGGTCATGACGGTGAACATGACCGCGTACAGGACCCAGATCGTGGCGTGCCCGGTCGCGACGAGCACGGCCAAGGCCACGAGCGCGATCGACCGTGCCATGTTGGTGCCGATCATCAGCCGCACCCGGTCGACCCGGTCGACGACCACCCCGGCGGCCAGACCGAACAACAGGAAGGGCAGGAAGCGGGCGGCGATCAGCCCGGACACCAGGAGCGGGTCGTTGGTGAACAACGCCGCCACCAGTGGCAGGGCGATGGCCATCATGCCGTCGCCGAGGTTACTGGCCAGACTCCCGAGCCAGAAGCGGTTGAAATCCCGGCCGAGACCGGGTTTACGTGTGGCCTTCTGCAAGGGGTGGCCTTTCGTGGGGGATGGGGGCCGTGCGGCCGGCTTCATCTTGCCCGGCCGGCCCCCTGCCCTCAAGCCCCACTCACGGCTCGTCCTCATTGCCGCGCGCGATCCCCTTGTGGTGTCAGGGACGGCGAGTGGACAGGACGCAGAACTCGTTGTCCTCCGGGTCGGCCATAACGACCCAGCTGAACTCGCTCTGCCCATTGTCTACTCGGCGGGCACCGAGTTCGACCAGACGGCGGACCTCGTCGGCCTGCTCCCGGTCGGTGGGGTTGACGTCGATGTGCAGCCGGTTCTTGACGGACTTGCCCTCGGGCACACGGGCGAAGGTCAGCGCCGGAGGCACCGGCCCCACGCGCTTCTCGTCCTCTGTGGCCGTGGCCGGGCCGATGGCGACGAACGCGCCTTCGTCCTCCACCCCCAGCACCTCGTAGTCCAGGACCGCGCACCAGAAGCGGGCGAGCGCCTCCGGCTCCGCGCAGTCGATCGCGAGCTCGCTGAACTTGCTGGCCATGTCGGAACCTCCGGATCGAACCGTGTGGGTCGGATCGAGTGCAGATCAGGCTCTGCCTACACCACGTCCAACCTCCCCCATGCCCACTTTGACATCCTTTTAGAGGCAGCCGGTGATTGTTCGGTGTGCTCGTATCGTCATTATGTCACTCCGAGGGCTCATCCTCGCGCATGTCAAGCGCCGCCGGAGTGACCCACTCGGCGATTTCAATATCGCCATGGCTTCCGGCGATTCGGCCAGATTCGGAATACTCGGGGGCGCCCAAGGTTCTGTGTCGCAAGTACTCGGTTGACTTATCCACATGCCTTTCGATCGCTTGGTCACCGAGGCCCTCACTCACCTGGATGCTTTCCCCAGGAAGGGCCTTTCTCGGGTCGATTCCGTCGAATCCGGGGTCCGATTCGTAGTGGGTGGAGATCATCCGCTGCCGACTCGGGTTCTTTTGTGAACTTCTCCGGATCGTGGTTTCGGGCAGGGGGATGCGCGGGAGCCCAGGGGTCCCCCCGAAATCAATGGGATCACGGGAAGAGCCCTCGCACCAGATCACGGTTCACACCTGTGGATAACTCCGCGAAGGACCCCCCGGGACCCCGGACCAACTCGGCAAGAAGGTTCCCGGGCGGAATCCGGTGACCCCGGTGCGGGGTGCGGGCGACGGGGCCACCGGGCTTGGGACCTACTCCCGGAACGGCTCGCGCAACCAGGGCTCGGGCAGCGGAGAGCGTTCGACGAGCGCGTCGTTCAACCGTCGCCAGTACCGACCGGCCTCGGCCAACGCCCGCCAGGCGACCACCACTCCCCCGACCTCGCGCAGCGCCTCGCTCACCGAGTCGTAGCAGTGGGTGGCGTAGTCGTAGGCGATCCCCCGCTGGTCCGGCGGAACGGACGGCCGCACCATGGAGGCGAGCCAGGTGGAAGGCAGGGGCTCACCGGAACGGATCCGCCGGTCGAGCTCGGAGAAGAGGCGGTCGGCCCGAGCCAGCGTCCAGGCTGCGTGAGCAGGCCGGCCGGGGTCGTCGAGGAGCCGGCAGATCCCCGCGACCAACTCATCGGACCGCGAGGCCCTGGAGGTCGAGGCGGTCGGGCGAGCAGGTGAGAGTGCGGAGGGCTCGGAGGACTCGGAGGGGCCGGGAACGTTGGTGTTCATGCGCAGCACGCCCTCACGGTCGCCTCGGGCAGATTCCTCGCGTAGCGCCGCACCCGACGGGAGCGGCGGCGGATCTCCGAGGTGAGCTGGTGTGCGTAGCCGTAGGGGGTGGTGTGCAGGCCTCGCGAGGGGCGAGAGAGCCGTATGAGCATGGCGAGTAGGGCCAGTAGGATCTTCATCGTCGTCCTGTCTTAGTCAGGTCGGCCATGGCCCCGGGGCGTGCTCCAACACGTCGCCGGGGTTCCGTACGTCACGGAGCCTTTACTCTACCCATCTTTCCCTCACTGTTACATGGATATCCTCAGACCTCCCCAAAAGATATCCGTGAACCTCCCTCAACCATGCTCGTTCTATGGACTTGCCGAGCGGCTACAAGCCGGACTCTGAGATCGATGACGAAGCCATGGACCCCGTGTGGGTACAGCTGGCAGCGATCCTCGTCGCTCGAATCGACGCGGGACAATACCCTGCGGGTCGAGCCATCCCCTCACTCAGTCAGCTGCGCCAGGAGTTCGGAGTTGCCAGAGGCACCATCGTGAAGGTGACCAACTTCCTCGCTGAGCAAGGTCGCGTGCGCCCGGTACACGGCCGAGGGGTGTTCGTCCTGCCTCGGGACTGAGGGCCCGATGGGCCCCAGGAGGGGATTCGGTCACTACGACCCCAACGGACAGAGCTGCCGAAGGTTCAGTGCGGAGCGTATCCAAGCCGTGACCGTAGAATTGTCGGCTTCGCCCCAGTAAGAGTGCCCCACACGCAGAAAACCTCGAAGAGAATCGTCGAAACAGTCGCGCGGGCGCGCCCGCGTCCTACATAATTCTTATCGAGGGTGGGGACGGCCCGCCGGGGGTTTCACTACTCGTTTTCCCCGGTGGGCCCTCTTCCTCCACTCACCTTTCCCGGGATATGTGATTTGCGGTGGGGACTAATCAACTTCCCGGGATTCGGCCTCAGGGCCGGGGCTCTCCGTTGAGGAGAATGGGGGAACTCCGTGGGTGCTGTTGGCAGAGGGAGCAGCCGGGGGTACGGAGTGGTCAACAAGAGAGTCCCGGTCCTGTGACTGAATCCTGCTCTGCAGGTACTGGACCTGAGTGGTCAGCGCGTCCAACTTCGCGATCACCTCGTTGTGCTGGACCAATTCGATCTCCTGGTCCTCCTCCCAGCGACCTTCGCTGTACTCCTGCTCCATCGCGGTGACGATCACACCGATCACCAGGTTCAGCATGATGAACGCCGTGAGCACGATGTACAGGACGAAGAAGATCCACGCCTGGGGATGTTGTTCCAACACCGCGTCCGAGACGTCCGGCCAGTTCTCCGTGGTCATGAGCAGGAACATCGTGTACAGCGTGGTGCCGAGATCACCGAAGAACTCGGGCACGTCCTCGCCGAACATCTGCTGACCGAGGATCGCCGACACGTAGATGACGATCAGCAGTAGCCCGATCACCGTGCCCATGCCCGGGACCGCTTTGAAGAGCGCCCCTATGATCTGCCTCATCTGTGGGACCGCGGTGATGAGTCGCAGGATCCGCAGCACTCGCAGGATCCTCAGCACCGCGAACGGTCCGGTCGCCGGGATCAGCGAGATGACGACCACGCCGAAGTCGAACCAGTTCCAGGGATCTTTCCAGAACCTGCCCCGCCAGGCGTAGAGCTTCAGCGTCATCTCGATGGCGAAGATACCGATGAAGATCCGCTCCGCGATGAGGAGATACGGAAGGGCAGAACCCCCATAAGTGGCCCATCCCAATATGATGGCGTTGGCCAGAATCACGCAGAACATCGTGTTCGAGAACCATCGGCTCTCCACAAACTTGGTGACCTGGCCGCGCCGCAATGCCACTTCCCCCTCAACGTTGAGACCTTGCAATAGGACAAGGTTCGCCAAATATATCGAAGCCCTTGTTCACGCTTCGAAGTGCCCTTGCTCGCCGAAGTACATCCATACGACCACAGAGTCGATGGTCCCCCTCCCCGACGACGGACACCACCCCCATGACGTTACGACGATCCCGCACCGAACGAGTCGACAAACCGCGACCCGAGACCCTGATCAGGGGTACTTTCCGGGGCTCGTCAAGGGGTGCGCTCCACCACAGCCCGGATGACGAAGCGGCCGCATTCGGCCACCCCACGGACGCAAGAACACCCGCCCACGCGATACGCCCGACGTTCGGTGACCGATAAGGCGCACGATGCGCCGCGCGCATAGGGGATGACAGCGTCGGAGTGGGTGAGATAAGAGGGTCCCGCCGCTGGTATGTTCACCTCTGGCCTCGGTGACGCTCCGAGCCGCTGCCCCTGCCCAGCGCCCCCGACCGAGGAAGAAGCATGGCGGAGCTGAAGTACTTCACCGGTTCGATGAATTCGGGCAAGAGCACCATGGCCCTCCAAGAGCACCACTCTCGCGGGGGTGAGGGTGTGCTCTACACGAAGCAGGACCGGGCAGGCTCCGGGATCATCTCGTCCCGGCTGGGCTTGAAGTCCCCCGCGATCGAGGTGGGGGACGTCCTGGACCTGTACGACGACGTCGCCGACCGCAAAGCCCCGTACGTCATCTGTGACGAGGCCCAGTTCCTGTCCTACAAGCAGGTCGGACAGTTGGCGGGCGTGGTCGACGGCATGGACATCGACGTGTACTGCTACGGGATCCTGACGGACTTCCAGGGGCAGTTGTTCCCGGGCTCGAAGCGCCTGGTGGAGCTGGCCGACAAGATAGAGGTTCTGCCGGTCTACGCGCGCTGCTGGTGCGGCAACCGTGCCACGCATAACGCGCGGGTGGTCGATGGCGTGATGGTTTACGAGGGCGCGCAGGTCCACATCGGTGGCAACGAGTCGTACACGACCCTGTGCCGCCACCACTTCATGGCCGGCATCGCTTAACCCAGGTTACGCCGACCGTGACCATTTTTACTGCCCTACTCCTCAGGAATTCTACTCCCAAGGGTGATTGACAGCTGAGGCCCAAATTTACGCGCCTCCCCTGTGAAAGCAGTAGATGTAACCTCATCACTTGACGAGAGGCGAATTGCATAGGTTGCACTTCTCTGCTGGACCAGCATTACATATACGGATTTCGAATTATCTTCCAAGGAACCGTAATAATAATGGGATTCGTCCCCCATATCTGCAACACCGGACTCTGCAACCACCATTTCCGATTCAACCTGAGCACGAAGTTCTTCTAGGTCGACAGAGGCGAGATCATCCCTACTCCCGTCCGGCGTATAGATAATCGCCCTATAGGAGAAGTCGAACTCCCAGGGAACAGTATAAGCCCCCGAAGGCGACATCGTCCCACCACAATCATCCGACCGGACAAGGTCCCCTTCAGCGGGCATCCCGCCATCAGTTGACGAATCTTCGTATTCCCCCTCCGATGCACTGAAATTGAGATTCAGCTCTCGAATAGAAGGAAGAGTTCTTCCGCAAAGATCGAACTTATCATCGAGGAATTCTTCCCGTGGAGTTACACTTTGATTAGCAATCGGAGCCGGAGAATCACCTGGCGAAATACCTGATGAAGCTACATTTAGGAACGTACTGAGAATACCGACGATCACCCCGAAGACACCAAAGGCAGCGAGGGTTCCACAGCCGAAGACGGCGGTGGCGGCCTTCCAACCGTGCAGACCCTTCTTCGCCGGCTCCTTGTGCTTTGTTTCTTCTTCGGTCTTCGTATCCGACAAGGTTAAGCCTGCGCTTCCAGCTGAGCCTTCACTTCGGGGTGCTCAAGCGGACGGGTGAACCCCACGATGTCCGCACGATTGGGGTCATCGTACTCGCGCACCGCGATCGGTCCACAGTTGGTGCACCAGGCCTCGACCATCAGTCCGTCACCGACGACCATTCCCATGTGACCGGGCCCTGGGGGCTCCCCCGCCCGCGTGACATCAAAGAAGACCAGGTCACCAGGTTGTTCATCCCCTATCGGAACTTCTGGACCAAAGTTCCACTGGTCCTGAGAAACCCGAGGAACAGTCACCCCGATGCTCTCGTAAGCCTTCATGGTCAAACCGGAGCAATCGAACCCGTTCGGTCCCGTCCCACCCCAGACATACGGCTTTCCGCGCTGGTCGAGAGCCCAATCGACGACGGCCTGAGTCAAGTCGTCCGGGGCACTGCCGATCGGCGCACCATCCTGGTCCACCTGGCAGAGCACCGCCGTACGAACGGAGTCGGTGGAGTTGAATTCACCTTCCGCGTAGCGGTCGGCCCACTCCAACACATCGTCCACGTACCACCAGGCGTGGTTGTAGCCATAGATGGCCTGCCGCACATCGTCTTCGATCCCATGGGCGATGAGATAGTCGGCAGAGGCCGGGATCGCGTCGGCGGGGTCGTACACGTTGACGACCCCGTCGTCGTTCCCATCCAAGCCATAACCCTGTTCCGGGCGTTCCTCCACAGCCTGGATCGGTTCACCGCCCCAACTGTTCCCGGCGGCAGAACCGTCCAAGGCCCCGAACTGCATCGGTCCGGCGGCGCCCCAGTCGTTGTGGCCTTCGGTGATCCCGGGCCCCTCCCAACGACCGTGGTGCGACTCGACCTGGCCGACCCCGGCGAGGATGTTCCACGGGATCCCTCGGTCCTCGCCCACGTCCTGGTAGATCTCCAGGTAGTTCTCGGGAATGGAGTCCATGGCGTACTCGCTGCTGTCCGGCTGATCCGCGTCGGCGTTGGGACCACAGACCACCCCGGACGCGAGAAGAGTACCGACGTTGTTGGTGGTGATCGTGGGAACCAACATCAAGGTCAGAAAGACCAGACCGGCGACACCGATCACCGCGATCAGTCCGACTCGGGTCAGGCATGAGCCACCCGAATCAGGGGCCGAGGGTTGCCGCTGCCAGAGCACGTGACTACTCCTCCCCGAGCTGACCGGCCTCGGCGGGCTGGAAGTCGAAGACCTCCCAGGAACCGCCTTCCTTGATCACGGTGATGGCGAACTCTCCCAGCTCTTCGTCGAACTCGGCTTCGCCGGTCTCGGTGATGGACTGGGCCGTGACCACGAAGGTGATGGAGTCGGATCCGTAGGTGCGGATGGAATCGACCTCGGCCCGTCCCTGAGCGACGGCTTTCGCCTCGCTCCTCTCCTCCCAGAAGGCCCCTGCCCGGTTGGCGTCGGACAGCACTTCCGCGTACTCGTCCGTGGACAGAGCCTCCATCGACGCGTAGTACGACTCGGGAGGTTCGGAGTAGTCGATGGTCCCGTAGGCCTCGGCGAAAGCCTTGGCTGTCGCGCCGGCGGCCTGGAACTCCGCCTCGGTGAAGGGGAACCAACCGAGGACGTCCTGGTCCTCGGTGTCGGTGGTCGGGATCGGGCTCGGCGGCACCGTGGCCAGCCCACCGGGAGCACTTCCGGCCGGATCCGGTCCTTCCTCGGTGGGAGCGACCTCCCGAGGCGGCCCGGAGGCCCCCTCTTCTTCGTCGCTGAACCCACCGAGGCTGAAGTAGATCCCGAACCCGGCCAGGGCCGCGATCAGAACGATCACAACCAGCCGCTGTGTGCGCTCGGGGAGAGGGTTGGGCATGGTCTTCAGTTGCCTTGTCGTCTACTCGTCGGCTTAGTCATCATTCAGCCAGAAGGGCACGTCCCGCTTCCGGTCCCGGGTCGAGTTTCTACCCTCGCCCCAGAAGGGGGTGATGGGCGCGTTGTCACGACGCTTGTCGGAACCGGTCAGCCAACCGCCCTCACGGTCACCTCGGCCGCCGCTCGCGGGCGGCGGAGCCGGACGCGACGGACGCTGCGGAGCGGGACGGTCGCGCTTCTCCCGAGGAGCTCCCCACCGGGATCCACGGTTCCCGATGTTGCCCTGAGCGGGTGTCTCTCCACGGCCACCGAAGATGCCACGTCCGGAGCTGGGCTCTGGCCGCTCGGAGCTTGCGGCCCGAGAGTTCCCGGCACCGGCACCGAAGGTTCCGCCACCGTTGGAACCACCGCCGTCATTACGAGTCGGGCTGTCATTGCGTCCCCCGGTACCGAACACCGAAGCCCAACCGCTGTCGCCGGTTCCGGTGTAGCCACCCGCAGGCCTGGGTGGGATGTTCCCGTTGTTGGGGCTTCCGCTGCCGGTGAGGTTGGGGGCCTGATCGGTGGTGCGGTTACCGCCGTTTGGACGTCCGGCGCTCGCGGCGGACGCGGTGTCGCGCCGGTTGACGTTGAGGGGTGGCGGAGCCTCATTGCCGCGTACCCGGCCATATCCACCTGCGCCTCGGACTCGGGCAGGCTCTCCGGCCTCGCCGGGAGTCTCTTCGGGGGTTCGGCCATCGGTGGTGACACCAGGCGCTCCTGCGCCATTGGCCGGAACACCCGCTGCGGCGCCCGCGATCATTCCCGCTCGTTGACGGCCCCAGTTCTGAGCCTTGAGGTAGGCGACGGGGGGCAGGACAGCCGCGCTGTTTCCAAGCGCCTGACTGCGAGCCGCATCGCTGACGATCCGCGAGGTGAAGGTGTTCGCGTTCACCGAAGCGAACAGGTAAGCGAAGGTCTTGCGGTAGATGAAGAGCGCGAGGGTGAACAGAGCCAGCAGGATCATCTGCAGACCCCAACCGATGGGGGTCGACATGACGAGCCCGTAACACAAGACCAGCAGGGCGATCATCAACACCACGAAGATCTGCTTGAGCAGGAATCCCACCATCAGCTCCACCCAACGCAGCAAAACCGTGCGCCCGTAGCCAGGGTGGATACCGATGAGCAAGAAAACCGGGGAAATCATGAAGAGCAGCATGAAGCCGATCTTCAAAACAATTAGCGCCACAGACCCCGCAAGAATCAACCCGCCTGCGAAGAACGCAGCGAAGAGCGCCAAGGTCGCCACCCCAAGCCGACTCCCCGGATCCTCTCCGGAAAAGAGAGGGTAGACACTTGGATAGTTTTCTTGCACATCCGAAGCAATGGCCTCGTAGCTCTCTTGCTTATCAGTAATAAGAGCAGTGGCATCGAGTTCACCATCTGCGATTTGCTGTTGCTCAATTCGACTGATTCCCTGAGCAGCCAACAAATCTTCAGCGTGCAACTCGCCAGCGTTGATAGCCATGTCGTCATTGCCGAACTGGCCAGCCATCCAGGGCTGACATACCAGGCTCGACCACATCATGTCCGCGTTACGGCGGACCTGAAAATCCGCCTCTGACTCCCAGTCCGCACGTTCAGGAGGTTCTGCACCGGCCGGGCACGAAACAGCCGCCCCACCATAGGGAACTTGCCCGACAGCGCTGGTCACCAACTGAGTACCGGAGTTCACCAGACTGCTGCCCAACCCCATCACCTGTGCGGGGTTGATCAGGATCCACATCCCGAGCGCGGTCGCCGCCACCATCCAGATCGTCGACTCGATGGTCAGGGTCATTCGCTTACGGATCAGACCGAACCAGCCGAGCCAGATCGCACCCAGGATGACGATGGTCGGGATGAGCGGTCGCCACACGCCTTCGCGCAAGGCGATGACGACGTTTTCCACCGTCTCGGTGAAACTGGCGAGCAACCCGTCGGAGGTGGCCGCCTGGTAAACGGTGATCGTCGACTGGTTGATGGTCTTCGAAAGGTCCCAGGCCGAGTTCGCGAGGGTTGCCTGAGCTCCGTTCGCCATCCCGTCGACGCAGGACTCGGTGATCATGTGCCATTGCTGTCCGGCCGTTCCGTACTGGCCGTACATGCTGGCGTCAGGAGGCAGCCCGTCCGGGGATCCTTCGATCGCCGATTGCGACTGCGGAGGGACGAGAAGGCCATCGGATCCGCTTCCGGCGGACTCGGGGAGTGGCGCGGGCTGGCCTGGGCACAGGGGGTTGGCCGTCGCGCTGGTGAGCGGGATCAGGATGAACCCGCAGAGCATCAGGAACGTCATCAGGAGGCGTCGCCATCCCCGCCGGTGGACGTGCTGATGCGTCATCTGCTGAGCTCCTGCGTCGTGTGTTCGTCCGGGATGATGGCAGACCAGAAGGCCTCACGCCGCACACACACGCCCACGCGCCACCCGGCACGCGGTCCGTCCGCGACAACAAGGCCCCCGCATGTCTTTACCCCATCCTCTATGGTGCGCCATCACCAGGCCGGGGGTTGGCTGCAACGCGACTCGTTTTCTTCTCGACACCTCCGGACCACTCCACCACCGGGGGACGAATCACCGATTTCGTGACGTTTCCGCAGGTAAAGGCGCCGACCGGACACCCGTAACTCCCGATAACCGCGAGGCCACAATTTGCTGGCCACGAGGAGACTATGAGCGGCGTCACAGTATCTTTCGTAGCGAAAATCGGACATAGGACAATCTTTCAGACTGGGACCGGGTTCCTATAACTGCTTCGGTGGGAGCCGCAGCGTGTATTGACGTTGGGCCGAAACGGTCCCGGGACCTTCCCTGGCCGGGTCTCACCCTCCGTCCACGCACACCGGCACCTTCGCCCACCCTGCTCGTGTCGGTCCCGCTCCCAAGAACCGGATCCGTGAGCCGGACGTCTAGACGAACGGATGCCCGTGCGCGTTCCGCTCGCCTGGCTTCCGCGCCCCCGCGCCCCCGCGCCCCCGCGCCCGCTTCCCCCGGTCACATCCGCCCACCGCTCCGGGAACCCCGGCGTCGCGAAGCCCGTCCTACCGGACCGCGCCCCCACCCCCGGCGCCCGTGTTCCGTCCGATGTTCACCACCCGAGGGAGGCGTCCCGGGTGGAGCACCATCCGGACAACGGCGGGGCGCCCACACGATCCGACAGGTGACAGGAGCCGTAAATGGCGGAGATCGCACGGAACTCCATCGTCGTTCCGGTCGACGATGGCATGATCCGCATCGCCGATTTCAAGGAGGTCGTGGACCCGAGCGTTCCCCGGCGAAGGATCTCGCAGGTCATCAGCGAGAGGGGCGACCACCTCTACATCCACTGTTCGGAGGGTGCGGACCGTGTACGGGTGACCGCTCGCTTCTTCGACGCTCCAGGGGAGGGCGGCGACGCGTCGATGGTGGACGCGGGGACCGCACGGTTGACCCTCCGCTCGCAGTTCCTAGCGGTCCAGGGCGCCCCTGGGAGCAACTTCCTCTGGGGTGCGCCCTTCCAGGGGTCGGGCCGGGTCAGGGTCTTCCATACGGGACTCTCCAAGGTCGACGATCCCGGGGAGGAGAAGTACCTGCTGGACTTCGCTCCGGCCCGTTGAAGGGCGGGCGCGGACGCAGGGAACCGAGTACTGTACGAGCCACCCCCTGTCCCTCCCCCGGAGTGTCATGAGTCCCGTTCCCCCCGCCCCCCGCCGGCCCTCAACGGAACCACCGAAGTCCTCGCCGGAGCGGGCGTTCCGGCGGACGCGGCTGCCGACCCTGGCCGCCACCGTGTTGCTCCTGCCGACGCTGGTGGCGGTGACGGTGATGCCGGTCGGCATGATCGTCGGGATCATCATGGTGTTCGTCTTCTTGCCCGGAAGCGTCGTCGGAGCCGTTCTCACCTACGGCGCCGCGCTGATCCCGTTGGTGGTCATCGCCACCGTGGCCCGTTACGCGCTCAAGCGCTCCGGGTGGCGGCGCCCCATGGGCATCGTGCTGGTGCTGTACGTGGCGTTGGCGCTGCCGCTGCTGCCGGTGAAGACGATGGTGCTGCTGTCCGAGGCGGACGTGCTCCGCACCCCCGAGCCGGTCAGCATGCACTCCGAGGACCCGTCCTGGTTCCTGTGGGCCCACCTGCTCGTGGGCGCCGTCCTGATCGTCCTGGTGGCCATGGAGTTCCTGGCCCTGGTGCGGGCGCGACGCGTCGGGGAAGGGGACGGGGGCGCAAGCGAGCCGACCGGTTCGGGGTGGGGCGGGATCGGCGCGGCCGTCGTGGCCCTGTCGGTGGTGGCCGTGCCCATGTCGGTGCTCGCCTACGAGGGCGCGGCCCGGGAGACCGCCGCCCATGTGGCCGCGGACGTGGCGGTCATCAGCGAACTCGCGGACCCGCCCGTGGTACTCGATCACCCGACCTGGGACCCGTGGTGGGTGAAGACGCGTGACGGCGACGATCGGGTGGAGGTCCACTACCGCCGGAAGCCCGAGGCGATCCTGGAGGTGCACACGGTCCCACTCGATTCCGACGTGGTCGCGTGCTGGGAAGAGTCCGAGGAATCGGACTGCGTAGTGATGGGGGTCCGGGTCCCCGGTTTGGGCGAAGGTGAACTTCGGGCAGCGACAAATCTGCACACCGCCTCAACGCCCACGGACACATCGACAGTCGTGTACCTGGAGATCGCGGGCAGCGACCTGATGGTGATGCTGCTGCCGGGAATCGATCAGAGCAAGAGTTTCCTGCAGGGGCGGGTGCCCTATGACATCTCAGCGGAGGAACTCTTGGACGCGGCCGAGGGGCTGTACCTGATGGACCAGGGCGACACCGAGGACGTGCGCCGACTCGCCCTGGACGCCCACCTGGCGTGGTGATCGGCCGGACCCGGTGATCCGGGTGGGCCGGATGACCGAACCCACCGCACGCATTCGCCCGGTAACGGAGAGGGAATATTCGATGTTGGTGAGTGGGCTCGGCTGAACTTCGGTCGACTCAAGTGAACTCGGGGGACCACGGGAACTCGGGGAATTCGGAAGCAACTTCTCCATACTTCTTCGTGTCCGGATGAGGACACGGAAGACGGAAAATTCGGACCGGCGGGCGGGCATTCCGACCTTTGTCCGAGAGGAGTCCGGGAGAAGTATTCGAGAGCCCCGACGGAACGAATCACATGACCGACCGAGCAGGTACGGACACGTTCCGAGCCCTGGAAAAAGCTTGAAACACCGGCTCACACGACTGACCGATTGCGGTCAACCGCCCTTGGTCCCCAATGTGTTCATCAGCCCATCGGACTACAGTGGAGTTTCGGTTCCGACTGGTCATCGAAACGGCGTTCCCTCCCCTACCTCGCCACACCACACCGCATCGCCAGAAAGGAAGCCTCCCCCATGTCGACCCCCGAACACGCCACCGTCGGCCGTTACGAACTTCGCGGGCGCCTGGGTTCGGGTGGGATGGGAACGGTCTGGCACGCGTTCGACCCGATCCTGCAACGGGACGTGGCGGTCAAGGAGGTCCTGCTGCCGGACGGCATGAGCGAGGAGGACCGGGTAGAGGCGCACGCCCGGACGCTGCGCGAGGCGCAGGCGACCGCGCGGATCCACCACGGCGCCATCGTCACCGTCCACGACGTGCTCGAACACGACGAGAGCCCGTGGATCGTCATGGAGCTGCTCAGTGGCTCCTCCCTGCACCACCACATCGAGGCGCATGGGCCCATGCCGGTGGAGCGGGTGGAAGAGGCCGCCCGGGCGCTGCTGGGCGGGCTGAAGGCGGCGCACGCGGTCGGGGTGACCCACCGGGACGTCAAGCCCGCCAACATCATGCTCACCGAGGACGACCGGACCGTCCTGATGGACTTCGGGATCGCCAACGTCGACGGGAGCGCCGCGCTCACCCAGACGGGTGTGTACATCGGCTCGCCCGAGTACATGGCTCCGGAACGGTTCGAGGGCGAGCGGGCGCTGCCGGCCTCGGACCTGTGGAGCCTGGGCGTGACCCTGTACTCACTGTTGGAGGGGCGTTCGCCGTTCAAGCGGGACAGCATCACGGGAATGATCAGCGCGGTGCTGACCGCCCCGGTCCCGCCGCATCTGAGCCGGAACGAGGCGGCGGGTTCGCCGCGCGGGGCGGCTTTGCAGGCGCTCATCTCGACGCTGCTCACCCGGGACGTGGGCGCTCGGCCCGGCCCGGCGGAGGCGCTGGAGTTGTTGGAGCGGGAGCGGCAGGACGCGCAGAAGGACGTGCGGACCCGGAAGGCGGCGCTGCCGGAGGAGACGACGGTGGAGTCGGCGGCCGTGGAATCCGCGGCGGTTTCGGAGACGGTTTCGGAAGTGGTGGGGCCTGCGGCGGGGTCGGAGCCGGACGCGGGACAGGCGGAGGAGGTGCCTCAAGCACCGGCACGAGAACCGGCTCAGGGGACGCCTGGGCAGGGGGAGCGGCGGGTGGGTGGTCCGGTACCCGGGACCCCCGCTCGGAGAGTTCCGGTGTGGCAGGGACCGGTACGGCAGGGGCCGGTGCGAGGCGCCCCGGCCGGTGGCACCCCCGCGCAGGGTTCCCCGGCTCGGAATCAGCCCGTGCCCGCCTGGAGGCGACCGACCCCGACACAGCGTGGTCCTGTTCCCGCCCCTCGGCAAGGTGGGCGACAGCCCTTGGTCCGGACTCAGGCTCAGGCTCGGCAGCGGATCGACGCACGGGCCGGGCATCCGTCGCCCGTCCCGGCACAGGCGGGCGTGACCACCGAGGCGGCCCGGAACTTCCTCGAAGGCACCGGTTACACACCCATCGGGACCCCCGCCGCCACGGAACCGGAGAAGCCCGCCGGGGTGCTCACCGTCATGGGCATGCTCGGCGTCAACGCGGTGGTGCTGTTCGTCTTCACCGTCGTGACCATCGTCGGTTCGACGAACTCGGCCGCTTCGTCGTGGGGCACGGCCCTGTTCCTCGGCACGTGGGGGTTGCTGTCGGCGGTCGGTGCGCTGGCGCTGCCGACTCGATCCCGGCTGGTGTTCGCGCTGGTGGTGGTCGGGCAGGCCTGCGGGGCGGTGTTCTTGGGCCTCCGCGTGTTCGAGGTGATCATCCACAGCCCCGACCTGATCGTGCTCTACGTGTTGGCGCTGCTGTACACGGGCACGGTCGGAGGGTTGCTGCTCCTACCGGCGCCCTCCCGTGCCTTCTTCCGTCTGGGGTGAGGGGTTCCGCCTCTGGTGAGGGGGCTCGGGTTCGTGGGGTGTCGCCCTACGGTCTCGGCAGGGCCCGAGGCGATCCGGGGCAGCACGAAATAGGCGGAGCCGATGGCTCCCCCGAGATCGATGGAATCACGTCCGAGGGTCGCGCGCCGGCCCGAACCCGCACGCCTGTGGACGACCCGTCACCGGCCGGGTGGGCCTCCAGGACCTAATCCCACGCGATGGTGCGGACGCCCTCCTTCTCCGGCAGGCCCGAGTCACCGTCCAGGGCGAGCCGACACACCAGGTCCTCGGCGTCCGCCAGGTCGCCGAAACACCCGTACGACATCCGCCGGTCCGGGTCCGGGTTCTCCAGCCACAGGGTGTGCTCGTCCTGCCACAGCAACTGCAACGTGGCACCCGTGAACGACCGGAAGACCAGGAACGCCCCGAGGCTCGGGGTGGTCCGGTAGAGCAACGAACGCGCCTCGGCCAACTCCAGGAGCACGGCGGACACCCGCGAGGCGGTGCCCAGGGGGTGGGGGTCGTCGTGGGCGACCTCCACGAACCCGGTGGGGTCGGGGCGGGCGTCGCGGGCGGGCAGTGACCCGTCCACCGCCCAGCGTCCCAGGATCTCGTCGAGGTGGCGGCGGTCCAGGCGGCGCTCGGACCCCAAGACGCGCATGCGGTCGAAGTCGCGGTCCAGGGTGATGCTCGCACCGGTGATCAGGCTGGTGACCGTGACGGACATGTCGGAGGGCAGCCAGGGCAGGAACAGGCGGGTGAACTCGCGGACCGAAACACAGCGGTTCCGGTCCTCGCCCCACCAGGTGAGCCTGTTGTAGACGGGACTGGTGAGCACCACGTCGACCGTGGGTTCGCGGTCCACGTCCGGGCCGGGGTGGGCGGCCGACTGGCCGAGCCGACGACAGCGCCACTCCATGTCGATCCGAATGCGGTTGACCGACTCGTCCGTCCACATCGCGTCCAGGCCGTGGGCCTGGAGCACTTCCAGGATCTCCTTGGCGACGGCGTGGGTGAGACGCCCCTGGCCGGGGTCGAAGGTCAGCCACAAACCCTCGCCGGCGAACGCCAGTTCGATGTCTGTGTCGAAGAAGTAGACGACCGCGCGCGCCCGCGGGTCCTGGGCGACGGCGAGCCGCCACAGGTGGACCTCGCCACCGCTGTCGGCGAGGCAGCCGTCGCAACAGTCCAACGCCTCGAAGTAGGGGACGCCGATCGCGGCGAGGGCCTGACCCGCGCGTTCGAGCCGGTCCACCTCGGTGCGTACCGGCCACTTGCGCTGCCACCGCAGATGTCGGGCGAAGGCCCGGTCCAGGATCTCCCGTAGCACCGGCGTCCCGGGATGCTCCACCCGAGGATCGGGGCCGCCGTTCTCCGCCAGCGTGTCGGACACCTCGGTGAGGATCTCCCCGAACCCCTGCCGGCCCGTCGCGACGCGGACGGCCATCTCCTCCCGGAGGGCGGCGTGGGGGTCGTCGCCGCTCACCCGTTCAACATTCATTCGCACAATGTGCCAGACCCGGGCGGCCCGTGTGCGGGGAACCGGTGAAGCTTCACCGACCGATTTCGGTCACGGTCCCGTGAAGGCCCTCGAAGGCGCCGTCGTGGTCAGGCGGAGATACCGCTCAGCCCCGTGGCGGCGGCGTGCACGCGGGCGGCTCCCTCGTCCCGGATCCTCCTGGCGGCCTCGGCGGTCCGGGTGAGTTCGGCGACCTCCGGGGACTCCTCCACCAGCAGGGACGCCTCGATCCTCAGCTCCGCGTAGGCGTCGAGCGCCCTGACGGCCTCCTCGCACTGTTCCCATTCCCGGTGGGCCGCCACCGCGGTCTCGACCAGGTGCCCGTACTCGACGATCTGCTCGACCCGGGCTCGGATGTGCTCTTCGGTGGCGACCAGGTGTTCCTGTTGCGCGTGGAGCACCTGACGAACCCGGTCGGTGGTGGCGTGTCGCCGGCGCAGGAGGTACTCGCGCCGCAGTTCCCGTTGCCTGGAGAGCAGGGAGGCGATGCGCCACTCCTGTTCGCGCAGCACGGCGAGTCCGCGGTCGGTGTCGAGGGCGTCGGAGCCGGCCAGCTCCACCCGGGCGTCGACGACCCGGTCGATGGCGTGCTGCACGTCCACCAGCAGCCCGTGGTCGGCGGCGCCGATGTCCGCGGGCAGCAGGACGCGGTCCCGGTGGTCGGCCCGCGGTCGCCGTCTTCGGCCGGAGGTCAGCACGTCGGCGGTGACGGTGCCGGTGAGCAGCGCGAACAGGGTTCCCGAGAAGATCACGGGCGACACGAGGGGCATGACGCCGAACAGCCACAGGGGTGTGACGACCAGGGCTCCCGCGCCGATCAGTCCGCCGGCGACCTTTACCCAGCGGGCGGCGTCGGGGCGCAGTCCCATCGCGGTGACGTAGGTGACCAGGCCGATGGTGGCGATGACCATGCCCAGGAGGCCGCCGGCCGGCCCCAGTGCGATGGCGAGGGCGAGGCCCACCCAGAAGAGTCGGACCCAGGCCTGGCGCAGGCGTTCGGTACGAAGGAGTCCGTCGCTCCGGCCCGCGCGGGGGCGCGGGCCGGTGGTGGCCCAACGATAGGCGTCCTCGCGGGCGTCCTCTGGCAGGGCGGTGTCGACTACGGGGCGGGGCCGGCTGACGTCCTCACTCATGGGCGATCCCTTGTGAGTGGTGGGGGTCCGGGGAGGGCTTCTCCTATAGATCCCCACCACCGGTGCGCCCTACTCCTCGCGGCCGTTTGCGGACACCAACGGCCGTTCTCGGGTGGGGTTGGTGTCCAGCCACCGCAGCAACGACTCCGAGACGAGATCGACGGCGATGCGCCCGGTGCGTCCGTCGAGATCGCGGAAGAGGCATTCACCGTTGCCGAGGTTGCGCAGCACCGCCATGTGGTCCTCGTTGGTGTCCACGCCGAGCAGGTCCATGACGCTGGCGACCTCGTGCGCCTCGCTGGAGCGGAACGCGAACACCGACGACAGACAGTTGGTGACCTGTTCGTTGAGCATGTCGCCGGCGTTCTGGGAGACGAGGATGAGCGCGGTGTTGCGGGAGCGACCCATGCGGGACACCTCCGGGACGAGCTTGGCTCCCTCGGGGGTGGAGGTGACCGCCCACGCCTCGTCCAGGAAGATCGCCTTGGGCAGGCGTCGGTCCAGGCCGTTCATGAGGCGCCGGGCGAACTGCGACACCAGGTAGAGCAGGGCCACGGACAGGCGCTGTTCGTAGGAGTAGTCGTCGCGGTGGACGCCGGAGTCGGGCAGGGTGAGGCCGCCCAGGGTGAACACGGTGGTCCATCCCTCGGTGTCGATGCGCGCCTCGCCCTGGGGGTCGAAGCACAGGGAGGCCAGGCGCATCTCCGCCATGGACCCGAGCACCGCGCCCAGGTTGCGGGATGCGGCGTCCTCGGAGGCGGTGAGGTGGTCGACGACCTTGGCCAGGGACGGTTGGGGTTGGTTGGCGACGGTAGCCACGGCCTGGATCATCGCGGACTCGCGTTCCTCGCTCATGCGGGGCAGGAGCAGGCGCAGCGTCTCGGTGGCCATGGTCTTCTTCGCGGCGAGGTCGTCGCCGAACGCGAAGGGGTCGAGCAGGCCGGGCTGGGCCGAACCCAGCGACATGATCCTGGCCTTGCGGCCGCGGTGCTTGAGCAGCTCCACGAGGGATTCTGCGTCGCCCTTGGGGTCGATGGCGGCGACGGTGACCCCGCGCAGCGCGAGCTGGTAGATCATCAGCAGCGCCAGGGTGGTCTTACCACCGCCGGGTTCACCGGTGATGGCGATGGCGGTGGGGCGGTTGCGGGCGGCGGCGACCATGGGGTCGAAGTGGACGATGGAACGCGCCCGGCCGGTGGTCTCGCCGACGTAGGGGCCGACCCACCCGCCGCCGGAGGTGTCCTCCCGGTCGCCGACGTCGACCGTGGCGGTGGGCATGCCGCCGGCGATGGTGCGCAGCGGCTGGCGCTGGGCGTAGGCGTTCAGACGGATGCGGTCGCCCGGCAGGGACTCGTTGAACAGGGAGAACTGGTCGCCGGTGGAGTTGATGACGTCGATGCCGATGTCGCGGTAGTGCTCCACGACGGCCTCCACCTGCTGCACGAGGAGACGTTCGGTGGGCGCGGACACCATGAGTCGGTGCCAGCCGTACACGAACGGCAGGCGTTCCTTGGTGATGCCGTGTTCGAGCATGCGGGCGGCGTCGATCTGCTCCGCCAGGGCGATGGGCGCCTCCACACCGGCCTCGCGAATGTGCGCGTCCATGTCCCGCGCGTGCGCGAGCTTGCGGCCCACGTCCTTGGACGCCTTCGCAGGCGGGATGAGCTTCATCCGCAGGGACAGCTCGACGGGGAAGGGCAGCGCGTCGGCGTGGTGCAGCCAGGGTTCGCCGTCGGGGAAGGGCATGAGGTCGGGGAAGCGGGAGAAGGACAGGAACGCCACGTGGGTGGAGCCGGCGGGTTGTTCCAGGCGCAGCATGGAGCGGCCGTTGTGGACGACCCCGTCGACGAGCGCCTCGATCTCGCCGCGCCCCCAGGTGCGGCGGCCGGCCGCGGAGGGCTGGATCTCCTCGGCGGTGCCGGAGACGGCGTGCCGGATGAGCCAGGCGATCTCGTCGGCGGAGGCGTGGCGGGCGTGCAGGGAGCTGGCGGAAAGGGCGCGGCCCAGTCGCTCGGACTGGTCGGTCCAGCGGGCGAGTTCCTTGTCCTCGATGGCGTCGTCGTTGATGCCGAGGACCTGCTCGGTGCGCTGGTAGGCGCCGAACACCTGGGAGAACAGTCCCATCCCCACGCCGGCGTTGCGCTGTCCGAGGCGCACGCCGAGGTAGACCTCCTTGGTCCAGAAGTCCTTGGCCCACACGTGCCGGTACATCTCGTCGAGGTAGTCGTACCAGCCGGGGCCGCTGTCGGCGGTGCCGTCGAGTTCGGTGGCCCACCGGGCGGCCGGGTAGGTGCGGTGGGCGACCCGCAGGTGCACCTCGGCGTCGTTCATGCGGATGGCGGCGAGGGCGATGGTGATGTTCGTGGCGAGGGCCTGGCGGTCCTCGGGCGTGGTGAACTCGTAGGAGACCGTCGGGAGTCGGAAGTAGGCCCACGCCTCGTTGTCGCTGAGGAGGACCCGGTCGTCGAAGTAGCGGACCGCGAGACGGGTCGCCCCACGAGTCCCCCTGGTACCGGTCATCGCGCGATCGCCCTGCCCTTCTGGTCGCTTACGGCGGAGGGTGCCGATCCCATCATGGAGCATCGAGGACGAGCCGTAGAAGCGGAAGGGGCCGCGCGTCATCCGAAACGCGCGGCCCCGAACCTCCAGAACCCCTCTAACAGGAGCTGTCGAGGGTGCTCGACAGGGTCGACTCCTCGTCGGAGGTGATCGTGAGGTCGTACTCGTGCTTCACGTTGATCCAGGACTTGACGTAGTCACAGTGGACCGCGGTGTTGTCCGGCATCCACTCCGAGGGGTCCTTGTCGCCCTTGGAGCCGTTGCTGGAGGGGGTGGCCAGCCACAGCTGGGACGAGTCGACGTCGTTGGCGAAGTCGGCGCGCTGGGAGGTGGACCAGTCCGCGGCACCGGTCTTCCAGGCCTCGCTCAGCGGGACCATGTGGTCGACGCTGATGTCACCGGGCACGTCGTAGACCCACTCGTCGTCGAAGGCGCTCCACCAGCTGCCCGCGGTGGGCTGGCAGCTGTCGTCGGTGACGACGTCGTGGCCGTCGCGCTGGAGCACGACCTGGCGGGCGGTGCAGGGACTGTCCACCACGTTCCAGTGCGGGAAGAGGCTTCGGTCGTAGCCGTCCTGGGGTCCCTTGGCGGCGACGGTGAGCGAGTCCAGCTCGGTCCGGGCCTGGGACTCGCTGGGGATGTTCGGGGGCAGTGTGTGGTCCGCGGCGGCGGGGGCGGCCCAACCGAGCACCACCGCGAGGGTGAGCGCGGAGACCGCGGAGAAGGCGCGCGAGAGCGCGCGGGGGTAGGGGGACACGTGTTTCTCCTCAAGAGCGGGTCGAGGTGAACAGGACGACCCTACTGTGGAGTAATCGAAGCCTTTACGCCAGTCCCTCGAGGGTGAATTCTTTGAACCATGCCGCACACCGAATGCTTGTGAAATAGGTCACATGAAAACCCGGCCGCCGGCCCGGTGGGGGACGCGATCAAAGCTCCATAACCGGACGACCTGGGACGATGATCATCGGGGGACCGTTCTGACACCCGGGCGACACAACGCAGGTAAGCCCGGACATACATCGGTCGGACATCGGAAAAACCCGAAGGAATCCCCTTCGGGTTTTCATATTTCGCCCATATAGTATGACAGTAATACCCAGATGACCGCATGATAAACAAGCACGCACGAATGGGCCACTCGTCCCCACCATGTGGATTTGTTAAGTTCGCGAGTCGTACGAAGAACCCGAAACGGAGGGGAGCGCCCCTCTACCGAGGGGAACGGCATGACTCTGCAGATGGATCTTCCGACCGCGGACGACTACCCGACCCGTAAGACGACCGAACCCTCCCTGCTCTACCGCCGCGACCCCGTCGCGTGGTCCAGCGGGGACGATGGACCCTTCGAGCCCGACGACCTCAGCGGCTACGAACAGCGCGGATACACCCAGGTCCGGTCCCTGGTCACCCCGGAAGAGGTGGAGACCTACACGACCGAGCTGCGCCGCCTCGGCGACGACCCGAAACTGCGCGAGGACGAGCGCGTCGTCGTCGAACCCGCCTCCGACGAGGTGCGGTCCGTGTTCGAGGTGCACAAGATCAGCGAGGTCTTCTCCGACCTGGTCAACGACCCGCGTCTGGTCGACCGCGCCCGACAGATTCTCGGAACCGACGTGTACGTGCACCAGAGCCGCGTCAACTACAAACCCGGGTTCGGGGGCGGATCGTTCTACTGGCACTCCGACTTCGAGACCTGGCACGCCGAGGACGGCATGCCGCGGATGCGCGCCGTCAGCTTCTCCGTGGCGCTCACCGACAACCACACGCACAACGGCGCGCTGATGATCATGCCGGGCTCGCACAAGACGTTCGTCTCGTGCGTGGGAGAGACCCCGGACAACCACTACAAGGCGTCGCTCAAGAGCCAGCACGTGGGCACCCCGGACCAGGGGTCGCTGTCCATGCTCGCCGAGCGGCACGGCATCGACGTCCTCACCGGTTCCGCGGGCGACGTCACGGTGTTCGACTCCAACTGCATGCACGGGTCCGGCGGCAACATCACGCCCTTCCCGCGATCCAACGTGTTCATCGTGTTCAACAGCGTGGAGAACACCTGCACCAAACCGTTCAGCGCGGGTGCGGCCCGGCCCGAGTTCCTCGGTGCCACGGACACCACCCCGGTCGGACGCTGAGGGGCGTTCTCCTGACGCCGCGGCCGACGGTTCGGGAACCAGGGGCTCAGGAACCCCGACGGTGCCCGAGCCGGGCACGGGGCCGAACGACGATACGCGTGAGGCCCGTCCCCGATCCGGGGGCGGGCCTCACGCGGTACGTGAACCTCAAGAGCGCCCGGCCGGTTCGAGCGCGTTGACCAGGACCCCGGCCAACGCCCCGTGGGCGCGCTTGGTGGCCGGCTTCAACGACCCCACGTCGATCTTGGTGTAGGACGCGCCCAAGTGGTCGTCCCACGGGATGCGCACGATCGCGCGGCAGCGACCGCGGGCCACCCGCTCGGCGGCGTCCACGTCCGGCAGACTGCGCTTGCTCACCCCGTTGACCACCAGGACCGAGTTCGCGCGCAGGGCCGAGTACCCGTTGCCGTCCAACCACTCGAACGTCATGGAGACGGCCCGTTCGGCGTCGGCGCTGGCCGGAGCGACCAGAACCAGCCCGTCGGCGACCGGCAGCGCCCGGGCCACCCCTGTGGCGGCCGGGTCCAGCAGGGTGATGCCGTAGAACGAACCCAGCAGGTCGGTGAGCTGACCGTAGTCGCGGTCGTCCAGGGTCTGCACGTACGGGTCGTCGAGTGTCTGCACGACCTCCAGACCCGTACGGGCGCGACCGGCGTAGGCGCGCATGCTCTCGTACTCGTCGATCGCGTCGGCGTTGGCCAGCAGCGCGGTGAGCGTCTCCGGGGCCTGGGCGCCCACTCGCCGGGACAGCCCGTTGGCACCCGGGTTGACGTCGACCGCCACCACTCGGTCATCGCGATGCACCGCGAGGGTGTGGCCGACCATCAGCGCGGTCATCGTCTGTCCGGCGCCGCCGGTGCAGCCCAGGACGACCAGGGAACGCGGTTCGGCCAGCGGGGCGCGCAGTCGTTCGACGTCGGCGGCGGGCAGGTCCGACCGGATCGGGGCGCCCCCGCCCGTGACGACCTTGGCGAGCCGGCGCCAGCCTCGGGTCCCGCCGGAGTCGGCCTCGGGCTCCTCGGTGGTCGGGGCGGGTTCGGTCAGACGGTCCTGTTCGCCGGTTCCGTGGTCGAGTTCCAGGCCGGGCTTGGCCGGCTCGGGCTCGGGCTCGGGCTCGGTGGCCGCGGGCCGGGGCGCGGGCGGTTCGGGTTCCTCGCCGGGGGGCGGCTGGCCGAAGAGTCGGCCGATACGGCGCGCGTTGTTCGCCACCCGATGGAACACCCCGTCGTGGGGGTCGTGGCCCTCGCGAGGTTCGTGACCGGTCTCGAACCACCCCTCGGCCGGCTCCTCCGTCTGCTCTTCGGCCGGTGTCCCGGCCGGTTCCTCGGACCGCTCCTCCGCCTTGTCGCGACGCCGGGCCCGCAGAGCGGCCGCCTCGGCCTCGGCGAGTTCCGCCTCGGTGGGGCGGACCGGCTCGGGCTCGGGCCGTGGCTTCGGTTCGGGCCGGGGTTCGGGGTCGGGGCGCCTCGCCCTGGGCTTGGGTTCGGGTACGGGCTTGGGCTCCTCACGGACCTCGACGAAGCTGACGAGTTCGCCGGTGCCGTGGTCCAGCTGGGTGGCGGGCTTGGTGGGCTCAACCTCGGCGGCCTCCTCGGCGCGCCGTGCCCGGGCCTCTTCCTCCTCGTCGCGTTCCCGCTTGCGGCGCTCCTCGCGGAGCTCGCTGACGGGGATCACCGGGTTGTCCTTGTCACCGACCTTGGGCTGGTCCGGGTGGCGGCGCTTGCCGTCGTCGAACCACTCGGAGGGGTCGGTGGGCTCGACCGGGCGTTCATCGGCGGGGACCGCGTCCGCGAACTTGGGCCGCGGCGGCGCGGGGGTGTCGGCCTTGATCAGGTGTCGGTCGAGCACGGACATGTGGTTGTCCTGCTCGCCGGTGCCATGGTCCAGCTCGGGAGCCTGGGGACGAGGGCGTGCCGCGTGGGAGACCTGGGGGCCGACCTCGGTGCGCCCGATCCGGTCCGGGGTCCCGACGTCCTCCGGGGAGGTCTCGGGTTCCGGCTCGGTCTCCGGCTTCTCCTCGATCTTGTCCTCGGTGGTCGTGTCCTCGGTGCTCTTGTCCTCGGTCTTCCCCGGGGCCCCCGAGGCGGGCGGCAGCCACGGCGCCGGCGCGACGTCGCGGGCCGCCGAAGGACGACCGGTCGCCTCGGCGTACCGGGCGGCGTAGTCGGACAGGTCCGGGTACTCGCCCCGGCGTTCCTTCTTCTCCAGCTCCCACGGGGAGGCGTGCGGGCGCCCCTTGCGGCGCGGCGCCTCCTTGCGCTCCGGTGCCCTTTCGGTGTCCGTGGCGGGCAGTGCCCGACCGCGGGCCTTCTCGGGCTCGGCCGGCGGACGCATCCTCTCGCGGGCGCGCTCGGGGGCGTCGCTCACCTCGGCGTGCTCGGTGATGTCGGTGGGCTCACCCTCACGTTCGCGGCGGGCGTCCAGGTCACGGGCGACCTGGATCCCCTGTGTGCGACCGCGCAGCCGACGCGAGGACGGGGCCGGGGAGACGGCGTCGCCGAGTTCTTCGCTGCTCATCGCCCCGGTGTCGCTGGAGGCGTAGGCGCTCTTGGAGGTCAGCCCCACGGGTGTCTCCCCGGAGGAGGCCTTCAGCCGGGCGAACCACTCGTCACGGTCGCGCTGCTCGTCCTCCTCGGTGGCGTAGAGGGGTTCCTCGAAGTCGACCTCGTCCTCCTCGGCGCCGGCGTTCGAAAGCGCGCGGTGCTCCTCGTCGGGGGGAGCGGCGCCGGCGCCATCGTCGTGGGCCGGTAGTCCGAACCCGAAGTAGTTGAGCATCCGGCGACCCACCCCGTGGCGCGGACGTTCCTCCTCCTCGTCTTGGCCGGGAGGTCGCGTGGTGGTCATCGCGGCGGGCGCGTCGTCCTCCCGCTCCACGGCCTGCGCCCCGGCGCCGACGGTGACCGGGATCTTGCGGACCGCGATCTGGGCGGCGTCGGCCTTGTGGGGCTCGACCTCGGGAGCCTCCACCTCGGGGGCCGGGATGTATTCGACCGAGTCGTCGACGGGTTCGGGTTCCGGGGCCGCCCGCGAGGCGGCCGGTTCGGGGGTGGGCACACCACGCAGTGGCGGGGCCGCCTCGCGGGCCGCGCGCAGGGCCCGTTCCTCCTCGGAGATCTCGGGGACCGGGGCCTCCTCGACGGAGGCCTCGTGTTCGGCGAGTGCCGCGGCCTCCTCCTCCGTGCGAGCGCGACGCCCGCTACGGGGCAGGGGCAACGGCCCGGCCGCCGGGTCCCGGTGCCACACGCGCACCGCGACCCGCACCTGCGCCGGTTCGTACTCCGGGGCCATCCGGGTGTACACGCGCGCCTCGGCGAGGAAGCGCGCCTGCGAGATGAGCAGTTCGGTGAGGCGTTTGCCCTCGATCACCGGGCGGGTGGCCAGCACGGTGATCACACCGGGCGGGACGACCCACATCACCAGGTGCCAGCCGTTGCCGAACTCGAACGGAGCCCGCAACAGGGTCAGCAGCACCACCCAGAGCGCGAAGATGCCCAGGGCGACACCGAAGGTGCCGACCGGGAGCGGCATGGGCAGCCGGAAATCGTAGAGCTTGTACAGCCGCTTCTCGATACGCCAGATGTTGGTGTACGTGGGCAGATCCACGGTTTCCGGCCTCCCTCGCCTATTCCGTCGGTACGCCCATCGCTCGGGCGATGGCCACCGCGATGACCTCGATGATGCCGGGGACGTAGAAGACGATCCCGATGAAGATCGCCAGGATCATGAACTGCGCGAACCGGGTGATCTCCCTGGTGAACAGGAAGAAGATCGCGACGATGGACACGATGACGAGGAAGAGCGGGCCGAAGAACCCGCGCAGGAACTCCGCGAGACCACCGGTGTCGGGGGCGTTCTCAGCGGGTGTCTCGACCGCCAGGTGGAGGAGGTCCGTGCCGCCGAGGGCCGTCATGGCGTCGGCGGTGGAGGCCAGTAGGGGGAGCATGTCAGGCGCCTCCCTCCGGTGTCGTTACTGGTGTGCGCATGGTCCTTCTCGTCTCCTTGCCTACAGGCCCCGTCATCCGCCGAACGAATGCGGGGCGCCCTGGATGTCACGCACGTACCACTCGTTGCCCGAGTTGACGACCGTGACCAGGTAGTTCTGTTCCATGGCCCCGGCCCCGGCGGCGCCCTCGTCCGATTCGGTGGAGGGCAGGGACCAGGCCACGGTGGCCGCCACCTGTCGTACGTCATCATCTCCGGTCGAGGACTGGGATGGCACGGTGATATCGGACAGTTCGGCGAATTCCAGGGTGTTCGCCGGAAGTGGGGCGATCGTTGCGCCGGGTTCCACGTACCGGTCGAGGTGGCCTGCCTCCCCCGCGTAGACCTCGAAGAAGCCGGAAAGGGTGTCGGTGAGCTGTTCGGCGGCCTGCTCGTCGGTGTCGTAGGACTGCGCCTGGGGCAGTTCGGCCTGGGCGGGAGCGGCCATGAGGGCCGGGCCACCGGAGAGCACCAGGGCGTCGCCGTCGCTGTAGACGGGCACCTGCAGGCTCATGGGTTCGCCGTTGACGTCGGCACGCACCACCACGCGGGCGTTGTGGTCGTCGAGGACGTCGACGGCGACCACCGTGAGGTTGTCACCGCTGAGACTGTCGGCGGGGAGGTTCAGGCCGCCGGTCTCGCCTTCGGGGACGAACGCGGCCAGGTCGGTCTGACGGGCCTCGGGGTCGGAGGTGTCGAGGTAGGTGCCGGCGAAGCGCAGGGCGAACGCGGCGGCGGAGGTCTCGGGGAAGGCCGCGGACTCGGAGGTCTCGGGTTCCTCCGCGGCCGAACCGGGGAGGGAGAATCCGTTACGGATGGGGAACCAGATGCCGTTGAAGATGACGACGATGATGAACGCCCACAGCAGGACGCGCCCCACACCGACCCACCAGCGACCACCCGCGCCCGCGCGTGGAGTGCGGGTGCGCGGGGCATCGAGATCGTGGTCGTCGTCGGCCCGGTCACGCACCTTGGCCATCCCCGCCTCCTGAACACGGTTACGCGCCGACGTTGTCGCCGACGCTTCGGTCATGCCCTTGTCTACCCCATCCCTATAGTGAGGCATTGTGCGGGTTGGGAGCGCCCATGAAGGGACCGTGTTTCCCCATCGGGGGCACATTGCGCCCCAAGGAAGAACCACCCAAAGGGATCAGAGTACGACAATTCTCCACAGAAACCTCTCTGAAGAGGTACAGGTGGGCGCATTTCTGGCCAGACCGTAAAGGGATTAGTCACCCGCTGGAGAGCAAGATGTGGCCTCCGAGCATCTCCCTCGGTACCGAGCCGGGGGCATTCCGGGGGCGAACAGGCCGTCGGGACCGACGACGGGCTCATCCGAAAAGGGACATCCATCCCTCGGTGACCTGCGTCACCCCTAAAATGTCCGGATGATCCCCTCTCGCACGCTTCCCCGCGTCCTCTTGCTCCTCTTCGCCGTACTCGCGGTGGCGCACCTGGTGATCCAACTGCTCGGGATCGACGCCTGGAACCGACCGACCCAGGTCTTCCTCATGCCCGCCCTGCTGTTGGTGCTCGCCGGCTCCACGGGACGACCGCGCGGCAGACTGATCGTCCTGGCGATGGTCGCGCTGGTGTTCTCCTGGCTCGGCGACACCGCCCCGGCCCTCGCTTCCGGCGACACCGCGTTCCTGCTGATGGTGGGGTTCTTCCTGATCGCACAAGTGGTGTACGTGGCGGCGTTCTGGCCCTACCGGAACGACAGCGTGCTGACCCGACGCCGATGGCTGTTGACGCCCTACGTCGGGTTCGTGGCGGTACTGGTGTGGCTGTGCGCCCCGCACGCCGGCGGGCTGTTGATCCCCGTGCTGCTGTACGGACTCGTGCTGGGCACGATGGCCGTGCTCTCCACGGGCTTGGGGCCGTGGGTGGCGGCCGGCGGGGCGCTGTTCCTGGTTTCGGACGCCCTGATCGCCCTGCGCGCGTTCGCCCCCGGATGGGACTCACTCCCCCAAGGCGGGTTCTGGGTGATGAGCACCTACGTCGCCGCGCAGACCCTCATCGTGTTGGGTCTGCTCTCCCGTCCCCGTGCCCGAACCGGCGTCGAGACGGCGGCGTAGTGTGCACGTCATGAACCGACGACTCCGCCAGTTACGCCGCAAGTACCGCAAGGGTCGGCGAAACGAACACCCCGCCCGACGGGCCACGCGGGTGTTCGGCCACTCCGCGCTGGTGGGGCTGGCGCTCCTGGTCCTGTGCATACCGATCGGCGTCGTGACCGAGCTGATCACCGGCGGACTCGAAAGCCCGGTGTTCCTGGTCCCGCTCGGGCTCGGTGTGTTCCTCACCTGCGTGGGCTGGATCATGTGGGGCTCGTGGTCGGTGACCCTGGACCAGTACGAGGACCCCCTCGGTACGACCGCGAAGCTCACCCTGGCGGCCACCGCGGCGCTCGTCCTGGGTGTGGTGTGCTTCGTGGCCGCCGGATTCCCGGTGCTCTTCCCCACCGACACCGAACCACCGGACTCACTGCTCCCCGTGGTCATCGGCCTCGCGGGCCTGGGAGTCTTCCTCGTCGTCGGAACGATCGTCGGGGCGGCCGTCTACGGAGGGATCGCCCTGGGTGGTCCGCGCTGGTGGTGGGCGGGCGCGCTGCTGTGCGCCGGACTGTTCGCGGCGGCCACCGGGATCGCGCTCGAATCGCCCCCGCTGACCATCCCGGGCGTCGTCGCGCTGGTCGTCTCCGTGATCGGTTACCGCCGAGCGCTGAGGTCCGGTCTCAGGCAGGGCAGACCGGACGCCATCGAGTCCGACACCCACCGCAAGCGCCACGCCCCCTGACGCCCCGGCCCGTCGGTGGGTCGACTCTCCTCTGGTGCGACGCTCGCCCGAGTGCCGTTCCTGGTTTCGGACACGCCGATCGCGCTGCGTGTTCGCCCTCCCTCGGACCGGTTTCGAGATCGCGGCGTAGTGTGCACGGCATGGACCAACGACTCAGCCTCCTCACCCTGGGCGTACGCGACGTCGCCGCCGCTGCGGTCTTCTACGAATCCGTGGGCTTCGAACGCCGACACGACCTGGGCTCCATCGTGTTCCTTCCCACCACCGGAACGGCCCTGGCCCTGTACGGATGGGAAGCCCTGGCCGCGGACACGGGACTGCCCGCCCACGGGGAGGGCTTCCGCGGGGTCACCCTGGCGATGAACCTGGACTCGGCCGCCGACGTCGATCGGACCTTCGCCGACTGGGTAGCGGCGGGGGCCACCGCCGTGCGGGCCCCGGTCGCCAAGGAATGGGGCGGCCACTCGGGTTACGTGGCCGACCCGGACGGGCACCTGTGGGAGATCGCGCACAACCCCTCACAGGCGCACATGCGCATCGACGAACACGGCCGCCTGCGCCTGACCCCGCCGGTCGCCCGCTGAGGCGCGGCCTCAGCGGATCAGTTCGCTTCGGAGGCGGCCTGTGCGCCACGAGGGCGAAGGATGAAGCCGGTGAGCGCCATCGACGCGGGCCAGGCGACCATGGTCAGGACGAAGGCGATGGGCCAGGCGATGATGAACTGCTTGGGCCAAGTGACCAGCCACTCCATGGACGGGCCACCGGAGAAGATCATGCCCAGGAGACCCGACATCGTCGCGGCCATGATGAAGGTCATGATGATCTGGGAGAGAAAGATGCTCTTCTTGCTCAACGTCGGTTCCTTTTCAGGGACGACGACGCCCTCGATGCAGACGGTGGCGCCGCCCCTTGGGTAAGAGGTATCGGGCGCCTCGGGTTCGCACCGTCGGGTACGACTGCATCTCAAGAGAGTGAGGGCTGGAATAACCACACCAGCCAAGGTCTTTCAGGCGTCTCCAGGATATCGGATCTCGGTGGTGTTCCACCGACGCGGCCGGATGCACCGGGCGGCCGCCGTGGACCGTGATGCCCGCGCCGACCTCGTCGGCGCTCGGCCACGTGCCGCGGAGGCCGCCCGGTGCCGGGCGAGGTGGGATCAGAACCAGTTCTCGGCCAGCAGCCGGAGTGAGCGTTCACGGACGGCCGGGTCGTAGGCGTAGGTCACGGTGATGAGCTCGTCGGCGCCCGTGCGCTCGGCGAACTCGCTCAGCTGCCGCACGGCGGTCTCCGGGCCGCCCACGGCCTTGATGCTGAGCATCGGGTTGTCCCCGCCCCGTGCCTCGGACGGATCGATCGGCGGCTGGAGCTTGCGGCTCCGGCCACTCGCGATGTCCCCGAACATCTGGACCAGGGTGGTGTACTCGCGCTCGGCCTCGGCGTCACTGTCGGCCACCATGACGTTGATGCCGGCCATGACGTAGGGCTCGTCGATCTGCGCGGTCGGTGCGTCGGCGGTGAAGCTGCTCCGGTAGACCTCGATCGCGGCATCGAGCTGGTCGGGCGCGAAGTGCGAGGCGACGGAGAACGGCAGTCCGAGCTGACCGGCGATGGAGGCGCCGTTGACGGTGGAGCCGAGGACCCAGATGGGGACCTCGGTGCCCTTGGACACAGCCGAGGCGATGGGCGCGCTGCGGCTTCTTCCCTCGTCGCCGAACCACCCCTGGAGGTCGAAGATGTTCTCCGCGAACGCCTGCGGTTCGGCCGAGGAGCGGCTCAGCGCCTGGGCCGTCATCATGTCGGTGCCAGGGGCCCGACCCAGGCCGAGGTCGATGCGGTCACCGTGGATGTTGGCCAGCGTGCCGTACTGCTCGGCCACCATGAGCGGAGCGTGGTTGGGGAGCATCACGCCGCCCGATCCCACTCGGATCCGCTCGGTGACCGTGGCGGCCTGGTCGATCAGCAGCGCCGTGGCGCTGGCGGCCAGGTTCATGGTGTTGTGGTGCTCGGCGAACCAGAGTCGGGTGTAGCCGAGGTCGTCGGCCAGCCTCGCCGCGGACATCGACGCCGCGATGCCCTCGCGGGCCGTCGACCCCTCGGAGATGGAGACGAGGTCGAGAATACTCAGCGGGACTGGCACAGCGTTTCTCATCCTTTCCAGGAACATGGCCGGGTCGGCGAATTCGCCGCCTCCCTCAACCTATCCGCTCCTCGTCACCGTGGTGGTGGGCCCATCGACCAGGTCATCGGCAGGGCGACCGCGACCACCGCTCCGAGCGCGTTCGCCCATGGTTGAATCTCGTGGAGGATTCCGCCGATCGGAACCCCGAACGACGATGCTCCAGTCTTGATGGATCACGGCCAACGGAAAGAAGAGCATTCAGGATGAGTCAGTTAGAGACCGCGACCGGCACGTTCACCGTGGCGGAGATGGTGCCCCAGCCGTTCGAGGCGAGTGTGACCACGGGTCTGCCGAACGGGTACGCGCTGATGCGCAAGGAGTTCCGCGGGGCGATCGACGGCACCGCGCAGACCCAGTTCGTGTACGCGTTCGACGAGGAACGTGGCGGGACCTACGTGGCGTTGGAGTCCTTCGAGGGGACGATCAACGGCCGTGCTGGAGCCTGCAACATCACCCACAGCGCCACGACCTCCGGTTCGGACCGCTCGCACGAGACGCTGTTGATCGTGCCCGGCAGCGGCACCGGCGAGCTCTCCGGCATCACCGGGACCGGCGGCATCGTCATCGACGCGGACGGCACCCACCACCTGAACCTCGAATACCGGATCGCGCCGTAGCGAGGCGAACAGACGGGCGCGGGGTCCACTTCGAGGCCCCCGCCGGTACCTCTCAGCGATGGGGACGGGCCGGCGGAAGGTCCATCGGGTCGCCGCCCGGTCGACCTTCCGCCGAAACGCGAACACCGCCACGAAGGTGTCACGGCCCCGGTGTGTCCACACCGATCCGCGACGGGGAACGCCCGTGGACCCGGGGCTCAGACGTTGAAGCGGAACTCCACCACGTCGCCGTCGGACATCACGTATTCCTTGCCCTCGATGCGGACCTTGCCGGCGGCGCGGGCCGCGGCCATGTCGCCGTTCGCGACCAGGTCGTCGAAGGATACGATCTCGGCCTTGATGAAGCCGCGCTCGAAGTCGGTGTGGATGACACCGGCCGCCTCTGGGGCGGTCGCGCCCTTCCTGATCGTCCAGGCGCGCGCCTCCTTGGGGCCCGCGGTCAGGTACGTCTGCAACCCGAGTGTGGCGAAGCCGACGCGGGCGAGCTGGGCCAGGCCCGACTCGGTCTGACCGAGGGACTCCAGCAGCTCCTGGGCCTCCTCTTCGTCGTCGAGCTCGGCCAACTCGGCCTCGATCTTGGCGTCGAGGAAGATCGCCTCGGCCGGGGCGACGAGTTCCTGCAGCTTGGTGCGCAGGGCCTCGTCGGCGAGCTCGTCGCTATCGAGGTTGAACACGTAGATGAACGGCTTGACGGTGAGCAGGCTCAGTTCACGCAGCCGGTCCAGGTCCACACCCTTGGCCTGGGACAGCGAGGTGCCCTCGTTCAGGATCTCCTGGGCGGCGTTGGCGGCCGCCAGAAGCTCCTGGGCACCCTTGTCCTTGGCGTTGCGCTTGGCGTCCTTCTCCAGGCGCGGGATCGCCTTCTCCAGGGTCTGGAGGTCGGCGAGGATCAGTTCGGTGTTGATGGTCTCGATGTCGCGGGAGGGCTCGACGTCGCCGTCGACGTGGGTGACGTCGGCGTCCTCGAAGGCCCGGATGACCTGGCAGATGGCGTCGCTCTCGCGGATGTTGGCGAGGAACTTGTTGCCCAGGCCCTCACCGGTGGAGGCGCCGCGGACGATGCCGGCGATGTCCACGAAGTCCACCGTCGCCGGAAGGATCTTCGCGGAGCCGAAGATCTCGGCCAGCTTCCCGAGCCGGACATCGGGAACACCGACGACCCCGACGTTGGGCTCGATGGTCGCGAACGGGTAGTTCGCGGCCAGAGCGTCGTTCTTGGTCAGCGCGTTGAAGAGGGTGGACTTGCCAACGTTGGGCAGGCCGACGATCCCGATAGACAGACTCACAAGCTCAGAGTGTATGCGCCCCCAGGGGTGGGCGAAGACCGAGAACATTCGCGGAAACCCAGTGCGCAGGAATGGCTACTCAGAGTAGGTTCGGAGTGCGAAGCCGGGCACCTCGGACGGGGAGACGGAGACGTCCGAACAAGTACACATATCGGACGACGAGGGGATCGGCGACGCCACCACGGCACCATTCTTTGGGGGAAGGGGACACTGTGGTCCACGACCAGCTACGCGCGCTCGTGCGCCGATACCCGATCGTGCGTTTCGCCACCCGCCGCATCCGCGTCCACCTGCCCAGACGACTCGGCGGCCTCGACCCCGCCCGCGTCCCGCCCCGCCACCGCCGACTCACCCTCACGCTCCCTCGAACCGCGGGCGACACACGCGGTCTCGGCCCGGACCGGGTCGAGCTCCGGCTACCGGGCGACCTGACGGTTCCCCGCCGTCTGGCCATCGGAGGACTCTCCCGACACGAACCCGACAGCCTCGCCTGCTTCATGGCGGTCCTGGACCACACCGGACCGGGCGCGGTCCTGGACGTGGGTGCGGGGGTGGGCGTGTACGCCATGCTCGCGGCCGCGCGTTCGCGTCGACCCGTGTTCGCCTTCGAGCCCACGCCCGAGCTCGCGGCGGCCGCGCGCTCGATGTCGTCGGCGGCCCACCTCGGTTTCGGCGTGGTCGAACTGGCCCTGAGCAACCACAACGGCACGGCCCGACTCCAACGGGCGCTGCACAACGACATGTGCAACCAGGTCGTGCGCAACGGACGCCCCGGTCTGCACCACCTGACCGTGGAGGCCTCGACCCTGGCCCGGTGGAACGAGTCGGCGGGCAGTGTCCCCACCATGGTGAAGATCGACACCGCGGGGAGCGAACCCGAGGTGGTGACCGGTGGGCTGGAGATCCTGCGCCGTTTCCGACCCTGGATGCTCGTCAAGGTCAGGCCCGATCGCGGTCTGGAGGAACGCCTGATGGCCCTCGTGGAACCGTTGGAATACCTGTGGTTCCCGGTGGCCGGGGAGCCGCCCTACGACCCTCGCACCCAGATCTGCGGGCGCGCCTCCCCCGCTTGGGAGCGGATGTGGTTGCTCGCCCCCGAGGAACCACCGGAGGCGTTCTGGGGGTCGCTGCGCGAGTGGCGCACCGCCCTGGAGTCGTGCGGAGGTGCCGCGAACTGACCGATGCGCGCCCGTCGGGGGACGGCCCCGGCGGACACGTCGGCACTAGATCCAACCGTCCGGCGCCGAAATCAGACCTGGCAGGTCGTCCCGGTGGACGCGGCGTCCGGCGCCCTCGACGGTGCGCATGGTGAACCCCTTCTCGGGGAGGGTCCGCGCCCCGTCCGAACCGAACGGTTCGACACCCTGTGGAAAACGTCCGCCTTCGGCCACATCCCCGCGCTCTCTACGGGAACATGGGCCCCATGGACGGCCTTCTACTCGTACTCATGCTCCTCATCGGTATCGCCATCGGCGTCGGAGTGGGCCTGGCCCTGGCTCGCGGGCGCGACGCCCAGGTCCGGGCCGACGCCCGAGCGGCGGAGGAACGCGCCGCCTACGTGGAGGAACAGCTCGCGGACCGGTTCCGGGCGATGTCCTCGCAGGCCCTGGACCAGACCAACCAACGATTCATGGAGTTGGCCGAGGGACGACTGCGGGCGGTCAGCGCCGAGGCGGGCGGTGACCTGGACGAGCGGCGCCGGGCGATGGAACGGATGGTCGAGCCGCTCACCCAGACCCTGAGCCGAGTGGAGGCCCAACTGCGCGAGGCGGACTCCGGGCGGGCCGCGGCGCACGCCGAGCTCGCCAAGCAGGTCGAACTCGTGCGCGAGGGCTCTGAGCGTCTGCGCGGCCAGACCCAGTCCCTGGTGACGGCGCTGCGGCGGCCCGAGGCGCGTGGCCGGTGGGGCGAGCTGCAACTGCGCCGGGTGGCGGAACTGGCCGGGATGGCCGCGCGCTGCGACTTCCAGGAACAGGCCGTGGCGGGCGCGCACCGCCCCGACATGGTGGTGCGGTTGGCCGGCGGCAAGAACATCGTCGTGGACTCCAAGGTGCCGCTGGCCGCCTACCTGGACGCGGTGGAGGCCGGTGAGGGTCCGGGCGCGGAGGAGCGGCTGCACGCGCACGCCAAGCACCTGCGCACCCACGTGGACCAGTTGGCCGCGAAGTCGTACTGGGCGTCGTTCACCCCGTCGCCGGAGTTCGTGGTGCTCTTCATCCCGGGGGAGGCGTTCCTGGCGCCGGCGTTGGAACGCGACCCTGGGTTGTTGGAGGAGGCCATGGCCCGGCGCGTGCACATCGCGACGCCGACCACGCTCATCTCGCTGTTGCGGACCGCGCAGTACGCCTGGCAGCAGGAGGCGTTGAGCGAGAACGCCCGCGAGGTGTTCGATCTGGGCAAGCAGTTGCACGGCCGGTTGTCGACCCTGGGTGGGCACGTGGAGGGACTGGGCCGGGCGCTGACCCGGACGGTGTCCGCCTACAACCAGACGGTGGGTTCCCTGGAGAGCCGGGTGCTGGTGACCGCGCGTCGGTTCGGCGAACTGGGGTTGGTCGACGGCGAGCTGGACCGGTTGTCGGGACTGGAGGAGCGTCCGCGCGGGGTGTCCGCACCGGAGCTGAGCGAGAACGGGATCGACGGGGTCACCGCGAACGGGACCGGTCCAGGTGCGGCGACGATCTGAAGCACGGGCCGGACGCCAACGACTCGGGCGTCCGTGGCGTGTCCGACACGAACTCCCCCCATTCCGACGACATTCGGTGTGCGAGTAACGGATAGATGGGCATGACCCAAACCGGGACCAAGAGGTTCGGCCACAGAGGGTGACGAACCACCCGAGTCGGGGGAACCGCCCCGAACCAGTTGGGGTCATCTCGGCGTCCAAGGGGTGGAAGGCACGATAATCCCGGAACGGGCAAGTGGCCGAAATGACAACACGATCCCGTGAAAGACACCCGGAGACTCACTAGAAGTGACACACTGAACACTGTGAGTAACAGACTTGGGAGGCGCACGACCATGCCCCCACGCAAATCGGACGGTCCGGAGCCAGGACAGGCCCCGTATTTCGTGCGGACCAACGGTCGTGGTCGTGACGTTCCGAACGTGTCCAGGACACGCGGCCGACCCACGACCACCAAGGACACCACCACCGGGCGAGGTGGTCCGGGTGGGACCACCTCGCCCGGGACCCTTGCGCCGCCCCGGCTGACCGGACGCGGCGCGGTCCTGATCATCGTCCTGGGCAGCTTCGCCGGAACGATGATCGCGAACCTGGCCTCCGTTCCGGCGGTTCCCGGCATCATCTTCACACTCGCCTGCCTGGCCACCGCCGCTCTGGTCCGCCCGGCCGACCTGCTCTCGCTGTCGGTGAGTCCGCCGATCGCCTACTTCGTCGCGGTGATCGCCGCCGAGAGCGTGCTCGCCGTCGGCAACGAGGGGTTCGCCCGGGTTCTCATCCTGGGGCTGGCCTCCCGGCTCGCCGAGGTCGCGCCCTGGCTGTTCCTGGGGACCGCGCTCGTGCTGGTCATCGCCGTCTTCCGGGGTCTGCCCGGTAATCTCCGTTCCCTGGGCGACGAACTCAACGGGCGCGGCTGAGCGATCCCCGGCCCCCGGTGAACGTCAGAACGGGGTATCGGGGTCGGCGGGCGCGTCCACGCGTCGCTCATCCATCGCGGCGGCCAGCTTGGCGCGGGCGCCCTCCAGCCAACGCTCGCAGATTCGCGCCAACTCCTCCCCGCGCTCCCACAGGGCGAGGGACTCCTGGAGGGTCAGGCCACCCGACTCCAGCTTCCGAACCACGTCGTTCAGCTGCTCCCTGCTCTCCTCGTAGCTCGGTTCCGGGCCCTCGTTCGTCTCGGTCATGCCTACTCCCCCTCGGTGTTCTCGGTCGTGGTCTTCTCAGCGGCGCCCTTGGTTCCGCCGTCCTTCGCGCCGGTGGTCCCGCCGCCGGTCCCGCCGGTCCTCTTCGCCGTGCCGGACCTCTTGGCGGGGCGCTTGCGGGCCGTGGTCCCCTTGGCGTCCTTGGGCTTCGCGGGGGCCTTCTCCCGGGCCTCCCCCGCCTCTTCGGCCACCTTCTCGGTCGGTTCCGGGCCGGCCGCGGGATCGGTGTCCACCTCGTCCACGGTGGCGGTCAGACCGTCCTCGGCGAAGCGCAGACGCAGCTTCTCGCCCAGCTCGGGCTCGGTCGCCGAACGCACCACCGAACCGTCCTCGCGCTGCACGATCGCGTACCCACGGGCCAACGTGGTGGCCGGGGACAACGCGTGCAGGCGCGCCTCGGTGTGCCCGAGTCCCTCCTTGGCCCGGTCCAGCGAGATCGTCAGGCTGCGTCGGGCCCGGTCTCGCAGCTCCAACACCTGCTCCGTGAGGCGTTCGGTCTCGCGAACCGGATCGGCCAGCACCGGGCGGGCCCGGATCCCCGCCAGCCAGGTGAGTTCGCGTTCCAACCCGCCACCGATCACCCGGCGACCGCGGTCGCGCAGCTGTCGGATGATCTCCAGCTGCTCCCCCACGTCCGGAATGGTCTTCTTGGCGGCGTCGGTGGGGGTGGAGGCGCGCACGTCGGCGACGTGGTCCAGCAACGGAGTGTCCTGTTCGTGCCCGATCGCGCTGACCACGGGTGTGGCCGCCGCGGCGACGGCGCGCACCAACGCCTCGTCGGAGAAGGGCAGCAGGTCCTCCATGGAGCCGCCACCACGGGCGATGACGATGACGTCGACCTCGGGGCGCGCGTCCAGGTCCCGTAGGGCCTCGATGACCTCACGGGTGGCTCGGTCGCCCTGCACGGCCACCGGACGCACCTCGAAGCGCACCGCGGGCCAACGGCGGCGCCCGTTCTCCAGGACGTCGCGCTCGGCCGCCGAGTCCCGACCACAGATCAGCCCCACGGTGTTGGGCAGGAACGGCAGGGGGCGCTTGCGCTCGGAGGCGAACACGCCCTCGGAGGTGAGGGTTCGGCGCAGCTGTTCGAGCCGTGCCAGTAGCTCACCGACGCCGACGTGTCGGATCTCCCTGGCACGCAGCGAGAACGTGCCCCTGAGCTGGTAGAAGTCGGGCTTGGCGTGGACGACCACGCGGTCGCCGGGCCCTGGTGGTGGATCCTGGCGGCGCAGTACGGCGGTCTCACAGATGACCCGGACCGAGGCGTTGGCGACGGGGTCGCGCAGCGTCAGATAGGTCATCCGGCCACGCGAGTTGAGTTCGGCGACCTGACCCTCGACCCAGATCGCGCCCAAGCGGTCGATCCAACCCCCGACCGCTTGGAGCACGGCCCGGACCGGCTGCGGTGACTCCGCGGAACTCTCCATACCCATGGCTCCAGAGCCTAGGCCAGGGTGGCGACAGTTCCCGATTCGTCGGGCTCGGCGGTTCGGCGCGACCCGGTCGGCCGACGTGGGACGCCGGCGCACGGCGGAGGTCGCGAAGAAGGACGGGAAGCGCGCGACCGCGCGGATCCGGCGCGGGCTGGTGAGTACGAAGCGCAGGCCCGCGCCGGGTTCGGGGGCGAGGGGTGGTCGGTGTGATGGTGTGCTTGGGGGATGTGGGTGTAGGCGGGGACGGTGGTCAGGCCCGGCCGAACGCGTCGGCGTGGTCGCGGGCGAAGTCGGTGACGTCGCGAGGGGGACGTCCGGTCAGGTCGGCGACGCCGGTGTGCACCTCGGCGGCCTCTCCCCTGGCGTAGTGGGCGTAGTCCTCGACGAGGCCCGCCAACTGCCACGGCGGAAGCACACCCGCGAGCGCTTCGGAGAACCGCTCGTCGGTCGCCTCGTGGAAGGCGATCTCCCGCCCGGTGGCCGAGGACAGGGCACGGGCGATCTCGTCGTGGGTCACGGCCCTGGGTCCGGTCAGGGTGTGGATCCGGCCCGAGTGCCCCTCCCCGACCAGTGCCTCGGCCGCGGCGGCCGAGATGTCGCGGGTGTCGATCGCGCTCACGGCCGCGCCACCGATGGGAGCGGCGAACCACCCCTGCTCGATGGTCGCGGCGAAGCCGAGCAGGGCCTGCAGGTAGAGGTTGGGGCGCAGCACCGTGTGGTCGATGCCCGACCGCCGCACGTGCTCCTCGACCTCGGCGTGCCAGCGCAGGAACCGCACCGGTGAGTCGAGGCGGGCGGCGTACTGGGAGAGCAACACGAGGCGGCGCACACCGAGCTCGTGGGCGAGGTCGACGAACCGGATCTGGAGGTCGGCGGCGCCCTCCTCGGAAGGGCTGTTGAGGAAGGCCGTGTCGACGCCTTCGAGGGCCGCGGCGACCGATTCGGGGTCCTTGAGGTCGGCGACGACGGTCTCGGCGCCGGGCACGGAGCGTCGGGGGTCGCGGGTCATGGCGCGGACGGTGGCGCCGCGCGCCTGGAGTTCGGGGATCAGGGCCGAACCGATGGTTCCGGTGGCTCCGGTCACGAGCACGGTGGGCGGGTTCATCGCGAGGGTCTCCTTCTGCGTGGGTGGCATCACTACTCAATAGTGAGTAGTCACTATCAATAGGCGAAAAAAGGCGGGCCCGGCCCGCCACGGGAAAGGTTCAGTTCCCGGAGGACAGGAAGCGTTCGGCCCACTCGTCGGACTCGGCACGGCCGGGCAGCCCGATCGAGGCGGCCACCATGTAGAGCATTCCGTCGGCGAAGAATTCGTGCGCCTGGTCGGTGTCGACCTTCGGCAGCGCCTCGAAACGCTCGAAGACGTCCCGCGTCCACTCGTGCATCACGTCGCGGATGTCGGGATCGTTGGCGGCCGCGTACCCCTGGAGCAGGATGAGCATCACCTCGCGGCGCTCCATCAGCACGCCCCAGCCGTCCGACATGACCTGCAAGGGATCCTCTTCGGCCCTCTCCCCCGGAACGAGCATCTCCCGCTCGATGTCGGCGAAGGTCTTCTCCAGCACCGCGACGAAGAGTTCCTTCTTCGTGGAGTAGACCCGGAAGAGGTTGGGGTGCGAGATCTCGACGTCCTTGGCGATGGCCACGGTCGAACCACCGTGGAACCCCTTGTGACTGAACTCCTTCAGCCCCGCCGCGAGGATCTGCTCGCGGCGCCGTTCGATTCCGACCCGTGGTCTCCGCCCTGTCGTCATGTTTGATAGTAAACACTCACTACCAAATAGACGTCAACCCCTCGGAGCAACGAAAAAGGGGCGAGGGATCGGATCCCTCGCCCCATCTTCCGCTTCCGCGAAACCGCACTCAGGCCCCGGCTTCCGCCTCCAGCTTGGCGATGCGGTTGTCGTACATCTTGATGAACTCGGGACGACCCTGGTGGGCCACCTCGTAGGCGCGCAGGTCGCGCACCTGTTCGATGGTGAGCTTGCGCAGGCGGGCCCGGATCGACGGCAGGGTGAGCTCGTCGTAGGTCGGGACGGCCAGGTCCTCGACCGCGGGGGCGTTGCCCTTGCGGACCTTCTCCAGGACCTCGTCGCTGGCGACGGTGGTGTGCGCCTCGGCGGCGCTGAGCTCCTCGGCCAGCGCGGAGCCGTCCTCGGCGAGGTCGGCGGTGGCGGGGACGGAGGGTTCTTCCCGGAGCTCCTCGACCAGCTTGGCGGCCTCGGTGGTCTCGGTGACCTCGGTGGAGTCCGCCTCGGGGGCGGGGGTCCCCGTGGGAGCGGTGGCCTCGACGACCGGCTCGGGCTTCTCCTCGACCTCCACTTCGGCCTTCTCTTCGGTGGGCTTCTCCTGCTCCGGAGAAACCTCGGAGGTGGTCTCCACCTCGGCGCTCTCCTGCGCCGTGGTCTCGGACGCGGGGGCTTCGTCCTTCTTCTCCGGCTGCTCCGGAACGGTCGTGACGACCGGGTCCTTACGCCCGAAGATGCCCTTGATGAAGGAGGTCAGCTTCGTGGCGATGGTCGGGTTCGACATAGGACGGGGGCTCCTGATGCTCTCGGCGTTGGGCCGGCGGCGCGCGTCCAGCAAACCAGGCAAGGCCGAGTTGAGGGCGAACCGCCTCATAACTGATGCGATTGGTGAACCAGGATAGATGAGGGAGGATCACCATGAGCTGGCCGCAAGTGAACGATTTCGCCACGTCGCGGCCCAACCGGGTACGTTCTGTTGCGGCGACGTCACCTGGTCGTGGTCTCCACCATAGGCCTGACCCCGACGGTGCCGTATCCCACACCCGCTCCCACATCCCACGATCGCACCTAGGATGTATGCCATGACTGCGATGACGACTGCCACGAACCAACGTCGTGTGCTCCTGGCCAACCCCCGGGGCTACTGCGCCGGTGTCGACCGAGCGGTCATCACCGTCGAGAAAGCCCTTGAGCAGTACGGCGCCCCGATCTACGTGCGCAAACAGATCGTGCACAACACGCACGTCGTGCGCACCCTGGAGGAGCGCGGCGCGATCTTCGTGGAGGAGACCGAGGAGGTGCCCGAGGGCGCCATCGTCGTCTTCTCCGCGCACGGTGTATCGCCCGCCGTCCACGAGCAGGCCGAGAAGCGCCAACTCAAGACCATCGACGCCACGTGTCCACTGGTCACCAAGGTCCACAAGGAGGCGAAGCGATTCGCCGCCGAGGACCGCGACATCGTCCTCATCGGCCACATCGGCCATGAGGAGGTCGAGGGCACCAGCGGCCAGGCCCCCGAGCACATCCAGATCGTGGAGAGCCCGGACGAGGTCGACAAGGTCCAGGTCCGCGACCCGAACAACGTGTCCTGGTTGTCTCAGACCACCCTGTCGGTGGACGAGACCAACGAGACCGTGGACGCGCTGCGCAAGAAGTTCCCGAACCTGCTGGCTCCGCCCAGCGACGACATCTGCTACGCCACCTCCAACCGCCAGGACGCCGTCAAGGCCATGGCGCCCGAGTGCGAGCTGGTCATCGTGGTGGGTTCGGACAACTCGTCCAACTCCGTCCGCCTGGTCGAGGTCGCCCTCGACGCCGGCGCGAACGCCTCCTACCTGATCGACAACGCCACCCTCATGGAAGAGGCCTGGCTGGAGGGCGTCACCACCGTGGGTGTGACCAGTGGCGCGTCCGTCCCCGACATCCTGGTGCGCGAACTCCTCGACAAGCTCTCCGCACACGGGTACGGATCCGTCACCCCGGTGACCACCGCCGAGGAGACCCTCACCTTCTCGCTGCCCAAGGAGCTGCGCCGCGACCTTCGCGCCGAGTAGCACCCGCGCCGAGAAACGACCCGTACGACGAACGGGCCCCGAGGAACCTCCGTGGTTCCTCGGGGCCCGTTTCGCGTGCGGGTCGTGGGCTGCACGAAGCCGAGGGTTCGAGCTCCCCCGATCACGAGGAGACACCACTTCGCCCGGTGGACGATCCACCGCCCACCGTTCCGGGAGTTCGTAAACCGGTGGCACCCGGAACACGAATGCCCGAGACTTCCACGCATGGTTTCGATACTGCAGAACGTGGCGATCGACTGTACGGACGCCTATGAACTGGCGCGGTTCTGGAGCGCGGTGACCGGCCGTCCCGTGCACCCGGAGAGCCGACCCGGCGATGAGGAGACCCTGGTGCTGTTGGCGGAGGGACCGGTGCTGCACTTCAACCAGGTGCCCGAGCCCAAGGAGATCAAGAACCGGATCCACCTGTGCCTGCGCCCGGAGACCACTCGGGAGCTGGAGGTGGAACGGCTGTTGGGGCTCGGCGCCACCTTCGTCGGCGACCACCGAGAGCCGGACGGCTCGGGGTGGGCGATCCTGGCCGACCCCGAGGGCAACGAGTTCTGCGTACTGCGCAGCGCCTCCGACCGGCGGGCCATGGAACACAGCCCCGACTAGGGATCAGGAGCCCTCGGGTTCCGTCTCCTCCTCGGAGGCCTCGTCGTCCTTCTCCGGGACGGGGTAGGTCTCCATGTGTTCGGCGAGGACGGCGAACTCGTCCAGGGAGGTACTGCCGGAGATGATCAGGGTCCGGTCGTCGCCGCGCTGGACGAGGGCGCCCCAGTCGTCGGCCTCGAACTGCTCCCACTCCCGGTCGGCGACCATGACGGAACCGACCGGTTCGGCGTCCTTGACGTGGTCGGCGATCACCTTGTCCGGGTCGGCGTCGCTCTGGGTCAGCATGGCGTGGCTGTCCTGCGGTGTCGCGAAGCCGATGCTCCACGACACCGGACCGGTCACGTCCAGGTGCGAGCTGGTGGGGGTCCACCCCCGCGGCATGTCCTCCGAGGGTGCGGTCACCTCGTAGTCGGCGGACTGACGCATCACCTCGATGTCCGGGCGGTAGTCCACGGTGGGGATGTTCTCGCCCGAACGCGTGGAGACAACGAAGGCCATCACCAGGAGGATTCCGACGACGACCCCGAGGGAGATGGCGTAGTTCTTGAAGGTGGCGTTGGCCCTGCTGTTCTCACTCATGACCTGTCCAGCTTGCCGCAGGTCCGGAGCCACTTCGACCCGGGGTCCCTCAAGCGGGGTCCGGGGTGGCGGGCCCCGGGGCCGCGGGGCTCTCCTGGCGACGGTTGCGGGGTTCCAGTTCTGTGAGCAGTCCGGTGATGTCGTCGGCGAGCTTGTGCGCGTCGATGTCGTCGCGGTAGACCACCTCGGCGACGGCCAACAGCATCGAACCGCTCACCACGATCAGCAGCGCCTCATCGACCGGTTCGTCGGCCTTGCGGAACAGCGCCACGTTGCGGTCGGTCCACTGGGTGAGCCGCGACCGCAGCTGGTAGTCGAAGCCGGGAGGCCCGTCGCCGCTGAAGAACAGCCGGGTGGTCTCCCGTTCCTCGATGGCGCCGAGCAGGTAGGCGTGGGCCGCGATGTTCATCAGCCGTGTGGGATCACTCTCACCATCGGCGCGCGCCTCACGCACCGCCTGGTGGGTCCGCTCCTGTTGCCGCTGCTGGAACTCCTCGTACAGCGCCAGGTACAGGTCCGCCTTGCCGGTGAAGTGGTGGTAGAGGCTGCCCACGCTGGCACCCGCGACCGAGACGACCTCGCTGACACCCGCCTTCGCGAACCCCACCGTACGAAAGACCTGGGCCGCCGCCTTCAGTAGGGAGGTGCGGGTGGCCGCGCCTCGCGCGGAGGCCCGCGCGGGCTTGTCCGTCTTGTCCACTGTCACGCCCTCACTCCTGTCCGGGTCCCCGCCAGGGTAGACCGTTACGGGTCTTCGAGGTGCGGTCACGCCCCCATTGGACCCGCCCCACCCGCGATGACCAGGAAACACCCGGGGTGACTACCCTAAGACGTGAACTCCACCCTGTTCCCAGACGGAAGGTGTCACCTCCATGTCGCAGCCCGGCAGCCCGTCCACGCAGCACTCGGTACCCGACCGAAACCTCGCGCTGGAACTGGTCCGCGTCACCGAGACCGCCGCACTGGCCGCTGCCCGTTGGGTCGGTAAGGGCGACAAGATCGGGGCCGACGGTGCCGCCGTGCGCGGGATGCGCCACATGATCAGCACCGTGTCGATGAACGGCACCGTGGTGATCGGCGAGGGCGAGAAGGACAGCGCCCCCATGCTCTACAACGGCGAGCGTGTCGGCGACGGCGGTGGCCACGACTGGGACGTGGCGGTCGACCCGATCGACGGCACCACCCTGGCCGCCATGGGCATGCCCAACGCCATCGCGGTGATCGCGATGAGCCCGCGCAACACCATGTTCGACCCTTCCGCCGTGTTCTACATGGAGAAGCTGGCCACCGGCCCCGAGGCCGCCGACGTGGTGGACATCGCCGCGCCGGTCGCCGACAACATCGCCGCGGTGGCGCGGGCCAAGGGCAAGTCACCGCAGGACATCACGGTCGTCATCCTGGACCGTCCGCGCCACAAGCAGTTGGTGCAGGACGTTCGGGACGCGGGCGCGCGCATCAAGTTCATCAGTGACGGTGACGTGGCGGGCGCGATCATGGCGGCCCGTCCCGGGACGGGCGTGGACCTGATGCTGGGCATCGGTGGCACCCCGGAGGGCATCATCACGGCGTGCGCGATGAAGTGTCTGGGCGGCGTCATCCAGGGTCGGCTGTGGCCCAAGGACGACGAGGAGCGCCAGAAGGCGCTCGACGCCGGGCACGACCTGGACCGTGTCCTGCGCACGAACGACCTGGTCGCCTCCGACGACGTGTTCTTCGCCGCGACCGGCATCACCGAAGGCGAGATGGTGGACGGGGTGCGCTACGAGTCCACCGGTGTGATCACCGACTCACTGGTCATGCGCGGCCGCAGCGGCACCGTGCGTCAGGTGCGCAGCGAGCACCGGCTGAGCAAGCTCTCCGCCTACAGCGGTGTCGATCTGACCTCCGCCCCGGAGTAGGCCCGGACCCGCTCCCACGCCCGTCACCGGCGCCGCCTCGGCGGCGTCGGTGCTGTTCCCGGGGTTGTTCTCGGAACCTTCCGGTCTCCGGCCGCGTCTCAACGCACACTGGCCCCGCAGCCGGTGATCCCTTCTCAAGCACCATCCTCGTCGGAGGTCCGATGTCCTACCCTGATCCCTCGCAGCAGCCGCAGTGGCAGCCGCCGCAGCAACCGGGGCAGGTTTTCCCTCCGTCCCAGGGTCCCCAGCAGGGTTTCCCGCAGGGGCCGCCCCCGCAGGGTCCCGGCCAGGCCGGACCACCCTTCCCCGGTGGACCGCAGGGTCCGGGTCAGCCTCCCTACGGCGGTCAGTACCAGGGCGCCCCGGTTCCGTCCGGTGGCGGTGGCGGTGGTGGTCGCCGTAAGTGGCTGATACCCGCGGCCGCCGTGACCGCCGTCGTCGTCATGGCCGGCACCGTGTGGGCGACCGTGTCGCTGGTGAACTTCGGTGGGCCCCAGCCCGAGTCCGTGCTGCCGGGCAATTCCGTCGCCTTCGCCAAGGCCGACCTCGACATCGACGGCTCCCAGGCCATGGACCTGCTGAGCTTCGTCGAAAAGCTCCCCGCCGAGGTTCGCGAGGAGATGGGCGACGTGGAGGAGGACGACACCTCGGCCCCCTTCGCCGAGGCCTTCGCCGATTCCTACGACCTGGACCCCGCCGAGGTCGAGGAGTGGATCGGACAGAAGGTGGGCGCCGCCGCCTGGACCACCGACAACCCGGAGTTCGAGACCTACGATGGTGCGGCCTACGGGATCGCCCTGGCGGTGAACGACGCCGGAGCCGCCGAGGAGCAGTTCTCCGAGCTGTCCGAGTCCCACGACGTCGAGTACACGATGGTCGACGACTTCGTGGTGTTCACCGACCTGACCGGCGGGATCGAAGACTACAACGACCAGATGTCGGCCAACGGCGACCTGGAGGGCAACGACACCTACAGCGGTGACCTGGACGGGGTGCCCAGCGGCAGCATCGCCCTGGCCTGGGCCGACCTGAGCGCCCTGGGTCAGATCAGCACCATCGAACAGGATCTGGCCACCGAGTTCGGCACCACCGGATCCCTCCAGGGCCGGATGACCGCCTCCTTCCGGGTCACCGGCGACTACCTGGAGGCGCGGATGGACGTGTTCGGCTTCGAGGTCGAGGGCACCGACGTGAGTTGGTTGGCGGAGGGGTCCGGGGCGAGCCTGGACGCCATCGGCGCCCTGCCGGCGAACTCGACCGTGGCGCTGGGCGGCAGCGGCCTGGACCAGATGTTGAGCACCGCCTGGGAGAACGACGAACTGCCGCTGCTCGACGAGCAGGACCGCCAGGACATGGAGGCGGACATGAACTCCATCGGCGCCCCGTTGCCGGAAGGGTTCACCTCCCTGCTCGGCGGCTCCACCGCAGTCGGTCTGTCCGACTTCGACACGAGCGGAATGGGCGGTTACGGCTCCACCACCGACCCGACCGTCGTGTTCCGTGCCGTGGGCGGTGACGCCGCCGCGCTGAACTCGTTCGTCGACGAGGTCGTGGCGAACCCCTACGCCTCCGGTCCGGCCCCGACGGTGAGCGAGGACGGCGACGCCGTGGTCGTCAGCACCGGAGACCCCGGCAGCGGTGTGCTCGCCGACGACGAGGTCTTCCAGCAGACCATGGCCGAGATGGACGACGCCGTGATGGCCGCCTACGTGGACATGCGTCAGGCCGTCACCACCGACGACGTCCAGTCTCCCGAGCAGTGGGGTGCGCTCGGCATGGGACTGAGCGTGTCCGAGGGCGGCGAGCGTGCCGTGGTCGAGCTGCGTTGGGCGCCCACCGGGTCCTGACCCATATCGACGGATGAACCGCGAGACGGCGCGGCGAGGAGGGTTCCTCACCGCGCCGTCGGCGTTTCAGTCCACGACCCGGCGGCGCATCTGGAACGCGGCCAGGTTCCACATCAGATACGCGAACCCGGCCAGGACGGCCACGTGCAGCAGGGCCATCCCGGGACCCAGGCCGCCGAACACGGCACCACGGATGAGTTCGACCGCGTGGAAGAGCGGGTTGGCCATGGCCGCGGCCTGTACCCAGGCGGGCAGCTCGGTGATCGGGAAGAACGTCCCGGCCACCAGGAACAACGGGGTGAACAGGCCGCTGAACACGTAGTCCATGGAACGCACCGAGGTGATCACCGCGGAGATCCAGATACCGAAGAGCGCGAAGGCGAACCCGGCGAGGAAGGCGACGAAGGGCACCAGCAGCATGCCGGGACCCGGACGCAGGCCGAAGCCGATGGCGACGAGCAGCGGCACGCAGCCGTAGACGCCGGAGCGCAGGGCCAGCCACAACGCTTCCCCGGTGACCAACTCGCGCACGTCGACCGGTGCGGCGAGGATGCCCTCGTAGGTGTGCAGGAAGCGGCGTTTGATGAAGGTGTTGATGACCGCGGGCATCATCGACTGGAACATCACCGACACGGCGACGATGCCGGTGCCGAGGAAGTCGATGTAACTGAACCCCGCGAGAGTGCCGATCAGGGCGCCCATGCCGAAGCCGAAGCACAGCAGGTACAGCGTGGGTTCGACGATCGCGGCGAAGGTGGTGGCCCGCCAGGACCGCCCGTAGAGGATCCACTCGCGGGCGACCACGCCCAGGACCGCGTCGGTCTCGAAGCGGCCGGGACGGGCGTGATGCTCGGGCCTGGCGTCCGCGCGTTGTTGTCGTGTCGGGCTCATGCGACCCCCTCCCCCGTCAGGGTCACGAAGACGTCCTCCAGGTTGGCGGCGCGCCGTTCGGGTTCGCCGAGTCGGTCCCGCAGGGAGTCGGGGAGTTCCTCGGCGCGCAGGACGGACAGGCTGGTACCGGTACGTCGGGTGTCGAAGCCCTGTGCCCGGACCAGGGTCTCCAGTTCGGAGATACCGCCCGATCCTTGGGGGGTGTACTCCTCCACGGTGGTGCCGGCGTACTTGGCGACGAGGTCGACCGGGGTGCCGCGTTCGACGACACGCCCCTTGGCCATGAGGGCGACCTCGTCGGAGAGGCGTTCGGCCTCTTCGATGTAGTGGGTGGACATCAGGACGGTGACGCCCTCGTCGCGCAGCGCGGAGATGACGCCCCACAGGTCCTGACGCACCTGTGGGTCGAGGCCGACGGTGGGTTCGTCCATGAGGACGAGTTCGGGGCGGTGCAGCAGGGCTCGGACGATGAGCAGTCGGCGGCGCATGCCCCCGGACAGGTCGTCGACGGGGGTGTCGGCGCGGTCGCTCAGTTGGGCCAGGCGCAGGGTGCGTTCGATGGCCTCGCGACGTTGTCGGCGCGGGACCCGGTACAGGAACGAGAACATGCGCAGGTTCTGCTCGACGGTGAGTTCCTCGTCGAGGTTGTCGTGTTGGGGGACGACGCCCATGCGAGCGCGGGCCCACTTGGACTCGGCGGGGATCTCGTGGTCGAGGATCCTGATCGTGCCCTCGTCGGCGATCGCCTGCGCGGTGAGCATCTTCATGGTGGTGGACTTGCCCGCCCCGTTGGGGCCGAGCAGCCCGAGCACGATCCCTCGGGGGACTTCGAGGTCGAGGCCGTCGACGGCGGTGAGGGTGCCGAAGCGTTTGACGACTCCGCTCAGCCGGATCGCCGGTACGTGGCGTCCGGGGTCTGGTGTGGTCATGGGAACACGGTAGGAAAATCTCGACCCGGATCTCCACTGGTTTTCCGAGTGGATTACGCGCCTGTTCTCAACGGGATTCGACCATTACGAAAGAAGGGCACCATCGCCCTTTAGGGACACGCTGCCACGGCTTGGGACGGCATCCCACGGTCAACCGAAAACAAACATTACTGATCACCGATGCACCCGTCAAACCCCCAGGCCAGAGCACTTTTATCGGCAAAACCTTCCTTTTCGGAATCATGTCTGTATAGTCGCCACCCACACCTTTCGGACGGGCTGGAACCCCCGTGGTCCCCACGCTCACGGGCTGTCCGAAAGGTGGTCCCTCCAGCCCGGACGACCGTGCGGGTTCGCGACCCGCACGGCCCCCCGCCTGTCCACGACTTGAGGAGAACCCCCGATGAGGTTCGGACGACTCGCCCGTTCCGCCGCCGTCCTGGTGGCCGCCCCCATCGCCGTCACCGGTCTGGTGACCGCGCCGGCCCAGGCCCACGGAACCCTGGGCGACCCGATCAGCCGGATCGCCGCCTGCTACGCCGAGGGGCCCGAGAACCCTCGGTCCCAGATGTGCGTCCGCCTCGTGGAGGAGAACGGCACCCAACCGCTCTATGACTGGCACGAGGTCAACCTCGCCAACGCCGACGGACGGCACCGCGAGATCATCCCCGACGGTGAACTGTGCAGCGCCGGACGGGACAAGTACTCCGCGCTGGACAACCCGGGTGACTGGGCTAGCACCGCCGTCACCGAGCTGCCCTCCGGATCCGAGTACACCTTCGACTACACGGCGGCCGTCCCCCACGCCGGCTCCATCGAGTACTACGTCACCACCGATGACTGGGACCCGAGCACTCCGCTGACCTGGGACGAGCTGGAGTCCGAGCCGTTCGCCGTGGACGACCAGCCGGCCGCCGAGGACGGCGGCTACACCATGACGGCCCGACTGCCGCAAAAGAGCGGGCAGCACCTCATCTACACGATCTGGCAGCGCACCGACAGCCCCGAGGCGTTCTACAGCTGCTCCGACGTCACCTTCGGTGGTGAGGGCGACGCGGTGACCACCGCCGCAGAGGAGACCGAGGCGTTCACCGTGGACCCGGCCGCCCAGGAGGCGCTGGACCACGCCCACGCCGACCACGCCGCCGAGACGCCGGCCGAAGAGGAGGTCCAGGGCGAAGAGCCCGAGGCCGTCGAGGAGCCCGCCGAGGAGAAGGTGGAGGAGTCCGACGAGGCGGCCACCACCGACCACGGCACGCACGCCTCCGGCGGCGGCGAACTGGCCGAGACCGGCACCGCCATCACCGGCCTGTTCGTCACCGCCATCGCCCTGATGGCCGCCGGCGCGGGCGCCCTGCACCTGGCCCGCAAGCGCCGAGGCGTCGTCTGACGATCGGGGCCGGGCGGGCCCGTGGCCGCGACGTCGTCACGGCCGCGGGCCCGACGGGGAAAATCCGTTGCGGGAGACGGAGGGACATGGCTAACGTCGAGGCGTCGGATCGGAACACGGACTCGATCCGGGGCCAGACTCCCCGGACGTTAGGACAGGTGGGTATGCCCCGGAACGCGCCGAGCGCGCCTCACAGCCGCGCGGGCCTGAGCCTGCCCCGAGTCCCCTCGGCCGGCTGAGCCGGAACCCGCCCCACGTCGAGACCCGCTCGGCACTCTTGCTGATCCCAAGCACGTCCTCTCAGCAAGGAGTTCCCGGGTGTCCAACACCGAACCCGACTTCATCTGTGTCCACTGTGGTCTGACCATGTCCGCCCTGACCCCCGAGGGCGACGAACGCGACCACTGCTCCGGTTGCCTGACCTCCCGGCACGTCCACGACCAGCACGACGGCGGCGTCTCCGACTGCGCCGGACGCATGACACCCCTGTCCGTCGTGGTCCCCGCCGACGGCCGATGGCGTCTGGTCCACCGCTGCGTGGACTGCGCCGAACTGTCCGAGGGCCTCGTCTCCGGCGACGACGGCCCACTCCCGCTCATGCGGATCGCCGTGCGGCCACTGGCCGAACCGCCGTTCCCGCTCGAACTCCTCGGGCGGGTGTGAGCATGGGCCGGCGCAACCACCGCGAACCCCGGCGACCGCAACGCCGCAAGACCGTGCTGCGCGCGCGGGGTGAACAAGGGCGTCGCGCCGGCCCGGAGGCGGAGTCCTTCCGCTGTGCCGGGTGCCGGCTCGACGTGCCCGCCCACGCGGTCGGCTCCGCCCATCGCAACCACTGTCCGCACTGTCTGACCAGCCTGCACGTCGACGGCCGGGTCCCCGGTGACCGCGCCGCCGACTGCCGGGCCCGGATGAGCGCGGCCGGGGTCTTCGCCCGTCCGGACGGTGAGTGGATGCTCATCCACCGGTGCGCGTCCTGTGGCGGGTTGAGCGCCAACCGGATCGCGGGTGACGACAACGCCCGGGCCCTGGTCCGGTTGGCGGTGCGGCCGCTGGCGGCGTCGGAGGCGGCCCGCCGGGCCCTGGCCCACCTGTGATCGACACGGCGCACCCATGACCTGCACCGATGTCAACATGACACGTGCAACACCGTGAACCCCGGGTGAGGTGCGTCGTGTTCTCACGGGTCTGGCAGGCTTGACTTCACAGGTTTTCCCAGGAGAGATGGGTTGTCATGAGTGAGTTCCGTATCGAGCACGACTCGATGGGTGAGGTCAAGGTCCCGGCTGCCGCCAAGTGGCGGGCACAGACCCAGCGTGCCGTCGAGAACTTCCCGATCTCGGGACAGGGGCTGGAGAACGCCCACATCGCCGCTCTCGGCCAGATCAAGGCCGCCGCCGCCAAGGTCAACGCCGAACTCGGCGTGATCTCCGACGACCTCGGCAAGGCCATTCGCGACGCCGCCCTGGAGGTGGCCGACGGCAAGTGGAACGACGAGTTCCCGATCGACGTCTTCCAGACCGGTTCGGGCACCTCCAGCAACATGAACACCAACGAGGTCGTGGCCACGGTCGCCAAGGAGCGCACCGGCCTGGACGTTCACCCGAACGACCACGTCAACGCCTCCCAGTCGTCCAACGACGTCTTCCCCTCCTCCATCCACATCGCCGCCACCTCGGCCGTGCGGAACGAGCTGATCCCGGCCCTTCGCCACCTGGAGGGCGAGCTCACCCGCAAGTCGAACGAGTTCGCCTCCGTGGTCAAGAGCGGTCGCACCCACCTGATGGACGCCACCCCGGTCACCCTGGGCCAGGAGTTCGCCGGGTTCGCCGCGCAGGTCCGCTACGGTGTCGAGCGCATCGAGGCCGTCCTGCCGCGCGTGGCCGAGCTCCCGCTGGGCGGCACCGCCGTCGGCACCGGCATCAACACCCCGGAGGGCTTCGCGGCCCGGGTCATCGCGGAGATCGCCGAGAACACCGGTCTGCCGCTGACCGAGGCCCGGGACCACTTCGAGGCGCAGGGCGCCCGTGACGCTCTGGTCGAGCTCTCCGGCCAGCTGCGGACCATCGCGATCGGCTACTGCAAGATCGCCAACGACATCCGCTGGATGGGTTCGGGCCCGACCACCGGTCTGTCCGAGATCTTCCTGCCCGACCTGCAGCCGGGTTCCTCGATCATGCCGGGCAAGGTCAACCCGGTACTGTGCGAGGCCATGCTCCAGGTCTCCTCGCAGGTGGTGGGCAACGACGCCGCGGTGGCCTTCGGCGGCGCCTCCGGCAACTTCGAGCTCAACGTGCAGCTGCCGATGATCGCCCGCAACGTGCTTGAGTCGATCCGTCTGCTGGCCAACGTCTCCACGGTCTTCGCCGACCGCTGTGTGGCCGGTATCGAGGCCAACGAGGAGCAGTGCCGGGTCTACGCCGAGTCCTCCCCCTCGATCGTCACCCCCCTCAACCGCTACATCGGCTACGAGGAGGCCTCCAAGGTCGCCAAGCAGTCGCTGGCCGAGAAGAAGACCATCCGCGAGGTGGTCCTGGAGCGCGGGTACGTCAAGGACGGCAAGCTCACCGAGGAGCAGCTCGACGCCGCCCTCGACGTCCTGAAGATGACCAACTCCCAGTAGGTCGCCGCCGGGACCCACGTCCGGGCACCTCGCTTCGGCGGGGTGCCCCTCGCACGCCAGGAACCCCTCCGCCCCCGACGACGTCGGACAATCGAGGCAGAACACCCCCGTCCCCGGCTTCCCCGGCCCTCTTCGAGAGAGCGACAGATGTCGAGTAACAGCGAACAACGCATCGCCGACCGCTACGTCCTGCGCCGTGAACTCGGCCGGGGCGGCATGGGCATCGTCTGGGAGGCGTACGACACCGCCCTCGATCGTGTCGTGGCCATCAAACAGGTGCTGTTGCCCGGACACTTCACCGACGCCGAACGCGACGACGCGCACGCGCGGGTGCGCCGCGAGGCGCGGTCGGCGGCCCGGGTCAACCACCCCACCGTGATCACCATCCACGACGTCTTCGAGCACGAGCACGACCCGTGGGTGGTGATGGAACTCGTCGAGGGCGGTTCGCTACAGGAGACGCTCGCCGAGGAGGGCGCCCTGTCCCCGGATCGGGTGGCCGAGATCGCCGTCTCGCTGTTGGAGGCCGTGCGGGCCGCGGACGCGGCGGGCGTGCTGCACCGCGACATCAAGCCGGGCAACATCATGATGTCCGCCGACGGGCGGGTCATCCTCACCGACTTCGGCATCGCCACGGTGGAGGGCGGGCCGAGCATCACCCGGACCGGCGCGCTGATCGGATCGCCCGAATACATGCCGCCGGAGCGGTTGGAGGGCGCGCCCGCCGACCACCGAGGCGACCTGTGGAGCATCGGTGTGACCATGTACGCGGCGGTGGAGGGCTCCTCCCCGTTCCGCCGCGACTCCATCACGGCCGCGATCGCCGCAGTGATCTCCGCCCCCATGCCGCCGATGACGCGCGCGGGGTGGCTGGAACCGGTGATCTCGGGTCTGCTGGAGCGCGACCCCGAGCGCAGGTTCACCGTGGACCAGGCGCTCGGGTCGTTGACGGATCTCCGGTCCGGTTCGGCCGGTTCGGCGGGCGCCACCGCGGTCGCCGCCGCGGCCGGTGTGCCGAGCGGTCCCCAGGGGCCGGTGGCCGACTATTCCACCGACCCGCACCACGGCGGTGGCCACCATGGAAGCGGCGCCTACCCGAACGCCGCCGCCCACGCCGCCCCGGTCGCGCCCCCGCCTCCGCACGAACCCGGGCGCCGTTCCCGCAAGGGCCCGATGATCGCCATGTTCGCCGCCGCCGCGGCGCTGCTCCTGGTGGCCGGGTTCGTGCTGGTCGTGGCACTGCGATCCGACGAAACCCCGACCGACTCCGCCGCGGACTCCGAGAGCGGTCAGGAGTCCACCGGCGACCAAGGCGGCCAAGGGGAGCAGGGGGACCAGAACGATCAGGGCGGTGGGGAGGGCGCCGGGCAGAACGACGCACCGGCCGCCGCGGACGGGACCCCTCCCGAGTACGACGAGGACGACCTGTTGCGCTACGCCTCGGAGTGGTTCACCATCTCCTACCCCGGCGGCTGGGAGATCGGCTCGGAGGATCTGGAGAACTCCTACGCCTCCTTCGTCGCGCCCGGCCTGGAACACCAGATCGACGTGGAGGGCTGGGAGGAGACCGAGTTCACCGGGACGAGCGCGGAGTACCTTGCCCTATCCCAGGGCGGCACCGACATCGACGGGGACGTCACCCGTGACTACGAGGTCTTGGAGTCCGAGGACTTCGAGGGCGACGACTTCGAGGGCGGCCTCGCCGGCATGGACGTGGCGATGGTCGAGGCGGACCTGGTGAACGACACCTGGGACGACTCCGAGCGTCGCTTCTGGGCCTACTCGGTGATCATGAACGAGGGGGAGGAGCGGGTGTTCTACCTGGTCACGGTGAACGTGCCGCGGGCGCAGGCCGATGACTTCGACGAGGTGCACGAGGACGTGATCGAGACCTTCACTCCGTTGAAGTGACCCCGACGGCGACGGCCCCGTCCGGAAGGTGTTCGCCTTCCGGACGGGGCCGAAGTGTTCTCTGAGGGCTCGGAGGGAGCGCCGCCGGGTCAGTACCAGCCGACGGACTGGGAGTGGGCCCAAGCCTCACAGGGCGTGCCGTAGCGGCCCTTGATGTAGTCGATGCCCCAGGCGATCTGAGTCGCCGGGTTGGTCTGCCAGTCGTCGCCATGGGTGGCCATCTTGCTGCCGGGGAGCGACTGCGGAATCCCGTACGCACCAGAACCGGCGTTCTGGGCGGTGTGGTTCCAGTTGCTCTCCTTCTCCCAGAGCGGCTCCAGGCAGCCGTTGAACTCCTCGGCACCCCAGCCCTCATCGAGGACCATCTGCAGGGCGATGCCCTTGGGGTCCCCCTCGAACTCCGCCGGGACCTCTTCTTCTTCCTCTTCCTCCTGGATGGCGGAGCCGGTGGCCGAGGTGCTGACGACGCTGTTGCCCCGGGCGCTCTCGCGCCGTTCCTGGGCCTGCTCACGCCGGTTCTGGAGTTCGTCCTCGGACATCTGCTCGGAGGAGGAGAAGAAGTCCTCGTTCTCCTCGGAGCCGCTGTCGCCTTCGGATTCTGTGTCGGTCGCGGGTTCTTCGGTCCCGGGGACCGCGGCGCTCGCCGCCAGGTCCGGGTCCAGGCCGTCGTCCGCGAACGCGGAGACGGCGAACGTCGCGCCGGCGACCAGGGTCGCCGCACCGACCGCCGCGGTACTACGCAGCGACATTCGGTTGAGTAGCACGATTGCCTTTCCCAAAAGGGGGTTTAGGGCAGGGAAAAACCTATTAATACCAGTTGTTCGCCTGTGAGTGGGCCCAGGCCCCGCACGGAGTGCCGTAGCGGCCCTTGATGTAGTCGATGCCCCAGGCGATCTGAGTCGCCGGGTTGGTCTGCCAGTCGTCGCCATGGGTGGCCATCTTGCTGCCGGGGAGCGACTGCGGAATCCCGTACGCACCAGAACCGGCGTTCTGGGCGGTGTGGTTCCAGTTGCTCTCCTTCTCCCAGAGCGGCTCCAGGCAGCCGTTGAACTCCTCGGCACCCCAGCCCTCATCGAGGACCATCTGCAGGGCGATCTCCTTGGCCGAGCCGGTGGGGACCGACCCTCCGGAGGAACCGGAGGAGCTCGCGGAGCCGGAAGAGTCCTCGGAGGTGCTCTCGGGTTCCGGTTCGGGTTCCGGTTCTTGGATTTCACTGCCGGAGCCCGAGCCGGAACGCGACGAGTCGTCGACGGCCGCGCCGGCCAGCTCACGGGCCTCCTCGCGCCGGTCCTCAAGGTCCCGCTCGTCCTCGGGGGAAGGGCTGGCGAAGAAGTCGTCCGCCGCTTCGGTCTCGGCGGGGGTCTCCTCGGCTTCGGGGAGGGTGGCCGCCGAAGTGGCCTGATCCGGGTCGGGAGTTCCGGTGCCCGCGAAGGCGGAGACGGTGAACATACCGCCCGCGACCAGCGCCGCGGCGCCGACCGCGCTCATCTGGCGCAGAGAGATGCGGTGGAGTAGCAAGGTCGCCCTTTCACGTTGACGCACGCGTGCCCCGTTCGGAGCCTTCGCGTGGTGTGGGATGCCGCTGCAGGACCGCTCGGCCCTGGTGACCTGCGTGGAGGGGACGGAATCGCCGTTCGACCGACCACGGGCGGGGGCTCCCACACGGGAGGGGGTTGCTCGGTGCAGCGCATTCAGCCTGCATCATCGTCACGGTAAAGTAACGCCGGTTTTACTGTGTCGTGACTCACATCACGGAATGTGCCTGTTTTTCAGGGCTCTGACCTGCGCTTTGACACGAAGAGTCAATAGGTGGTCAAGTACGGGCAGGTTTGTGTCACTCGTCTCCCAGTGCGGTTCTGAGTACTCGTACCGATGCGTCCGGATCCGCGAAAGCACAGCATGGGGGTATGAACGCCCAAGGAATCCCCCGACCGCCAGGGGCGCCGCACCACTGTCCCGACTGCCGGGCCGAGCTCATCTCCTCGGCCCGCGCCTGCCCGCGGTGCGGGCTCGGGCTGGTCGGGCCCACAGCGCAACGTCTGTGGTGGATCGACACCGAACTGGTCTCACTGGACCTGCGCAGGCACACGCTGTTGGAGGAGCGGCCCAAGGCGCTGGCCCGGCTGCGCGAGGAGACCCGCGCGGCCGCACCGGTCGCCACCCCCTCGGTGCCCGCCGCACCGGCTCCGGCCCCCGTGGCCGCGGCTCCCCGGCCCGGCGCGCCCACCCGTGAGGTGAGCCGACGCTCGGCGCAGAACGTCATCCTCGGCCTGGGCGCCCTCCTCATCGGGATCGCGGCGCTCGTCTTCGCCGTGTGGACCTGGAGCGACCTGGGCACCGGCGCCCGCGCCACCGTTCTGGGCCTGACCACCCTGACCTTCACCGTGGTGGCCGTGCCGCTCTACCGCCGCGGTCTGCGCTCCACCGCCGAGGCCTTCGGGGTGGTGGCCGCGCTCCTGATGTGCGTGGACGCGCTCGCCCTGTGGTTCCTGTCCGACGGGCTCACCAACGGCCCCGGGTACACGGCGGCCGCCCTGGCGGTGATCGCCGCGCTCCTGGCGCTCTACCCGGTCCTGGTTCCGCTGCGCTCGCCCCGGGTCCTCATGGCGCTGCTCGCCCAACCCGTACCGGTCCTGCTGGTGGCCGCCCAGCCGGACGCGCACCCCGCCTGGTGGTTCACCGCGGTGGGCGCCACCGCGCTCGCCGACGCCATCGCCGTGCACGTCCTCGGTACTCCGCGCCCGGGGGTTCCGGTCCGGACCCTGCGCGCGGCCGCGGTCCTACTGTGGGTGTTCTCCGCCATGTTCGCGGTGCTGACGGGCACCTTCCTGTTCATCGACGACGTCGACCCGTCGCACCGGTGGGCCCTGGCCACCACGTTGTTCCTCGGTGGGACGACCGGGCTGCTCATGGCGCGAGGCCCCGGCCAGAACGCCGACGCGCCCTCGCCGTACTCCGTGGGCGGTCTGGCGGCCCTGGCCCTGCTTCCCCTGGCCGCGGGGCCCTCGACCCTTCCGGCGCTCCCCCGGGTGACCGTCTCGCCGTGGAGCGTGTCCCCGGCGCAGATGGCCGCCCCGGCTCCGGCTCCGCCCGACCACGCGGCCCTCTACCTGACCGGGATCGTGGTGGCGGCGCTCCTGGCGCTGGGCGCGGTGTGGCTGCTGCGCCGCCGTTCGTCGTTCGTCATCGCGGTACTCCTGGCCCCGGCCACGCTCCTGGTCGTGCCCGCCCTCCTCGGGATGTCCTGGACGATCACCGTGGTGTGGGCGCTGCTGATCGGTGCCGCGCTGGTCCTGAGCGCCGGAGTGGCGCCGCGCGGACTGAGCACGACACCGGTACTGGTCGGATCCGCCACCCTGTTCACCGGCCTGGTGTGGGCGCTGCCGGAGCGGTACACGACCTTGGCCGCGCTGCTGCTGCTCGTGGTCACCGCCCTGATCGCCGCCGCCGGGGCCCGTCGGTTCGCCGAGCCGGGCCCACGACCGGAACCGGGCGGTCGGGTCGCCGGACTGTACATGGGCGCGATTCTGCCGTGGGCGTTGGTCCTCCTGACCGGTTCGGTCTTCGTGCTGGTCAACCGGGGCGCTCCCGGAACCGAACAGGCCCAATGGTGGCTGTTGACCGCCACGGTGGTCCTGACGGGGGCGACGGCGCTGCTGCTGAGTCGAGTGGCCACGCCCTCCTCGCTGCCGGCCCCGACCGCACCGGGCCAGACGGACGAACGCGCCGATCTACGCGGAATGTTCGCCGTGGTGGGCCTGCTCGTCCTGCCGGCCGCTCCGTTATTGGCGCTGCCGTCCCAGAACCCGGCCCTGAGGTTGTTCTCGTCCGAACACGCGGCCTGGTCGGCGTCGCCCGGGGTGGTGCGCGAACCCGCCTCCGCCGTGCTGGGGTCGTCCGCACCGGCCGATCCGTTCACCGGGTTCGCGGCGGCCTTGGCCGTCGTGGCGGTGGGTGTGTCGGCCTTGGCGCTGGTCGTGTTCATCGAACGGCGTTGGGCCGCCGCGGGTGTGGCGCTGATCGCCCCGCCCACGCTGGTTCCGCTGCCGGTGTTGGCGGACGCCCCGTTCGCGGTGGCGGTGGTGTGGACCCTGTTGGTCGGCGCCGCGCTGTTGTTGTGCGCGGGTCGGACGCACGGGTCCCTGTCCGTCCGGCTGCTCGGGGCGAGCGGCCTGGCGACCATGTTGACGGGTCTGGCGTGGTCGTCGGTGGAGCGGCACACGATGCTGTCCGCGCTCGTCCTGCTCGCCGCGATCACCCTGGTCTCGGCGCTGTCGGCGCGGCGCCCGTCCGCCGAGGGCGACGCCGCGACGGTCTACCGGCTGACCGTGGTCGTGTGGACCGTGACACTGGTGATCGGCGACGCCTCCCTGGCGGCCACCGCCTACGATGCCCTCCCGGGCGAGGGCCATGGTCCCTGGTGGCTGTTGGGCGCCACGGGGCTGTTGCTCGGCGCGACCGCGCTGCTGCTCGACGGGGTCGCCTCCCGGGTGTTCGGCGCGGTCGAGAAGCGCACCACGGAGTTCGGCCCGTTCGGGATCTTCGGGCTACTCCTGCTCATCGCCCAACCTCTGGTGGTGGGCCCGGCCGGATCGCCGGCCCTGTCGTTCTTCGCCCCGCGCGGGCTTCCGACCGGGGCGCTGCTGGAACCCGCGCACGAGTTCATCGGCTTGCCCGAGGCCACCACCCTCGCCGGCCCCTCCGTGGCGCTGGGGACGTTGGTCTTCGGTGCCCTGGCGGTGGGCGCGGTACGGCTGTTCCACCAACGCCTGCTCGTGCCCGCGGCTGCGCTGCTCGCGCCGGTGACACTGGTGCCGCTGCCGTTCGCGCTCGGTCTGCCCTTCCTGGTCGCCCTGGTGTGCACCGTGCTGGTGGGAGCGGCCCTGACGGCCGGTTCCGCCCTACCGAACCGGGCGGGGACCGCGTGGGTCGTGTGGTCCACCGGACTGTTCGCCTTCGCCCTGGCCTTCAGTTGGGCGCTGTCGGAGCGCTACTCCGCCGTAGGGGTGTTGCTGGCCTGGGCGGTCGCGGCGTCCGTGGCGTCCTCCCTGGCCCGTGTCAGATCGATCATCGTGGCCTCGACCGCCGCGGCGACCTTCGGCACCGGAGCGTTCGCCCTGGCGCTGCTCATGTCCTTGGGGCTCTGGGCCGAGTACGCCGCCTTCGGTCCCCTGTTGGTGGTCGCCGCCGTGGCGGCCGCGGCCCCGCGCCTGCGTTCGCCCCTGTCGGAGGCCACCGAGGTCCCGGCCGCCGTGTGGGCGGTGATCGCCCTGGCCATCACCATGGGCGCGGGATCCCGACTGGAACTGGTCGCGCTCGCCCTGGCGGTGGTCGGGGTGATCGGTCTGGCCTGCGCGGTGCGCCCCGGCCGCCGGTGGGTGGCACCGGTCGGCGGATTGTTGATGTTCTGTGCGATGTGGACGGCGCTGGCGGCCTGGGACGTCACCGTTCCCGAGGCCTATACGGTGCCGCCCGCACTCGCCTTCCTGGTGGTCGGCTGGGAGTGGGAGCGCCGGGCCGAGGTGAAGCCCTCCAGCCTGCTCTCCTACGGCGGTGGACTGTTGTTGCTCCTCGGTCCCACGGTCTGGCTCGCGATCGACGGCCAGGACCTGGGGTGGCGGGTCCCCGCGGTACTCGTGGTGGGTGTGGCCATGGCCGTGTGGGGCTTGAGGTCCCGTCTCCAGGCACAGCTGTTGCTCGGCGGAGGGGCACTGCTGGTGGTGTCCCTTCGGGCCTTCGGTCCGCCGCTGTGGGACCTGACCCTGCTGCTGCCCAACTGGGTGCCGTTCGCGGTGGTCGGCCTGCTGCTGCTCCTGATCGGCGCGCGCTACGAGGCGAACCTGAACCGATTGCGCCGGATCGGTCGGTACGTAGGTGCCCTGCGCTGACCACCGCCCACAGGTGTGGCCCCCGCCGATTCGGCGGGGGCCACATGGTTCGTCGGGTCAGCTCTCCAGCATCTCGGTGACCAGGGCGGCGATCGGGGAACGCTCCGACCGGTTCAGGGTGACGTGGGCGAACAACGGGTGGCCCTTGAGCTTCTCGATGACGGCGACCACCCCGTCGTGGCGGCCCACCCGCAGGTTGTCGCGCTGGGCGATGTCGTGGGTGAGCACCACCCGGGAGTTCTCCCCGAGTCGGGACAACACCGTCAGCAGGACCCCGCGTTCGAGGGACTGCGCCTCGTCCACGATCACGAACGCGTCGTGCAGGGACCGACCCCGGATGTGGGTGAGCGGCAGGACCTCCAACATCCCGCGGTCCACGATCTCCTCGATGACGTCCTCGCTGGTCACCGCGGACAGCGTGTCATGCACCGCCTGGCCCCAGGGCGTCATCTTGTCGTTCTCGGTGCCGGGCAGGTAGCCCAGGTCCTGGCCGCCCACCGCGTACAGCGGGCGGAACACCATCACCTTGCGGTGCTGGCCGCGTTCCAGGACGGCCTCCAGACCGGCGCACAGCGCGAGCGCGGACTTGCCGGTACCGGCACGACCACCGAGCGAGACGATGCCGACGTCGGGGTCGGTGAGCAGGTCGAGGGCGATCCGCTGCTCGGCGCTTCGGCCCTTCAGACCGAACACGTCCTTGTCGCCGCGCACCACCTTCACCGACTTGTCCGCCTGGACCCGGCCGAGCGCCCGGCCCTGTTCGGAGACGAGCACCAGACCGGTGTGGCAGGGCAGTTCCCTGGCCTCCTCGATCTCGCTGTCCCCCTGGGAGAACAGCTCCTGGATGTTGGCGGCGGGCACGTCCAGCTCCGACATCCCGGTCCAGCCGTGCTCGATGGCGAGCTCTGCCCGGTACTCGTCGGCCTGCAGACCGATGGAGGAGGCCTTGATCCGCATCGGCAGATCCTTGCTCACCAGGACGACGGCGTCCTCTTCCTCATGCTCCTCCTGGAGGTTGCGCGCCACCGTCAGGATCCGGGTGTCGTTGTCGCCGAGCCGGAAGCCCGCCGGCAGGATCGTCGGATCGCTGTGGTTGAGCTCCACCCGGAGTGTGCCGCCGTATTCGTTCACCGGGACGGCGACGTCCAAACGGCCGTGGGCGACCCGCAGGTCGTCCAGGCGGCGCAGCGCGCCGCGTGCGAAGTACCCGAGCTCCGGGTGGTGACGCTTGCTCTCCAACTCGGTGATCACCACCACGGGGATGACGACCTCGTGCTCGGCGAACCGGCTCATGGCCACCGGATCGGCGAGCAGGACACTGGTGTCGAGCACGTAGACGCGCGTACCCTCTACCGCCTGAGGGGCGGTCGGGGACTGGGTGTCACGGCGATCGGTCGAGGAACTAGCCACTCGTTCTCCCCTTGGGCACCGCGAGGGCGCCCTACTGTCACGGGATCATGGAGGACCGGGACCAGGCCCACGAGGGCCGGGTCCGGCCCTCCTCGTCGACATCCCGCCAGGGCGGAGAAGATCAATGAGCCGGGGCCTCCCGAACGGATGGGCGAACGCCATCCGCTGTCATCGACGCTACGCGCCCCAGAGCCCGTTTTCCAGGGCCCGAGCCGACCTCCCCATGAACTCCTCGTTACGAGAGGTTGGTGGGAGGGCCGACGGGGGTCAGGAGCCGAAGCGCCGATTGCGCGCGCCGTAGGAGCGCAGGGCACGCAGGAAGTCCACTCTGCGGAAGGCAGGCCAGAAGACCTCGCAGAAGTAGAACTCCGAGTGAACGCTCTGCCACAGCATGAAACCCGACAGACGCTGTTCACCCGAGGTGCGGATGAGCAGGTCGGGGTCGGGTTGTCCACGCGTGTAGATGTGCCGTGCGATGTCCTCGATGTCCAGGCGCTCTGCCAGCTCCTGGATATCGGTGCCCTTGGCCGCCTCCTCGTGGAGGAGGGACCGAACCGCATCGGCGATCTCACGCCTACCCCCATACCCGACGGCGACGTTGACAACCAGACCCGGGTTTCCGGATGTGGCCTCCTCCGCCTCCTTCAGGGCACGAGCGGTCGAATCAGGCAGGACGTCGAGAGCCCCGACGGGGCGGGTGTTCCACCCCTCCTCGCGCAGCCGGGCGATGGTCTGCTCGATGATGCGCACGAGCGGACCGAGCTCGGCCTCGTCCCGGGTGAGGTTGTCCGTGGACAGCATCCACAGGGTGACGACCTGCACACCGATCTCGTTGCACCAGCCGAGCACCTCGAAGATCTTGTTCGCCCCGGCCTGGTGGCCCTGCTCGGCGCCCGGAAGACCGCTGCTCTTGGCCCAACGCCGGTTTCCGTCCATGGCGACACCGACGTGCCGGGGGATCTCCTGGCTGGTCAGACGGCGTTCCAGCCGCCGCTCGTACAGCCAGTACAGGGGGTCACGGAGCCCCATTGGCGAAACCTCTCAGAGCTGGATCAAAGGACGGCGCACTCCGGCGACGGATATGCCGACGGGGATGGGTCCAGAGTAGTTCGCCCGGGGCGCTCACGTCACGGCGAGCGACTTGCGCACGTGTTTGCGCCCTTGGTGGATGCGGGACTTGACCGTACCCAAGGCCAGATTCAGTTCGGAGGCGATCTCGTTGTAGTCCATTTGGCACAGGTCGCGCAGGACAAGGGGCGCCACCAGGTTGGGGCGGTCCTTCTCCAGCTGGTCCAGGGCCTCCAGCAGGTCGATCCGGGAACCGGCGATCACACTGGTGGTCCGGGGGTCGCTCTGATGCGGCATGCGCTCGGCCTCGGTGGGGAACTCGGCGGAGCGACGCTTCATGGACCGGTAGGTCTGACGTGCGGAGTTGGACACCACGGTGTAGAGCCAAGTGGTGAAGAGGGAGTCGCCCTTGAAGCTGTCGATCTTGCGGGCCACCCGCAGGAGCGCGTCCTGGCAGGCCTCCTCGGCGTCCTGGCGGTAGGGCAGGAACCGGGCGCAGCGGCGCAGTACCTCGGGCTGGATACGACGGAGCAGGTCGTCCAGGGCCACGGCGTCACCCTCCTTGGCCCGGCGCGCGAGATCCTCGAGTTCCTCGTCGACGTTGCTCGCCACCCGGCGGCGGGGGGTGGGGCGCTCCTCGTTGTCCGGTCGGTCACTACTACCCATGGTTCGTCTCTTCCTGGCTGACGACAGACGTCCGTTCGTGAGTTCACACGTCTATTGGACGTCCACGAACCCCGTTCGGCTCCGTTACCTCACTCGACTTCACGCGCCGATCCCGTTAATCCCACGCGGCGTTGTCCCACGAAGGCGGAGAACCCGAAGGGGCTCCTCCAGTCTCCACGCACCGATGGCGTCGGCGCTACCCGGGAACGGGATCATATCCGCGGAAGCCATCGCCAAGGCGCAGATGGTGTATTAGTGGGCAACGAACGCGTATTCACCCCCTACAGACCGAGGCGGAAATGAGCCAACCGGAGGCCTTTGGACGTTACCGCGTCATACGGCGCTTGGGGTCCGGTTCGTTCGCCACCGTCTGGCTGGCCCAGGACGACCTTCTGAACTACCCGGTGGCCATCAAGGTGTTGGCCGAGAACTGGGCGCATCAGATGGACATCCAGTACCGGTTCCTGGAAGAGGCGCGCATCCTGCGTCAGACCGACTCCACCTGGCTGGTGGCGGTGCACGACGTCGACGTACTGCCGGACGGCCGCCCCTACATGGTGATGACCTACGCCGACCAAGGCAGTGTCGCCGACCTCGTCCGTCGAGGTCAACTCCCCTTGGACGAGGCCCTGAGGTTGCTGACCGAGATCGGCCAGGGCATCACCGTGCTGCACAACCACGGCACCATCCACCGCGACATCAAGCCGTCCAACGTGCTGCTCCAGTCCTCCCCCGTCGGTCAGCGGGTGCTCGTCGCCGACCTGGGCTTCGCCAAGTCCATCGACGAGGCCTCCGGGTTCACCGCCGCCGCGGGAACCCCCGGCTACATGTCGCCCGAGCAGAGCATGCCCGGCGGCGACCTGGACGTGCGCTCCGACGTGTACTCGCTGGGCGCGGTCGCCTACGAACTCATGACCGGCCAGTCGCCGCCGCGCCCGCCGGTACGGGCCGCGCCTGGCCGGATCCGGCCAGGCCTGCCTCCCGCACTGGACGAACTGATCCTGGCCGCGCTATCGGTGGACCGCGAGGACCGGCCGAGCGACGCCAAGACCTTCACCGATCGGGTCAGGGCGATCCGTATGTCGCCCGACCTGCCCAAGGCGGCCCCTTGGTGGTCCCTGTCCCGCATGCCCTGGCGGCGGAGCGGCGCCCTCGCCCTCGTCTGCGGGGTGTTCGCCTTCGTCATGACCGCCTCACTCGGATCCCCGGGGATGTCGTTGACCACCGTCCGGCACGCGGCCCAGGACGTGCGCGTGGACGTGCCCTCGGTGTGGGCCCGGGAGTTCCACCCCGACCAGGAGGCGCGACCGGCCGTGGCCGAGGCCGGTGCCGGTCCCGGGCTGCTCGCCGCGACCGACGCCGAACACTGGAACGCCACCGACGAGGAGTCCTACGGGGTGTACGCCACGGTGCTGCCCGGCTCCCCCGACCTGCGCCGGGTGGCCGAGACCGACCCGTGCGCGGGGCAGCCCGAGGAGCGCTCCGTGCGCACCGACCGGTGGGAGGGCATGCTCTGGGAATGGCCAGAGTGCAACGACAACGGTACGTTCACCTCGATCGCGGTGCACCCGCCCGACACCCCGCGCACGGTGTACATGGAGATCCGCCAGCCCGACTACCGGCCGGACGTCGTGGACACCATCATCGACAACGTCCGGCTCCGCTAGCGGCGCTCGGCGGCCTCACCCTGCGAGCTGTGCGAGGAGTTCCTCGACGGTGGTGACGGGGAGCTTGCAGGTGAAGCCCTCGCACACGTAGGCGGTCGCCTTCCCCTCGATCGGCGCGCGGTGCTCCAGCAGGGGCACTCCCCCACTGTCACGTCCGTCGCCTCGGGACAGGACGGTGCCCAGCGGCGCCCAGCGCAGGACCGCGCGGACCATCTCCTCGACGGTCGGATCGCCGATGTCACCGACCACGGCCACGGCGCGCGGCCCGGTCAGCAGGGCCTCCCCGGCGGCCAGGCCCCAACCGGCGAAGCGCGGGGCCTTCTCCGCCAGGAGCGGCACCACCGACAGTGCGCCCTCGGCCGCCTCCCGGTGGCGTTCGCTCCCCGTGAGCGCCGCGTAGGTGAGCAGCGCGGACGCGGCGGCGAACCGGCCCGAGGGGGTGGCGTTGTCCGTGGGGTCCTGGGGGCGACTGAACAGCTTCTCCGCGTCGTCCGCGGTGTCGAAGAACCCGCCCTCGTCGTCGCCGAAGTGGTCCAGGACCGTGTCCAGCAGACCGCCGGCCTCCCGCACGTAGCGGGCCTCACCCGTCACCCCGTGCAGGGCGAGCAGCCCCTCGGCCAGGTTCGCGTAGTCCTCCAGCACGCCCGTACCGGGGCCCGGTTCGCCGTCTCGCGAGGTGCGCACCAGGCGTCCGTAGCGCAGGTGGACGTCCAGGAGCAGGTCCACTGCCTCGCGGGCGGCGGTGATCCACTCGGGGCGCCCCAGCAGGGCCCCGGCCTCGGCCAGACCGGCGATCGCCAACCCGTTCCAGGAGGCGACCACCTTGTCGTCGCGGGCCGGCGGCACGCGGTCCGCGCGGGCGGACAGCAGGGCGGCGCGCACCCGGTCGTAGCGTTCGGGGTCGTCGGGGTCGGAGCGCAACTGTAGGACGGAGGAACCACGCTCGAAGGTGCCTTCCTCGGTCACGTCGAAAAGCTCGGCCGCCCACGCGCCGTCCTCCTCGCCCAGGACCTCGCGCAGCCGCTCGGGCGTCCACACGTAATAGGTGCCTTCCTCACCCTCGCTGTCGGCGTCCAAGGCCGAGGCGAACCCGCCCTCGGGGGTGCGCAGGTCGCGCAGCATCCAGTCGGCGGTCTCCTGGGCGGCGCGCAGCAGCAGCTCCTGGTCGGAGTCGGCCCCCGCGTCGCCTTCGGCGGGACGACGACTCAGCCGGGTGTAGGCCCGCAGCAACAGGGCGTTGTCGTACAGCATCTTCTCGAAGTGCGGGACCACCCAGCCCCGATCCACCGAGTAACGGGCGAAGCCCCCGCCGAGCTGGTCGTAGATGCCGCCGCGCGCCATGGCCACGGCGGTGCCGCCCGCCATGAGCGCGGCCGGGGTGGGCTCGTCGGCGGTCTGGAACGGGAAGGTCCGTTCGTGCTGCGCGGTGAGGAACGACAAGAGCATCGACGGCGGGAACTTCGGCTCGTCGCCGTACCCGCCGGAGGTGGCGTCGTAGTCACGGATCAGCGCTTGGACGGCCAGGTCCAGGTCGGCGGCGGTCGGCGGCGGCGAGGACGCCAGGCGACGTGGTGCGCTCAGCGCGTCCACCACGCGTCGCCCCTGCTCCACGAGGTCGACCCGCTTGTGCCGCCAGGCCGAGGTGATCCCCTGGAGCAGCCGCTGGAAGTGCTCGCGCGGGAAGTACGTGCCGCAGTAGAAGGGCGCCCCGTCGGGGGTGGCGAACACCGTCATCGGCCAGCCGCCCTGGCCGGTCATGGCCTGGGTGGCCTCCATGTACACCGCGTCGACGTCGGGGCGTTCCTCACGGTCGACCTTGATGTTGACGAAGAGGGTGTTCATCAGGTCCGCGGTCGCGGGGTCCTCGAAGGACTCGTGGGCCATGACGTGGCACCAGTGGCAGGCCGAATATCCGACCGAGATGAGGAGGGGGACGTCGCGGCGGCGGGCCTCGGCGAAGGCCTCCTCACCCCAGGGCCACCAATCCACGGGGTTGTCGGCGTGCTGCAACAGGTACGGGCTGGTCGCGTCGCTCAGGCGGTTGGGCATGTATCCCACTCTGCCGGCCCTCGTCCGACGGGTCAGGTCCCCACCCGGGCCAGGTACACGCGGGGCGCCGTCCCCTTCCAGCGTTTGAACGCCGTGGTGAAGCTCGGGGTGTTGCGGTAACCGAGCCGGCGTCCGGTCTCCTCGACCGTGCATCCCGCGGCGAGCAGTTCCTCCGACAACCCTTCACGGACCTCGTCCAACAGCACGCGGTAGGAGGTGCCCTCGGCCACGAGCCGCCGGCGCAACGTCCGTGAGCTGACGTGCAGTCGCCCGGCCACCACCTCGATGTCGGGGACGTCCGGGAACCCGGACATCAGGTGACCGCGGACCAGTCCGGCCACCCCGGAACGTCCGTACCTCTCCCCCAGCAGCCGCCGGCACTGTTCCTCGCCCAGGGCGACGGTGTGCGCGTCGGCGCGCGGCAGCGGCCGGTCGAGTTCCACCGCGTCCAGGACCAAGGCGTCCTCCTCTGCGTCGAAGCGGACGCGTGGGCCCAACAGCCTCGTGTAGGGCTCCGGGTCGGTGGGCGGGCGACCCCTCAAACGCACCTCGGGAAGTTGCTCCTCCGCCAGCCCGAGCTCACGACCGAACGCGATGATCGAGGCCAGTTCCCGGTGGACGAAGAAGCGCCGGACGTCCTCGGGCAGGTGTCCGGACCGCAACAGCAGGCGTGACCGGCCGCCACCCTCGACCACCCTCATGTCACAGAAGGCCCAGGTCAACGCGAGGTAGCGCAGCCCCACGCCGATCGCCGAGCGCAGATCGGGGCTGCCGGAGATCGCGAACCCCCAGATGCCGTGCGTGGTGAGGTGATAGCGGGAACCGGCGAGCACCGGCAGCGCCTCGACGGTCGGGAGCGCGTCGAGCAGGTTCCGGACGATCCGTGTCTCCTGCTCCGCGGTGACCAGGGTGTGCGGGTCCTCCAGGTCGGCCAGGGCGATGCGGGTTCCATGGAGGACGGTGCCCTTGGACACCGAGTGTTCCCCGCCCAGCCGCACCAGCAGTAGGGCGCTGGCCGGACCGCGCGGCAGGTCCCACCGATGCACCGGCATTCCCTCCTCCGTCCATACGCGTGTCCGAAAATGTTAACTCCCTGGCCGGAGGAAGAGTGTCCCAGCCCACACCCTGGTTCCTAGGGTGCCGTGAGAAGAGCGGTTCCGAGGAGCGGAGAACGAGGATGAGCACCGGTCACACCGAGGACACCCTGGCCGACATCGGCGCGCGGGGCGTACCCGAGTTCGAGGGGGTGCATGACGTCTGGCCGCGCGGAGAACGACTGAGCGCGGTCAAGGAGGCCGCCCACGCGTACAAGGAACGCTTCAAGTCCCAGGGCACGGTGCGCGCGGTGCGATCGGTGGACATCGCCGCGGCCCCCTATCCGGTCGCGTTCGCCTTCAACAACGCCGTGTCGGTACCGACCCTGCCGATGATCGCGATGATCAACCGCATGGTGGTGGTGCAGTACGACGATTGGGAGGGGCGTCCGCGCACCCTGGTGTTCGAACCGACCGTTCCGGACGGTTCGGCGGAGGCCCCGTTCTACCACCACCTCCAGGAGCTGATGCGCAGGATCCCGGGTGGGACCCGGCTGGCCGAGGCCTTCCTGCTCAAGTACTACAACGAGCCGGCGGACGCGCTGACCAAGCTCGGGCTCGCCCCGGAGGACATCGACTTCTGCACCTTCGACCACCTGCACGTCCAGGACCCCCGGATGATCCTCGGGTCGAGCCGGGTGATCCCCGGCGAGAGTCGCCCGCGCCCGCCCCTCTTCGGTTCGGCGCGGATGTTGGTGCACTCCCGTGAACTGGCCACCTTGGAGTCCCTGCACCCGATGCAGTGGGCGTGGTACGTGGAGGACGGGCTCAGCGGCGTGGACCGGTCGTCGTTCGTGACCTTCGACGGGGACGTCGAACTCGGTCCGGGCGTCACCTTGCTGTGGACGCCCGGGCACACGGACGGAAACCACTCTCTGCTGCTCAACACCCCCGACGGTGTGTGGGTCTCCTCCGAGAACGGCATCGCTCTGGACAACTGGCAACCAGAGTTGTCGAAGATCCCCGGAGTGCGCGGGTACCACCGGCGCTACGGCCGGGAGATCTGTCCGAACGCCAACACCCTCGAAGACTCGCTCGACCAGTACGACTCGATGGTCAAGGAGAAGATCCTCGCGGACCCGTGCCGTCGGGACCCGCGTTGGCTACAGATCCTCCCCTCGACGGAACTCGCACCGTGGAAGCGGTTCTGGCCGGTGATGCCGACGTTCGCGCATGGAGGCGTCTCCTACGGCGAACTCCGTGGGGGCGAGGCACGATGACGGTGAGGTCAGGGCCCGCAGGTGCCGTGGTCACCGGCGCGGGGCGCGGGCTGGGGCGGGAGATCGCCGCGCTGCTGGTGGAGCGCGGGTACACGGTGCTGATCACCGACGTCGACGGGGAAGCCGCCGCGGCCACCGCCGCGGACCTTGGCCCGCGCGCCACATCGATGCGGGTGGACGTTCGGGAAGAGGCCGAGGTCGTCGCGGCGGGCGACGAGATCCTGGCCCGCGCCGGACGACTGGACGTGTGGGTGAACAACGCTGGGGTGCTGGTCACCGGACCGGCGTGGGAACAGGACGAGGCGACCCGGTCCCTGCTGTTCGGCGTCAACGGCCTGGGCACCGTGAACGGCACCGTGACGGCGATCCGGACCATGCTCGGACGGGGAGGAGGCCACATCGTCAACATCGTGTCCCTGGCCGGGATCACCGCCGTGCCCGGCGAGGCCGTGTACGCCGGGTCCAAGCACGCCGCCATCGGCTTCAGCCTCAGCACCCTCGCCGACCTACGACTGGCACGGGTGCGCGACATCGACGTCTCGTGCGTGTGCCCGGACGGGATCTGGACGCCGATGCTGCACGACAAACTCCACGACCCCGAATCGGCGCTGTCCTTCTCGGGCAGGCTGCTGCGGCCGGCGGAGGTGGTCAGGGCCGTCGGCCGCGTCCTCGACCGGCCTCGTCCCGTGACGATCCTGCCTCGATGGCGGGGATGGCAGTCCCGGCTCGCCGACGCCCTGCCCGGGTTCGGGCTGTGGGCACTACCGATGGCGGTGGCCATGGGACGGAGCACCCAACGCAGGATGCTCCGATCCCTGAAGAATTAGTGCCGCGACGGGGTGAACCCTGGCCGACGCGGCGCTAACCCTTGTCCGTACCGCTGTCGGCCTTGTCCGAACCGGAGGCCTCGACCTTCGTGGTGTCGGTCTCGGCGGCCTCGTCGGACTCGCTCGCGTAGATGTTCGGCCCGGACGGCTTCTCTCCGGCCTCCTCGGCGCGCTCCGAGACACCCTCCAGCTTGCCCGTCATGTTGCGCATGAGGAAGAACAGGGCCACACCGATCGCGAAGATGGCGAGGAAGCCCATGACGCCGGGCGTGACCGTGTCCTTGTCCAAGGAGAAGCTGTCGGCGAGCACCATCGTGGACGCGAGAAGGGTGTTCATGTCGTTCATACTCTCATTGCTTCCCGGACCCCCGCGAAGAGGTCCTTCTCCGGGACCTCGGTATCCACGAGGGACCGGACCAGGTGGTAGTCCTCGGTCGGCCAGGCCTCGGCCACGATCTCGTTGGGCACCGCGAACCAGAACCCGTTCGGATCGATCTGGGTGGCGTGGGCCCGCAGGGCGTCGTGCGCGACGTCGAAGTACTCACCGCAGTGCACCCGAGTGGTGATCTCCCAGCGACGGCGGTCGCCGTCCTTGATCCGCGCGGCCCAGTCCTCGAAGGGGTTCTCCAGGCCGCGTTCGGTCAGGACCTCGGCGAGCGCGTCGAAGCGCTCGGGCGGGAAGCCCACGAAGTAGTACAGCTTGAGGGGCTGCCACGGGTCTCCGGTGCCCGGGTAGGCGTCCGGTTCGGGCGCGGCGTCGAAGGCGTGCATCGACACCTTGTGGGTCATGATGTGGTCGGGGTGCGGGTAACCGCCGTTCTCGTCGTAGGTGAGGATCACGTGCGGGCGGAACCGGCGGATCGCCTCGACCAGAGGGGCCGCGGCCTCCTCCACCGGAAGGGTGGCGAAACACCCCTCGGGCAGGGGCGGCAGTGGGTCGCCCTCGGGCAGACCCGAGTCGACGAAACCGGCGAACTCCTGCTCGATCCCCAGGATCTCGCGGGCCCGGTTCATCTCCTGACGGCGTACCTCGGTGATGTTCTCCCGGATCTCCGGGCGTTCCATCGCGGGGTTGAGGATGTCGCCGCGTTCACCACCGGTCATGGTGACGACCAGCACTTCCGCGCCCTCTTGGACGTAGCGCGCCATGGTGGCGGCACCCTTGCTGGACTCGTCATCGGGATGGGCATGGACGGCCATAAGCCGCAGGCGCTCGGACAACGAAGGATTCTCCTTGGCTCGGTCGACGACCTGGACGACCTCTGGTCAGGGGCACGGCCGTGCCCCCGGTGGTCCACGACGTCGTACGACTCACGTGCGGGCCGCGTAGGGGGGCTGTCAGGTCGGGGATATCTTAGACAACACCATCCCCTCGCTCGGAGATTCCCAATGTCAGCGACCCCGGAAGATGATGCCGTGAACAGTGCCGACACAGCTCCAGCGCTCCGTAAGCGCCACGGCAACGGGCCCGTCTTCTTCATCGTCGGCACCATCTTCGCGGTGGCGGTCACCTTCGGTTGGGGATTCTCCGTGATGAGCTACAACGGGTTGGGCGGTGGCGTGTACCACCAGGTGGTGACGGTCACGGCGCCATCGGCCGACGAGGCGCGGATCTCCTTCGAGGTGAACAGCAAGGACGGCGCCGAGTGCCTGCTGCGCGCGTTGGACGAGCAGATGGTCGAGGTGGGTACGAGCAGGGTCGAGGTCGAGGCCGGTAACCGGATGGTCGAGGCGAGCATCGAGACGGTTCGTGAGGCCGGCACGGTAGAAGTGGCCTCTTGCAGGGAACAAGGTTCGCAAGACTGATCGACCGAGTCCTCCCCGGCCGGGTACCCAGGAGCGGGGCGGAACCCCGAGAGCACGGACACCGGGCGCCTGATCGCGCTCGGTGATATTCTCGTAAGTTCAGCTCTGGCCGCCTGGTGGCCTTTGCTACTAGTACACAAGGAGTTCCCGTGACCCAGACCCGCGATGACAACGCCACCTGGCTCACCCAGGATGCGTACGACCGGCTCAAGACCGAGCTGGACCACCTGTCGGGGCGTGGGCGCATCGAGATCGCGGAGAAGATCGAGGACGCCCGAGAGGAGGGCGACCTCAAGGAGAACGGCGGATACCACGCCGCCAAGGAGGAGCAGGGCAAGATGGAGGCCCGCATCCTCCAGCTCACCGAGATCCTGCGCACCGCGAGGGTCGGCGAAACGCCCCGTACCGAGGGCGTGGTCGGACCCGGCATGACCGTCACCATCATGTTCGAGGGTGACGACGAGGAGGTCACTTTCCTGCTCGCTTCCAGGGAGGAGAGTGGGTCCCCCATCGACGTGTACTCCCCCAAGTCCCCGCTGGGTTCGGCGATCAACGGCAAGCGTGTGGGCGAGACCGTCAGCTACGCGCTCCCCAACGGCAAGAGCCTCGGTGTGGAGATCATCGGAGCGGTGCCCTACGGCATGTGAAACGTCCGGTCGTCGCACGGACGAGACCACATGACGAGGGGCGGCCACGGCCGCCCCTCGTCGTGTGGCCGGTGGGCCCATGGCTGGGTACTCTGCATTTGAACCCCGCTCGTTGAACCCCTTCTACTCAAGGAACCGGCGGCCGCATGCCCTCGCCCTACTGGAACCCCCAAGACCCGTATCAGGCCGGACCACCGCCGCAGAACGGTGGCTGGTCCTACGGAGGGCCGCTTCCCGCACAGTCGGCTTCTCCACTCCCCCCGCCCCCGCCCCCGCCCCCGCCACCGGCTCGTCCCGCCGGGTTCGGCATCCGTCTGGTCGCCCGGGCCATCGACGCGGTCCTGGCGACCGTCGCCGCCTTCGCGTTCTTCCTCGTGATGGTGCTCTTCATGGTGCTGGCGAACGGAGGAGACAGCGCGACCAGCGACGCCGAAGGAGCCCTCTGGGGCTCGTTGTTCCTCTTCGGCTGGGGCCTACTGCTGTTCTTCTACGACTGGCTCTACCTGATCGCCTGGGGCAGCACCCTCGGCAAGATGATGGTGGGCATCAAGGTGGTCGACGCGGCGGACGGCGGCAGGCTGAACCAGGGCCAGGCCATCGGCCGGTCCATGCTGTTCTGCCTGCCGCAGTCGTTGCCGTGTCTGGGCCACCTGTTCTCCCTCGGGGAGTCGATGGCCATGTTCGGTGACGACCGGGAACGTGCCCTGCACGACCGCGTCGCCGGAACCGTGGTGATCCGCACCCGCGGCTGACCGAAACCGGCTCAGGGCTGGTCGGGCAGGCACTGCGGGGCCTCGGAGCCGCCCGAGGCGAAGACCGCCGGAACGTAGTGGTCCTCCCCGATCCGGTACCACACGTCGTCGGTGCCGTTCGGTCCGTTGGCGGTGTCGCCGACCACCTGGCAGGCCACGTCGACGTTGGCCTTGTGCGCGGCCAGACCGACGGTGTCGTGGTGGGTGGACGGGCCGGTGCGTACGACCACCGGGTCGCTCTGGGTGTCCGTGATGATCTCCGCGCGATCGCGGTACTCGGCGGTCCACAGGTAGTCGACCTGGACCCAGCCGTTGGTGGGCAGTTGCAGCCCCTCGTTGAAGGCTCCGTCGGCCAGGTCGATGCCGGCGGGGTTCCCCACTCGGCGACCGAACCCGTCCAGTCCACCGTTGTGGCCCTCGGTGAAGGCGGCCTGGGACTGGGGGCGACCCCGGTCCAGGTCGGGCCAGGACTCACGATCCTCGTTCCAGTGGTCGTCGGTGATGTTCCACGGGCCCACGTCCCACACCGGCAGGTAGGCACAGCGCGCCTTGTGGTTCTCGGTGTCGCCCGTGGCGTCCGGCCCGAGTTCGCCGGTGGTGCACACCCGGACGGTGTACTCGCCGCCACCTCGGTTGGCGAGGCCTCTGCGGGAGGGCAGGGCCACGAAGTGGTCGTCGGGGCGCACCGTGTGACCGTTGGCGGTGGTGTTGCCGACCAGACCGATGCGGGTGGCGAAGAGCCGGGCGGAGTAAGGGGTGGGCACGTCGTCGTCCCGCGCGGAAGCCTCGGTGTCGGCCTCCGCTTCGGCGTCGGTGGACGAGGACTCCACGGGGCGCAGACGCACGTCGGTGACGGAGGTGTCGTTCCGCTCCCCCTCGGCGGACATCTCGACGCGCAGCTGCACCTCGGTGACCTCCGAGGAAAGGGCCACCCGGCCCCCGCGGGATCGGGCCGGGTGCCACTCGGTCCACATGCCGTCGGCGCGAACGCCCCGGGCCTCGGTGAGGACCTCCTCCTCGTCACCGGTGGTGGTCACGGCCACGTCGACGGTGTCGGTGGGGGTCTCCAACTCCTGTTCGGGGAAGGTCGCCAACCCGGTGCGCCGCTCCGCGGTCTCCAGTCGGAGCGAGGCCCCCGATCTCTCTCCCGTCTCCAGGCGCAGTGCCCCCGAGTCGAGGGCCAGACCGATCCGGTCGGTGGAGGACAGGTCCTGTTCGAGCCAGGTGGTCTCCGCCGAGGCCGCAACGGGGACCGTCAACGGGGCCAGCAGGGCGAATGCCCCCAGTGCCACTAAGGGCGCGGTGGTGCGCCGATTCTGCGCCATCGTTCCTTCTCTCGCCAATTACCCGAAGTGAATAAAATAGTCACTCTCAGTAACTAACGGAACGCGCGCACACTCAAGGAGCCCACGTCGGGTGTTGGTGATACGGCGGTAAAAGTCCGACTTGGAATGAGACGATCGTGGTCCTACCGGATGCGTCAGGGAGCGAAGGCCAGCAGGCAGGCGGTGAACCCGTGTACGTGGTTCACCCCGGAGACCGGTCCGATCTCCCCCGCCGCGAAGAACCCCGCCACCGGAGCGGCGCCCAGGATCCGCCGGACCGCGAGCACATCGTGGTCGGCGCGGGTGAACAGGCCATCGCCTCGACCGTTGCAGGAGAACAGCAGCCCGCCGCCGACGGCGTGTTCGGCCCCGAACTCGGTCAGTCTGCGGGCGAAGTCCTCGTCGGCGGTGCCGGCGTCCCTGACCTGGAAGCGGACGGTCTGTCCGATCTCCACCATGTCGCCGATGGTCAACGCGCCCAACTCGGGGTCGGCGCCCACCAGGCTCCGTACGAGGAAGTCACCGTGTTCGTGTTGTTCGGCGTACTCGTCCATGGCCACCCCGATGTGCAGTCCACGTTCGGCGAGCTCACGGTCCTCGTCGGAGAGCTCCTCGACCAGCTCCTCCAGCTTCTCGTAGGCGTTGCCCCCGGCCAGTTCGAGGAGGAGGTTGCCCTCGGCCTTGGTGACGGTCATGGCCGGGCCGACCGGGCGACAGCCCTGGCTGACCACGGTGCCCAGCACACCCTCACCACCGATGAGGACGCCGATGGCGCCGTTGTCCACCACCTCGCCGTCGCTGAACAGCCGTACCGACTCCTCACCGCGCATGCCGTCGGCCATCCCGCCGACCAGCGGCAGCCCGCCCAAGGCGGCGGTGGTCTCACGGACGAACGCCTGGGTGGGGAACTCGTAGGGGTTGGTGAGCAGGATGCCGACCCGGTCGTTCGGTCCGGGTTCGCGCATGCCCACCACCGCGAGCTGCTCCTCCTCCACCACCGTGTCCAGCCGGAACGGGGTGAACTCCACGTCGGGAAGGCGAGCGGCCCAGACGCTCACGGCGCCCTGTCCCTCCACACCGCGACCGCCGCCGACCACACCGCTCCCACTGCAGCCCAGGGTGATCGCGCCGCCGGACAACTCCATGACCTTCAAGCCCGCGAGCGAGACCTCGTCGGGATCCGCCCCACTGACGAAGAAGCACACGAGATCGGCGAGTCCATCCACCTGTTCCAGTGCGTGGAGAACAGCACGCTCGGCCGCGTTCACGAGGTCGGCCCCCGTCGTCAGAGCATCGCCGAACCTTGTCACTGCCACCCCCGTCTACGGCCGGCCACGACACCGGCCATGGGAACCTCACGGCCCCATTCTTCCATTCGTCCCCCAGGGACTTTCCTGCATCTGGCCCCTCAAACTCTCCCGGGCCTACACTGCTTGCCGTGACCTATGCCTCACCACCTCCAGGCGGGTTCGCGCGCACCCTCGGCGCACTGCGCGGGTCCGGCCATGTCCACCGGTCCACCGCGGCCGAGGTCCGCGAGAACCTCCTGGCCCGCATGGGCTCGGGGCTGCCCCGCTTCCCCGGTGTCCACGGGTTCGACCACACGGTGCTGCCCCAACTGGAGCGGGCGCTCATCGCCGGCCACGACGTGGTGCTGCTCGGGGAACGCGGGCAGGGCAAGACCCGGCTGATCCGCACGGTGTCGGGGCTGCTCGACGAGTGGTCTCCCACGGTGGCGGACTGCCCGATCTCCTGTCATCCCTACGCGCCGACCTGTCCGTCCTGTCTCCGCCGATCCACGGCCGAAGGCGATGAACTCCCGGTGCGCTGGCGGCACCGGGACGAACGCTACGGCGAGAAACTGGCGACCCCCGACACCGGTACCGCCGAACTGGTCGGCGACGTCGACCCGGCCCGGCTGGCCGAGGGCCGCTCCCTCGGCGATCCGGAGACGATCCACTACGGGCTGCTGCCCCGGGCCAACCGGGGGATCTTCTGTGTCAACGAGCTGCCCGACCTGCCGGCGCGGGTCCAGGTCGCGCTGTTCAACGTGTTGGAGGAACGCGACCTCCAGGTGCGCGGCTACAACCTGCGGCTGCCGCTGGACCTGCTGTTGGTGGCCAGCGCCAACCCGGAGGACTACACGAGCCGGGGACGGATCGTCACCCCGCTCAAGGACCGCTTCGGCGCCCAGGTGCGCACCCACTACCCACCCGACCTCGACCACGAGTTGGCTCTGTTGCGGCAGGAGGCGGATCTGTCCGAGGGCACGGTCGTGCCCTCACACCTGTTGGAGACGGTGGCCCGATTCGCCCGCCTGGTGCGCGATTCCAATCGGGTGGACCAACGGTCGGGGGTGTCGGTGCGGCTGACCGTGGCCGCCGCCGAGACCGTGGCGGCCTCGGCCCTGCGTCGCGCGGCGTTGATCGGTGAGGAAGTGCCGGTGGCACGGGTCTGCGACCTGGCGGGGGTGGCCGAACCCCTCCTGGGCAAAGTCGAGTTCGAGACCGGGATGGAGGGACGTGAGTCCTCGATCTTGGAGACGCTGTTGCGCCGCGCCATCGCCGAGACCTTCCGGGCCAGGATGGGCGAGGCCGACCTGGAACCGTTGAGCGACCGTTTCGCCGGCGGTGGCACGGTGGAGAGCGGTGACCTGGTGGGCGCCGCCGAGCTGCTGCGCCGGGTGGGAACGGTGCCGGGTCTGGCCGGACTGATCGAACGGGCGGCCCCGGAGGAGACGGACGGGCCGCCCACACCTGGGCTGGCCGCGGCCGTGGTGGAGTTCGCGTTGGAGGGGCTGTACCTGGAACGACGACTGTCCAAGGACACCGCGCCCGACGGTGGCGTGTACCGGTTCTGAGAGGGGCGTGTGGTGTGAGGTTTCGGTACCGGGCGTACATGGGCGGGGCCGACCCGTTGGCCGACGAGGAACCACCGCCGGGTGAGGCGGTGCGCGCCGCCGATGAGCTGCGCGCGCTGATCTCCGCCGAACTCGTCGATCGGGACTCGGCGCCGTTGGTCGCGGCCGAGGAGGCCCTGGAACGCTACGCGGCCGGAGAGCGCTCCGCCCTGGACGAGGTGGACGCCTTGGCGTTGAGCGCCCTGCTGGGCGCCCAGGGGCGGGAACGACTGGACCGGTTGGACGAGGCCGACCACGGGTTGACCCCACGCGAGCTGCGCCGGCTGGGCGAGGTGGCGTTGGCCGAGATCGAGGCGGCGCCGAGCGTGCGGGGCGGAGGCCACCGGGGCGGTTCCGGGAACGCCGGCGAAACGACCGGCGCGAGTGTGCGGCACGACGGCCTCGACCGTCCCTTGGATCCCGTGGCCACCATGCGCGCGGCCATGGTGCGACGCGCCGCCGCGGGAGACCTCACGGCGGCCGACGGCGCGCCCCTGCGCACCGACGACCTGCGCTACACGGAGACCGAACCGACCGGCGCGGCCGCGGTGTGCCTGTTGGTCGACCTGTCCCATTCGATGACCACGCGCGGCCTGCACGAGGCCGCCACCCGCACGGCCCTGGCCCTGCACACCCTGGTGCGGACCCGGCGGCCCGAGGACAGGATGCTGGTGATCGGGTTCGACGACCGGGCCCGGGAGATGACGCCCGCGGAGTTGGTCGAACACGACTGGCGTCGGGTGCCCGGCACCAACCTCCAGCACGCGCTGCACCTGGCCCGTGCCCACCTGCGGCGACACCGGGGGTTGCGTCCGGTGATCATGGTGGTCACCGACGGGGAGCCCACGGCGCACCTGGGCGAGGACGGCGACGCGCGGTTCGCCTGGCCGCCCACCCCGCGCACGGTGGAGGTCACCACGGCCGAGCTGGACGCGGCGTTGGCGGAGGGTACGGAGTTGACGTTCTTCCTGTTGGCCGACGATCCCCGGTTGCGCGCCTTCCGGGAGCTGTTGGAGCGGCGACGCGGGGTGCGTGTGGTGAACGCCGACGCCGAGGCCCTGGGGGCACTGGTGGTCGGGCGTTACCTCGACGGGAAGGACTGAACCGGGATCAGCGCTCGAAGATGTTGACGTCCGAGGCCATGAGCAGAAGCTCCTCGGGGGCGTCGCCGCCCGAGTACAGCAACTGGTGGCGGTTGGCCGGCATGAGCGTCTCGGTGAAGCGCAGTGGTCGGTCCCCGTCGTAGGCGGACCGTTCCTGCACCAGCAGTGGGATACCGGGGCCCAGCCCGAAGGCCTCGGCCTCGTCCGGCGAGGGCATGCGCGCACCCACGATGTCCCAGTTCCAGCTCTCGCGGAAGCCCAGGTCGCGCATGACCGCCGACACTCCGCCCTCCAAGGGTTCGGGGGACATGAGCGCGGTTCCAGAGGCGATCGAGAACGGGAAGTAGGTGATCTGGGACTGCCAGAGACTTCCGTCGACGAAGCGGTCGGAGGAACGGATCACGACGAGGCCGCCGTGCTGTGTCCGGTCGTCGGCTTCGTGGCGCAACCGCTTGGCCACCTTGGGCCGCATGGTGTCCAGGCTGACCTTGATCTTCTCGTCGATGTCGTGGTAGCCGGCCTGCAACAGTCGGGGCTGGTAGCCGGCTTCGAAGCGCTCGGAGTCGCTGCCGCCGGAGACCGGGGTGGCCAGGTGGAGGAACGGCTGGTGGTCGGCGACGAACGCCCCACGGCCGGGGACGATGTCGATGCGCCCCTCGTCCTGGAGGATGCGCATGCCCAGGCGCGCCGTGGCGCGGGAGACCCCGAGGTCGTCGGCGAGGTCCTCCTCGCCGGGTAGTCGCTCGCCCGGCTCGTAGTCGCCTCTGGCGAGGGCCTCGCGCAGGTGGTCGGCGACCAGCGTCTTCTTCGGTGTGCTCATGCGATGCATCAGTCCCGGTGGTAGGCGTTGAGGTCGCCGTGCTCGTACTGGTAGCGAATGCTGTTCCCCGCGTACACAGTGTGCACCAACCGGATGGGACGGTCCTCGGAGTAGTCGGTGCGGTGGACCTCCAGGACCGGCACCCCGGGGGTGAGCTCCAGTTGGCTCGCCTCTTGGGGCGTGGGCATCCGGGTCTCCAGTTCGTCCACGTAGCCGACCTGGCGGTGGCCGTGGTCCATGAGGACCTCCAGGGCGCTCTCCACGTCCTCGGGCAGCATGAGCGGGGTGCCCTCGACCAGGTCCATGGGATAGAACGCGGAGCTGACGGAACCGGATCGGTCTCCGGCGAAGCGGTGCAGGTGTCGGACGACCGTCATGGTGCCCTCCGGGACGCGCAGCCGTGGGGCGATGTCGGAGTTGGCGCTGAGGAGTTGGAGTTCCTCCAGGGTCAGCCCGGCGAGGTTGGGTTCGTTGAACCCGCCGGGGCCGCCACGACTGCGGGTGGCGTAGAAGATCTCGGGGACCACGTCCTGCACGTAATGGCCGCGCCCGGGTCTGCTCACGATGAGGCCCTGGTTGCGCAGCATGCCCAGGGCCAGACGGATGGTGTTGCGGGAGGCCTCGAAGCGCTCCTCCATCTGCTTCTCGGAGGGCAGTTGACCCCCCTGCGGGAGGCTTCCCTCCTGGATCTCCCTGCGCAGAGTTCGAGCGATCTGTCGATATCGGCTTTCTGCCCGCATAAGTCCGCCCTCATAGGGGTAAAAGACCAACAACTCAACCTGTACCAACAAGCTGAGAGCTACACCAGCCGAACAAGTTCAACCAGTTCCGTTGAACCCATATTAGTTGAAGGCCACCCGGAGTACACAGTGGATCCCTCTCTCGGTCACTCGGCCGAGAAAACCCGGGGGACGACCCACTCCCCACCGATCCCACACAGAACAACAGCACCGAACAGCAAGAGGGAAGCCTTCACACCTTGAGATCACAGCCAACGCCCCCTCGGTTCACAGGGGGGCCGACCGGATAGCAGAAAAGACTCTCCACACCCCTTAGGAGAACCGCAATGGAGAACACGTTCATCGCTTTGACCTTCGTCGGCCTGATCCTCCTCGGCCTCGCGGTCGGCTTCTTCCTGGCCGTCTCCATCGGCATCCGCCGTCAGGACAGCCGAGGCAGCTACCGCTCGCTGCGAGACGACGACAACGACAGCGCCCTGTCCCACACCAGCCGTTTCGTCTGCGGCCTGCACTTCCGCGACGACGAGACCACCGACGACACCGCGCCCCTTCCCACCCAGGACCGCACGCCCACCGCGGCCTGAGGAGAAGAACCCCGGCGGTGATCCTCCCAGGGTCCAGGACTCCGGCTCGGAGTCATCCCCCCACGACCGCGCTCACGACCCGCCCCGACCACGTGGGTCGCGATGACGGCCGCGAGGCCGAAGTACGCCGCGACGGGCCCGGCAACGACGCCGGGGAACCCGCGCGGCAGCGCCGCGCGGGCCCCGAGAGGGATCAGCCCTCCAACGCCTGCAACAGATCGGCGACCAGGTCATCCCCGGACTCGATGCCCACGGAGATCCGCACCAGATCCGCCGGTACCTCCAGCGGTGAACCCGCCGTCGAGGCGTGGGTCATCCGCCCCGGGTGCTCGATGAGGGACTCGACCCCGCCCAGGGACTCCCCGAGCGTGAAGACCTTGGTCCGCTCACACAGCTCCAGTGCCGCCTTCTCCCCATCGCGCAGAGCGAAGGAGACCATCCCACCGAAGGAACGCATCTGCCGCTCGGCGATCTTGTGCCCCGGGTGCGACTCCAACCCCGGGTAGTACACACGTCGCACCGCGGGGTGGCCCTCCAGGGCGGCCACGACGCGCTCGGCGTTCTCGCTGTGGCGGTCCATCCGCACCCCGAGGGTCTTGGCACCGCGCAGGGTCAGCCAGGAGTCGAAGGGGCCCGGAATAGCTCCCATGGTGTTCTGGTGGAAGGCCAGCCGCTCGCCCAACTCGGCGTCGGCGACGACCAGCGCTCCACCGACCACGTCGGAGTGGCCACCGACGTACTTGGTGGTGGAGTGCACGACCACATCCGCGCCCAGCGTGATCGGCCGCTGCAGGTAGGGCGAGGCGAACGTGTTGTCCACGACGTACAGGGCGCCACCGTCGTGCGCGACCTGGGCGACCGACTCGATGTCGGTGATGCCCAACAGCGGATTGGTGGGCGTCTCGGTCCACACGACCTTGGTGTTCGGGCGCATGGCGTCCCGCACCGCGTCGACGTCGGTCTGATCGACCGCGTCCCAGCTGACACCCCAGCGCTCGACCACCTTGGAGATCAGCCGGAAGGTGCCCCCGTAGGCGTCGCCGGGGATGATGACGTGGTCGCCCGGGGAGAGGACCGTGCGCAGCAGGGTGTCCTCGGCGGCCATGCCGGAGGCGAAGGCGAGCCCGCGCGATCCGGCCTCCAGGGCGGCGAGGCACTCCTCCAGCGCGGTGCGCGTGGGGTTGGCGGTGCGGGAGTACTCGTATCCCTGCCGCATCCCGCCGACGCCGTCCTGGGCGTAGGTACTCGTCTGGTAGATCGGCACCACCACGGCGCCGGTGCCGGCGTCCGGCTCCTGCCCCGCGTGGATGGCCAGCGTTTCAAACCCATCGAACTTCATGGGGCCAACAATAGTGCCCAGGATCCACACGGGACCCGCTGTCAACTGGGAGGTCTCATACTCCGGACGGGCGGGACGGTCAGGCCGGCGGGAAACGGGTGGGCGAGCCCGGTTCCGGTGGTTCGGCGGGAGCCTCGGGCGGCAGACCGGTCACCGGGGTGGGCACGCGGGTGGGCGTCCCGGTGCCGCGCAGCGGCGGGTCCCAGCCCAGCTCGGGATCGTGGGCGCGCACGACCTTGCCCGGGATCCCGGCGATGACGGCGTGGTCGGGGTAGGTGCCGGGGCGTACCACCGTGCCGGCGGCGACCACCGAGTTCTGCCCCAGGTGCACGCCGGGCAGGATCACGGAGTTGGCGCCCAGCCAGCTCCCGGCGCCGATGCTCACCGGGTCGTCCACCGGCCACTGCAGGCCGACGGGGATGTCGGTGTTGGCGTAGGAGTGGTTCTGGTCGGTGATGTAGACGTAGGGCCCGGTGTAGACGTGGTCACCGATGTCGACGGACCGGTGGGCGACCACGTGCGAGCCGCGGCCGATCGCGCACCCTGACCCGATGCGCACGACGGAGCCCTCGCCGAGGTCGTAGTCGGGGCCCATCCCCGCGGCCAGGGTGATGTCGCCGCCCAGGACGGTGTGCACCCCGATCTCGATCCAGGGTTCGCCGTACAGGGTGGCGATGGGAAAGGCGATGGCCGAACCACTGCCGAAGCGGGCGAACCTACGGCCGGCCTTCGACTCCGCACGGATCTCACCGTGGGTGCGTGCGTACGACCAGACGGAACGGATGATCCAGTTGAGGAGCCGGGACACGGGTGCACCTACTTATTACCGGCCAGTAAATACCAATGCGACGAACATTAGCAGTGTCCGAGTATGCGGCACCCTGTCCGGTACGTGAAAACCGGGCCCCGAACAACGTTCGAGACCCGGTGCGCGAAGGCCGCTACCTTCAGCCGGAAAGGTGCGCCAGCAGGTCCTGACGGGTGAGAATCCCCACCGGCTTGCCGTCGCGCAGCACCACCAGGGCGCCCGACCTGCGCAGCAGACGCACGCAGTCGCTCACCGGGGTTCCGGTGCCCACCGTGGACAGCGGCTTGGCCATGTGGGTCTCCACCAGGTCGTCCAGGTCCGCGCGGCCGTCGAAGAGGGCGTCCAGCAGGTCGCGCTCGGCGATGGAACCCACGACCTCGGCCGCCATGACCGGCGGCTCCTCCTTCATCACCGGCAGCTGGGAGACGCCGTACTCGCGCATGATCGCCACGGCGGTGCCAACGGTCTCGTCCGGGTGGCTGTGCACGAAGTCGGGCATCTCGCCCTCCTTGTCGCCCAGCACCTTGCCCGCGGTGGCCTCCTCGGTCTCGGCCGACAGGAAGCCGTAGTCGGACATCCACTCGTCGTTGAAGATCTTGCCGAGGTAGCCGCGGCCGCCGTCCGGCAGCAGCACGACGATGACGTCGTCCGGCCCGGCCGTCTCGGCCACACGCAGCGCCGCCTCCACCGCCAGACCGCAGGAGCCGCCCACCAGCAGGCCCTCCTCCTTGGCCAGGCGACGGGTCATCAGGAACGAGTCCTTGTCGCTGACCGCCACGATGTCATCGCAGATCGCCGTGTCGTAGGTGCCGGGCCAGATGTCCTCGCCCACGCCCTCGACCAGGTAGGGGCGACCGCTTCCGCCCGAGTAGACCGAACCCTCGGGGTCGGCTCCCACGACCTGCACGCGCCCCTCGGAGGCCTCCTTGAGGTAGCGACCGGTGCCGCTGATGGTTCCACCGGTGCCGATGCCCGCCACGAAGTGCGTGATGCGGCCCTCGGTCTGGTCCCAGATCTCCGGGCCCGTGGAGTGGTAGTGCGAATCGGGGTTGTTCTGGTTCTCGTACTGGTTGGGCTTCCAGGCGTTGGGGATCTCCTGGGCCAGCCGGTCCGAGACCGAGTAGTAGGACTCGGGGTGCTCCGGCGCGACCGTGGTCGGGCAGACCACGACCTCGGCACCGTAGGCCCGCAGCACCGACAGCTTGTCCGGGCCGACCTTGTCCGGGCAGACGAAGACGCAGCGGTAGCCCTTCTCCTGGGCGACCATCGCCAGACCGATGCCGGTGTTGCCCGAGGTGGGCTCCACGATCGTGCCGCCCGGCTTGAGCGCGCCGCTCTTCTCGGCGGCCTCGACCATGCGCAGCGCGATGCGGTCCTTGACCGACCCGCCCGGGTTGAAGTACTCGACCTTCGCCAGGATCGTCGGGGCCAGTCCCTCGGTGACCTTCCGCAGACGAACCAACGGGGTGTCCCCGACCAGGTCGATGAGTGAGTCGTGTACCCGCAACTTCGCTCCTTCGCATAGTGGCGACCGGGTCTTCGGCCCGCCTGTCTCGCATCCCCGGTGACACCCGAGGCCGGTGGGGACCGTTCCGGTCTCCCCCACCCTGAACTCTAGGGCGTGTTCTCGGGGGTTCGTTCCGCCTCACCTGGCGCGAAGCACCGAACCGACCGGCCCCACCCTCGCGAACGTATCGAGCAGGTGTCCCGAAGGCGCGACTTGTGTGCCGCCAAGGTACGTGACCACCGGGTTCCCCGCCGGTAACGTCGGTGGACGACCGGCTCGCCGGTGCCTGAGGCGGGTCCTACTCACCGGGGGTGACCTCCGCATGCTGCGAGCCACGCGAGCCCGACGCATCGCCGCCGCCACCGCCTTCGGTGGAGGCGGCCTCACGCTCGTGGGCGGGGGCACGCTGGCCCTGCTCTACCTCCAGGCCAGGCTGGCCAAGAACGCCATCGGCGTGACCGAGTGGAAGCGGCCCCGCGCCGACGGCACCTACGGCGACGGGGACGGACCGCCACTGCGGCTGTTGATGATCGGCGACTCCACCGCCGCCGGGTTCGCCGTGGAGGAGGCGGGTGAGACACCCGGCGTGATGCTGGCCGCGGGGATCGCCGCGGCCTCCGATCGTCCGGTGCGGCTGCGCTGCACGGCCAAGCCGGGCGCCACCTCGGCCGACCTCGGCCGCCAACTCGAACGGGCCGGGGCGCGCGTGCCCGACCGGCGCTTCGACGTGGCGGTGGTCTTCATCGGCGCCAACGACGTGATCCGCCGGGTACGGCCCAACGACGCGGTGGCGGCGCTGCGCGACGTCACCCGGGAGCTGATGGGGCTGGGCACACCGGTGGTGGTGGCGACCTGCCCGGACCTGGGAACGGTGCGCCCCATCGGCTGGCCACTGCGGTCGGTGGCCAGGCGGGCCTCGCGCCAACTGGCGGCCGCCCAGACGATCGCGGTCACCGAGGTCGGCGGGCGCACCGTCTCACTGAGCGACATCCTCGGCGAGGATTTTCGGACGGACCCTGGTTCCATGTTCGGACCAGACCGTTTTCATCCGTCGGCTCGCGGGTACGCCCAGGCCGCGTTCGTCGTTCTTCCGTCCGCGTGCGCCGCCCTGGGACTGCTGCCCGAACTCGACGAGGACGAACGCACCCGTGGCGTCCTGCCGGTCGAACGCGCGGCCGTGGTCGCCTCCGAGACCCCGGGAACCGAGGTCACGCGGGCCGATGGCCCCGAACCGAGTGGTTCGCGCTCCGGGTGGTCGGCCCTCATCCGCGGCCCGTTCCGCCTCCGGGACACGCCCCGGGAACACGGTCGAGGGCCCGATCCGAAGGACTCGGGAACGAGGACCCCGGATGGCGCGCGGGAACGCCCGACGGGTTAACTGGTCAGTAATAACGTGCCCACGACAAGGACGAGGAACATGCCCGAAGCAGTCATCGTCGCCACCGCGCGCTCCCCGATCGGCCGGGCCTTCAAGGGCTCCCTGAAGGACATGCGTCCGGACGACCTCACCACCCAGATCATCGGCGCGGCCCTGGCCAAGGTCCCCGAGCTCGACCCCGAGAGCATCGACGACCTCATGCTCGGCTGTGGTCTGCCCGGTGGTGACCAGGGCTTCAACATGGCCCGCATCGTGGCCGTGCAGCTGGGCCTGGACAGCGTTCCGGGTACCACCATCACCCGTTACTGTTCCTCCTCGTTGCAGACCACCCGGATGGCCTACCACGCCATCAAGGCCGGTGAGGGCGACGTCTTCATCTCCGCCGGTGTGGAGACCGTCAGCCGTTTCGTCAACGGCAGCAGCGACAACCCGCAGAACGAGAACCCGCTCTTCGCGGACGCCAAGGCCCGCACCGAGAAGCGCAAGGAGGGCGGCCAGGGCGACTGGACCGACCCGCGCGAGTCCGGCCTCCTGCCCGACGCCTACATCGAGATGGGCCAGACCGCGGAGAACGTCGCCGAGCTCACCGGCGTCTCCCGTCAGCGCCAGGACGAGTTCGCCGTCCGTTCGCAGAACCTCGCCGAGAAGTCCCTCGACAACGGCTTCTGGGAGCGGGAGATCACCCCGGTGACCCTGCCCGACGGCACGGTCGTCAGCACCGACGACGGCATCCGACGCGGCACCACCTACGAGAAGGTCTCGCAGCTCAAGCCGGTCTTCCGCCCCGACGGCAGCGTCACCGCCGGTAACGCCTGCCCGCTCAACGACGGCGCCTCCGCCCTCGTCATCATGAGCGACACCAAGGCCAAGCAGCTGGGTCTGACCCCGCTGGCCCGGATCGTCTCCACCGGCGTGACCGGTCTGAGCCCCGAGATCATGGGCCTGGGCCCGGTCGAGGCCTCCAAGCAGGCCCTGGCCCGCGCCAACATGGCGATCGGTGACATCGACCTGGTCGAGATCAACGAGGCCTTCGCCGCCCAGGTGCTGCCCTCCGCCGACCGGCTGGGCATCGACATCGACTCCCGGCTCAACGTCAACGGCGGCGCCATCGCCGTGGGCCACCCGTTCGGCAGCACCGGCGCGCGCATCACCGGCACGCTGATCAACGGTCTGCGATTCCACGACAAGACGTTCGGTCTGGAGACCATGTGCGTCGGCGGCGGCCAGGGCATGGCGGCCGTCTTCGAGCGCCTCAGCTGATCCGCGAAGCGTTCTCGGGGCCCCGGACCGGATCGGTCCGGGGCCCTTCGCGTCGCCCGGCCCGACGAAAGCATGCGAAAAGGTCGAAGTTCCCTCCGGGTTCGGCCGTATAGCACCTCTGGGAGAACGTTCCCGCTCCGGCAAGGTAAAAGCCGGCGACCAGGTCTTGTCCGAACCGTGAACCTGATGCATGGTCGCAGGTAAGTGCCACACGCCCAACGCACTGCGGAGGTGCCTATGTCGGTTGCCCACTCGCCGGAGATCCACGCAAAGCTCATCGAACGCATCCCGGTCGTGACAGGCCGAGGACTCCACGAGTGGTTCGACTCGCTCGACAAGGGACCGGGCCTGCTGCGCCCCTTGGACCGGTCACACTGGCTCGCCGACGAGTACGACCTCACCCACGGCTACGCCCAGGCCATCGTCACCGAGTACGACCGACGCCGAAGGAACCGGACCATCCCGGCACCGCGCCGCGAGGGTTCCTGACCCAGGGAACGGCGAACGAGAAAGGGCCGCCCCGAAGCGTCTTCGGGGCGGCCCATCCGTGCGGGACGATCGAGCGCTACTCGGCGAACATCGTCTTGATGATCCAGAGCAGACGCAGGATCTCGATGTACAGCCAGACCAGGGAGACGGTCAGACCGAAGGCGAACTGCCAGGCGAACTTGTTCGGAATGCCGGCGGCGACGCCCTCCTCGATGCCACGGAACTCGATGGCCAGGGTCAGGGCGGCCAGCACGACGAACACGATGCCCACGCCCAGGCCCAGCCAGGTGGGGCCACGCAGGCCCATGCCACCGGCGATGAAGAAGCTGAGCACGAAGTTGACCAGCATCAGCGCCGCCGCGCCCATGACGGCGTAGGAGACGGCCTTGACGAAGCCGTCGGTCACCTTGATGATCCGGAACTTGTACAGCGCCAGCATCACGGCGAAGACCGCGACCGTGCCGATCACGGCCTGGGAGACCAGTGAGGTGCCCGCGGACGGGTCGTTGAGGGTGACCGAGAGGGTCGCGCCGAGGAAGGCGGACAGGCCACCGACCAGCAGACCCTCCAGAGCCGCGTAGCTCAGGATCGCGACCGGGTTGGTGATCTGCTTGAACGCGATCACCAGGCCCAGCACGAGGCCACCGAGCATGCCCACGAACATGAGCGCCATGCCCAGGCCCGTGTTGCTCATGAAGAGGAAGTAGTTGATGACGCCGAACAGCGCGACCGCGCCCAGGGTCATACCCGTGCGCACGACCACGTCGTCGATGGTCATCGGCTGGTCGGCGGCCGCCTGCTGCGGGTAACCCTGCTGGGGATAGCCCTGCTGCGGGTGACCGGGCTGACCGTAGCCCTGCTGGGGGTAACCCTGCTGCGGGTACGGCTGTCCGTACCCCGGCTGGCCATAGCCCTGCTGCCCGTAGCCCTGGCCGGGCCCGGACTGCTGTTGTAGCGCCCGCTTGAGGACGGGGTTGGAACTGCGCATCCGCATGTCTAGTAAAGGCCTTTCACGCGTGGATTGCTGCCCACAAAGTAACGTACGGGCCTCTGTCCGGGTTCCGAGAGAAGGTCACCGTTGGGAAACGGCGACGGCCCGCGCCGTCGGGGAACGGGGCGGGCCGTCGACACGAGCGCGTGCTCGGCGGTCGCTCAACCGCGCGTGATCAACGACCGTGCGAAGAAGAGCATGTTGGCGGGACGCTCCGCCAGACGACGCATGTAGTAGCCGTACCACTCGTCGCCGTAGGGCACGTACACGCGCATGCGCTTGCCCTCGGCGGCCAGGCGCACCTGTTCGGCGTCCCGGATGCCGTACAGCATCTGATACTCGTAGTCGTCCGCGCCACGGCCGTTGGTGGCGGCCAGCTCTCCGGCGATGGCGATCATCCGCGGGTCGTGCGAGGCCACCATCGGATAGCCCTCGCCCTCCATGAGGACGCGCAGGGCCCGCACGTACGCCTTGTCGACCTCCCGCTTGTCCCGGTAGGCCACGGACTCGGGCTCGTCGTAGGCGCCCTTGCACAGACGCACCCGGGAACCGGCGCCGCTGAGGTCCTGGCAGTCGGCCACGGTGCGACGCAGGTAGGCCTGGAGCACCGCGCCCACGAACGGGAAGTCCTCGCGCAGTTCGCGCAGGAGACCCAACGTGGAGTCGACCGTGGTGTGGTCCTCCATGTCGAGGGTGACCGTGGTGCCGATCGCCTTCGCGGCCTCCGCGATCTTGCGCGCGTTCTCCAACGCGATCTTCTCGCCGTCCGCGTTCAGGAACTGACCGACGGCCGACAGCTTGACCGAGACCTCGGCGCGGTCGCCCAGTCCGGCCTCGCCCAGGGCGGCGAGCAGGTCCTGGTAGGCGTTGACCGTGGCGGTGGCCTGGGACAGGTCGGTGGTGTCCTCACCGAGGAAGTCCAGGGTGACGTAGCGGTCCTCGGCCAACTCGTGGACGGCCGGCAGGGCCTCTTCCCGGGTGGATCCCGCGACGAAGCGGGTGACCATGGCCCGGGTCATGGGCGTGCGCTCGACGAGCTTGCGGCAGGTCGCGGACCTGGCGGCGAGCAGCAGGGGTTTACGAAGCATGGTGACCTCGAAGAAGACGTGCGCGAACCGGTCGCGGTCGGCGCGGACGGAGCACGGCCGGTCGACCCGGCCGCACCGATGGGTTCCTCGGGGGGCGTGGATGTGGCGCGCACCTCCTCAGGACGGAGGAGGAGGTACGCGCCCGGGGCACTACCCCTGGTGGGGGTAGGAGGAGATCGTCGGCGCGACGAACGTCTCCTTGATGGCGCGCGGGCTGGCCCAACGGGACAGGTTCTGCGCCGAACCCGCCTTGTCGTTGGTGCCGGAGGCGCGACCGCCACCGAAGGGCTGCTGACCGACGATGGAGCCGGTCGGGCGGTCGTTGATGTAGAAGTTGCCGGCGGTGAAGCGCAGGGCCTCGGTCGCCTTGGCCACGGCCGCCCGGTCGGTGGCCAGGATGGCGCCGGTCAGGGCGTAGGCCGAGCCCTCGTCGACGACCTTGAGGATCGCGTCGAAGTCGTCGTCCTCGTAGACGTGGACGGCGACGACCGGACCGAAGTACTCGGTGCGGAAGACGTCGTTGCTCGGGTCGGTGCCCTCGATGATGGTCGGGCGCACGAAGTAGCCGACCGAGTCGTCGGCGGTGCCGCCGGCGATGATGTTCAGGGTCGGGTCGGACTTGGCGTCCTCCATGACCTTGGCCAGCTTGTCGAAGGAGCGACGGTCGATGACGGCGCCCATGAAGTTCGACAGGTCGGTGACGTCGCCCATGGTCAGGGCCTCGGTCTCGGCGACCAGGTCGTCGCGCATCTTCTCCCACACCGAACGCGCGACGAAGGCGCGCGAGGCGGCGGAGCACTTCTGGCCCTGGTACTCGAACGCGCCGCGGACGATGGCGGTGCGCAGCACCTCCGGGTCGGCGGAGGAGTGGGCGACGATGAAGTCCTTGCCACCGGTCTCGCCCACGATGCGCGGGTAGGAGCGGTAGTTGGAGATGTTCTCGCCGACGCTCTTCCACAGGTGCTGGAAGGTCTTGGTGGACCCGGTGAAGTGCACACCGGCCAGTTCGGGGTCGTTGAGGGCGACGTCGGAGACGGCCAGACCGTCACCGGTGACCATGTTGATGACGCCCGGGGGCATACCGGCCTCCTCCAGGAGGCGCATGGTCAGCTCGGCGGCGAACTGCTGGGTCGGGGACGGCTTCCACACGACCACGTTGCCCATCAGGGCCGGGGCGGTGGGCAGGTTGCCGGCGATGGCGGTGAAGTTGAAGGGGGTGATCGCGTAGACGAACCCCTCCAGCGGACGCTGCTCCATCCGGTTCCACACGCCCTTGACGCTCAGCGGCTGCTGCTCGATGAGCCCGCGGGCGTAGGAGACGTTGAAGCGCCAGAAGTCGATGAGCTCACAGGCCGCGTCGATCTCCGCCTGCTGGGCGGTCTTCGACTGACCGAGCATGGTGGCGGCGTTGATCGTGGCACGCCAGGGGCCGGCGAGCAGCTCGGCGGCGCGCAGGATGATGGCGGCGCGGTCGTCGAAGGACATCGCGCGCCAGGCGGGGGCCGCGGCCTTCGCGGCGGCGATGGCGTCGCGGGCGTCATCCTGGGTGGCGTTGCGCATCGTGCCCAGGACCGACGCGTGCTTGTGCGGCTGAACGGCGTCGATGGGCTCGCCACCGCCCATGCGGCTCTCACCGTTGATGCGCATCGGAAGGTCGATGCTCTCGCGGCCGAGCTCCGCGAGCCTGGCTTCGAGCTCGACGCGCTCGGGGCTACCCGGAGCGTAGGAGAGAACGGGTTCGTTGACCGGCAGCGGGACGTTGGTCACGGCGTCCATGGGGCACCTCCCTGGAAAGAATGTCCCTGAACGAGCAGGGTTGGGCTGATTCAACGGTCTCAGAGCGTGGACATCCCTACCTTGTGGGCCGGGCCACTCTTTGCCGGACTTATTTGTCCGCTAGAACAAACAGGGATACTTTCGCATGCGACTTCGCCACAGCCGGGAAGCCGTGGCCCCAGTAGTGCCATACCCCGGAAACCCTTGGGAAGGAACCACGTCATGCCTGTTCAGGATGGTCAAGATGGGGAAGTCGAAGAGGGCGTCGCACTGCGCGCGCTGTTACTCGCCCTCGGCGACCCGGTGGTCGACGTGGCCGCAGCCCCCCACGGACTTGATGTTCAGGTGGACAAGGTCGTCATCCTTGACCCCGAGGATCGCGTGGAGGCACGGGAGGGCGACCTCGTGCTGTTGATCGGGGTGCGCGGTTCCCGGGCACGGAGCATGGTGCGCACGCTCGCCGAGCAGGGAGCGACGGCGGTCGCGGTCAAGACCGGTGTCCACGCACAGCCACAGGAGGTGTTGCCTCCGCCGACCGAGCAAAGGTCGGGGCGCGTCCAGCGCTCGGTGGAGGAGGCGCTGGCCCTGCGGACCGAAGCCCAGGAGGCCGGGATCGCGTTGTTGACGGTGCGACCCGAGGTGCGGTGGGACCAGTTGCAGTCGGTGTGCCAGCACATCGTGGACGACGCCCGGGTGACCGCCACCGAGGACCTGTCGGAGGCGGGCGGCGACCTGTTCTCCATGGCGCAGACCATCGCGCACCTCACCGGCGGGTTGGTGAGCATCGAGGACGCCGCGAGCCGGGTGCTGGCCTACTCCAGCGGCGCCGAGGTGGACGAGTTGCGCCGACTGTCGGTGCTCGGCCGGCAGGGACCCGAGTCGTACCTGGCGCTGCTGCGCGAATGGGGCGTGTTCGCCAAACTGCGCTCGGGCGAGGAGGTCGTGCGCGTCGACGAGCACCCCGAACTGGGCATCCGCCGCCGGCTGGCGGTGGGCATCCACGCGGGGCGTCGACCGTTGGGCTCGATCTGGGTGCAGGAGGGGTCCGAACCCCTGGCCGCGCACGCGGAGGAGGCGCTCCTGGGCGCGGCCCGCACCACCGCGCTGCACATGATCCGCCAGCGCACCCAGGCCAGCGCGGGCCTGCGGCTGCGCGAGGACCTGTTGTCGAGCCTGTTGGAGGGACGCATCGACGCGAGCGCGTTGGCCGACACCGTCGAGGTGCACACCGACCGGGCGGCGCTGGTGATCGCGTTCTCACCGCGTCGAGGTTCGGAGTCCGAGGACGTCGAGGGCGGGACCGGCGAACGCGCCGACCGCCCCGAACGGGAGTTGCGTCGGCGCCGGCTCATCGACCTGGTGTCGGTGCACACCGCCGCCTACCGGCGCGGTTCCCTGACCACCGATCTGGACGGGCGGGTGTACGTCCTGCTCCCGGATCTGGCCCGCGGCCGTGAGGGGTGGCGCGGGGTGGAGCAGTCGGTGGTGGCTCTGGCCCGCAGGACGGTGGCGGCGGCGCGCGCGGCGCTCGGCGTTCGGGTACAGGCGGCGGTGGGTTCGCTGGTGGAACGGCTGGGCGACGTGCCCGAGTCGCGCGGCGAGGCCGACCGGGTCCTGGACGCCATGGAACGCGACCTGGACCGGGACGACGACTGGGAGGTGGCGACCATCTCCGACGTGCGCTCACAGGTGCTGATCAGCGAGACCCTGGCGCACCTTCGGGCGGATCCGTCACTGCGGGACCCGCGGGTGAGCCGGCTGATGGAGCACGACCGTGCCGGGGGCGCCGACCTGGTGCACTCGTTGCTGGCCTACCTGGAGGCGTTCGGGGACGCCCGTTCCGCCGCCGAGCGGTTGCACGTCCACCCCAACACGCTGCGCTACCGGGTGCGGCGCGCGGCCGCCGTCAGCGGCATCGACCTGGGTGATCCCGGCGAGCGGTTGTTCACCTGGCTCCAGCTGCTCATGGAGCGACACGACCTGGATGATCGCGCTCGGAAGTACCCTCGGTCGGACTCGAACCGACACTTGTGACCCTTTTAGGGGGCCTGCCTCTGCCATTGGGCTACGAGGGCGACACCATCATACCGGCCGGGCCGATTGCCCACTTTGGTTCTGCTTGGCCGGAAGGGGACAGAAAACGGCCGGGTTCCAGTGGAACCCGGCCGTTTTCTGTGTTCTCGTGACGCGCGTCAGCTCACTCGACGAAGTCGACCGTCCTCGACCTGCGGGCTGCTGGCCGCCTCGAAGGCCTGACGGGGCTCGGCCATCTCGGGAAGCGCGGCGAAGTCGCGCTTGAGGAAGAGGGAGAGCGTCCAGTCGGAGAGCACCCGCAGCTTGCGGTTGAAGGTCGGCACCGCGAGCAGGTGGTAGGCGCGGTGCGCGTACCAGGCGAGACGGCCGTTCAGCTTGATCTTGCCGAACAGCTGGGCGGCCCCCTTGTGCACGCCCAGACCGGCGACGGCCCCGAGGTTGTCGTGCTTGTAGGCCTTCAGATCGGTGCCGCGCAGGGTCGCGATGACGTTGCCGGCGAGCACCGGGGCCTGACGGACCGCGTTCTGGGCGTTGGGCGGGTAGTAGCCGCCCTTGCCGTCGGGCACCTGGGCGTTGTCGCCACCGGCGAAGACGTTGTCGGTGCCGTTCACGGTCAGGTACTCGGTGGTGTCGACGTGACCCTTGGGGCCCAGGGGCAGGTCACTGGCGGACACGACCGGGCTGGGCTTGACGCCCGCGGTCCACACCAGGGTGCCGGCGTCGAACTCGGTGCCGTCGCTGAGCTTGATGTGCTGGTCGGCGGCCGACTCCAGGAACGTGCTGAGACGCACGTCGATGTCGCGGCGACGGAGCTGGTTGAGGGCCTTCGCACCGACCTCGGGGCCGACCTCGGGCAGGATCTTGTCCGCGGCCTCGATGAGGTAGAAGTTCACCTCGTCCTGCTCGATCGAGGGGTGCACGCGAACGGCGTCGCGGACCATGTCCTCCAGCTCGGCGATGGCCTCGGCACCGGCGAAACCGCCACCGACGAAGACGAAGTTGAGCGCCTTGGCGCGCACGTCCTTGTCGTCGGTGGAGTCGGCGATGGCGAGCTGGTTGAGGACGTGGTTGCGCAGGTAGGCGGCCTCTTCGACGGTCTTGATGCCGATGCCCCACTCCGCGAGCCCGGGGATGGGCAGCGTGCGGGAGACGGCACCGGCGGCCATGACCAGGTGGTCGTAGGCCATCGTCTGGGGTTCACCGACGTTGGGCTCGTAGCGGACCGTGTTCTGGGCGCTGTCGATGCGCACGACGCGGCCACTGAGGACGCGGACACGGTCGAAGACCTTGCGCAGCGGCACCACGACGTTGCGCGGGGAGATGCTGCCGGCGGCCGTCTCGGGCAGGAAGGGCTGGTAGGTCATGTAGGAGTTGGGGTCGATGACGGTGATGCGCGCCTCACCGGCCCCCAACTTCTTCTCCAGCCGCCTCGCGGTGTACATCCCGAGGTAACCGCCCCCGACGATGAGGATGTGCGGGATCTCCGCCTCGTCCCCGCCGCCGTGTACCAGCCGGTAGTTCCTGCTCTCGGTCATCGCATTTCCGCCCTAACGGTTATTCCTGTGGCGCCCTTGCCTCAAGGGCCGCAAAGCCTGTCACGGTCTTCGGTTCCCCGACCAAGTGCGATCGGGCCGACCTCCGAGTCGTGATCTCCTACCTTCGCCTCTTGCGGAGGCCGCTTGTGCATTCTTTCACAAGCAGCCATCCGCAGGAAGGTTCACATCCGCCTACCTTCAGACCACCCCACGGCATATGCGAGAGACGTCTTCGCAGGTCAGATGGGTTGTGAATGCATTCACAAGAGGACTACGGGTGACACGTCTCACCCAAGGTCCCGGGGCGCACCTCCCGGAAGTCCCTCCGGATTCGCCCGAAGTTCCCTTTCCAGGAGGTCACGCCTCGATGTATCGGCCCTGACGACCGGTCTCCCCGTGTGGGGTCCGGGTCAGGCCCCCTCCCCCGCCGCGATGAGGCTCCAGGCCACACCGTCCAGGATGTCGTGCTCGCTCGCGGTGAAGTGATCGGCGCCCGTACGCGCCAGCACGCGGGACAGCACCAGGGCGCCCGCCCCGATGACGTCGACGCGACCGGGGTGCATGACCCCGATCTCCGCGCGCCGGGAGTGCGTGGAACGCAGCAGATCACCGGTGATGCGCTCCAGGTCGGCCGTGGAGACCCGGGTGTGGTGGATACGCTCGGAGTCGTACTCGGGAAGGTCCAGGGAGATCCCGGCCACCGTCGTCGCGGTCCCGGCCACGCACACCACCGAGCCGGCCTCGCCCAGCGGGACGACCTTCTCCACCTCGTCCAGGGCGACCTCGATGTCGGCCGTGGCCGCCTGGATCTGTTCGTCGGTCGGCGGGTCCGAACTCAGGTGGCGCTCGCTCATGCGCACGCAACCGATGTTCACCGACAGGGACTCCCGAACCAGTTCGTCGTCCTCGCCCAGGCCGCCCAACACGAACTCGGTGGAGCCACCGCCGATGTCGACGACCAGGAAGGGCGGGGAGAAGTCCCCGTCACTCCCCCCGTCGGCCGCCTCGGCGTCCAGCTCGGCCGTGGCCCCGACGAAGGACAGTTCGGCCTCCTCCAGACCGGTGACCACCTCGGGCTCCACCCCGATGATCTCGCGGACCCCGTCCACGAACACCTGACGGTTGCTCGCGTCCCGGGTGGCGCTGGTGGCGACCATACGCACCGTGTCCGGGCCCGGCTCGATACCGTGCGCCTCGATCGCCTCGGCGTACCCGCGCAGCGCGTCGAAGGTGCGCTCCAGCGCCTCCTCGGAGAACGCGCCGGTCTCGTCCACGCCCTCACCCAGACGCACGATCTCCATGCGCCGGTCGGCGTCGACCACCTGGACCTCGTCACCGTCGAGGGAGACGACGTCGGCGATCAACAGCCTGATCGAATTGGTTCCGCAGTCGATCGCGGCGACACCGCTCATGAAGCGTCCGTCCCTTCAGCGCCCTCGGGGGCGTTCTCGTCCACGCGCACACACGGGCCCCGGTCCCACCAGTCGGGGAGTTCGTCCAGCGCCTCGGCGCCGATGGGGTTGGCCCCCGGGGAGGCGAGCTCGTGCCCGACCAGGGCGTGCAGGCACTTGACCCGTGTGGGCATCCCACCGGTGCTCTGCATGCCCTCTGGCAGCGGCTCCACACCGTCCAGGCGGGCCTGTTCGGAACGATCGGCGATGTAGGACTCGTGGGCCTTGGTGTAGGCCTCCTGGAGGTCGGGCTCCTCACCCAAACGCTCCTGCATTCGGCGCATCGCGCCGTCGCCCTCCAACCGACCGATCGCCGAGGCGGCGCGCGGGCAGGTCAAGTAGTACAACGTCGGGAAGGGGGTGCCGTCTTCCAGGCGGGGGGCGGTCTTCACCACGTCGGGCAGGCCGCATGGGCAGCGGTGCGCGACGGCGCGGACCCCGCGAGGCGGGCGACCCAACTGGAGTTCGATCGCGGCGAGGTCGCGCTCGGAGGCGGGATCACCATCGGTATGCCCCGGAACGGGCTGATCTGCGGAAGTCATGACCCAACCAGCATAGGCGCAGCCGAGGCTGGTCAGAGCCCGTCGTCGGGCCGGTCGGCCTCCTCCACCGAGCGCCACAGCTCGGTGAACCAGGGGTCACGAGGCTCGGAGGGGTCGACCCTCTCCTCGTCCTCGGTCTCGGGACGGATGACGATGTAGGCGGTCTCGTCCGGGTACTGGTAGTGCAGGCGGGCGCGGGCCTCGCGCTCCACGTAGGCGTCCTCGTTCAACGCCTCTTCGCGCTCGCGCAGCTCCTCGACGTTGGTCTCCATGCGGGCCCGATCGTCCTGCAACTGGGCGATCTGAGCACGCTGCATGACGTACTCGCGGAGCGGATAGGCCAGGCTCAGCGCGATCACGATGACCACGAGGGCCAGGATCGCGGCCCGGCTGGTGAGCATGGGCCGCACCCGACGGGTGCGGCCCGCGCTCGTGGCCTTGGTGGCCTTGGCCTTCGTCGTGGCCTTGGCCGTCGTGCCCGCTCTGGTGGCAGCACCCTTCCGCGGCTTGTCGGTTTTGGCCGACTTCCGGGCCTTTGTGGGCTGCTGCTGCGTTTCGCGGGACACTGGGGCAGACTAGCCGCGCTCGGTGAACCTCGGGAAGGCCGACACGCCCGCGTACACGGCGGCGTCGTCGAGTTCCTCCTCGATGCGCAGCAGCTGGTTGTACTTGGCGACCCGCTCGCTGCGCGCCGGGGCACCGGTCTTGATCTGGCCGGCGTTGGTGGCCACCGCGATGTCGGCGATGGTGGTGTCCTCGGTCTCGCCGGAACGGTGGCTGATCATCGCCGTGTAACCGCTGCGCTGGGCGAGGGACACCGCGTCCAGGGTCTCGGTCAGGGTGCCGATCTGGTTGACCTTCACCAGCAGCGAGTTGGCGGTGTCGGCGTCGATGCCGCGCTGGAGCCGCTCGGGGTTCGTGACGAACAGGTCGTCGCCCACCAGCTGGACCTTGGCGCCGAGCCGCTCGGTGAGCTTCTTCCAGCCCTCCCAGTCCTCCTCGTCGAGGGGGTCCTCGATGGAGACCAGCGGGTAGGCGTCGACGAGCTCCGCGTAGTAGGTGGCCATCTCCTCGGAGGTTCGGGACTTGCCCTCGAAGGTGTACACACCATCGGAGAACAGTTCGCTGGCGGCCACGTCCAACGCCAGGGCGACGTCGGAACCGACCTTGTAGCCGGCCTTCTCGATCGCCTCGACGATGAGGTCCAGGGCGGCACGGTTGCTGTCCAGGTTCGGGGCGAAGCCACCCTCGTCACCGACACCGGTGCCCAGGCCATGGGCCTTGAGCACCGACTTCAGGGAGTGGTAGACCTCGGTGCCCCATCGCACGGCCTCGGAGAAGGTCGACGCGCCGATCGGAGCGACCATGAACTCCTGGATGTCGACGTTGCTGTCGGCGTGCGCACCACCGTTGAGGATGTTCATCATCGGCACGGGCAGCACGTGCGCGTTGGGACCGCCGATGTAGCGGTACAGCGGCAGGTCGGCCTCCTCGGCGGCGGCCCTGGCCACGGCCAGGGAGGTGCCCAGGATGGCGTTGGCGCCGATCCGGGACTTGTCCGGGGTGCCGTCCAGGTCGATGAGCGCACGGTCGATGGTGCGCTGTTCGTCCGGGGTGTGGCCGCGCAGCTCTTCGGCGATCTCGTCGTTGACCGCGGTGACGGCCTTGGTCACACCCTTACCGCCGTAGCGGTCGCCGCCGTCGCGCAGCTCGACCGCCTCGAACCGTCCGGTGGAGGCACCGCTGGGAACACCAGCGCGGGCAGTGATCCCGTCGTCGAGCAGAACCTCGACCTCGACTGTCGGGTTTCCCCGGGAGTCAAGGATCTCCCGCGCCTGTACTGACTCGATGGACGCCACGATCTCTCCGTCTCTTCGGTGTCTGGGCCAACTCTTTCCGACCCGGACACGAGACTAGCGACCCGGACCCCCATCGGTGGAGTCCCCCCGGCCACATTGGTCTAGTCCATATACGAGAGGCCGGCGTCCAGGGCGGCGAGCGCGATCTCCACGGCCGCCTCCCTGTGGCGTTCGGCGTCCCCGGGGGCCACCAGAACGGCGATGTCCTGGATTCCGCCGAGGGCGACCACCGCGCCCATACGCGCGGGCGTTTCCGGTTCCTCACCCACCAACGCCACGTCGAGCCCGCGCCGCCATTCGACGATCCGGTCCACCAGACCACTCTCCCCCAGCGACCCGAGGTCGTTGAGCAGGGCGAGCAAGAGGGTGCTGTGGCGCACACACAGGTCGAAGTAGTCGCCGAGGAGCGCCCGCGGGTCGACGCCGCCGCCGGAGTAGGCCCCGAGCAGTTCCTCGGCGTCGTCGAGCAGGGGCCGCACCATCGCCTGGAGGAGCTCGTCCTTGGATCGGTAGTGGTAGTAGAGCGCGGCCTTGGTGATGTCGAGTCGTTCGGCGATCTCCCGCAGGCTCGTCTTCTCGTAGCCCTTGCGACCGAACAACTCCAGGGCCACCGCCCTGATCTCGGTCTTCGTGTCGCTCCGCTCCCTGGGCACCCCGGCTCACTCCCGTCCCTCGTGATCGATCCGCCGAGTCTATCCCGAACCTGCCGCCCGGTAGGTTACTTGACGCACGGTAAGTGATCCGTTTAGCGTGGGGATTCCACGACACAAGGAGCTCTGACGGCCCCATGTCCGCCGTTCGAACAGTCCTCGTCTCCGGAGCGAGCATCGCCGGGCCCGCACTGGCCCACTGGCTCCACCACCACGGGATCAGCGTCACCGTCGTCGAGAAGGCCCCCGAGCCCCGGCCCGGCGGATACGCCATCGACCTGCGCGGCAAGGCCATCGACGTGGTCGAGCACATGGGTCACCTGCCCGAGATCCGCTCCAAGGTCACCGAGATGAACCACCTCGCCCTGGTCGACGCGGACGGGCGCCGCCGCGTCGGTCTGCACACCGGGGTGATCTCCGACGAGGATCGCTCGTTGGAGATCCTGCGCGGCGACCTGGTGCGGATCCTGCACGAACCCACCACCGAGTACGCCGAATACCTCTACGACGACACCATCACCGGCATCGACCAGGACGACGACGGAGCCCACGTCACCTTCGCCGACGCGGCACCGCGCACCTTCGACCTGGTCGTCGGAGCCGACGGCCTGCACTCGAACACGCGCGGTCTCGTCTTCGGGGCGGAGGACCCCCTGGCCCGCTTCCTCGGCGCCTACATCAGCATCTTCACCATCCCCGACCACGTCGGGTTGGACCGGGAGGCCCTGCTGTACAACACACCCGGCAGGCTCGTCGGGATGTACCGGACCCCACGGGCCGAGGGGGCCAAGGCGATCCTGGGCATGCACGTACCCCGCCCGCTCGGGGTGGAGCGCCTCTCCCCCGCCGAACAGCGCGCGTTCCTGCGGAGCGTGCTCGCCGGCAACGGGTGGGAGAGCGACAGGATCCTGGACGCCATGGAGGACAGCGAGGACTTCTACTTCGACTCCATCACCCAGATCCGGATGGACCGCTGGTCGCGAGGCCGGGTCACCCTGCTGGGCGACGCCGGGTACTGCCCCTCTCCGCTGTCCGGCCAGGGAAGCACCCTCGCGGTGGTCGGCGCCTACGCCCTGGCCCAGGAACTGGGACGACACACCGACGTGGCTCGGGCCCTGGCCGCCTACGAGGACCGGATGCGTCCCTTCGTCGGCGCCAACCAGGACATCGCCGACAGCGGTATGCGCTTCCTCGCGCCCAAGACCCGCTTCGGCCTCGTGGCCCGGGACCTGGTCATGCGCGCGGCGCCGCTGATCAAGACCCTGGGAACGTTCACCGGGAAACTGGACCGGTCCTCGGAGGCCTTCGACCTGGACCCCGACCCCATCGGGTCCCAAAGGTGATGAACTCACGGTTCCGGGTGGTTCGAACTGACCCGCCCGGAACCGGCCCCGCTCCTTGAACCGGGAGTTCACCGGCTTATAGTTCGAACCGTGGCGGACCCTCAGAGCGCACCCGCGGACGGCACACTACGTCCGGTCCGCCGACGGCGGGCCGAACTCGGACTGCTCCTGATCGCCCTCACCGTCACCGCCGCCGGCCTGGCGTCGGCCTCCCTAGCGATCACCGGCGGGATCGACCCCGGCGTTTCCACCTACGTGACGGCCGTCGGCCTCGGAGCACTGGGCGTGCACGTCCTGCTGCGATTCATCGCCCCCTACGCCGACCCCGTCCTGCTCCCGGTGGCCACGACGCTGAGCGGGATCGGCCTGACCATGATCTGGGCGCTGCAGATGTCGCGCACCGGCGGGGAGGAGCACACCGAGGCCGACCGGCAACTGCTGTGGACCCTGATCGGGCTCGGGCTGTGCGCGGCCACCGTGGTGCTGGCCCGCAGGCCCCGAAGACTGGCCCAGTACACCTACCTGATCGCGTTGGGCGCGCTCGTCCTGCTCCTGTTGCCGCTGTCCCCGCTGGGGCACGAGGTGTTGGGTGCGCGCCGGTGGATCATGATCGGCCCGTTCACCATGCAGCCCTCGGAGTTCGCCAAAGTGCTGCTGGTGCTCTTCCTCGCCTCCTACCTGGGCAGACGGCGTGACGTCCTGGCCACGGCGACCCGCACCTTCCGGATCGGCGGGGTGAAGGTGTTCAGCGCCCCGCGCGCCCGCGACCTGGCGCCCATGGGTCTGGGCTGGGGCCTGGCGATCCTGCTGCTGGTGGGCACCAAGGACCTGGGCACCTCGCTGCTGCTGTTCGGGACGTTCCTGGCGGTGCTCTACGCCGCCACGGCCCGCAAGTCCTGGGTGCTCATCGGCCTGGTGGCCTTCGCGGGCGGCGCGTACGTGGCGTACCTGCTGTTCGGTCACGTGCAGAACCGGGTGCGGATCTGGCTGAACGCCTTCGACGTCGAGGTCTACAACTCGCCCGGCGGCAGCTTCCAGGTGGTGGAGGGCCTGATCGCCCTGGCCTACGGCGGGTTGCTCGGCACCGGTTTCCACGACGGGCAGGCCCAGGAGATCTTCGCCGCCGACAGCGACCTGATCCTGGTGTCGGTAGGCGAGAAGCTCGGGTTCACCGGCCTCATCGCCGTCCTGTTCCTGCTGTTCCTGTTCGCCCAGCGGGCGTTCCGCGTCGCCCTGGGCAGCCGCGACGTGTTCCTGAAGCTGACCGCGCTGGGCTGCGGATTCCTGACCGCGTTCGACGTGTTCATCGTTCTGGGCGGCGCCACCCGCATCATCCCGCTGACCGGCATGACCACACCGTTCCTGTCGGCGGGCGGGTCGGCGCTGATGGCCAACTGGGTCATCGTGGGCCTGTTGTCGGCCATCGGCGATACCGCCCGCCGGCCACAGGAGACGTTCAGCGCGGGGTTGGCTCCGAGCGACCCCTCCACCGAGGTGATCGACGTGCGTTCCCTACCGAAGGGGATGAGGCGGTCGGGAAGGTGACGCACGGGGACGTCGCACACCGGTGGGAGGGGTTCGAGGGTCCTTGAGGTTACTCCTCGGTCTTCGACCAGTAACCACGCCACTCCTCGACGCTCAACCCGCGCGGCTCACGACCGTCGGCGCGCGCCGCGTCCTCCGCGGCCCGGACCCGACCGTCGAACCGGCGGGCCGCCAGGCGCAGGTCCGTCTCCGGGTCCCGCCCCTGGCCCCGCTCGACCGCCACCGCCGCGAACAGCTCGCCGCCCTCGGCCCCGTCGTCGCCCACCAGATCGGCGGGGAAGCCGTTGCGCACCGCGCGCTTTTGCAGCTCGTGGGCGAGCAGCACCGCCGGCTGGGCGAACGGCACCCCATCCAGCACCGAGACCTCGCCGGAGCCTCCCCTCGCCTTGGCCTTCTCCGCGCGCTCGGCCGCCTTGATGGCCTCCCAGTTGGACCACACCTCGTCGGTGCCCGACACCTCCACACCACCGAACACGTGCGGGTGGCGGCGGGTCATCTTGTCGATGATGGCGTCGGCGACGTCGTCCACGGTGAACCTCGCCGGATCCCCCTCGGGCCGCTCGGCGCCGATCGCCGCGTGGAAGACCACCTGCAGCAGCACGTCACCGAGCTCCTCGCGCAACAGCGCGTGGTCGCCCTCCTCGATGGTCTCCAAGGTCTCGTAGGACTCCTGGATGAGGTACTTGGCCAGGGACTCGTGCGTCTGGGAGCCGTCCCACGGGCACTCCCGGCGCAACGTCTCCATCACCTCGACCAGGCGCAGCACCCGGTGTCCGGGGGCTCGGACGTCGTCTGTCATCTATTCCTCACTCATGTGCCGGTCCAAGGCCGGGATCCAACCGCCCTCGCGCAGGGCGTCCATCACCGCGGCCACGGACTCGGCCGGGTCGGAGTCCACGGTGTCGACCACCAGGTCGGCGTCGGTCGGCACCTCATAGGGGTCGGAGATCCCGGTGAACTCGGGGATCACCCCGGCGCGCGCCTGGGCGTACAGGCCCTTGCGGTCGCGCTCCTCGCACACCTCCAACGGGGTGGCCACGTGCACCAGGAAGAAGTCACCGAACTCCTCCACCATGGCACGAACCTCCGCCCGCCCGGCCTCGTAGGGAGCGATCGGCGCGCACACCGCGACCCCGCCATGGCGGGTGATCTCCGAGGCCACGTAACCGATCCGCCGGATGTTGAGCTCCCGGTCATGCCGGGAGAACGTCAACCCCTTGGACAGCATCCGGCGCACCACGTCTCCGTCGAGCAGGGTCACCGGACGCCCCGCCCGCCGGATTCCATCGGAAACCCCGCGGGCGATGGTGGACTTGCCCGACCCCGAAAGACCGGTGAACAACAGGGTGACACCGCGCTTGGTACGGGCCGGACGCAACCGGGCCAGCTCCGCGCCGACCCGAGCGGGGGTGAGCCACGCGGGCAGCTCACGCCCATGCGCCAGCTCCGACTCCACCTCGTCGTCGGAGGGCTCGGCGAGCGCCCGTGCCGGGTCCACATGCGTGAACGGCTTCCACAACCCCTCCTCGGAGTCGTACCGCCACGGCTCGGGATCCAGAACCGTCAGCGGTGGACGCAACGCCATCACCCGCTCGACCTCCGGTCCGCGTCCACCCGACTCGGCCAGCATGTGGGTGGCGCCATAGGCGGCGGCCACGTGCGCGGCCAGGGCCGTGTCCCGTTCGTTCCAGTCGCCACCGACCGCTCCGGTGGCGCGCGCCCGCGAGCGGGGCAGGGTCACGACCACGAACGAGCTGCGCGGCGGCAACAGGGGTTCGGCGGCCAGCACCGCGGTAGCGAGCCCTTCCTCCTCCAGGGGGGCGTCGACCACCACGATCACCTCGGCCCGTTCACCATCGCGCGCCAACGCGTCGGCCTCGGCCCGGATCTGGTGCAGCGCCCGATGGTGCAACGGACGGTCGGTGACCACCGCGAGCAGCGATCGGGCCCCGGCCCCTTCCAACTCGCTCTGCGCCCGCACCTCCGCCGGGGTGGCGCGCAGCTCGCGCAACACCCCGTAGGTCGCCGGACGCAGCATCGTCACGTCACCGGCCAGGCGGTGGACTCCCCCGTCCTCCCAGTGCTCGCGCACCTCCAGCCCGGCCAACGGCGCACCTTCGAGATCGGTGAGCGTGAGCGCCTTCTCACCGGCCAACTCCTCGGGGACCTCCAAGGTGACCGGAACCGGCCAAGGCCGGCCGTCGGGCAACCGCCCGCTCCGTGAGACCGACTCCACCTCGTCCCGGGTCATGAAACCCGGGAACGGGTACGCCCCGCTGAGAATGAGCTCCAAGTGGGCGAGCCCATCCGGACCTGGGGCGAAGACCGGGGCTTGCCGACTCCCGTGTCTGTGGACACTCACCACGCACATCCTCCCTCTGCCATGGTCGCGATCCCACCCAGCGTAATCCCGCACCCTCCACCGACATGGCGCTGAGGTGCTCCTACCGGGAAGAGTCCGAGCTCATCGGGTGTTGCGTAGGAGGAAGGCCGAAGACGGCCGGACCCGCGCACTCGTCCCACGCGCCATCGGCGAACTGGATAAGCTGAGCGGAGAACGGGTGGCGCACACCCACCCGACCCACGGCCGCCCGACTCACGTGCGGCCCGATCGTGCCTGGACGGATCCACTTCAGGGGACCCATGGCCGTGACCGTCTCCGCCACCGCACGTACCTCTCCACTTTCTGGTGCTATGAGCCTCATTGGACTTCTCGCCGACGTCTCCCGGGACCCGGCACTGCACAGCGCGATCGAGACCGCCCGCGGCGGCCACGATCCCCATCTCGACCTCGTCGCCCCGGCGGCCCTGCGCCCCTTCATGGTGGGCGCGCTGGCCGCCGACGCGCCGGTGGGCGCCGAACGACCGGTGCTCGCCATCACCGCGACCGAACGTGAGGCCGCCGACCTGACCGACGCCCTGGGCTCACTGCTGCCCACGGACTCGGTCGCGCTCTTCCCCGCCTGGGAGACGCTTCCGCACGAGCGGCTCTCCCCTCGCTCCGACACCGTCGGCCGACGCCTGGCGGTCCTGCGACGTTTGGCCCACCCCGACCCCTCGGACCCGCTCACCACACCCCTTCGGGTGGTCGTGGCGCCGGTGCGCAGCGTCCTGCAACCACTGGTCGCCGGGTTGGGCGACCTCGAACCGGTCCGCATCCGGACCGGTGACGAGGTGCCCCTGGAAGAGGTCGTCACCTCCCTGACCAACACCGGCTACGCCCGCGTGGACCTGGTCGAGAAGCGTGGTGACATGGCCGTGCGCGGCGGCATCCTCGACGTCTTCCCGCCCACCGAGGAACACCCGCTCCGGCTGGAGTTCTGGGGCGACACCGTCGAGGACATCCGCTACTTCCAGGTCGCCGACCAGCGATCCATCACCCCCGGCGAGGAGGGCGCGGGCCCCGGAGACGGTGCTTCCTCCGGGCTGTTCGCGCCGCCCTGCCGGGAGTTGCTGCTCACCGAAACCGTCCGCGAACGCGCACGCGCCCTGGCCGAGGAACACCCCTCCCTGGCGGAGATCCTCACCAAGATCGCCGACGGAGTGGCCGTGGAGGGCATGGAGGCGTTCGCGCCCGTGCTCGCCGAGAGCATGGAACCGTTCTTCACCTACATGCCGAAGAACGCCATGGTGGTGGGCTGCGACCCCGAGCGCATCCGTACCCGCGCCCTGGAACTGGAGGCCACCAGCGCCGAGTTCCTGGACGCGTCCTGGATCAACGCCGCCTCCGGTGGCGAGGCCCCCATCGACCTGGGCGAGTCGGCGTACATGTCGATCTCCGAACTGCGCACCATCGCCGACGAACGGGAACTCCCCTGGTGGGGCCTGACCCCGTTCGCCGCCGATGAGGACCGCACCGCCGAGGAGGACGACGCGGTGATGGTGGGCGCGGTGCCCGCCGACAGCTACCGCGGCGACACCGAGCGCGCCCTGGCCGACATCAAGGGCTGGCTGCACGACAACTGGAGCGTCGTGCTGGTCACCCAGGGGCAGGGGCCGGCCGAACGACTCGTCGCGATGCTGCGCGACGCCGGGTTGGGTGCGACCCTGACCGGCGACCTGGTCGAAGCCCCCAAGGAGGCCATCGCCACCGTCACCACCGGCCTGGTCGACCACGGTTTCCTACTGCGGTCGGTGCACACGGTGGTGCTCACCGAGACCGACCTGGTGGGGCAGAAGTCCTCCACCCGGGACATGCGGCGCATGCCCAGCCGACGCAAGGGCACCGTAGACCCACTCCAGCTCAAGCCCGGCGACCACGTCGTGCACGAACAGCACGGCGTGGGCCGCTACCTGGAGATGGTCAGCCGCCAGATCCAGGGCGCCACCCGCGAATACCTGCTCATCGAGTACGCGCCCTCCAAGCGCGGACAACCCGGTGACCGCCTCTTCGTGCCCACCGAACAGCTCGGCGAGGTCACCCGGTACGTGGGCGGCGAGGCGCCCACCCTGTCCAAGATGGGCGGCGCCGAGTGGAGCAAGGCCAAGAGCCGGGCCCGCAAGGTCGTCCGGGAGATCGCCGGCGACCTCATCCGCCTGTACTCGGCCCGTCAGGCCTCGCCCGGGCACGCGTTCGGTCAGGACACCCCTTGGCAGCGCGAACTGGAGGACGCCTTCCCCTACGTGGAGACGCCCGACCAGCTGGCCGCCATCGACGAGGTCAAGAAGGACATGGGCAAGTCGGTCCCGATGGACCGGCTGATCTGCGGTGACGTGGGCTACGGCAAGACCGAGGTGGCGGTGCGCGCCGCGTTCAAGGCGGTCCAGGACGGCAAGCAGGTCGCCGTGCTGGTGCCCACCACCCTGCTGGTCCAGCAGCACATGTCCACGTTCACCGAGCGCTACGCGTCCTTCCCCGTCACGGTCAAGCCGATGTCGCGCTTCCAGACCGACGGCGAGGTGGAGCTGACCCGCGAGGGGCTGCGCGGCGGCGAGGTCGACGTGGTCATCGGTACCCACCGCCTGCTGTCGCAGGAGACCCGGTTCAAGGACCTCGGACTGGTCATCATCGACGAGGAGCAACGCTTCGGCGTCGAGCACAAGGAGTCCCTCAAGCGGCTGCGCACCCAGGTGGACGTACTGGCCATGTCGGCCACACCCATCCCGCGCACCCTGGAGATGGGTCTGACCGGCATCCGTGAGATGACCACCATCCTCACCCCGCCCGAGGAGCGCCACCCGGTACTCACCTTCGTGGGCCCCTACGAGGACAAGCAGATCACCGCGGCGATCCGACGCGAGCTGATGCGCGAGGGCCAGGTGTTCTTCGTGCACAACCGGGTGGCGTCCATCGACAAGGTGGCCGCGTCCATCCAACGCCTGGTGCCCGAGGCACGAGTGGCCTACGCACACGGTCAGATGAACGAGCAGCAACTCGAACGGGTCATGGTGGACTTCTGGGAGAAGAACTTCGACGTGCTGGTCTCCACGACCATCGTCGAGTCCGGCCTGGACGTGCCCAACGCCAACACCCTCATCATCGACCGCGCCGACACCTACGGGCTCTCCCAGCTGCACCAGCTGCGCGGCCGGGTGGGTCGTGGCCGCGAACGCGCCTACGCCTACTTCCTGTACCCCCCGGAGAAACCGCTCAGCGAGACCGCCTACGAGCGGTTGGCGACGGTGGCCCAGCACACCGAGACGGGCGCCGGCATGTACGTGGCGATGAAGGACCTGGAGATCCGCGGCGCCGGCAACATCCTGGGCGCCGAACAGTCCGGGACGATCGCGGGCGTGGGCTTCGACCTGTACATGCGCATGGTCGGTGAGGCCGTCGCCGAGCTCAAGGGCGACCCCACCGCCGCGGAAGAGGTCGAGACCAAGGTCGAACTGCCCATCAACGCGCACATCCCGCACGACTACGTGCCGGGGGAACGGCTGCGGTTGCAGTCCTACAAGCGCATCGCGAGCGTGTCCGACGAGGCCGACATCCTCGGTGCCTACGAGGAGCTCACCGACCGGTACGGCACCCCGCCGCAGCCGGTGGACAACCTCATGGCGGTGGCCCGATTCCGGGTGCTGGCCAAGTCCGCGGGGTTGGCCGACGTGGTCATGCAGGGCAACCAGATCCGGTTCTCACCGGTGGAGCTGCGCGAGTCCCAGGAGCTGAGGCTGCGACGCATGTACCCCAGGTCGATCCGCAAGGAGGCCGCCAAGACCCTCCTGGTTCCGGTCCCCAAGGCCGGCGGGATCGGCGGCAAGCCGCTGCGCGACCTGGAACTGCTCAAGTGGTGCACCGACCTGGTGAACGCCATCTTCGAACCGGACAAGCGCCGGGCCCAGGTCAAGGGCGACCAGCCGGGCGGAAGCGCGAACGGCGGAACGTGAAGGACGCGGAGGGCACGGCACGTGGGCCGTGCCCTCCGCGCCGTGTCCAGATCGGTCTGATCCGGGTCGGTACTAGTTCCGCTGGTCGAGTTCCTCCGAAGAGGCCTCGTAGGTGATGCCGTACAGCTCCTCCTCGGAGACCTCCTCCACGTCACCGCCATTCCGCCACCACGACCGCGACGCCTTCTCCGCGCGACGCTGTTCGCGCAGTTCCCTGCGGGCGTCCTTGCGCGCCCGCCGCTCGGTGGAGCGGTCGGCGCGACGGGCCTTACGGGTCCTCTTCAGTTCCTCGCGACGTTCGGCGATGGTGGGTCCGGGAACCTCACCGGTCTCGGTGGTCTCGGACTCCTCCTCGCGGGGTCGCAACGGGGTGACCGTCGCCAGCCCCTCGCCGCTGGGCACGTCCTGGGGCAGGTCCACCGCCGGCATCGACGGTTCGGGGGTGCGTTCGGCCTTGGCCTCCTCCCGGCGGGCGACCACCGAGTGGTTCGACCTGCGCGTGTACCACCAGTTGGCGATCCACGCCGCCACCGCCGCGGCCACCCCCACCTCCAAGGCGGCCACCAATCCCACCTGCCAGGCCGAAGGGCCCACCTCCGCCAGGCGCTGAGTGCCCAACGAACCACCGGCGGCACCGGCCAGAGCCGCGTACAGGATCCCCGTGGTCACCCCGCACACGAATCCCCACAGCGGAGCCGCCTCGCTCACCACGTCCGGGGCGTGGCGTTGGGTCACCACACCGCCGAGCGCGCCCGCCACGAACGGCACCGCCAGTGCCACCAAGGACAACACCGGGGCCGCGCCGTTGGCCGGCAGCGCGGCGAGCATCGGCAACGCGGGCAGTGGCCCCACCGAAACACCCGTCGGCGCCACCAGCGTCTCGGCTCCCACCGCGAAGCCCGGGCCGAGCGCGTAACAGACCGCGAAGATCACCGCGTTGGGCAGATAGGCCAGCTGGACGATGAACAACAGCACCCCGCCGATCAGGCCGGGGGCGAGGGACGCGGTGACCGCCAGCACCTCGTCGTAGCTCATCGCCAACGCCACCAGGAACAACAGCAGACCGCCGGCGAGCAGGGTCCCCGAGGACGCCAACATCCCCACCAGTAGCGAACGACTACGGGCCGGCATCAGGTCGAGCAGGTCGCCCGCGGCCACGCCCTTGTCCTTCATGAGCTGGCGCAGCACGCCCAGGCCACCGGCCAGGAACGCGATCACGAACCCCATCAGCAACGCTCGCGGCATGCTCGGCTCCACGGCGTCCGTGTGCGCCAGCAACGCGAGCGTGCCCGCGATCGCCGCGTAGGGACCCGCGATCGCCAGGGCCGCCCGGTACACATGCCGCAGTCGTTCGATCTCGCAGTTGCGGGCCAACCACCGACCGAACCGGTACAGCAGCATTCCGGGCAGCAGCACCAACCCCATCGGCAGCAGACTGATCTGCCCCTCCATGATGGTGAAGGACACGTGGTGGCCCACCAACCAGGCCAGGACCGCGCTGCGCAGCAGGTCGGCGATGTCCTCACCGAAGGTGTCGTGCGGTGCCGCCACCCAACCGACCATGGTGAAGGTGACGATCACCGCCAAGCCGATGCCGGCGGCCGACGCGGCGGCGATCCCGCCGGTCGAGTAGACCGGGCGGGGCTCGCCCAGAGCCGAGGAGGCCTCGGGCGCGTCGCCGGACTTCGACGGGCGCCCTCTGTCGGGGGGTGATGCTGGCGTACTCACCCGACTTATGCTGCCAGGGACCGGAATGCTCCGCGGCATCCGGCTCGCGCGTGTCGTATCCGCGTCAGGGGCCGGGAACGGGGAACGAACGAGATACGTCGTAAGATCATGAGCTCTCTCCCCGCTCGAAGGACGATCATGTCAGAGCCCGCCCCGGACCACCCCTACCGTCTCTCGGACTCCGAACGCGACGAGGCCCTGGACCGACTGCGCACGGCGCTACAGGACGGGCGGTTGGACCTGGACGAACACGAGCGGCGCACGAACGAGACCCTGCACGCGGTCACCAACACCGACCTGGTCCCGCTCTTCGACGATCTACCCCGCGCGCTCCGACCCAGCGCCATCGACGGACCGAAGGAGACGGCCGTGGCCCCCGCGCCGCGCACCAAGGGCGACGTGGCCGAGGCGGAGGAGAAGAACCAGAAGAACGGCCCCAACGTCAACGGGGCGGTCATCTGGGGCGGCGTCATCTTCGTCATCTGGGGGATCCCCGCCATCGCCTACGGAGGTACGAGCTCCCTCATCGGATGGCTGATCTTCCTGCTGCTGTTCATGGTGCCCGCGGTCACCGTCGCGACCGTCCAGGGCATCCGCAAGAGGTCGGACCGGCCGCCCGAGATCGAGGAGTAGGCTGGCGGGGGCGGGCCCCGCACACGAGACGGCTCCGCCCCGCCGACCGGGAGACCCGGTGGCGGGGCGGAGCCGTCGATTCTTCGAGAAGACCTAGAAGAGCCCGCGAGCCAGCTCGGCGGTCTCGGTCGGAGTCTTGCCGACCTTGACGCCCGCGGCCTCAAGGGCCTCCTTCTTGGCGGCGGCCGTACCGGAGGAACCGGAGACGATGGCGCCGGCGTGGCCCATGGTCTTGCCCTCCGGGGCGGTGAAGCCCGCGACGTAGCCGACGACCGGCTTGGTCACGTTCTCCTGGATGTAGGCGGCGGCGCGCTCCTCGGCGTCGCCACCGATCTCACCGATCATCACGATCACGTCGGTGTCCGGGTCGGCCTCGAAGGCCGCCAGGGCGTCGATGTGCGTAGTGCCGATGATCGGGTCGCCACCGATGCCGACGGCGGTCGAGAAACCGATGTCGCGCAGCTCGTACATCATCTGGTACGTGAGCGTGCCCGACTTCGACACCAGGCCGATGCGGCCCGGCTTGGTGATGTCGGCCGGGATGATGCCGGCGTTCGACTGACCCGGGGTGATGAGACCGGGGCAGTTCGGGCCGATCACGCGCGTCTTGTTGCCCTTGGCGCCCGCGTGGGCCCAGAAGGCGGCGGTGTCGTGGACCGGGATGCCCTCGGTGATCACGACGGCCAGACCGATCTCGGCGTCGATGGCCTCGACGACGGCGTCCTTGGTGAACTTCGGCGGAACGAAGATCACGGTGACGTCGGCGCCGGTGGCCTCCATGCCCTCGGCCACGGAGCCGAAGACCGGAACCTCGGTGCCGTCGAAGTCGACCTTCTGGCCGGCCTTGCGCGGGTTCACGCCGCCGACGATGTTGGTGCCGGAAGCGAGCATCCGGCGGGTGTGCTTGGTGCCCTCAGAGCCGGTCATGCCCTGGACCAGCACCTTGCTGTCCTTGGTCAGGAAGATAGCCATGGTGAATTCGTCCCCTACTTCGCCGCGAGCTCGGCGGCCTGAGCGGCGGCGCCGTCCATCGTGTCGACCCGACGAACCGCCGGGTGGGCACGCTCGTCCAGGATCTGTCGGCCCAGTTCGGCGTTGTTGCCGTCCAGGCGCACCACCAGCGGCTTGGACACGTCGTCGCCGCGGCCCTCCAGCAGCTCCAGCGCCTGCACGATGCCGTTCGCGACGGCGTCACAGGCGGTGATGCCACCGAAGACGTTGACGAATACGCTCTTGACCGCGGGGTCGCCCAGGATGATCTCCAGGCCGTTGGCCATGACCTCGGCCGAGGCGCCACCACCGATGTCGAGGAAGTTGGCGGGCTTGACGCCACCGTGGTTCTCACCGGCGTAGGCGACCACGTCCAGGGTCGACATGACCAGACCGGCACCGTTACCGATGATGCCGACCTCGCCTTCGAGCTTGACGTAGTTGAGGCCCTTGGCCTTGGCGGCGACCTCTAGCGGGTCACCCTCCTCGGCGAAGGTCAAGCTCTCCAGGTCCTGGCGGAACTCGGCGTTCTCGTCCAGGGTCACCTTGCCGTCGAGGGCGACGACCCGGCCGTCCTTGGTCAGGATGAGCGGGTTCACCTCCGCGAGGGTGGCGTCCTTGCCGACGAAGGCGTCCCAGAGCTTGGTGATGATCTCCGTGGCACCCGCGACGGCGGCCTCGGGCAGCTTGCCCGCCTTCACGATCTCCGCGGCGACATCGGCCGGGGCGCCGTTGAGTGCGTTGATCGAGATCTTCGCGACGGCGTCGGGGTTGGTCTCGGCGACCTCCTCGATCTCCATGCCGCCCTCTTTGGAGCAGATGGCGAGGAAGTCGCGGTTGGCGCGGTCGAGGAGGAAGGAGAAGTAGTACTCCTCGGCGATGTCACTCGCCTCTTCGACCAGGACACGGTGGACCGTGTGGCCCTTGATGTCCATGCCGAGGATCTGCTCGGCCTTGGCCTGAGCGTCCTCGGGGCCGTCGGCGACCTTCACACCGCCGGCCTTACCGCGGCCACCGGTCTTGACCTGGGCCTTCACGACGACACGGGGCTTGCCCGCGGCGGCGAACTCATCAGCGATGGCACGTGCCTCAGCGGCCGTGCTCGCCACCTTTCCCTGGGGTACGGGGACTCCGTACTCTGCGAAGAGTTCCTTCGCCTGGTATTCGAACAGGTCCACGAGGGTCCGTCCTTGTAAATCGCTGGCTCAAGTTTGTACCGGGGTGGCGTGTCCGGATCGGCGGTGACGCACTGATGTCACACGACGCAAACCCCCGATGGGGGCTGAGCCGCCTACAGAGATCGAGATCGCCGCGGCGTTGCCACCCGCGACATGCGCAAAGCTTAGTCGCCCGGGATCCGGTCGCCGGCCATCGGGGCCTCGTTGACCCCCCGGGGCCGCCCCGGAAAGCCGCTCGCGCGGTAGTAGCACGGTTCTCACGTGGGAAAATCTGTGACCAGAGACACGGCCGCTAACACCGTTCCCACGGCCCACGATGCGAGGAAGATCACGACTCGGGGGTCGGTCGGGCGTGGGGTCAGGCGGCGTGCGCCGGGCGGATGTTCTCCCGCACCCAGTCGGCGATGTCCGTCGTCGGAGCACCCGGCGTGAAGATCCGGGCGACCCCCATCGACTCCAACTCCGCGACGTCCGAATCGGGGATGATGCCACCGCCGAACACCCGGATGTCGGTGGCGTCGTTCTCCCGCAGGAGTTCCATGACCCGACCGAACATCGTCATGTGGGCGCCCGAGAGCACCGAAAGGCCGATGGCGTCCGCGTCCTCTTGGAGCGCGGCGGACACGATCATCTCCGGGGTCTGGCGCAGGCCCATGTAGATGACCTCCACCCCGGCGTCCCTCAGCACCCGGGCGACGATCTTGACCCCTCGGTCGTGTCCGTCCAGACCCGGCTTGGCGACGACGACCCGCGCGGCGGACTCGGCCATGGCGTACCCCTCACGACGTTTCCCCGCCCGCCCGGCACCCCTTGTGAGGGTCTCCCCGGGCGCCGAGGAGGCGATGATGAACTCGTGTGAAGAGTAACGCAGCTCACTCGGGGATGCCCGGCGCGGGTCTCGGGTATCTTCCGACCATGGGAGACAACACCACCGGCTTCGAGCACATCAGCACCGATGAACTGCGTGAACGCGCCGTGGAACTGGCGCGGAAACGGTGGGACCTGCGGTTCTTCTGGAAGCTGCTCGGCCTCATTCCGGCAGGCGAGGCCGCCGCCGGGCACACCGAGTCCAGCCAGGCGAGCGTCGCCCAGGCCTCCGGCCTGTTCTTCGAGGCGCTCTCCGCGGAGGACGACCCCGAACTCCAGGAGGCCCTGCGCCCGGTCTACGTCCAATACCTGGTCGACCACGAGAACGACGAGTAATAGCCCCCTCACCTCCATGTCCGAAAACCGCCGGCCCCGCGGCTCTCGGTCGGTGAACATGGAGGGGTGATGAACGACGAGCAGCGCTACAGAGCGGTCCGCAGCAGGGACTCCCGCTTCGACGGGGTCTTCTACACCGCCGTGCGGACCACCGGCATCTACTGCCGTCCGAGTTGCCCGGCGGTCACCCCCAGACGAGAGAACGTCCGGTTCTACCGTTCCGCCGCGGCCGCCCAGGAATCCGGTTACCGCGCCTGCAAACGCTGCCGTCCCGACACCGTGCCCGGCTCCGCCGAGTGGAACGTACGGGCCGACGTGGTCGGGCGGGCCATGCGTCTCATCAACGACGGTGCCGTGGACCGCGGCGGGGTGGGCGCGGTGGCCGCGTCACTGGGATACAGCGAACGTCAGCTCAACCGGCTGCTCACCACCGAGGTCGGAGCGGGACCATTGGCGCTGGCCCGCACCGAGCGGGCGCACACCGCCCGAATCCTGGTGGAGACCACCGACCTGCCCATGACCGACACCGCGTTCGCCGCGGGCTTCGCCAGCGTCCGCCAGTTCAACGAGACCATGCGGGCGATCTACGACCGCTCCCCCGGCCGGATGCGAGAGGACGCCGACGGCGGCACCGTCGCGACCGGTTCGGGCACCATCACGCTGCGACTTCCCTACCGGGGGCGGATCGACCTGCCCGGGATGCTCGCCTTCCTCGGGGAACGCGCGGTGCCCGGGGTCGAGGAGTACGTCGACGGGACGTACCGGCGCACCCTCAGGTTGGCGAACGGGCCCGGGATCGTGGAGCTGTCTCCGGCGAACGGGTCGAGGGCCGTGGGCCGGCACGTGCTGTGCCGGTTGCGGCTGACCGAACCACGCGACCTGGGCGGGGCGGTCCGTCGTTGCCGAAGCCTGCTCGACCTGGACGCCGACCCCGAGGCCGTCGCCGAGATCCTCGGGCCCGACCCCCTGCTGGGGCCGGTGCTGCGCGAGCGCCCCGGCGTGCGCGCCCCCGGTCACGTGGACCCCGCCGAACTCACGGTGCGGGCGGTCCTGGGTCAGCAGGTGTCGGTGAGGGCCGCTCGTACCCTGGCGGGCCGGCTGGTCGAACGGTTCGGAGAACCCTTGGAGCGGCCCGACGGCGCCCTCACCCACACGTTCCCGGCACCCGACGCACTCGCTTCGGCGGACCCGACCGCGATGTCGATCCCGGTGGCCCGCGGTCGCGCGCTGGTGGGGGTGGCCACGGCGCTGGCCGACGGCCGGGTCGACCTCGGACCCGGCTGCGACCGGGACGAGGCGGAGCGGAGACTCGTGGAGTTGCGCGGCATCGGCCCGTGGACCGCCCGATACGTGCGTATGCGGGGCCTGGGCGACCCGGACGTGTTCCTTGAGACGGATCTGGGGGTCAAGAAGGCCCTGGAGAGGGCGGCGTTGCCGGCGACCCCCGCGGCGGCGGCACGAGGAGCGCTGGCCTGGAGCCCTTGGCGTTCCTACGCGACCCACCTGTTGTGGGCGTCTTTGGACCATGACGAACACCGAGAGAGGCGAGGACGATGACCTACACCGATCAGGACGCACTACCGCTGGACCTGCCCGAGGCCACCGAACCGGCGGCCCCGCACAGGATGACCTCGGTACGGTTCCGTGAACCGATACCGGGCTCGACCAGGTACACGACGGTGGACTCGCCGTTGGGGGAACTCCTACTGTTCGGCGACGGTGAGGCCTTGGCCGGGGTATCGACCCCGCCCAAGGACGGATCACCGCACCACGTCGGCGAGAGGTGGCTGGCGGACCAGGCTCCGTTCACCGAAGTGAAACGGCAGCTGGCCGCCTACTTCGCGGGTGAACTGCGCGAGTTCGACCTGCCGTTGGCGCCCACCGGCACGCCCTGGCAGTTGCGGGTGTGGCGGGCCCTGACCACCATCCCGTACGGGGAGACGGCCGGGTACGGGGAGCTGGCCGAGGAGCTGGGACGGCCCACCGCCTCGCGCGCGGTGGGGGCGGCGAACGGCCGCAACCCGATCAGCGTCATCGTCCCCTGTCACCGGGTGATCGGCGCGAACGGCTCACTGACGGGGTACGCGGGGGGACTGGAGCGGAAGAAGAAACTTTTGAACCTCGAAAATCGTAATCGCGTATGAAATTTTCGTTACCCCCCTTGATCGGGGATTGTGGCGTGCTTACTCTGCGGTAACCACATCAAGGTTGTGGTGTCATAACCCGTTCGCTACTCGACTCCCCCAGGAGAAGCGTTGGCACTGCCCACCCCCGCCCCCCGATTCCTGCCCATAGGCGCGCTCACGGTCACCATGTCCGCCGCCCTGCTCGCGGGAGCCTCCACCCCGGTCTCTGCCCAGCCGTCCGCTCCGTCGCACAGCACGGCGGACAACGTCGAGATCATCGTCGAACACGCCGAGACCCTGGACCTTCCCCGTACCCTGAGCACCACCTCCGAGTCCGCCGAGGACGCCCTGGCCGACGCCGTCATCGACGACGTCCTGGCCGAACGCGACACCGGGCTGTCCACCCTGGCCGACCAGGAGCGCGACGTCCGCGTCGACATCCGAGAAGCCGCCGACGGCGCCGCGTTCGGCGTCGCCATCGTGACCGCCCCCATGGGCGCCGAAGAGGACCCCGACGCCTGGCTGTTCGCCGCCGAACACGAGGCCTCCGACTGGTCCATCGGCCTGGAGGGAACCGAGGAGTTCTCCTCGATCCTCGCCGAAAGCTCCCTGCTGGCCGAGGAGGAGCGGGAAACCGTCGCCGCCTCGACCAACCCCTCCGAGGCCGCCCCCGCCAGCTACGTCGGCGTCGGTCTGCCCTACGCCATCGGCACGTCCATGATCATGACCGGTGGCCCCCACGGAAACGTGGGAGAGTCCGCGGACTTCGCCGGCGGCGCCGGTCAGGCCCGCGCGTCCCGTGGCGGCTACGCCTACAGCCTGTGCACCGGCTGGACCCGTGTCATCCACGACAACGGCTTCTCCACGGACTACTACCACCTGGAGGACTACCAGTGGCTGCCCGGCAACAACGTCGGCACCGGCCACTACCTGGGCACCCAGGGCAACAGCCTCTGCGCCGGCGGCTCCACCACGGGCGCGCACATCCACTACTCGCTCCGGGCCTACAACGACCCCAACGCGGCGGGCTGGTACGTCTCCCTGAACGGTAGGACCCTGGGCGGTTGGACCTTCGTCCAGGGCGCCCAGTACGGCGGCTACGCCTACCGCGACGGCGTCGGCACCATCTACCCGGGCGGTTCCATGTACAACTACGGCTTCTGACCCGAGCCACCCCGCCGGTCAGCCGGTGAGCCGACCGGCGCGCTCTGCGAGCGTGCGGCGGCGTGTAGTAAGAGGGGCCTCTACAACGGAGTGGAGGCCCCTCCTCCATGCCCACCCTCGGGTGGTGGGTGCTGGGGTTATCCACAGGCGGGGAGTTCGGGGTGGTGAACCGTTCCGCCTACATGATCCCATCGATCTTGGGGGAGCCGCTGGTTTCGCCGGTTTCGTGCTGCCCAAGGTCTCCTGGTGGGGCGCCTGGGGGCGGGAGTCTTGGGGTTATTGGGTGTTGCTCGGGTGTGTGGGTGGGGCGCCTCAGGTTTCTGGCTCTTTGGGGTGGTTGGGCGGGGGGGTGGGTTCTCCCTCCTTCCCCGCCGCGTGATTGTTGCCGCCCGCACCGCACGCGTCAAGGCAATGGTGTGTGCTCTGGCAGCGGGGTTGGTGGCCTTGACCCGCACGGTGCGGGCGGCGGTTTGGCGGCTATCGGGGAAGGGGGGAGAGTGGTTGAGGTCCCAAGGGCCCTGTGGGCCGGGGGCCCACTCCGGCCGCAGACGGCCGGATCCCTTCCCCTCCCTCTGGTGTCCTCGTTGAGCGCGTCGCCACTACGTGACGGGTGAGGTCACGAAGGGCCCGCTACAGGTGGGGTGGGGGTGGTGCGCGTCCTCGCGGTGGCCGGCTCTGATGAGGCTCTTTCCCGTAGCGCCGTTGTGGGCACCCATAATGGCGCTAGGAGCAAGATTAAATCCCGGATCCCCTTCGATTGCGGGTTGTGGATAACCCAAAATCGGCATGGTTTTGTGGTACGCGCAGACGGGAGAAAAGAATGCAATATACCCGCCGGTAAGTCTGCCATTCTTGGGGGTGTTCGCATATAATCAGAGTATGATCTTTCCTCCCAGCACGCCGCGCCCGACCGGGGACACCCCGGTCGATCAGGCGATGGCGGGTGCGCGGGAGTTGGCGGTGGAATTCTCCGGCCGGGATATCCCGTTCGGGTGCGAAGCCGATGTGCTCGCACAGTTTCGCCGGCTCAACCAGGAAACAGACCGGATCCGTTACGGGATGCTGCCCGCCCTGGCCCGCATGGAGGCCACCGGTGTCCTGTTGGAAGAGGGTGGCCAGCGCAGCATCCAGGCGTGGATCACCCACCAGTGGGGCACCTCCCCGGCCGAGGCCAACAATCTCGCCACCCTCGCCCGAGCCCTGTACAAGCAGCAGCTGCCGCTCGTGGAAGAAGCGTTCGGGAAGCAGAATCTGTCGTTGGGTGAAGCGTGCGCCATCGCGACCTCCACCGAAAAGGCTGTGGGCGAGTGGGCGAAGGTCCTGGAATCAGCGGATGAGGAATTCCGTGCCCAGCGTCCTTCGGTGGAGGGGTTTCGGGCCCGGTTGGAATTCGGGCTGATCGGTTTCAAGGCCGAGTGCCCGCAGGCCTCGGTGCGCCAGTTGCGGGACGCGGCGAAATGGTTCGTGGCCCGCCTGGACCCGGAAAAGGCCGACCGGGACTATGACGAGACGTTCGAGAACCGGGGCGCGCAGTTCTCGCCCACGTTCGAGTCCGGGTTTTTGCTGCGGATGTGGGGGCCGGGGGCCGACAACGAGCTGATCCAGGCCGCCCTGGAGGCTTACACGCAGCTGTACGGGCCCGATAACGCCGCTGTGCCGAAGCATCAGCGCACCTATGACGCGATGATGCGGATCTTCGAGACCGCCCTGGGCCACCGGGAGTGCGCCAAAGCCCCCCAGGCGTTGGCCACGCTGAACATCACCGTCCCCCTGAAGCGGTTCCTCGGAGACGACACTGCAGAGCCGGCCACCACCGAGGATGGTGTGGTCATCCCCGACCAGATGGTGGCCCGCCTGACCCCCGACAGTTGGCTGCGCCGGTTCCTGACCGACGAAGAAGGCCGGACCCTGTTGGATGTGGGGCGAAAGCAGCGGTGTGCCCCGGATCCGGTGCGTCAGGCGGCCGGGTTCAAGAAGCCCTACTGCGAGTGGCACCAGGGCTGTGACGTGCCGCGTAGCTGGTCGCAGTACGACCACATCATCCCCTTCTCCCACGGCGGGGTGACGAGCTCGGACAACATGCAGATCTTGTGTGCGACCCATAACCGGCTCAAGCACCGGTTGCAGACCAAGGTGAACCGGAAGATCTGGGAACACCACCACGCCCAGAACAGGCAGGACACCGAGACCAGCGGGTCCGGGGACGGGGAAGGAGAGCCAGCCCCAGCCACCGCCCTCTAACCACCGTGCACTTCCACCAGGTGGAACACCACGCCGACGAGATCACCCCAGGTTGGGTGTCAGACCCCAAGGGCCCGTGCCCTGTGGGGATATCAGCATGCCCAGAGGCAGAAACACCGCGAACCCTCACCCAGAGCCATACCCCGGGGACAGAGTGGCCCCCATCGGGGGTGTCGACAGCACACCTGCCGACACCGGACCTACTGCCACCCCACTACGGGCACAGTGCCGGGTACTGGCACCGAGACTGCTCCCACCACCACGACCGGCCCGCCGGCATCCGCTACTGCTACCAGCCTCTGTGTGGTCTTGCCTCCAGGGCCGGCTACCGCTGGGACGCGGCCCGCCCCGTGCCCGACCTGTAGCGGGCCCTTCGTGACCGGGCCCGTCACGTAGTGGCGACGCGGCCCACGAGGACACCAGAGGGATAGGGAAGGGATCCGGCCGCCTGCGGCCGGAGTGGGCCGCAGGCCCACAGGGCCGTTAGGAACCTCAACCACTCTCCCCCCTTCCCCGATAGCCGCCAAACCGCCGCCCGTGCCGCGCGGGTCAAGGCCACCCACCACAGCGCCACAGCACCCGACATTGCCTTGACGCGTGCGGTGCGGGCGGCAACAATCACGCGGCGGGGAAGGAGGGAGAACCCACCCCCACCCCGCCCAACCACCAGCAGGACCCCCTACCCGAGGCGCCCCACCAACACGCCCCACACCCGCCCCGTGAACCGGTGGGCTCTCGATCTCAGGCGCCCCACACACCCACCCCACACCCGCCAGACCACCCACAGGACCACCACCCGAGCAACGCCCAACAACCCCAAGACTCCGCACCTCAGACACCCCACCCACAACAAAAAAAGGGGCCGCCTAAAAAGACAACCCCCCAACACACAACCCCACCACACACAAAAAAAGGGGGCCCGCCAACAAGCGGACCCCCCAAGAAAAACCGTGGCAGCGACCTACTCTCCCACCCCACCACAGGGCAGTACCATCAGCGCAAAGAGACTTAACGACCGGGTTCGGAATGAGACCGGGTGTGACCCTCCAGCAATAACCACCACGGAAACCAAACACCCACAACCACACCCCCACAAAAGGGGCACAGCCACGAGTAAGATTTCGTGAACAAAATGTGCGCGAGCAACCTAATTATCTGCAGCGGACAAGCCCTCGGCCTATTAGTACCGGTCAGCTCCACCCCTCACAGGGCTTCCACACCCGG